>NZ_JBDGKK010000006.1:0-207187 GCF_057656415.1 Lysobacter sp. Soil_C_59 | reverse complement strand
AATCCCCTCGAGCACTCCGGTCGTAGGACTGGGTTGTCAGGGAGGCCGTTTCTTCTTGGTTACTTCTTCTTTGGGCCCGCAAAGAAGAAGTGACCCGCCGCTTTAGTGGCGGAAGCTGTTGATGTTGCTTCGGCTAAGGCCAAGAGCAAAGGCAAAGTCAAAATGGATCCCGGCATTCGCCGGGATGACGTGACATTGCTGATGGACTGCGGGCCTGGGTCCCGGCGTTCGCCGGATGACGGTGACAGTACTGAGATAGTACGGGCCAGGATCCCGGCATTCCGGCGCGACGGTGACGAATACCGCGCCTTACTTCCGCGCCGGCAGCTTCCCCACCCAGTCCGGTGCCGGCTGATCCAGATCGAAGTACTCGAAGATCAGATGGATGCGGTCACTGGCACCATTGTTCTCGACCGCATGCACGGCCATGTTGCTGACCTCGACCGCCTCGCCTTCGGCGAAGTGGTAGCCCACGCCATCGATGAAGAACGTCACCTGCTCGCTGGTCAACAACGGCACATGGATCTTGTGCGGCCACTTCGCCGCCGGATTGGCATCGCGGTGCGGCTTGATCACCCCGCCCGGCGCCATCCGCGCCAGCATCACCCTCGGGAATTCGGCACGGGCGTAGCCATACGGCGCCACCGCCTGCGCCATCACCGGCTCCAGCAGCTCGCGCCATTGCGCCCACAGTGGCCGGTCGTAGGACTTGCGCCAGTCCTGGAAATCGCTGACGAAGCGAAACACGATGTGGCGGGTGCGATCGAGCGCTTCGAAGCGGTTGGGCTTGTCGGCGTTCTCGGCATCCCACAATGCATCGGGAATGGCCAGCACCGCTTCGCGCAGGCGGGCGATGTCGACCTGGCCCAGCGCGCGCACCGACGTCGTCTTGCGCGGGTTGGGTTGCACATCCGACGGAGAAACGGCATGCGGCTGCATGGTCAGAACCCGTATCCGAACAGTTCCAGGTCACGCCGGTAATACTCGGCGACGCCGTCGATCAGCGCCTGGTCATAGTAATCCCGGTAGCTGCCGCGGCGCGAGCTGTTGACCTGGCCCAACTGCGCCGAAGGTATGCCGATGCGCTCGCAGATGGCGTCGTACGAAGCCTGCATCTCCTCGACGCGACCGATTTCGTCGGCGAGCAGCTTGCCGTCCGCGCCGGTCACGAACGTGTGCTGCGGCTGGAACAGGATGTGCTGGTCGGGACGCGCCTGGAACAGGATGTAGCGCATGACCTGCTGCGGATTCTTCAGGAAGGCGCCGTCGGCACGCGTCATGAACGCGCAGTAGGAAACGAAACGGTCGAACGGATTACGCACGAAGGCGAACTTGAAATAGCTCGCGAACGCTTCCTCGCCAAGGAACGGCCGGATCTGCTCGAGCGTGATGTGGCCGTGCTTGATCGCCGCCAGCTCCTCGAACGGGAAGCGCTTGTTCACGAACAGGCCGACCTGCTCCAGGTCCTCCTCGCTCATGTGCTCGCGCAGGGCCTGGCGGACCGAATGGGTACCGGTCTTGGGGATCGCGGCGAATACGAAGCGGTGCTGGTGGGAGATGATCATGCGGGACGGTCCGGGCGTTGCCGCATGATAGTGGCAACCACGACCCGCGTGGCCGCGGCCGGGGATCGCCGATTGCGTACCCGGTCACGCCGCGCTCGCCGGCTCCCGAGCATTTGCTCCAACCTGCGCTAGGATGCTGGGGCCATGCCCACTGCACGCTCCGTCGAAGACGGCTCCGCTCCCGCCACGCGTGGCGGCAATTCGCTGCGCGAAGAGTTCTACAGCGCGCTGACCCATGGGCTCGGCGCTACCGCCGCGCTTGCCGGTGGCGCGGTGCTCATCACCCTGGCCGCGCTGTTCGGCGACGGCTGGCAGCTCGCCGGCGCGATCGTCTTCGGCATCAGCCTGCTGCTGCTCTATCTGGCTTCGACGCTCTATCACGCTATCCAGCATCCGGTCGCCAAGGCGCGACTGAAGGTGTTCGACCACTGCGCGATCTACCTGCTGATCGCCGGTACCTACACGCCGTTCACGCTGATCGGCCTGCGCGGTCCGTGGGGCTGGAGCCTGTTCGCCGCGATCTGGGTGCTGGCGCTGGCCGGCGTGGTGTTCAAGCTGTTCTACACGGGCCGGTTCAAGCTGCTGTCGACCGGCATCTACATCGCCATGGGCTGGCTGGTGGTCGTCGCGATCGAGCCGCTGCTGGGCGCGCTGGACGGCTGGACCATCGGCTGGCTGTTCGCCGGCGGCCTGTTCTACACGCTGGGCACCGTGTTCTATCACCGGCCGTCGTTGCCCTATTCGCACGCAATCTGGCACCTGTTCGTGGTCGCCGGCAGCGTCTGCCATTACGTCGCCGTGATGGCGCAGGTCGTCTCGCCCGGCCAGATGATGCCTGGCTGAACTGCTCACGGCCCGACTCACAGGGCATTCACCCCCGCTTGACCAGCCCCCGTCGAAGGTGGGATGAGTCCATGCCGGAGCGAACTGCGTGCCCCCAACGCCCGATCGCAACGACGCGGCCCGCGCCGATGTCGCGCGACCCTGGCCGCTACGCCATCCGCTGTGGACGGCGCTAGCGCTGCTGGTCCTGGCCATCGTGGTGCTTATCGCGATCTGGGACTGGAACTGGTTCCGCGGCCCGATCGAACGCCAGGTGCAGGCCCGCACCGGGCGCGAATTCCATATCCGCGGCAACCTCGATGTCGACCTGTTCCATCGCGAAGGTCGTTGGACTCCGCGCATCAGCGCCGAGTCGGTGAGCTTCGGCAATGCAGCGTGGTCACGACAGCCAGTCATGGCCGATGCGCATCGCGCGCAGATGAGCATCGCCGGGTGGCCGCTGTTGCGCGGCCAGGTGTTGCTGCCGCAGATCACACTCGAACGTCCACGCGTACTGCTGGAAACCAACCCCAAGGGCGGACCCGCCAACTGGGTGTTCGGCGAACCGGGCGAGACCGACATGCAGTTCCGCAGGGTCAACATCGACCAGGGGCAACTGCGCTTCCTCGACCAGCCCAAGCGCACCGACATCCGCATTGGCGTCAGCAGTTACGCGTTACCGGACAATGCCACGTCGTCCGCACCCGTCGCCGTCGTCGGCGGCGGACAGTGGCGCGGCAGTGAATTCCGCCTGCGCGGCAACGCCGCTTCGCCGTTGCTGCTGCGCGATCGCGACGCGCCGTACCGCATCGACGTGCGCGCCTCCGCCGGCGCCACCCATGCCCATGCCCGCGGCACCCTGCTCGATCCGTTGCGCCTGCGCGGCTTCAACCTGCGCATGGCCTTGTCGGGCCGCGACATGGCCGACCTCTACCCGCTGCTCGGCCTGGCCATCCCGCAGACCCCACCGTATTCGCTCGACGGCCAGTTCAGCCGCGAGGCCAACATCTGGCATTACCGAAACTTCACCGGCCGCATCGGCGACAGCGACATGCGTGGCGATGCCAGTGTCGAGACCGGAGGCAAGCGCCCTTACCTGCGCGGTGACCTGCGCTCGAAGCGCCTGGACTTCGATGACCTCGCCGGCTTCGTCGGCGGCTCGCCGCAGGCTGGACGTGGCGAGACGGCCAATCCCGAGCAGCAGGCCAAGGCCGCGGCTCGCGAGGCCAGCACGCGCCTGATTCCCGACAAGCCCTACGAGCTCGACAAGCTGCGCGCGATGGACGCCGACGTGCGCCTGCGCGCATCGCACATCAACGCACCGCGCCTGCCGCTGGACGACATGGACGCGCACCTGTTCCTGGAAGGCGGGCTGCTGCGCATGCAGCCGCTCAACTTCGGCGTGGCCGACGGCGACATCCGTTCCAACATTCGCATGGACGCGCGCACCAACACCATCACCACCCGCGCCGACATCGATGCCGCGGGTCTGAGCCTGGCCAAGCTGCTGCCGGAGGTGAAGCTGGCGCAGAACGCCATCGGCAAGATCGGCGGCAAGATCAACATTGCCGGCACCGGCAATTCGGTCGCGCGCATGCTCGGCAGCAGCGACGGCACGGTGCTGCTCGGCATGGGCCGCGGCAAGATCAGCAACCTGCTGATGGAGATGGCCGGCATCGACCTGGCCGAGATGATCAAGTTCAAGCTGTCCGGCGATCGCCTGATCCCGGTGCGTTGCGGCTTCGCCGATTTCGCCGTCGACGATGGCGTCATGACCGCGCGCTCGTTCGCCTTCGACACCACCGACACCATCCTGCTTGGCTCCGGCACGATCGACCTGGGCAAGGAGCAGCTCGACCTGACCATCCGCCCGCGGCCGAAGGATCGCAGCCTGCTCGCGTTCCGCACGCCATTGAAGGTCGACGGCAGCTTCCGGCAACCGAAGGTGCACCCGGACCTGGTCAAGGTGGGCCTGCGCGGCGCGATCGCGTTGACCCTGGCCACGATCACGCCGCCGGCGGCACTGCTGGCGACGCTGGAAACGGGGCCTGGCGAAGACTCCGGTTGCGGCGGGCGCTACGCGAAGTGACGCGCTCGCACGAGTGCGCTCAGCTGGCGTGGGTCAACTCGCTATGTAGCGTTGCAGCTGGTCGAGTTCGATCTGCTGGTCCTCGATCACGGCCTTGACCAGGTCGCCGATCGAGACCACGCCCAGCACCTCGCCGTTGTGCAGCACCGGCAGGTGGCGGATGCGGCGGTCGGTGACCATCTGCATGCAATGCTCGGCGGTGTCGGTCAGCGAGACCGTGAGCACCTGGCTGGTCATGATCGTGCGCACCGGCGTGTCGGCCGATGAGCGCCCTTGCAGGACGATCTTGCGTGCGTAGTCGCGCTCGGAAAGGATGCCTACCAGGTGCCCGCCTTCGATCACCAGCACCGCACCGATCCGCTTCTCGGCCATCAAGCGGATCGCTTCGATCACCGGCGCGTCCGGGCCGATCGCGAAGATCTCAGGCGCTTTGGCTTCTAGCAGTTGTCGTACGGTGCGCATGGCCGTCTCCTTCCGCAAGCGGGGCTTGCCCCGAGGATACTCCTGCCGCCGGCTGCCAGGTGTCGACGAGATACAGCGGCCGCTGCTTGGATTCGTCGTAGAGGCGGCCCAGGTATTCGCCGATCACGCCCAGGGCAATCAGCTGGACCCCGCCCAGGAACAGGATCACCGACATCATCGTCGGCCAGCCGGCCACCGGGTCGCCCCAGAACAGGGCCTTCAGGATGACCGCGGCGCCGTAGACGAATGCAGTCAGCGCGGTCAGCAGCCCCAGGTAGGTGGCCAGCCGCAGCGGCGCGGTCGAGAAACTGGTGATCCCTTCCAGCGCCAGGTTCCACAACCGCCAGAAGTTGAACTTGCTGTGCCCGGCCGCCCGCGGCGCACGGTGATACGGGATGGCGACGCTGTTGAAGCCGACCCAGCCGAACAATCCCTTCATGAAACGGTGGCGCTCTCGCAGCTGGCGCAATGCCGACAATGACCGCGGCGAGAGCAGGCGGAAGTCGCCGGTGTCGGCGGGGATGGGCGTGCGCGACAGGCGACCGATCACGCGATAGAAGGCGTGGGCGGTGCTGCGCTTGACCCAGCCTTCACCTTCGCGCTCCAGGCGCGTGCCGTGGACGTCGTCATAGCCTTCGCGCCATTTGGCCACGAACTGCGGAATCAGTTCCGGCGGATCCTGGCCGTCGGCGTCTAGGATCAGCGCCCCACCCTCCTCGACCCGGTCCAGTCCTGCCGTGAGCGCCAGCTCCTTGCCGAAGTTGCGCGACAGGCGCAGCACGGCGACGCGCCGGTCGGCGGCTGCGAGCTGCTGCATCACCCGCCAGGTGTCGTCGCTGCTGCCATCGTCGACGTACAGCACCTGCGCCTCGAGGTCGTGCGACAACGGATCAAGCACCGCGGTAATGCGCGGGTGCAGCAGCGGCAGGTTGTCGGCCTCGTTGAAGGCGGCAATGACGATGGTCAGGCGTTCGCTCATGCCGCGAATAGTAGCCCGTCACCCCCGCATTGACCCGTCATGCCCGCGCGGGGCGGGGCAATCCGCGGCCCGGCAGACGACGCCCCACCGAAGACGACAGCAACCCTACTCGAGCCGCTTCAGATACTCGGTGCCGCCGATGTAGCGCATCTGCCGCTGGATCGCCTGCGAACGTCGCTGCACGTACGGTCCCGGCTTGACCACGCTGTAGCGCCGAGGACTCGGCAGCACTGCCGCCATGCGCGCTGCCTCGGACGGCGCCAGCTGGCTGGCATCCTTGCGGAAATAGGTCCGAGCCGCCGCCTGCGCCCCATACACGCCGTCACCGAACTCGGCGATGTTGGCGTAGACCTCGATGATGCGGTGCTTGGGCCACAGCGCCTCGATCAGCAGCGTGTACCAGGCCTCGATGCCCTTGCGCACGTAACTGCGTCCGCTCCACAGGAACAGGTTCTTGGCGGTCTGCTGGCTGATCGTGCTGCCACCGCGTACCTTGCGGCCGCGCGCGTTGTTCTTGCGCGCCTTCTCTATCGCCTTCATGTCGAAGCCGAAATGCTCGGCGAAGTTCTGGTCTTCCGAGGCCACCAGCGCGAGCGGCAGGTTGGGCGATATCTCGTCCAGATCGCGCCAGTCGTAGGCAATGCGGAACGACCACTCGCCCTCGCCCCAGGCCTCCAACTGCCGCGACAGCATGAAGGCACTGAAGGCCGGGTCGACGAAACGCAGTGCCGCCACCTGCGCGACGCTGGCGACCAGCAACAACAGCGGCAAGGCCAACAGCCAGCGCAGCCAGCGACGACGGCGGCGGGCCGGAACGGCCACGGGTTGGGCGGTATTTGCGACGGCCTCGTCGGTCCCGGTCATGCCTTGCACTGCGCGATCTCCATCCCCATCTTCTCTCGTCACCCTTCACACGGTCGCGTGCATTATCCGCCAATGCCACGCGCCGGCCGCACGAGCACGATGATGACCTCAGCCAGCAGCACGCAACCCAGCCCCGCCGGCGACGACCGAGACCAGCTGACCCGATTCCTGATCGAAGGCGCCGGCGTGCGCGGTGTACGCGTACACCTGCAGGACACCTGGCACCAGATCCGCGAGCGCGCCGAGTATCCCCTCGCCGCCGCCGAACTGCTCGGCGAGGCCGCCGCCGCCGCCGCCCTCTTCACCGGCCACGCCAAGGTCGATGGTCGCCTGTCGGTGCAACTGCGCGGTGATGGCGCGCTGCGCACGCTGTTCGCCGAATGCACCGCCGCCGGCACGCTGCGCGGTATCGCCCAGCTCGCCGACGACGGCGAGGTTTCACGGGACCTGACCCAGCTGGGCCCCGATGCGGTACTGGCCATCACCATCGAAAACCCCTCCGTCGACGGCCGCGACCCCACCCGCTACCAGGGCCTGGTCGCGCTCGAGTCGGACTCCCTGGCAGGCGCCTTCGAGGGCTACTTCCGCCAGTCCGAGCAGTTGCCGACCAGGCTGCTGCTGGCAACCGACGAACGGCATGCCGCGGGACTGATGCTGCAGAAGCTTCCGGGGGATGATGGCGATGATGACGGCTGGGCACGCGCCTGCGCCCTCTTCGACACCCTCAGCCCGCGCGAGCTCCTGGACTGGAGCGCCGACGATCTCCTGACCCGTTTGTTCCACGAGGACGGGGTGCAGTTGCTGGCCCGCAAGCCGTTGCGGTTTGCCTGTTCATGTTCACGCGAGCGGGTCGAGGCGATGCTCGTGTCGCTGGGTCCCGACGAAGCCGAGGCCGCCGCGGACGCGGCCGGCGGCGAGGCCAGTATCCGTTGCGAGTTTTGCGGACACAGTTACCGTTTCGATAAACAGGAAATCGCTAGCTTGTTCTCCGTGGCAGCCGCTGAACTGGCAGCCCCGGAGCGGCTCCAGTAGCCGGTCTCAGTTTCATCTGAAATTGTTAAATAAACATAAACGGTCTATAGTCGCGGTCCAAAGGAGAGGGGAACTCCACCGGGTTTACCCGGTCGTAACCAGACCATGTACACGCGCCTGCTTCGACTGCCGATGACCTTGCTGCTCGCCCTGGGCGTGGCTGCGGGCGTTCATGCACAGGGCACGACCAAGCGCGGGACCAGCGATACGACCTATCTCCCGGTCTGGAACCAGACCAGCGGCAAGCTCGAATACCTGCTGCAGCTCGAACCGGCCAGTACGCCGATCGCCGGCGCCCGCTGGCAGGTCGGCAGCAATACGCTCGGCGCCGCATTCGGGCTGGAAGCCGGCGACACGCTGGGACTGGTCTGCGACCGCCAGACCGGCCTTGCCGGCGCGATCGGCAACCTCGCCAACCACTGCATGCTCGCCACCCTCGACGACGATGGCGGGTTTTCCGGCAGCCGCAATGCCACGGTCGGTGCCAGCCTCGCCCGCCCCGGCGGCAAGGTCGGCCTGGCGCTGGGCAGCGGCCGCGATGCCATGCCGGCATGGCTGAGCCCGAACAACAAGGCCAGCAAGGTCGACCAGAACACGCTGACCGTCTACGGCCAGAAGAACATCGGCCGCGAGGCGACCGTGTCCATCGGTGGTACCTGGGCGCGGGCGCGACTGATCCCGGCCGGCGAAGTGCCGGCGCTTGCCGACCGCTGGAGCAGCAAGAGCGTCACCATCGGTGCGGGCCTGGGCAACTTCAGCGCGAATATCGTCGGCCGCGTGGTCGACATCCCGGGCGAACCGGGTCAGTGGGAAGGGCTCGGCGTCGGCCTGACCTGGCGCACCCCCTGGAGCGGCCAGCTCACGGTGGGCGCAGAGAACGTCGTCACCCGCGGCAAGAACCCGTTCGCCCCTGGCAACGACGAAAAGGACGAAGGCACCGTGCCTTACGTCCGCTACGAGCAGGATCTCTGACCTGCCGTCGGGCCGCTGCTACGCGGCCACGGATTTCGTCCCACGTAATCTCACATACGCCTGATCAGGTCGTTTCCGCGACCTGCGTCACTGTCTGCCATGCGTGTCGTTGTCCGTGCCCGCGCCGCGAACATACCGGCGCGTATCTTCACGCAGATCAAACTCATCCTTAACGACACTTTTACTTTCCTTAAGGCGCGGTTAGGATCCGGGTTGACTTTGCCGTTTTTGGTGTCGTTCTTGACGTCATCGGCCCAGTCCTATCGGAAACACCGACCAGCTTGAATGGAGAGAGAGCGATGAATCCCAAGACCACCCCGCTCCGCGACGCGATCGTATTCGCGCTCGCAGTGGGCACCACCGCAGCGGCCGGCACCGGCGTTGCGATGGCGCAGGAAAGCACCACCGAGCAGACCACCACCCTTGATCGCATCGAAGTCACCGGCTCGCGCATCCGCCAGGTCGACATCGAGACCGAGGCACCGGTCCTCACCATCACCCGCGCCGACATCGAAAAGCAGGGCTTCCAGTCGGTTGCCGACATCCTGCAGAACATCTCGGCAGTGGGCGCACCGGCAATCAGCCGCGCAGCTCCGCTGACCGCAGGCGAGAACGTCGGCGGCCAGTTCATCAGCATGCGCAACCTCGGTGCGGCCCGCACCCTGATCCTGGTCAACGGCAAGCGCCTGGGCATCAGCACCAGCGGCCTGCAGGACGTTTCGCTGATCCCGACCGTTGCGGTCGAGCGCATCGAAGTGCTGAAGGACGGCGCCTCGTCGATCTACGGCTCCGACGCCATCGCCGGCGTGGTGAACATCATCACCCGCTCGAACTTCGAAGGCGCCACCGCCAACGCCTACTACGGCCAGTACAGCGAAGGCGACGGTGAGACCACCCGCGCCGACTTCATCATGGGCTTCACCGGTGACCGCGGTTCGCTGACCGCCGCCGTGGAATACCGCAAGGAAGAGGAAGTCTTCGCCAAGGATCGTCCGTACAGCGCGTATCCGCAGAGCGATCGCCACCCGACCCGCAACTGGACCACGGTCAGTCAGTGGGGCGTGATCAACCTGCCGACCGCACAGGGCGGCAACCGCGTCCTCAACCAGGGTGCCGACTGGCGCAACATCGCCAACTACCACGCGCTGAACACCAACACCGGTGCCACCGCTGCCGACACCGCCGGCTCGACCGTCGACAAGAGCAACACCAACCAGCAGACGCACCTGCGCACGCCGCTGGAAAGCCGCTCGCTGTTCGTCAATGGTCTGTTCGACTTCAACGAGTTCGTGCGTTTCCGCGCCGACATGCTGTACACCGATCGCGACGCCGATCGCCAGGTCGCCGGCTATCCGTTCCAGAGCGGCTCTGCCGGCCCGATCCCGGGCGGCTTCACGATGTCGCGCGACAGCTACTACAACCCGGTCGGCAACAAGCACGGCTACGCAAGCCCGCAGGACGTGACCTTCTGGCGTCGTACCTGGGAAGTGCCGCGCGTCGACAGCCCGTCGTCCAACACGTGGCGTTTCTCCACCGCGCTGGAAGGCAGCTTCGACGTCGGTGAGCGCATCTTCGACTGGGACGTCAACTACCTCTACAACAACAACACCGTCCACCAGGAAAACTACGGCAACCTCAACGTCGATCGCGCCAGGCAGGCGACCGGCGCTTCGTTCGTCGATACCAATGGACAGGTTGTTTGCGGCACGCCGGACAATCCGGCCACCACGGCGGTCAACGAGCGCAACGTCATTCCGGGTTGCGTCGCATGGAACCCGTTCATCCCGTTCGGCCGCGTCGGCGACGGTGGCCTCACCGGCAACCAGCCGCTGCAGGACTGGCTGTTCCAGCGCCTGAACTCCAGCGGCGAAACCGAAACCACGGTGTATAGCGCCAACCTCAGCGGTTCGGTTGCCACCCTGCCGGGCGGCGATCTGGGCGTGGCGGTGGGTTACGAAAACCGCAAGGAAAAGGGTCGCTTCATCCCCGACGCGCAGGCGGTGACCGGCAACTCCACCACGCTCGCCGGCGGCCCGACGCAGGGCGGCTACACGGTCGACGAAGTCTATGCCGAGTTGTTCATCCCGGTGCTGGCCGACATCACCATGGCCAAGGAGCTGAGCTTCAGCATCGCCAGCCGTTACTCGGACTACGACACCTTCGGCGACACGGTCAACAGCAAGTTCGGTTTCAAGTGGAAGCCGATCGACTCGCTGCTGTTCCGCGGCACCTACGCTGAAGGTTTCCGCGCACCGACGATCAACGACCTGTTCGGCGGCGGTTCGCAGACCTTCTCGTTCTTCACCGATCCTTGCGACACCAGCTTCGGTGCCTCGGCCACCAACCCGGCCGTCCGCGCCAACTGCGCCCGCGACATCGTCAATGCCAACACCTACCGCCAGCTGCAGCAGGGCTTCGCGGTGGCAGGTTCGGGCAACTCGCAGACGCCGGTGCCGTTCTTCTCCGGTTCCAACGATCAGCTGATCCCGGAAACCTCGGAGTCGAAGACCCTCGGCGTGGTGTGGAGCCCGGAGTTCGTGCAGGGCCTGAACGTCAGCCTGGACTGGTGGAAGATCCGCATCGACGACACGATCGTTGCCGACTCGCCGACGCAGATGCTCAACGACTGCTACATCCAGAACGATCCGACCCGCTGCGTTGCCTTCACGCGTGACGCGACGCGCGGTTTCGTCAACAGCCTCACCTTCACCGGCATCAACGCCGGCTACCGTGAAGCTGAAGGCTACGATCTGGACCTGGGCTACCGCCTGCCGACCGACAGCTTCGGTAACTTCAACCTGTCCTGGCAGACGACCTACACCGTCAACGACGAGATCAAGACCGACACCAACCCGGCGACCCCGCCGCAGCAGCTGGTCGGTTACGCCACCTCGCCTGGCTTCACCGGTACCTTCCGCATCCGCTCCAACGCCAGCCTGGGTTGGGACATGGGTGCCTGGGGCATCACCTGGGGCGCTCGCTACTACTCGGGCCAGAAGGAAACCTGCTTGTCGTTCACGCTGTTCCCGGAAGAGTGCTCGAACCCGGATTTCCGCTTCGGCAATCCGAGCCCGGCACAGGCCCGCGCGATCAACGAACTGGGTTCCAACACCTTCCACGACCTCGAGTTCCGCTGGCAGGCTCCGTGGAATGCGACTGTCGCCCTGGGCGCCAACAACGTGTTCGATCACGTTGGCCCGGTGGTGTACAGCCAGCCGAGCGCGAACGTGTCCTACCAGGGCCAGTTCGACATCGGTCGCTTCATCTACATGAAGTACCAGCAGCGCTTCTGATCTGATCCATCGCAACATGCGGTACCACTGCGGCCCCTCACGGGGCCGCAGTCTTTTGCGCGGTCGGTGGATGAACAGCGCAGGGCCGGGGCAACCCCAGTCCCGGGCCAGCCCCCCCGACCTGACCGGACCGCCCCCCGTAGCGAGCGATCAGGGCTCGACCCCCTATTCAGGGCCTCACGCCCCGGTAACCAGCGGTTAACGCTACTTTCACTTTTCTAAGCGTGGGGTTACGATCGGGTTAAGTCTTGCCGAATTTGGCGTCTTTCTTGACTCCACCGGCCAGGCCCACCCATTGGGAAGTACCGACTGTTTGGAGAGAGAGATGACCCTGAAGACCACCCAGCTCCGCGATGCGATTACCTTCGCACTCGTGGGCACCACTGCTGTCGCCGGTATCGGCGCGGCTAACGCCCAGGAAGGCGAGAAACAGACCACCACCCTTGATCGCATCGAGGTGACGGGTTCGCGCATCAAGCGCGCCGATATCGAAACCTCGCAGCCGATCTTCTCGCTGAGCCGCGACGACATCACAGCGCAGGGCCTGACCTCGGTCGGCGACGTGATCCAGAACATCACCGCCAACGGTTCCACGCTCAACAGCACCTTCAACAACGGCGGCAACGGCGAAACCCGCGTCAACCTGCGCAACCTCGGCTCGGACCGCACCCTGGTGCTGGTCAACGGTCGTCGTTGGGTGGGCGGCACCGGCCTGGGCGGCTCGGTCGACCTCAACACGATCCCGACCGCTGCCGTCGAGCGCATCGAGATCCTGAAGGACGGCGCTTCGACCATCTACGGTTCGGACGCCATCGCCGGCGTCGTCAACGTCATCCTGCGCCAGAACTTCGAGGGCGCTGAAGCCAACGCCTACATCGGCCAGTTCGACAAGGGCGACGGTACGCGTCAGGCCTACGACTTCATCATCGGCACCTCCGGCGATCGCTTCTCGGCGATGCTCGGCTATGGTTACGTGAAGGAAGAGCCGGTCATGGCCGGCGACCGCTACATCTCGAAGGAGCCGACCTACACCACCGGCAACTTCTTCGGCAGCGGCACCAGCCCGAACGGTCGCTTCGCGCTGTGCCCGGGCGGCTACAACCCGTCGACGCACGTGTGCACCGGCGGCCAGACCAACTTCAACGGCGGCGCTGGCACCTGGACCTACGATGGCGCTGGCACCCCGGCCCGTCCGTACGTCCCGGGCGTCGATGCCTACAACTTCGCTCCGGAAAACTACCTGCTGACCCCGCAGGAGCGTCGCTCGGTCTTCGGTAACGCCTCGGTCGACATCACCGACGACGTCCGCTTCAAGACCACGATGACCTACAACGAGCGCGTCTCCGAGCAGCTGCTCGCGGCGATGCCGGTCGTCCTGGGCCTGGCCCCGGGCGCCACCCCGCTCGCCCAGAACGTCTTCATCAGCCGCAACAGCATCTACAACCCGTACGGCGGATCGGCCACGGCCGATCCGAACGACGGCGCAGACGTCTCGCGCATCAACCGTCGCGTCACCGAAACCGGTGGCCGTTCGTTCAACCAGGACGTCCGCACGTTCGCGATGACGGCCGGCTTCGAAGGCACGCTGAACTTCAGCGAGAAGTACTACGACTGGGAAGCCGGTTACTTCCGTGGCCAGAACAAGGCCAACAACACCACCTTCGGCCTGTTCAACCTGATCGCGCTCGGCCAGGCCCTCGGCCCGTCGTTCCGTGACGCAACCGGCACCGCTCGCTGCGGCACCGCCGCCCTGCCGATCGCTGGCTGCGTCCCGCTGAACTTCCTCGGCGGCGTCGGTGGCGTGACCCCGGACATGCTGGACTTCGTGAGCTTCACCGCACACGACGAGTACAGCTACACCCAGACGTCGTACTACGCCAACATCTCCGGCGAAGTGATCGACCTGCCGGGTGGCCCGCTGGGCTTCTCGTTCGGTCTGGAACACCGCACCGAAGAGGGCTACGACTCGCCGGACGCACTGATCAACTCGGGCAACACCACGGGCAACGCCCGTACCGCCACCGCCGGTGGTTACAGCCTGGACGAGGCTTACCTCGAACTGGCCGTGCCGGTGCTGTCGGATGTGCCGTTCGCCAAGCTGCTCGACTTCTCGCTGGCCACGCGCTACTCGGACTACAGCAACTTCGGTGACACGCTCAACAGCAAGTTCGGTTTCCGCTGGAAGCCGATCGAAGACCTGATGGTCCGCGGCAACTGGTCGGAGGGCTTCCGCGCTCCGTCGATCGCCGAGCTGTTCGCTGGCCAGGCTGACTCGTTCCCGACCCTGACCGACCCCTGCAACTCGTCCCAGTTCGGCAACCAGACCACGATCGCCCAGGCACAGTGCCGTGCCGAAGGCGTTCCGGCCGGTGGTTACCGCCAGGACAGCGCGCAGATCCGCATCACCGTCGGCGGCAACCCGGACCTGCTGCCTGAGAAGTCCGAGTCGTACACCTTCGGCTTCGTCTACAGCCCGAGCTACGTTGAAGGCCTCGACGTCTCGCTGGACTGGTGGAAGATCAAGCTGACCGACGCGATCACCACGATCGGCGGCCAGAACATCATCCAGCAGTGCCTTGACTCCGGCGGCACCGGTCCGACCTGCTCGCTGTACACCCGCAACGCGGCCGGCGACATCAACACCCTGCTCAACACCACCACCAACATCGGTGGCACCAAGGTGGAAGGCTACGACCTGACCGTCGGTTACCGTCTGCCGGAAACCGAGTGGGGCAACTTCAGCTTCACCTGGGACACCACCTACCTGGCAAACCAGGAAGATGACATCGACGGTGACGGCATCTTCGGCGAGGACATCCAGCAGGCCCCGGCCATTGGCCAGCCGCTGAATTCCGACGAGAACGGCAACCAGGTCGGCGAGTACTTCGAGAACGACAACAGGTGGCGCATCCGCTCCAACCTGACCGCTCGTTGGGACAAGGCCGACTGGGGCGCGACCTGGAACGTGCGCTTCTACTCGGCGCAGGACGAACCCTGCGATGCCGCCTTCGAAGACTACGGTTTCGGCTACCTGTGCACCGACGCCGACCGCGTTGTTGGTATCCCGAGCGACACCAACAGCAACGGCGTGTGGGACGGTACCGCCGGTGGCGATACGATCGAGACGCGTCGCGGAGCTGAGCACCACATCGGCGCCACCACGTACCACGATGCAAGCGTCTACTGGAACGCACCGTGGAACGCGAAGGTCACGTTGGGTGTCAACAACATCTTCGACAAGAACCCGCCGATCGTGCTCAACGCGTTCGCCAACACGTTCGACCCGCAGTACGAGCTGCCGGGCCAGTTCTTCTACATGCGCTACTCGCAGAAGTTCTGATCGGACGTTTGTCTGAAGAAATACCTCTACGGCTCCGAAAGGGGCCGTAGTTTTTTGTGAGGAGGCTCGCGCGCAACACCGGAATTCTTAACGCGCGCCATGGCTTGGGGCCCTGTACAGCGGGTCGCGGTTGTTCCACAAACGGGACAATCCGCATTCAGAATAATGAAGATTAACAACACTTTAAGTATTGGCGAGACGGGCATACCATCGGCCCCGACCTTGCCGGACTTGGCGTTGGTTTGTGCTCCACCCGGCGGGTTCCCCACCTGAGACCGACTTTGGAGAGAGCGATGACCTTGCACACAACAAAGCTCCGGGACGCCATCAGCGTTTCGCTCGCATTGGGCACCACGACCCTTGCTGCAACGAGTGCAGTACAAGCGCAGGAACCCGAAGGCCAGGAAGCCACCACCCTTGACCGCATCGAAGTAACCGGTTCGCGCATCAAGCGCGCCGACATCGAGACCTCGCAGCCGATCTTCTCGCTCAGTCGCGATGACATCGCCGCACAGGGCCTGACCTCGGTCGGCGACGTGATCCAGAACATCACGGCCAACGGCTCGACACTCAACACCACCTTCAACAACGGCGGCAACGGCGACACCGGCGTGAGCCTGCGCAACCTCGGTGCCAACCGCACCCTGGTGCTGGTCAACGGCCGTCGCTGGGTCGGCGGCGCCAGTGGCACCGGCCTGGGTGGCCAGGTCGACCTGAACTCCATCCCGACTGCGGCAGTGGAGCGCATCGAGGTGCTGAAAGACGGTGCTTCGGCGATCTACGGCTCCGACGCCATCGCTGGCGTCGTCAACGTGATCCTGCGCCAGAACTTCGAAGGCGCCGAGGCCAATGCCTACCTTGGCATGTTCGACAAGGGCGACGGCATGCGCCAGTCGTACGACTTCACGATCGGCACCACCTCCGACCGCTTCGCGGCGATGCTCGGCTTTGGTTATGTCAAGGAAGACCCGGTCATGGCCGGTGACCGCTACATTTCCAAGGAGCCCATCTACACCACGGGCGCGGCACTGGGCGGCAGCTCCACCACGCCCGATGGCAACTTCAGCGTCAACTTCGGCGACTGCTTCACCGCCAGTGGCGCGCCCTCACGCTGCCGTCCCAACGGCACCACCGGCAGCTTCACCTACGCCCCCGGCTCGGGCGATCCGCTGGCCTGGCGTAATTTCACCAGCGACGACATCTACAATTTCGCGCCGGACAACTACCTGATCACGCCGCAGGAACGCCGCTCGGTGTTCGGCAACGCCTCGGTTGAAATCACCGACGACATCCGCTTCAAGACCACCATCACCTACAACGAGCGCCAGTCCGAGCAGCTGCTGGCGGCCATGCCGGTCACGCTCGGCGTGCCGGTTGAAGGCACCAACGCCGGCAACGTCGTCATCAGCGCCGACAGCCTGTACAACCCGTTCGGCACGGACATCGACTGGGTGCAGCGGCGCGTGGTGGAAACCGGCGGCCGTCGGTTCAGCCAGGACGTGCGCACGTTCGCGATGAACGCCGGCTTCGAAGGCACGCTGACCTTCTCCGACAAGTACTACGACTGGGAAGCCGGCTACTTCTACGGACGCAACAAGGCCAACAACACCACCCTGGGCTTGTTCAACGTCATCTCGCTCGGCGCCGCACTCGGCCCATCGATGCTCGACGCGACCGGCAATCCTGTCTGCGTCGGCACGCCGGGGGACCTGAGCACGACCGTTGCCGGTTGCGTTCCCCTGAACCTGCTCGGCGGTCGGGGTTCGGTTACGCAGGACATGCTCGACTACTCGACGTTCACCGCGCACGACGAGTACAGCTACACGCAGAAGACCTACTACGCCAACATTGGCGGTGATCTGTTCGACCTGCCCGGTGGTCCGCTCGGATTCTCCGTCGGCCTTGAACACCGCACCGAGGACGGCTACGACTCCCCGGACGCGCTGATCAATTCCGGCAATACCACCGGCAACGCACGCACCGCGACCAACGGCGGTTACGACGTCGACGAGGCGTACCTGGAGCTGGCGATTCCCGTGCTGGCGGACGTTCCCGGCGCCAAACTGCTGGACTTCAGCGTGGCCACGCGCTACTCGGACTACAGCAACTTCGGTGACACGCTCAACAGCAAGTTCGGTTTCCGCTGGAAGCCGATCGAGGACCTGATGATCCGCGGCAACTGGTCGGAAGGCTTCCGCGCACCGTCCATCGCCGAACTGTTCGCCGGCCAGGCCGACTCGTTCCCGCAGTTGAGCGATCCGTGCAACCAGGCCAACTTCGGCAACCAGACCGCCCCGGCGCAGGCACGATGCATCGCCGAGGGCGTGGCGCCCGGCGGCTATGCGCAGAGCAACACGCAGATCCGCATCACCGTCGGCGGCAACCCCAACCTGCTGCCCGAGAAGGCCGAGTCGACCACGGTCGGCCTGGTGTACAGCCCCAGCTACGTCGAGGGCCTGGACGTCTCGCTTGACTGGTGGAAGATTAAGATCGAGGACGCCATCACCACCATCGGTGGCGCGCAGATCATCCAGCAGTGTATCGATTCGGGCGGTGCGGGCCCGACCTGCGACCTCTACAGCCGCCGCTCCGACGGTGAAATCCTGTCGCTGCTCAACACCACCACCAACATCGGCGGCACCAAGGTCGAAGGCTACGACATGACTGTCAGCTACCGGCTGCCGGAATACTCCTGGGGCAAGATCAGCTTCACCTGGGATACGACCTACCTGTCGGAATTCCTCAACGACTCCGACGGTGACGGCCGCTATGGCGAGGACATCCTGCGCACGCCGGCAATCGGTGCGGCGATGGAGTTCAACGAAGGCGGCAACTTGGTCGGCGAGTACGACGGCCCGAACCTGCTCAACTACTGGCGCATCCGCTCCAACCTGGCCACGCGCTGGGAGCATGGCGACTGGGGCGCGACCTGGAACGTGCGTTACTTCTCGGACCAGACCGAACCCTGCCAGACGTTCGAGGACTACGGCTATGGCTGGCTGTGCACCACGACCGACCGATTCGTCGGCGTGCCCACCGACACCAATGGCAACGGCGTCTGGGACGGCGAGGCCGGCGGCGATTCGATCACCCAGGTGGCTGCCAACGAGCACCACGTCGGTGCCACCACCTACCACGACGTGAGCGTCTACTGGAACGCGCCGTGGAACGCCAAGGTCACGCTCGGCGTCAACAACATCTTCGACAAGAACCCGCCGATCGCGTTCACGGCGTTCGCCAACTCGTTCGATCCGCAGTACGAGATCCCGGGTCAGTTCTTCTACATGCGCTATTCGCAGAAGTTCTGACGGGACCGGTTGCGTCCTACCACCACTACGGCCCCGCGAGGGGCCGTAGTTCTTTCCGGACGCGGGAGGGGTACGCCCGCCCCCGCCAGGCCCCGCGCTACACTTGCCGCGTCCATCCCGCAGCGAACTGCAAGCGATGCCCTACCAGCTCAATCCGCTTTTCGCCGTCCCCTTTGCCCAGGACACGCTGCCAGATGCCGAGGCGATCAACGCCCAGCTCAAGACCTTGCTGCTGTCGCGGGAAGGCGAAGGGGCTCGCTATGCCAATCCGAATCCGTCGCTGAAGCAGCAGCAGGGCGTATTCGAGAGCGATTTCAACCTGTTCGCCTGGCCCGAGGCCTGCGTCCAGCAGCTGCGCCAGTTCTGCTGGGCCACGCTCGGCCGCACCATCGCCGAACTCAACGGCTACAGCGCGCAGGAAATGCAGCGCCTGCAGATCTTCTCGCACACCTGGTTCCATGTGACCCGCAACGGCGGTTTCACGATCCTGCACACGCATCCGATGGCGTCATGGTCGGGCGTGTACTGCGTCGACCCGGGCCAGACGCCCGACGATCGCCCGGAGTCGGGCGTGCTGCGTTTCCATAATCCGCACCACTACAGCAACCTGTTCCTGGATCCGGGCAATGCACGCCTGCGCGAGCCGTACCACCATGGCACCTGGAACGTGCGTTTCCAGCCGGGCCAGCTGGTGCTGTTCCCGTCGTGGCTGCAGCACGAGGTGATGCCGTTCTACGGCAAAGACGAACGCATCACCGTGGCCTTCAACTGCTGGTTCGGGATGAAGGACGCCTGACGGCGGTCGTGCTTCCATGAAGGAAAAGGCCCGGCAATGCCGGGCCTTTTTCGTTTCGACTTTCGCCAGCTTGATCAGTCGAGCTGCAGCGTGGCATCGCCCGAGAACGTTTCGAGGCTGATGTCGCCGTCGCCACTGCCGTAGCGGTGTTCGAAGCTCGCACCCGGGCCGTGCTTGGGACGGATCACCTGGGCGCCCGGGGCGGTCAGGTCGCCGCTGAAACTCTCGCCACGGACATTGGCCGACAGGTCGCGCGGCATCACCAGTTCCAGGTCGCCACTGACCGTGTCGATCGTGATGCGGCCGTTGTTGGCCAGGCCGGTCGAGACGCGGATGTCGCCCGACACCGACGAACCCGACAGTCGCTGCAGGCGGTTCTGCAGCACCGCCACATCGATCCGGCCGGACACCGTTTCGACGTCGACCTCGCCGTTCATGCGACCGCGCAGCGTGAGGTCGCCACTGACCGATTCGGCACGCACGCGGTTGCTGTTGAGGGTCAGCATCAGGTCGCCACTGACGGTGTCGACGCTGGCTTCGGTCGGCGCACCGGCGACGGTGACTTCACCGCTGACGCTGTCGATCGACAGTTCGCGCGAAGCGATGCCTTCGACGGTGACGTCGGCCGAGACCACGTCGATATCGAGGTCGGCGCGCACCGGCACCGTCAGGCGCAGGTCGGTCGGCTCGCTCTTGTCGCCGCCGCCGAACATGCCCATGCCGCTGCGATTGGGGTACTTCACGCGCACCGCCAGGTGCTCGCCGTCGCCCTCGATCTCGAGCTTCTCGACGCCCTGGCCGAGGCTGCCCTCGATCTTGACCTCGGGCCGGTCCCAGGTGCGCACATCGACGCGACCCTTGATGTTTTCGACCTCCACCGTTCCTCGCGGATCCAGCGGCCGGGTCTCATTGATCGGGGTGGCTGCCAGGGCGGAGTTCGCCGCCAGCACGGCCAGGCCGAATGCGAGACATTGGAGTTTGGCGCGGGTCATGGAGTTTCTCCGGAGATCAGGGCAGGACAAGACAGGCAAGGTCAGATTCGGGTTCATCGGTTCTTTGTTGCGATACGAATCAGGCATAAGCCAGCCGCTGTGCAAGTGCCAGTCGGCGTGCGTAGGTACGGCGCAGCTGCTCGAGCAGCAGGCGCGAATCGGGGTTGCGTGCCAGCGCCTGAAGGATCAGTCCGGCGTTGCGGTCCAGGTCTTCGAACACCGGCTGGAGTTCCATCGGCGCCTGGCCGGAGTCGACGACACGCAGGGCCGCCTGGTACTGCAGCGTCATGCCTTCGGCTTCGCGCTGGACCAGCGTGGCCTTGGCCGGCGTGACGACCGGCGAATTGCCGCCGCCCTCGCTCCGCCACAGTCCGACCATGCCGATCGCCAGCGCCAGAGTGGCCGCCATCGACACCGGAGCCAGCCAGCGCGGACGCGCCTTCGCCACCGGTCGCTGCGCCTGCAGGCGAGCGGCGATGCCGGGCCACAGGTCGTTGCCAGGCTGCGCATCGCGACGCATCGCGCGCAGCTGCCAGCGCAGGGCCTCGGGCAGCTCGTCTTCGGGGCCGCGGGTGTTGGGGGTGTTGTCGTTGGTGTTCATGCGTGTCCTCCTAGCCGCTCGCGCAACAAGCCACGCGCGCGGTGCAATTGCGCTTTCGAACTGCCGACCGCCATGCCCAGTTCGGCGGCGATCTCTTCGTGCTTCCATCCTTCCACGTCGTACAGCACGAGGACGGCACGGGCCCTGGGCGGGAGTGTTGCCACCGCACGCTCCAGGTCCATCGTCAGCGCGGTCGTGTGACCGGCCGAGTCGGTACTGCCGAGCAGGTCGAAGACCTCCTCGTCGGAATCGCCATCGTCCTGCGGCCGGCTGCGGCGACTGCGCATCTCCATCAGGGCGGTGTTGACGGCCAGGCGATGCAGCCAGGTCGAGAACGCCGACTCGAAGCGGAACGCCGGCAACGCCTGCCAGGCCCGGACGAAGGCTTCCTGCGTCAGGTCCTCGGCCCGCGCCCCCTGGTTTCCGACCAGGCGGGCGATGACACCGTGGACGCGACCGGCATGGCGCCGATACAGGGACTCGAAGGCCCGCACTTCGCCACGCGCGGCCGCGGCCACCAGGCCACGTTCGTCGGCGCCGTCGTCACTGGCGGCAGGGGCATCGGTCAGAATTTCGGTCACGACGGTCAGCATGGTCCTTGTGATGCGGCGGGCCTGCCTTTGGTTGAAACCCGTCCCGGGTCCCGGTGTAGGAGCGAGCTTGCTCGCGACCAGCTTGCTCGCGACCAGCGTACCCGCCGGGGGCTGAGGCTGGTCGCGAGCAAGCTCGCTCCTACAGGGGCGCCGGGCCGGCGGCGGCGCGGTAGGGCGCCAGCCCTTCGATCAACGCTGCCAGCTTGTCCTCATAAGGGGCCCAGGCCGCACCGCGGTTCTTGATGATGCCGCCGCGCATCTGCGGGCTGCTGGCCGTGGCCACGGCCCCGCCCCCCTCCCGTTCGAGGGTGGTCGCGGCGGCATTCCAGGGCAGTCCGCAGAAATCCAGCACGCCGCGCATCACGCCTTCGGGGTCGGCGACCAGCCGGTCGTAATGGACATCGAGCACGCGGCCGGGCATCACCTCGTGCCAGTGCGCCATCAGGCGGTGGTACTGGCCGTACCACTGCGCCAGCTCGCGCTGGTCGTAGGAGAACGTGTTGACGTCCGAGAACATCGTGCGCAGGTTGGAGAAGCAGGTGTCGAGCGGGTCGCGCACCATGTGCAGGATGCGCGCGTGCGGCAGCGCCCTGGCGATGAAGCCCAGGTTGAGGAAGTTCGACGGCAGCTTCTCTGTCAGCACCGCCCTGCCCTGTGCGCGCCAGGCCGTGTGCTCGTAGAAGCGCTGGCCGACTTGCGCGTAGTCGATGCCGGCCGCGCGCCGCACCAGTTCGGCATCGAGCACGCCCTTGTTGCGGTGGTCACCGAAGTAGCGCATCTGCGAAGTGAACGAATAGGTCTCGCCACCGTCGGCCACGTCCGGGTGACCGGCGAGCAACTGCTCCAGCAGCGTGCTGCCGGAGCGGTGCATGCCGACGATGAAAACCGGCACATACGGCGGTGGCGACGCGCCGGCCTGCGCGCCGGGCGTGACGAAGCCGGCATCGCACAGCTTCATCAGTCCTTCGTACATCCGGCGGGCATCGTCGCGATCGTGCGGCGTCAGCTGGCGCTTGACCCGGCACGCGTGGTCGAGCGCCTGCCACGACTCGTCGTACCGACCCAGGTCGTGCAACTCGTTGTGCATCGCGAACGCCAGGTAGACACGGCTGTCGCTGCCCACCGGGATGCGCGGGATCAATGCCTGCATGCGCTCGACGTGGTTCTTTTCCGCCGTCTGCTTGCGCAGCCGCGACAGCACCCAGTGCGCCTGCGCATAGGTCGGCAGCTGGCCTATGCACAGTTCCAGCTCGCGCTCGGCAGCGTCCATGTCGCCGAAGAACATCTGCACCACGCCACGGAAATAGCGCGTCGGCGGATGCTTCGGATCACGTTGCACCGCCAGGTCGAGCAGCTCCATCGCCAGCGTGTTCTCGCCGATGGTGCTGACCAGCATCGCGATCTCGGTCAGCCACTGCGCCGACTTGCGTTCGCGCCAGCGCGAGTGCTCGACGCATTCGAGCAGCGCCAGCGGTTCGTTGAACATGCGCAGCGCGCGCGCCAGCGTCAGTACCGGCTCGTCGCCGCCGGGACGGCTGGCGAGGGCGCGCATCGCGTACTCGCGCGAGTCGCGATAACGGCCCAGCGACAAGGCCACGCGCGAGGCGCGCAGCATCGCCATGACATGGCCGGGATCGTGGCCGAGCACGCCGTCGTACGCCTTCAGCGCAGCCGCCCATTGGCCCTGGCGGGCGTAGGTCTCGCCTTGTTGCCACAACGAGGCAAGGGTCGCGGTCATGTCCAGTGTTCCACTGCGGTCATCGGCAATTGTGCGGCCAGTGCGGGTTGCAGGAAGCGCGCGGCCCAGCCGCGGGCATGGGCGATCAGATCGGCATGGTGCTCCAGCACCAGCTGCGCTTCGCGCTCACGCTGGTCGGCGCCGTAGGCAACCGACACCGCCTTGGCGTTGCTGCGCGAAACCTCGCCAGCGCGTGCCGCGACTTCGTCCGCGGACGCCGGCAGGCGAAACCAGCGCGAGCAGGCGACCGCTACGTCCACCGGCGCGGCCAGCAATGTTTCGAAATCGAGTACGCGAACGCGGTCGCCGAAACGGCTCGCCAGCGATGTCACCAGATCGCGCTGCGCCGCCCATTGCAGCGCTGCCGCACACAACAGGTCCGGCGGCTGCAACGCCTGCGGCGGCAGCCGCAGGTGCAGCGTCCCGGCCTGCAATGCACGCTCGGCCAAAGCCGGAATCTTGGCCTGGGTGTCGGCGTTCTTCTTCAGGTTGGAGACGAGGAAGTCGTCGAGCGACGACGTCAGCAGCACCGCGCGACTGGCCGGCGTCGCCGCCAGCAGGTCGGGGGCGACATTGAGCGCGGCATGGGTCGCCTTGACCAGCACGCCGCCACCGTCTGTCCACGGCCGCGACAACAGCCGGGCCGACAGTTCGCACAGGTCGCCCAGGTCACGGCCGGCATGCCTTGCATCGCCGAGCCTGCGCAGCAGCAGTGGTTCCTTCAGCGCGACCTGGCGCGCCGGCACGTGCAGCGCGCGCGCCAGCAGGGTCGAACCGCAGAAGGAGGTATGCAGCAGCCACGCCGGTGGCGTCGCCGGCACCGGAAATGCGGAAAGGGCATCGGCCGGCACGGCTTCGACCTGCGCGATCGCCGCGTCCAGGCGCGTGTCCATGAAGGTGGAGCGCTCGAGCGCTTCGGCGTCGATCCGGCCGAAGCTGAAACTGCGCTCCGGGACATTGAGGTCGAGCGGAAACCAGGCTGCGTCGGCCGCGCGTTGCAGGACGGTCGCGTCGGCTGCGAAGGGACTCATCGACGCGATGCCGTCATCTCCGCTCACCTGCCCGCGGCCAGACGCTCGAACTTGATCGCGAACGTGTATCGCGGCGCGTAGCAGACCCGGTTGGGAGGGCGCCCGACATGCTTGATGGCACCGTCGAAGATCACCAGCCGGCCGGGCCTGGGCTGGATCGCGGCGGCGACTTCGTCCTGGGCGTCGAAGAACATCGTCTCGCCGCCCCACTCCAGGTCCCACTTCTCGCACAGGTACCACAGCGCGGTCAGGTCGTGCTGGTCGGGCAGGCAGTCGGTGTGGCTGAAGAGCATGTCGCCGAAGGAGGCGACATTGGTATAGGCGCGATACGGACGGTATCCATGCGTCGAGGTGGTGAAGCCGAGCACGGCACGCCGGGTGATGTCGAAGATCGGCTGCTGCAACAGCGCCTCGAGTTTGACCTCGGTGGCCCAGTGCTTGTGCTCGGCCGTTTCCGGCCGGGCTATTTCGGTGCGAGTGAACGCGGCCTTGGCAAGGCCGCGCACGTATTCGCCGACATTGGGCAGGTGCCCGTCGAACACCCGCAGCGGGCGGCCGTCGATCAGCAGTTCACGACTGGCCGCGAGCGCGGCGGGGTTGTCGGTCATGGAGTCCTCAGCCGGCCAGCTCTCAGCGGGAAAGATCGCGGGCGATGCGCTGCTGCTCGTCCTTCAGTGCCTGCGGCATGCGCGGGCCGTACTCGTCGAGGTACTCGCCGATGCTGGCGAACTCGGCCTGCCAACCGGCATGGTCGAAGCCGAACAGCTTCTCGCGTGCCTCCTCGCCCAGCGTGATGCCGTCGAGGTTGAGGTCGCCTTCCGCCGGCAGGTGGCCGATCGGCGTTTCGACCGAACCGGCCTCGCCCTTCACGCGCTGGATCATCCACTCCAGCACGCGCAGGTTGTCGCCGAAGCCCGGCCACAGGAACTTGCCGTCGTCGCCCTTGCGGAACCAGTTGACGTGGAAGATCTTCGGCAGCTTCGCGCCGGCCTTGTCGAACGACAGCCAGTGGCTGAAGTAGTCGGCGAAGTTGTAGCCACAGAACGGCTTCATCGCCATCGGGTCGCGGCGCATCACGCCGACCGCGCCGGTGGCTGCGGCGGTGGTTTCCGAGCCCATCGCGGCACCGACCAGGACGCCGTGCGCCCAGTCGCGTGCTTCGAACACCAGCGGCACCAGCGAAGCGCGGCGACCGCCGAAGACGATCGCGCTGATCGGCACGCCGGCCGGGTTCTCGGCCTGCTCCGAATAGCTCGGGCACTGCTTGGCCGACACGGTGAAGCGCGAGTTCGGATGTGCGGCCGGACCCTTGGCGGCGTCATACGGATTGCCGCGCCAGTCGGTGACCGGGGTCTGGCCGTTGTCGAGGCCTTCCCACCAGGGCTGGTTGTCGGCGGTGACGCCGACATTGGTGAAGATGGTGTGGTGCTGGATCGAGGCCAGTGCGTTCGGGTTGGACTTGTCCGAGGTGCCCGGTGCGACGCCGAAGAAACCGGCCTCCGGGTTGATCGCGTACAGGCGGCCATCGGCGCCCGGGCGCATCCAGCAGATGTCGTCGCCGACCGTCCACACCTTCCAGCCCTGGGCGCGGTAGCCCTCCGGCGGAATCAGCATGGCCAGGTTGGTCTTGCCGCAGGCCGACGGGAATGCCGCCGCGACGTAATGCGTCTCGCCCTGCGGATTCTCCAGGCCCAGGATCAGCATGTGCTCGGCAAGCCAGCCTTCCGAACGGGCCTGGTGCGAGGCAATGCGCAGGGCATGGCACTTCTTGCCGAGCAGCGCGTTGCCGCCGTAGCCGGAGCCGAACGACTTGATCGTCAGCTCTTCCGGGAAATGCATGATGAAGCGACGTTCCGGATCGAGCTCGCCGATCGAATGCAGGCCGCGCACGAAGGTGCCTTCGCGCTCGATGCGCGCCAGCGCCGGCGCGCCCATGCGCGTCATGATGCGCATGTTGGCGACCACGTACGGGCTGTCGGTGATCTCAACGCCGCAACGCGACAGCGGCGAGTCGATCGGGCCCATGCAGTACGGGATCACGTACATCGTGCGGCCCTGCATGCAGCCTTCGAACAGCGCATCCATCTGCTTGTGGCCGTCGGCGGGCGACATCCAGTGGTTGTTCGGGCCGGCATCTTCCTGCTCGCTCGTGCACACGAAGGTCAGGTGCTCGACGCGTGCGACGTCTTCAGGATGCGAGCGGTGCAGCCAGCTGTCCGGATGGGTCTTCTCGTTGAGCTTGATGAGCGTGCCGTCGGCCTGCATCTGCTTGATCAGCGCGGCATTCTCGGCATCGCTGCCATCGCACCAGACGATCGCGTCGGGCTGGGTCAGTGCGGCGACCTGGGCGACCCAGGCATTGAGTGCGGCCAGCTTGCTGCCTTCGCTCCCCGGCGCAACGGCAGGTTTCGAGACGTCATGGGAAATCGCATTCATTTGCAAACATCCTCCAGCGGGGGGCTGGTCTATCAAGAAGAAGGGATCAGCGTGGCCATCATGTGCTCGACATAGGCCTCGAATTCGTCGTGCTGCATGCGCGCCTGGTGCAGCTGCAGGTTCAGCTGCAGGAAGCCGACGTAGGCGGCGTAAAGCAGGCGGGCGCGATGCTGGGCATCGGTGCGGGCCAGGCCGGCCTGGCGGAACGATGCGGTGAGGTAATCCAGGCGGCGCTCGGACACGCGACCGATCACCGGCTGCACGGCCGGGTGGTCGAGCGCCTTGAGCAGCTCGGAATAGATGACGTGCGACTTGAACTCGTGCGCGACCAGGGTGAACAGCGCACGCAGGCGTTCACGCGGATCGGAGATCGGTTCGAGCTGGCCGAAGACGGTCTCCTGCTCGACCTTCTCCCAGCGCTCCAGCGCCGCCACCAGCAGGGCGTCGCGCGAGGGGAAGTGCCAGTAGAAGCTGCCCTTGGTCACGCCAAGCCGGCGTGCCAGCGGTTCGACCGCTACCGCGGCGACCCCCTGTTCGGCGATCAGGTCGAGCGCGGCCTGGGCCCAGTCGTCTGCGCTGAGACGACCGGTGCGTTCGGTTCCGGAGCCGCCGTTACGGGCCGGGCCGGGGCGATCTTGCTTGGGGTGCGCGGTCGAGCTCATAGGTGACAAGTTTAACCATACGGCACCGGCGGGGACAGTATGTAGCTGTAACGGAACTGGAACGCCGGGGCAGATCGGGAAACACCGTGGTGCCCGCGGGGCCCTGAATACACGACTTCCGGGGCGGAACGGGCGCGTTACGCTGCCTTCCGAGCGGGGTTTGATGGCCTCCGGCCCGCTCCGGGCTGGTCCGGCATCCCGACTCCGCATCCACTTCCTTGACAGCGACGGGCGAACATTACCATACTCGGCCGTATGTTGAGCGTTTGATGCAGTTGCTTGAATGGCCACCGCATCGCCGCCTCGACTCATATGGTCAGCCTGCCTTGTGCAGACTTCGTCATCGCCGCTGGAGCGTTGTCATGAGTATTGCGATTCCTTTCATTGCCTTCCTGCTGGTCGGGGCCATTGCCGCCTATCACCGGCTGCGGTTGCCGGTCTGGGCGGCGCTGACCGCGACGGCGCTGGTGGCCTGCTGGCTGCTGGGCGCCAACGGCACGGCCACGCTGGTTGCCGCTTTCGTCACCGCGCTGATCGCGGTGCCGCTGCTGCTGCCGCAGTTCCGCCTGCCGTTCATCACCAAGCCGCTGCTGGGCTTCTACACCAAGATCCTGCCGCCGCTGTCGGAAACAGAGCGCGTCGCACTGGAAGCCGGCACGGTCGGCTTCGAAGGCGAGTTGTTCTCCGGCAAGCCCGACTGGAACGTGCTGTTGAACCAGGCCAAGCCGACCCTGAGCGCGGACGAGCAGGCCTTCCTCGACGGACCGACCGAAGAGCTGTGCCGGATGATCAACGACTGGGAGATCACCCACGTCCATGCCGACCTGACGCCGCCGGTGTGGGAGTTCATCAAGAAGAACAAGTTCTTCGGCATGATCGTGCCGAAGGAATACGGCGGCCTGGGCTTCTCGGCGCTGGGCAACCACAAGGTCATCCAGAAGCTGGCCTCGATCTCCTCGGTGGTCAGCTCCACCGTCGGCGTGCCCAACTCGCTCGGCCCGGCCGAGCTGCTGCTGCACTACGGCACGCAGGAGCAGAAGGACTACTACCTGCCGCGCCTGGCCGACGGCCGCGAAGTGCCCTGCTTCGGCCTGACCGGTCCGTGGGCCGGTTCCGACGCAACGTCCATCCCCGACTACGGCATCGTCACCACCGGTGAGTGGAACGGCGCGCGCGTGGTCGGCGTCAAGCTGACCTTCGACAAGCGCTACATCACCCTGGCGCCGGTCGCGACGCTCATCGGCCTGGCCTTCCGCATGTACGACCCGGACGGCCTGATCGGCGACCAGAAGGACATCGGCATCACCCTGGCGCTGCTGCCGCGCGACACCGCCGGTGTCGAGATCGGCCGTCGCCACTTCCCGCTCAACTCGCCGTTCCAGAACGGCCCGATCCATGGCCGCGAAGTGTTCATCCCGCTGAGCCAGCTGATCGGCGGCGAAGCCTACGCCGGCAAGGGCTGGCAGATGCTGGTGGAGTGCCTGTCGATCGGCCGCTCGATCACCCTGCCCTCCACCGCCAGCGGCGGCGCCAAGATGGCCGCAGTCGTGACCGGTGCCTACGCGCGCATCCGCAAGCAGTTCGGCCTGTCGGTCGGCCGCTTCGAAGGCGTCGAGGAAGCGCTGGCGCGCATCGCCGGCAATGCCTATGCCGCCAGTGCGCTGGCCGAGGCTTCGGCTGCGGCGGTCGCGCGCGGCGAACTGCCGGCCGTGCCGTCGACGATCTCCAAGTACCACTGCACCGAGATGGGCCGCGAGGCCGCGCAGGACGCGATGGACATCCACGGCGGCAAGGGCATCATCCTCGGACCGAAGAACTACCTCGGCCGTGGCTGGCAGGCCTCGCCGATCGCGATCACGGTGGAGGGCGCCAACATCATGACGCGCTCGCTGATGATCTTCGGCCAGGGCGCGATCCTGTGCCATCCGTGGGTGCTGAAGGAAATGAAGGCGGCCACGCTGCCCGATCCGGACGAGCGCCTGCGCGAGTTCGACAAGAACCTGTTCGGCCACATTGGCTTCGCCATCTCCAACGCCGTGCGCAGCTGGTGGTACGGCGTGGTCAACGCCAGGTTCGGCGCGGCGCCGGGCGACAGCTACACCCGCCGCTACTACCGCAAGCTCAACCGTTACTCGGCGGCGCTGGCGCTGATGGCCGACACCTCGATGCTGCTGCTCGGCGGCAAGCTCAAGTTCAAGGAATCGCTGTCGGGCCGCCTGGGAGACGTGCTCAGCCACCTCTACATCGTCAGCGCGATGCTCAAGCGCTACGAGGACCAGGGCCGCCCGGTGTCCGACCAGCCGTTGCTGGCGTGGTCGGTGCACAACTCCGTGCACAAGATCGAGATCGCGTTCTCGGCGGCGCTGCGCAACTTCCCGATCCGTCCGGTCGGCTGGCTGCTGTGGATGCTGGTGTTCCCGTGGGGCCGTCGCGCACAGGCACCGAGCGATCGCCTGGGCCACAAGACCGCGTCCTTGCTGATGTCGCCGAACGAAGCGCGTGACCGCCTCGCCGCCGGCATCTTCATGACGCCGACGGAGAACAACCCGGCAGGCCGCATCAACAGCTACCTGCAGAAGGCGATCCTGGCCGAGCCGGTGGAGCGCAAGTTCCTCAAGGCGCTCAAGAACAGCGACATCGAGGCGCACGATTTCGCCTCGCAGCTGGACGAAGGCGTGCGCGAAGGCTGGATCACCGCCGACGAGCGCCGCCAGCTCGAAGAGCTGCGCGAGATGACCATCGACACCATCAGCGTCGATGACTTCGACAGCGAGGAGCTGCGTTCGGCCGGTTACCGCGACCTGCAGCACGATAGTCGCGCTGCCGCCTGAGGCGATTGCGGCAATGACAACGGCGGGCATGTCCCGCCGTTTTCGTATCTGACTTCAGGAGCTGGCCCCATGTCCGCACCCATCCTCTCGATGTACCGCCGCATCACCCGCTGGCCGGCCGGCCACTGGTTGTTCTCGCGCGCGGTCTGCTTCAAGGCGCCCTACTTCGCCACCATCGCGCCGCGCTTCGTCGCGCTCGAGCCCGGTCGCTGCGAGGTCCGCATCCGCGACCGCCGCCGTGTCCACAACCACATCGGCACCGTGCATGCGATCGCGTTGTGCAACCTGGCCGAACTCAGCGCCGGCGTCATGACCGACGCGACGATCCCGGCCGGCATGCGCTGGATCCCCAAGGGCATGACCGTCGAATACCTGAAGAAGGCGACGGGCACCCTGCACGGCGTGGCCACGCCGGACATCCCGGTGGTCGAAGCGGCAAGCGGTTATGAGCTGCCGGTCACCGTCCTGGTCAATGACGATGCCGGCGACGTCGTGTTCCGCGCCCGCATCGCGATGTGGGTGTCGCCGCGGCCCAAGTCGGCATAGCGACGCGTTGCCGTGGCATCCTAGGGCTGACCACGGGCAGCCCACGATGCCGACCCCTCCGCGTACCGCCGAACCTGTCGCCAAGATTGGCGTGAAGGGGCTCGCCCTGCGCCAGCAGGCCACGAGCGAGCTGGCGATCGCGTACCTGCGGCCCACCATTCCCGAACACGGGATCCATCGGCACCAGCATGACGACATGCACCTGGTGCTGCTGCTGGGCGGGCACTACGTAAGTGATGCTGCCGGAATGCCCGCGGTCTGCGCGGAACCGGCCCTGGTCCTCAATCCGCCGGGGACGGAGCATCGCGACCGTTTCCGCTCGCGTGATGGTTTGTTCCTCACCTTGACGATGCCCACGTCCGCGTTCACGCGCCTTTGCGATGGCATGGCGATCGGCGACCAGGCGCGTCGTTTGCCGCGACCGTCGCTGTCGCGCGCCATGCGGTTGTTGCAGGAGGTGGCGAACTGGGAGAGCGGCTCATCGCTGGCAATCGAAACAATCTTCGCCGAACTGATGGTGGACGCCGAACTGCGGCCATCCGCGCCGACAACCGCAGACAGGCTCCGGCGCGTCCTGGATCGACTCGAATCGGACAGCGCGTCACCGCCTTCGCTGCAGGAGCTGTCCACCATCGCCGACCTGCATCCGGTCTACCTCGCCCGCGCCTTCCGCAAGCGCCACGGCATTTCGCCCAGCGACTATTTGCGCAAGCGCCGGCTGCACAAGGCCGTTTCGCTGATCGCACGACGCCGCACGCTGGCGGCCGCTGCGTCGGTGCTGGGGTTCGTCGATGAAAGCCACCTGCACCGTTGCTTTGTCGCCGAGTTCGGCATGACGCCCGGCGCGTTCCGGCGCCTGGCGCTCGGGCGCGGTGAGGTTTCGCGGATACAAGATGCCCGTCTGCCGACACGATAGAGTCGCCGCACAGATGGGGACCCCGATGAACCAAACACTCCTTTGCATCACCCTGGCCGTCGTGCCGTTCGCCGCCACCGCGGCCGGCCCTGCCAGGTTCGAACAGGCCCAGCACGCAGTCGAACAAGGCGAATTCAAGGCGATCACCAGCATCCTGGTGGCCCAGGACGGCAAGGTCGTCTATGAGCATTACTTCGACGCAGCCGGTGCCGAAGGTCGCCGCGACACGCGCTCGGCGACCAAGACCGTGGCCGGGATGCTGGCCGGGCTGGCCATCGAGGATGGCCACCTGCCCGGTGTTTCCGCGCGCATCTTCGACGTGCTTCCGCCGGCCCGCCGGCAGCGGATGCAGAATCCGGATCCTCGCAAGGACGCCATCCGCGTCGAGGATCTGATGACCATGTCATCGATCGTCGAGTGCAACGACGAAAACCAGTTCTCCCGCGGCAACGAGGAGCGGATGTACCTGGTCGAGGACTGGGTGCAGTTCTACGCCGACCTCCCGGTGCAGGGCTTCCCTGCCTGGATGCCCAAGCCGGCGGACTCGCCGCATGGCCGCAGCTTCCGCTATTGCACTGCCGGTGTGACCACGCTGGGAGAAGTGATCCAGTCGGCCGTGGGCGAGCCGTTGCAGGCCTACGCGCAACGCCGGCTGTTCGACCCGCTGGGCATCCAGGCGCCCGCCTGGCAGTTCTCGCCACTGGGCCTCGCGCAGGCCGGTGGTGGCATTGGCCTGCGCACGCGCGACCTGTGGAAGCTCGGACAGCTGTACCTGGATGGCGGCCGCATCGGCAAGCGACAGCTGCTGCCCGAGGCGTGGGTTCGCCAGTCGCTGGCGGCGCAGGCGACCGCGCGCGATGACGCCGATTACGGCTACCTGTGGTGGCTGATGAAGATCCCCGTTGGCGACTCGGTGATCACGGCGCCGACGATGGCGGGCACGGGTGGCAACGCCGTGTTCCTGCTTCCCGCCAGGCGCGCGGTCGTGGTGATCACGACTACCAATTACAACGAACGACAACCGCATGCGCTGACGTTCAAGCTGCTCACGCGCGACCTGATTCCGTCGCTGTGACGCAATCGCGCTTGCCAACCAGCTTCGCATCGAAGCGCTCGCGGTCGATCACGAAGCGCTCGTGCTTGCCCTCGGAAATCAGCTCGACACCGTCATGGGCCTTCACGGCGAAGCGCAGCTTGCGTCCTTCGATGGCCAGCAGTTCCACGGTGACCGTCACCGTAAGGCCCGGCGGCGTCGCGGCGGAATGACTGACATCGATATGCGTGCCGACGGTCTGCTCCCGCGGCCAGTCCAGGTGCGGCTTTAGGGCGAGGATGCAGGCCCATTCGAGCAGGCCGACCAGGAACCCGGTGGCGAACACTTCGGGCATGGCGACGAACTCTTCGGATTCGGGATACAGCGCCGGCACCGTCTTGGAGAGCGGGACGGTGAAGGTGTGCACGTACCGGAGGCCGGGGACGAGGGAGTCTTTCATGGTGAACTCCATCAGACAGGTGGCGCGTCAGATCATGGCGTTGCATCGCCTACTGCAAGCAGGACGTTGCCCATCACGCGTCCGGACTCGACCGCTTCGTGTGCCTGTGCGATTTCCTCCAAAGGCAACCGCAGCGCGATGGCATGCTGCAGCGTGCCGGTGGCGGCCCATTCGTGCAGGCGTTCGATGGCCGCGGCACGATCGGCGCCGGACAGGTTGTAGACGATGAAGAACGACAGGCGCACGTTCTTCAGGATCGCCGGCACGAACGGCACCTTGATCTCGCTTGCGCCACTGCCATAGACGACGATGCGCCCTTCCGGCGCGAGCATGGCGAAGTCCTGTTCGGCATTGGCGGCGAAGTCGACCTCGATGATGCAGTCGACGCCGTGGCCGCCGGTTTCCTCGCCGACGCGTGCGACCAGGTCCTCGTTGCGGTAATCGATCACCGCATCCGCGCCAGCCGCTCGCGCCCGCTCTGCCTTCTCGGCGGAACTGACCGAGGCGAGCACCTGGCTTGCACCCGACAGCCGCGCCATCTGCACGGCGTAGTGCCCGACGGCACCCGCGCCACCGGCGACGAGCACGCGTTTGGCGGCGACACCGCCATCGACCATCACCGCATGGCAGGCGGTGAGTGCGGGAATGCCGAAGTTCGCGCCGACGTCCAGCGCGATTGCGTCCGGCAAGGCCACCGCCTGTGCGGACGGCAGCACGATCCATTCGGCGGCCGTTCCGTCGGCGCGGCCCCAGGCCCCGTTCCAGATCCACACGCGCTCGCCCAGGCGCTGGGCCGGCACTCCGTCGCCCAATGCGTCGACGACGCCGGCGCCGTCACTGTGAGGGACGACCCGTGGGTATGGCAGCGTGCTCGATCGCGTACCTGCGCGCGCCTTCACGTCGGAGGGATTGACCCCGGACCAGGCGACGCGGACACGGACCTCACCGGGCCCCGGCTCGGGGCGGTCCTTGTCGATGATGGCAAGCACGTCCCGGGCGGGCCCGGTGCGGGAGTAGGCGGCAGCGCGCATGTCGGATTTCCTGCGGCCTTGGGGGGATAGCCGCAGGCGCAGCGTACGACTGTGTCGACGGCCTCTCCAGTACCACCGCCGGAACACTGCGCGCGTGTCGGTCGCCTTGTAACGGGACCTGGCACCGTGCGTGCCAGCTACTCCTCGAAGCGACCGGTGTCTTCGCGGTCGCGCTCGTAATGTCTCGTTAGCGGGAACGGCGGCAACCAGGATTCGCGACGCACGATCCAGCTCTCGTAGGTCGGCATCAGCTGGTCCGGGGCATCCAGCGACCCCAGGTTCACTTCGACCTCGTCCGAGCTGCGCCCGAAGACGGTCGAACCGCAGCGGGGACAGAAATGACGTCCGGCGTACTCGCGCGTCTCGCCCTCGATCGTCACCGCATCCTCCGGAAAAATCGCGGACGCGTGAAACAGGGCGCCATGATGCTTGCGGCAGTCGAGGCAATGGCAAAGGCCAACCCGGTACGGGCGACCGGATGCCACGATCCTGAGGTCACCGCACAGGCAACCGCCAGTGAACCGGTCCATGCGCGATCTCCTGCTCACTGCCCCGCGGGGGGCTGCCAGAGTTCGATCTTGTTGCCTTCCGGGTCCATGACCCAACCGAACTTCCCGTATTCGGAATCGTCTGTCTTTTCCAGGACGCTGCATCCTTCGTCTCGAAGGGCCTGGAGCAAAGCAGCGAGGTCATCGACGCGGTAGTTGACCATGAAGGTCGACTGGCTCGGTGCGAAGTGTCCGCCATCGGCGGCGCCGATGGACCAGATGGTCGTTCCGCCCGTGGGAGCTCCCGATGCATCGGTCCACGTGAATGCCGCACCGCCCCATTCCTGGACATCGATACCCAGGTGCTGCTGGTACCAGGCGCGCAATGCGACTGGATCCCTGGCGTTGAAGAAGATCCCGCCGATACCTGTCACCCGCTTCATCCGAACCTCCCAGTGCGAACACGTGAATGAAACCGGTCAAGCCAGGGACACCGTCTTTCCCGTGCGCACCGACTCATAGATGGCCTGCATGATGCGCACATCGCGCAGGCCCTCCTCGCCGGGCACCTTGGTGGGCCTGCGTTCGATGATGCATCGCGCGAAGTCGTCCATCTCGGCGGCAAACAGGTCGATCTCGGGAAAGCGGATCTCCTTGCCGTCGCTGCGACGCCCATGGTTGCCGCCGTAGAAGAACGCCGGATCAAGCTCGAACCAGCCGCGTTCGGCGTTGACGCGCAGGTTCTGGATGCGGCCAGCCTTGTAGCTGGTGCTGCAATACGCGACCACGCCGCTGGGGAACCGTGTGGTCCAGACGACGCTCTCGTCGACCTCGGCGAACTTCACCGGGTCGGTCGTGGTCTGCAGCGCGGACACGGCGATCGGCTCCTCGCCCGTCAGATAGCGCGTGGCCTGCAATGCGTAGATGCCGACGTCCATCAGCGCGCCGCCGCCCGCCAGCGCACGCTTGAGGCGCCATTGGTCGGGCACGCCGACGTCGATGGCGAAGCCGGCCTGGACGATGGTGGGCTTGCCGAACACCTCTTCACGCACCAGACGGATGCACTCGAGATGGTGCGGGTCGTACTGGCAGCGGTACGCGGTGCCGAGCAGGCGACCGGCGCTGCGGCAGGCATCGATCATCTGCTGGCAGCGCTCGACCGATATTTCCAGCGGCTTCTCGCAGAACACGTGCTTTCCCGCCTGCGCGGCCTGGATCGTGTGCTGCGCATGCAATGCATTGGGCGTCACGACGTAGACCAGGTCGATGTCGTGGTTGTCGGCCATCCGATCCATCGTGTCGTACGAATAGACGCTGCCGGCTGGAATGCCGTACTTCGCCTTCCATGCCTCGGCCTTGGCCGGCGTGCCGGTGATGATGCCTGCCAGGCGGCAGTGCCGCGTCTTCATCAGCGCCGGCGCGATCTGGTCGGTACTGAGCTTGCCCAGGCCGCAGATCGCGACACCGAGCTTGCCCGACTCCTGCGCGCGGGCACGGGTGGAACTGGTGCTGATGAAGGGGGCCGCCATCGCGGCGGCCGTGGAAGCCAGGAACTGACGACGGGATACCTCGGGCATGGCCGGTCCTCGAACTGGGCACGCGAAAGGTACCTGCGCCGAGGGCTGGCCGCCAGCGGGCTGTCAGCCCATCTGTCGGGTACGCGTCCCATTCCCGGCGCAATCCGCGTTTGATGAATACCAAGGGGGGCAACCGAAGGGGAAAACCATGGAACACGAGTTGACCAACGTGGCCCACAAGCTGCGTCGAATCGCGCGGGAGAGTGCAGAGCTGCCTGGGCTGCGCACGCTGGCCAAGGCGCTCTACAAGTGGATGTACAGCCGCCCAAACCGCAACGGCAACGACTACTACGGAGCCTTCGACTCACGCGCCCAGGCCCTGGCTGCGGCACCGGCGATGCCGACGACATACGACCAGCCCTCTGCCGGCAACATGTACCTGGACCGGCACAAGCGCATCAACTGCAGCGATTACCCGATGGTGTACTGGCTGTCGAAGCTGCTCACCGAGGACCGGCATCGCTTGTTCGACCTGGGCGGCCATATCGGAGTCAGCTACTACGGCTTCCGCAACTACATAACCTATCCGCAGTCGCTGCAATGGCACGTTCACGACGTGCCCGCGGTAGTGGATGCGGGTCGTGCCTGGGCGTCACAGAACGACCCGGATGGCATGCTGAACTTCGCCGACACCCCCGAGGCAGCAAGCGGCCACGATGTGCTGATTTCGTGTGGTGCCCTGCAGTATCTCGAATACACCTTGCCCGAACTGCTGGCGTCGCTGCCCAACCCGCCGGATCACGTACTGGTGAACCGCACGCCCATGCACCCCAAGCGCGGTTACGTCACCCTGCAGAAGATCGGCATCGCCGTACTTCCCTACCGGGTCATGGCCAAGCCGGAATTCGTGGATGCGATGGGAGCACTCGGCTACGAGGTGATGGATCACTGGATGTCGAAGGAGCGGCACCTGGAGGTTCCGTTCGAGCCGGAATGCACGATCGACCACTACTCCGGGTACTACTTCAAGCGCGCCTGAGCCGCCAGCGATAGCCTGTCATCGCCACGATGGGCGCGCCGTCGCGTGGTTGCAATCCAGGCGCGGGGCTGCGACAACGACGGACCTCCGATCGGGTCCGCCGCCCATGTCCTACGTACGCTGCGTTCGCGGTATCGCCTCCGGCGTCGAGTATCCCGCCGACGTACCAATGAACCTCGATCCGGTCGACGGCCGGCCGGTCGAGATGGTGCTAGACCTCGAGCGACTGGCGCGCGAGAAACCGGATGCGGCGTGGTATCACCCGCAGCGTCGCGACCTGTGGCGCTTTGGCGCGTTGATGGCGCTCGATGCCGGCGATCCGGTCGACGCCGCGCATCTCGTCCCGCTCGGCGAAGGCGCGACCCCGCTGCTCGATTACTCGACGCATCCGGTCGCGGCAAAGGCAGGCCTTGCGCTCCAGCTCAAGGACGAAGGCAAGGCGCACCCCGGCCACGGTGCGAACCCGACGCAGAGCTTCAAGGATCGCGGCATGGCGATGGTGGCGGCCCAGGCGCGACGCCTTGGCCTGACCAGGCTCGCGGTGCCGACGCAGGGCAACGCCGGCGATTCGCTCGTGCGTTACGCGCTCGAGGGCGGACTGAGCGTCGTTGTCGCAATGCCGGACGACACGCCGATGCCAATTCTCGGCGGCGTCGCCGCGGCCGCCAAGCGCCATCCCGATCGCGTGATCCTTGAGCTGGTCGGCCCGACCATCCGCGAGGCCGGCGCGTTCCTCAAGGAACGCTACATCCCGAATGGCTGGTTTTCCGTCGCGACATTTCAGGAGCCGGGGTGGCGGATCGAGGGGAAGAAGTCACTCGGCCTTGAACTCGCTGAGCCGGCGCCCGGCGAAACGCGCTGGTCGTTGCCCGATGCGGTGATCTATCCCACCGGAGGCGGTACCGGCGTGCTGGGCATGTGGAAGGCGTGGGACGAGCTCGAGGCACTCGGCATGATCGGTTCGCGACGCCCGCGCATGCTGTGCGTGCAGAGCGCACGAACTGCCCCGCTCGTACGTGCGTTCGACGACGGCGCGGCGGACACGACAATCGTCGAGGCGGGCCAGACCCTCGCCGTGGGTCTCAACGTGCCCGGCGGCGTCGGTCATTTCCGTGTGCTGGACATCATCCGGGCGAGCGGTGGCGCTGCGGTCGCGGTCGATGAAGCCCGGATAGAAACCGAACTCGCAACGGAGTGGCGCCGCACGCACGACTGGATCTCGCCGGAGGGCGCAGCCTGCCTCGCGGCCTTGCCGCAGCTGCTAGACCGTGGCCTCGTCCGGCGTGGTGAGCGCGTGGTCGCGGTCAACACCGGTTCCAGCGAGAAGTACCTGCCGACACTGCGCCACCTGCTATGACGGCACCAGCTTCGAGCCTGTCTGCCCGGCTTTACTCGCTCGACCGAGGGAGAACATCTTCTGCAGATTCGGCAAGTCGGAGCAAATCAAGGCCAGGACGTGGCGCTTGCGTGGAACCGATCAGATCGGCTCGTCGATCGACCTGGCCAGTTCAGTGAAAAGTTTCGGCCCCGTCTCGGTCATGTACCAGCAATCTTCCATCCGGACGCCGAACTCGCCGGGGATATAGAGCCCAGGTTCGTCGGAGAAACACATGCCCGGTGCCAGTGGCGTGGTGTCGCCATGCACGAGGTATGGCGGCTCGTGGCCGTCCAGGCCGATGCCGTGGCCAGTGCGGTGCGAAAGACCGGGCAACCGGTAGCCGGGGCCCCAGCCTTCCTTTTCGTAGTAGGCGCGTACGGCATCGTCGATGGCACCCACTGGCGTGCCCAGCTTGGCGGTCGCCAACGCAAGCTCCTGGCCGCGCTTGACGGTATCCCAGACCTTTCGCTGTTTCGCGGTCGGCTTCCCGATCACCCAGGTTCGCGAAATGTCCGATTGGTAGCCGCGCACGGTGCAACCCACGTCCATCAGGATGACCGAGCCTTCGCGCAGGGTCTGCGGCTGCCTGGAGCCGTGCGGATAAGCGCTGGCCTCGTTCAACAGCACGAGGGCGAAGCCCGGCACGCCGCCCAGTGCCGCCGTGGCGGCATCGGTCATGGCCGCGATCTCGTCGGGGCGCATGCCGGGACGGACGTTGCCATGGACGTGGCGCAGCGCCGCCAAGGTGACGTTGTTGGCGGCTTGCATCAGCGCGAGTTCGGCCGGCGACTTGATCAGGCGCACGGCTTTGACCAGGGCATCGCCGGACACCACCTGATAGGCACCGGCGCTTGCCTCGCGCACGCCGTCGACGATGAAGAGGCGCGTGGTGGATTCGAACGCTATCGGGCCGGAGGTAACACCGCGGTCGCGAAGGGCGCCAACCAGGAGAGTGAACGGGCTCTCGTGCTCATTCCAGGGCCGCACGTCTCCATCCACCGCCAGAGACTCGCGGACCGAGGGAACTTCGAAGGCCGGGGTCACGACGACGATATCGCCACGTGCCGGAATCACTGCGGCAGTCGTGCGCTCCGAGCGATGCCACTGGACCCCGGTGAAGTAATCCAGGCTCGAGCCTGACTCCAGGATCAGGGCACCGATCTTCTGGTCGACCATCAGCCGTTGCAGCTTGGCGATCCGCGCCACGCGCTCCTCGACCGAAATCGGCTTGGCGCCGACAGTCAGCGAGGTCAAACCAGGCACTCCGGCAGGTGCGGCATAGGCAGCCCGGCCGACCATCGAGAGGGCGGCCGACGCGGTGCCGGCGGCGGCTATGGCTGCACTGAGAAAGTCGCGACGACGCATGGAGTCTCCGGACGGTTGCCTGAGGATGCTTCGCAGTATGACGCCGGAACCTGCCTCTCCTACAACGGGGCAACGTCCTGCTCCAGCGCGGTGCGCTGGTCACGGCTGATCACTTCCGGCTCGCGCAACGCACGACCGCTGGCGTCGAAGAATGGCGAGGCGCGCTCGCGCCGCAGACGGGCGCCGATGATGCCGGCGACGATGCGCAATCCGCCTGTGATGAAGACCAGCGGCGTCGCTCGGACCGGTGCCGTGGCCGACTTGTTGCTCAGCACGATACGACCGGCCGGCCCAAACGCCTTGTCCACCGCCTCCGGCGATGCATCGAAGCAGACCGTCACCAGGCCCGCGTAGGGCACCTTGGGATTGCGCGGCGTATTGCCCAGTGGCGTGCGGCAGCACGACGCGTACCAGCGCAGCAGTCCGTTCGGACTGAGGGACATGCACGCAATGTGCTCGGCGCCGGAAGTGAAGCGGACGGCTGCCGGTGCCATCGCGACGATGTCGGTACCGCCGCCGGCATCCAGCACGCCGGGCTGTCCCAGGAAGCGTCCGTAGGCACGGCAATCCTTGCAGTAACAGGTTGCGCGCGTGTAGGCGCGACGGGGATCCATTTCGCCCGCCACCGCTCCGCAGCGGCATCGCAGTTGCATCGTCATGCCTGTGGTCTCCATCAAAGAATCCTTCTCCTTCCGGACCCGGGCGACTCTAGCATTGGCCCCGGCCTCTATCGATCAACCGTCCAGCTCGCGCAGCCTGCGCTCGATGAAGCGCCGTTGCGGTGCCTGCTGCGTCAGTTCCAGCGCCCGCAGGTAGGACGCACGCGCCTGGCCGGTTCGCCCCAGCCGCCGGCACAGATCGGCGTGTGCCGAGTGCGCGAGCGGGTATTGATGCAGGTCGCCACGCGCAAGCAAGGCTTCGATGAGCACCAGACCCTCAGCGGGTCCGTCGCGCATCGCCACCGCGACGGCACGGTTGAGCTCGACCACCGGCGAGGGGTCGGCGCGCAATAGCAGTTCGTAGATCGCGACGATCTGCGCCCAGTCGGTGTGCGCGGCGCTGGTGGCGGCGGCATGAACCGCCGCGATCGAGGCCTGCAGGCTGTACGGGCCAAAGCGACGCGACGCGCGGATCCGCTGCACCAGTGCCAGGCCTTCAGCGATCAACGGGCGGTTCCACAGGCTGCGGTCCTGCTCGTCGAGCAGCACCAGGTCGCCGTCGGCGGTCGCGCGCGCCGGCCGTCGCGATTCGTGCAGCAGCATCAGTGCCAGCAGCCCGAGCGTCTCCGGGTCGGGCAGCAGTTCCACCAGCAAGCGGCCCAGCCGGATCGCCTCGCAGCAAAGGTCATGGCGCGTCAGCGACTCACCCGACGTCGCCGCGTAGCCCTCGTTGAAGACGAGGTAGATCACCTGCAACACGTTGTCGATGCGCTGTGGCAGCTCTTCGCGGGACGGCACCTGGTAGGGGATCCGCGCCTGGCGGATCTTCGACTTCGCGCGGACGATGCGCTGGGCCACCGTCGGCGCGGAAATCAGGAACGCGCGTGCGATCTCCTCCGTGGTCAGGTCGCAGACTTCGCGCAGCGTAAGCGCGACCTGCGCATCGGCGGACAAGGCCGGATGGCAGCAGGTGAAGATCAGGCGCAGACGGTCGTCCTCCACGTCCTCGTCGAGGGCGGCGCCGTCTTCGATGTCGCTGTAGAGCCGGTCTGCGATCTGCGCGAGCGATGCGTCGAAGCGTGAGCGCCTGCGCAGGCTGTCGATCGCCTTGAAGCGTCCGGCCGACACCAGCCAGGCGCGTGGCTGCTCCGGCACGCCCTGCTGCGGCCATTGCTCGATCGCGGCGCGGAACGCATCGTGGAGTGCCTCCTCGGCGAGGTCGAAGTCGCCGAGGAGGCGGATCAGCGTGGCCAGGACGCGACGCGATTCGAGCCGGTAGACCGCGTCCAGCCGCTCGCGGACGGGGTCGCCACTGCGGTCGCCGAGGTCGCTCACGCGTCTACCGCTCGAACTCCATCACCGGTCGCACTTCGACGCTGCCGAAACGCGCCGACGGGATGCGCGCGGCAATCCGGATCGCCTCGTCGAGGTCACGGGCCTCGATCAGGAAGAAGCCTCCCAGCTGCTCCTTGGTCTCCGCGTATGGGCCATCGGTGGTGGAGGTTCGGCCGTGACGGACCCGAACGACCGTCGCGCTGCTGACCGGCAGCAGGGCTTCGCCACCGAGCAGGTGCCCGCTCTGGCCGAGCTCATCGGAAAGGGCGAAGTACTCGCCGAGGATGGCGTCGACCTCGTCCTTGGGCATCGCATCGAACAGCTTCTCGTCGTCGTAGATCAGGCAGGCGTATTTCATGGTCGGCTCCTGTGAGGATTGCGCCGGGGCGCGGCAGGGCGGCCGGTTCGTGCCGCCTTGCCGGATAGTCGTCCCCGGGGGCCGGGATTCGACATCCCGCTCCGGGCGATTCACTTCAGCCCGCGCACACCGCGACGATTGCCGCCAGCGCCGGCATCGCCTGGACGAAGAAGATACGGCGATTCACCGTCGCCGCGCCGTACACGCCGGCCACGACCACGCAGCCAAGGAAGAACAGCGCCACGTCGCTGCGATGCCCGGCGATCGACCACGCCAGGCCGGCGGCAAGGAAGCCGTTGTACAGGCCCTGGTTGGCCGCGAGCACCTTCGACTGTTCGGCCTTCTCGAGCGACTGGCGGAAGACCTTCAGCCCATAGGGCCGGGTCCACAGGAACATCTCCAGCACCAGGAAGCCCAGGTGCAGCAGCGCCACCAGCGCGATCAGTACGACTGCGAGCAGGGACATGCCGCTTCCTCCATGGCGCCAGCGCGCAGCTTACGCCGGCCACCCGGCAATCACGACGGACTCTTATCGTCTGGCAGCGTGCGCTGCTCGCGGATCACCTTCCATGCGCCGAACGTCAGGCCCAGCGCGACGGCCATGCCGGCGACGAACACCAGCCGCGAGCCGAACGCCGACAGCGCCTTGTGCAGCCAGACGAAGGTCAGGTCGCCGCCGCGATACACCACCGTGTCGATCACCGCCTTGGCCTTGTAGCGCGATTCGCGGTCGACGCGGGTGTAGATCGTTTCGCGGCCGGGCTTGGCCAGCGAGAACTCGCCGGCGCGCGTGGCCACCTGCACCATCGCCACCAGCAGCGGCACCGGCGACAGCGCCAGCATCGCGTAGCCACCCAGGATGGCGAACGCCGGGATCAGCAGCGTCGGTCCGACACCATAGCGGCGCAGCAGGAAGCGGGTGAGCAGCAGCTGCACCAGGATGGTCACGGTGTTCACTGCGCCGTCGATGATGGAGTAGTACCGCGTCGCAGCGCGCGCATCGGGGTAGAACGCTTTCACTATGGCCGCCTGCTCGTTGTAGAGCAGCGTGCCGACGCCGACACCGAAGAACACGGTGATCGCCAGCGCGCGCAGCAGCGGCCGCTGCCAGACCAGGCGCAGGCCGGCCACGATCGAACCGCCCATGGCGGACTCGCCGTCGACGCCGCCGCTGAGCTGCTCGCGCCGGATCGCCCACTTGCGCAGTTTCAGGATGCACAGCAGGCATACCACCAGGAAGCCGGCCGACACCAGAAGCAGGTTGGCCACGCCGATCGTGCCTACGAGGCTGGTCGTCAGCAGTGGACCGACCAGCGCGCCGATCGTGCCACCCGCGCCGATGTAGCCGTACAGGCGCTTGGCGTGATCGTTGTCGAACACGTCGGCCATGAAGCTCCAGAACACGGCCACCGCGAACAGGTTGAACACCGCCACCCAGATGAAGAACAACGCGCCGCGCCCCGGCACGTCGTGGTCAAAGGCCCAGTAGAAGCCGAGCAGGCAGGCGATGAAGACCAGGTACACCGCCGGCAGGAATACCCGGCGCGGGAAGCGCGACACCAGCGCGCCATACACCGGCTGCAGCAGCACCATCGTCAGGAACGTGCCGGTGAACAGCACCTGCAGCGTGAAGTCCTTCAGGGCGAAGCCGTGCGCCGCCGCCCAGTCGATGCTGGCCTGCGGGAATACCGTGGCGACGTCGCCGGAGGCACCCATGGCGTCACGGACCGGACGCAGCACGTAATAGCCGCACAGCAGGCAGAAGAAATACAGCAGCGACCACCACAGCGGCGGCGACTCGCGAAGCGCGGCCTGGAAACTTCGCAGATGCCCGCCGCTGCGGCCATCATTGCCCGGGCCGTCGCTGACCGCGCCCTCGCCGTGCCCGCCTGTCGCCATGTTCCGGTTTCCTCGCGGCCGGCCGGCGCGCTGTGGGTTGGGCGGATGATAGGGGAGCGCCCGACAAGGCGTGAAGTCGCCGCGGGAGCGGCCACAGGCGCGGTCGCCGGGTTGCCCCTGCCCCGCACCGTCGGCCGGGAGCATTTGCTCTAATGGCCCCCCTTACGGTCGCTCGGCTGTAGGGCAGTCTCCACGAGCAGGGCGCAGGCAACGTGTTCGATTACATCATCATCGGTGCCGGCTCCGCCGGCTGCGTCCTCGCCAATCGCCTGTCCGCCGATCCCGACGTCCGGGTGCTGCTGGTCGAAGCAGGCCCGCGCGACAGCCATCCCTTCATCCACATGCCCGCCGGCCTGGCCAAGCTGGTCAACAACAAGCGGGTCAACTGGGATTACCACACCGCTGCCGAAGCACAGCTCGACAACCGGGTGCTGTGGTGGCCGCGCGGCAAGGTGCTGGGCGGCTCCAGTTCGATCAATGCGATGTGCTACACGCGCGGCGTCGCCGGCGACTACGAAGAGTGGGCCGAACTCGGCGCCGACGGCTGGGACTGGAACTCGGTGCTGCCCTACTTCCGCCGCAGCGAGCGCAACCAGCGCGGCGCCGACGCGCTGCATGGTGACGAGGGCCCGCTGTACGTGTCCGACCTGCGTTACAGCAGCCCGCTGTCGCAGGCCTTCATCGAGGCAGGCCACCAGGCCGGTTATCCGCTCAACCGCGACTTCAACGGCCCCGCGCAGGCTGGCTTCGGCCTCTACCAGGTGACGCAGAAGAACGGCGCCCGCTGCTCCAGCTCGGTCGCTTACCTCGATCCGATCCGCGAGCGTCGCAACCTGACCATCGTCACCGATGCCCAGGTCAACCGCATCACCTTCGAGCGCGGCCGCGCCAACGGCATCATCTACACGTCGAAGGGCCGGGCTTTCCATCAGCCGGCGGCGCGCGAGGTGCTGCTGTGCGGCGGCGCCATCAACTCGCCGCAGTTGCTGATGCTGTCGGGCATCGGCCCGGCCGCGCAGTTGCGACGCAACGGCATCGACGTCGTTGCCGACGCACCGCAGGTCGGCGAGAACCTGCAGGACCATCTCGACATCTGCACGCTGCAGCACGCCACGCAGCCGGTGACCTACGACCGCCTCAACGACGCCAAGGTCGCCTTCGACTACTACCTGCGCGGCCACAGCGGCGTGGGCAGCAGCAACATCGCCGAGGCTGGCGCGTTCGTGCGCTCGCGCTTCGCTACCGACGACCGTCCGGACATCCAGTTCCACTTCGTTCCGGCGATGCTCGACGACCACGGTCGCCATCGCCTCGATGGCATAGGTTACACCGTGCACGGCTGCTTCCTGCGACCGCGCAGTCGCGGCCGCATCACCCTGGCCAGCGCGCGCGCCGGCGACAAGCCGCGGATCGAGGCCAACTACCTCAGCGATGCCGAAGGCTTCGACATGAAGATGATGGTCGAGTGCGCAAGGCTGTCGCGCGACCTGCTCGCGCAACCGGCATTCGATGCTTATCGCGGCGCGCCGATCTTCCCCGCGCGCAACGATCTCGACGACGCGCAGCTGATGGAATTCATCCGCGCCAAGGCCGAGACCATCTACCACCCGGTCGGCACCTGCCGCATGGGCCACGACGAGGCCTCCGTGGTCGACCCGCAACTGCGCGTGCGCGGCGTCGAGGGCCTGCGCGTGGTCGATGCATCGGTAATGCCGACCCTGATCGGTGGCAACACCAACGCGCCGACGATGATGATCGCCGAGCGTGCCGCCGACTTCATTCGCGGCAGCTGAGGCATACCGGGGCGTTCATTTTGCGCAGTGCCAGCGCGGGCAAAAATCTGAACAGGTGCCAGCAAGGCCCACGAAATGAGATGTCCGGCACTTATCCCAGTCAAATCAGTCCGGTGAGTCCCATAGCTGCCACAACCCCTGAGATCGGAGCTAGAATCGGGCCGGATCGCAGCACGTACAGGCGCTCAGGGCCATGAATACCAATAACAAGAAGCGCTCCCGCGCCCTACCGCGACTCGGCGCCATCGCCCTGCTGCTGCCGCTTACCCTGGGCTCCACCGCACAGACCCCTCTGCACTGGAACCCGCAGCCGAGCGCGCCCAGCGTCGCGGCGCAGGGCAGCGTCTCCGTCACCACCCGCAATGCACAGCTTCCGCCGGCGGCACCGCTCGCAGCCGGATTCGATGTTCGCCAGTTCGAATCGATGGCGCAGCAGCTGGTCGCTGGCCAGCGCGTCCCCGGCCTGGCGATGGCACTGGTGCACAACGGCCAGATCATCAGCGCGCGCGGCTACGGCATCACCGACGTCAGTCACGCCACCGCGGTCGACTCGCATACCGTGTTCCGCCTGGCATCGCTGTCGAAGAGTTTCGCCGGCACGATGACCGGCCTGCTGGTCAATGACGGCTCGCTGCGCTGGGACAGCAAGCTGGTGCGCTACCTGCCGAGCTTCCAGCTCAGCGATGCGTCCGCGTCGCAGCAGCTCACCGTCGCCGACCTGCTCAGCCACCGCGTCGGCCTGACCCACAACGCCTTCGACCGCGACCTCGAGCGCTTCACCGATTACCGCACCCTGACGCAGAAGCTGGCCTACGCGCCGCTCAAGTGCGCACCGGGCACCTGCTACAGCTACCAGAACATTGCCTTCAGCCTGATCGGCGACGTGGTGTTCGCGGCCACCGGCGACTTCTATGCGCAGGAAGTGCAGCGCCGTCTGTTCAAGCCGCTGGGCATGAACGACGCCAGCCTCGGCCTGGAAGGCATCCAGGCCAGCCCGAGCTGGGCGCGTCCGCATGTGCGCGGGCGCGGCGGCTGGGTGTCGACGATGCCCAAGTCGACCTACTACCAGGTGCTGCCGGCCGCCGGCGTCAACGCCAGTGCCAGCGACATGGCGCAGTACCTGCTCGCCCACACCGGACATCGCCCCGACGTACTGCCGGCGCCGCTGCTGGCGACGCTGCACCAGCCGCTGGTCGATACCCCCAGCGAGATGCGCGGCTCCTCCTGGCGCCGCCAGCGTCTTACCTCCGCCGGCTATGCGCTGGGCTGGCGCGTCTACGACTATGGCGGCCATCGCATCGTGTTCCATGGCGGTGCGGTGCAGGGTTACCGCGGCATGATCGCGATGGTGCCCGACCGCGACTTCGGCGTCGCCGTGATGTGGAACAGCGAGAGCTCGCTGCCCTCCGGCCTGGTGCCGACCATCCTCGACCGCGCACTGGGCCTGCCGCAGCAGCAGTGGCTCGACGACGACATCGACGAGACCCTCTACGCGGACGCCGCGCAGCCGGCATCGCCGAACGCACCGGGCAGCCAGGCACAGACGGCCAGCTCCGCTCCGCGTTGATCACCGTCATCCCGGCGCACGCCGGGATCCAGGCTCGCGAAACTTCAGCCCACTCACCGTAATCCCGGCGAAAGCCGGGATCCACGTTGACGTTGCGCGTGTGCGGTGGCGCAGAGCAACAGCAAGGTGGGTCCCGGCCTTCGCCGGGACGACGGAACTGAAAGAGTGACGGCCTGGCTCCCGGCGTGCGCCGGGATGACGGAGTCCGGGTCGGCGAATACTTCCGGATCCCCAAAAAAAAACTCTCCCCCCGCCTGGGCTGCGGGGAGAGAGCTGGATTACGGCAATCGGGACTTTCTTATTTAGATCATCGGTGCCGGGGTGGCCGGCATTGCAGCAGCGACAGACTTCTTGGTCGACTTGCGGCGGGCCGCCTTCTTCTTGGCAACCTTCTTCACGGCCTTCTTGGCGGCCGACTTGCGGGCACCGGCCTTCTTGGCGGCCTTCTTGGCAACCTTCTTGACGGCCTTCTTGACGGCCTTCTTACGGGCGGTCTTCTTGGCTACGGCCTTCTTGGCAACCTTCTTGACGGCCTTCTTGCGGGCGGTCTTCTTGGCTGCTGCCTTCTTGGCGACCTTCTTGACGGCCTTCTTCACTGCCTTCTTGCGGGCAGCGACCTTCTTGACGGCCTTCTTGACGGCCTTCTTCACTGCCTTCTTGCGGGCGGCTACCTTCTTGACAGCCTTCTTGGCTACCTTCTTGGCGGCTTTCTTGGCAGCGGGCTTCTTCTTCGCAGCTTTCTTCATGGCCATGGGATGGCTCCTCGTCAGTGGTTGATCAGAGATTGATCAGTGGTCTTGCAGGTCTATAAAGCCCAGTAGAACTTGCTGAACTAGTCGGGTGCGTCCAGGCCGATGGAGCCGGTCTGTTCGCGCCCGGGCCGCGGGAGTCGGACCCGCGTGCAGCCGCCGACACGCAACGCGCGCCGGTACGGATGAGGCGCCCGCCAGACGGCGGGCAAACAAAAACCCGGACCGCCGAAAGCGAGCCGGGTTGGATGAAACTCGATACCTGCGCCTTTGCGAAAACCCGTTTCGCGAAGGAAACGATCCCTGCTTCCACCGTGTCGACTGCCCGGTCGGAGGTTCGTTTTGTACCGCGAGTTGTTTCTTTGTTCGTACTCACTCGCTTCCGCAGGAGACGTCTGCTGGGCGAAACCTAATCACGCTTTTTCATACTGTCAACACATTGGCCGAATTTTTTTTCAGGCCGGCTTGGCACCCGACCCGGCCAGTCGGCGCCGTCGGCGACACGCCGCGACACGTGCGCTTCGCACGACGATCGCCGGCCTCGCCAAAATGTTTTTATGAAACTGCTTTATTTAAGGGGTTTGCGAAAACAGAAACTGGCGCATGCGCAATCGGCGGCGAACTCGCACGCCTTCGGCATGCCGATCGAAACGCGCTCCGCGGTCGGGCAAACGCCCCCTGTCGGAAGGTGCATCGAGGTGCTCCGGTTTCGCGTCGCACAAGCCGATTTGCGCGAAAGTGCGCGAACTTTTCCGGCGCCCGCCGACCGCACCGAGGCATCGGTCGAAGCAGTTCGGCGTCGTCGACGACGCATCGTTGGCGTTCGCTCGGATGCTTCGACTCGCCCTGTCGCCGATGCCGTCGAGGTGCGAGCGGCATCCCGCGATGTCGGTTCGCGGGAGCGCCGACATGCGTTCGGGATGTCGCAGCGAGTGCGTCGGCGGGCACGTACCGGTGCCTGCGAATCACCTCATCGTCACTTTCCGAACTAGATGGCGAGGCTGCGGCGGACCACGTCGATCACGACTGTCGAAGCACAACGTCCCAGGCTTTCCGCCTTCGCGGGAATGACGCGTGGCTCCGACGGCGCCGGCTCGGGCGCAATCACGACGCCGCGCCCCGAAACGCAAACCGGCCGCACGTGGCGGCCGGTGGCGGGATCGGTCGTGATCGCACGACCGCCTGTTGCTCGCCACCCTGCGGGGTGGCGAGGCGGTGACTCAGTTGTCTTCTTCTTCGAGCAGCTCGGCGTAGTCGTCGGGCGCCAGCAGCTCGTTGAGCTGATCCGGCTCCTCGATGGCGACGGTGAAGATCCAGCCTTCGCCGTAGGCGTCCTCGTTGATGGTCTCGGGCTTGTCGGCCAGCGCCGCGTTCACCGCGGTCACCTTGCCGGTCACCGGCGAGTAGACGTCGGAAGCGGCCTTGACCGACTCCACCACGGCGCAGGCGGTGCCGGCTTCGACGCGGTCACCGACGTTCGGCAGCTCGACATACACCAGGTCGCCGAGCAGGCCCTGTGCGTGGTCGGAGATGCCGATCGTGACTTTGCCGTCGCCTTCGACGCGTGCCCACTCGTGGGACTTCATGAACTTCAGATCGCCGGGAATTTCACTCATGACTGGCCTCGAACTCTACGGGGGCTACTGGGGACGGCGCCTAGTTTACCGACGCGGAAGCAACATGCGAGAGGTGGGAGACGAACGGATCGGCCCGGCCAGAATCGTGCCGAACCGATCATGCCGGATCGACCCGGTAAGGCGCACGCCCGCTGAGCAGCGCATCACGCAGGTCGTCGATGCGGTCCTGCCCCCAGAACGGTTCGCCGTTGAGCACATACCCGGGCAGGCCCGGCAGGTCGGCGGCGATCGCATCGGCGGTGTTGCGCGCATAGATCGCCTCGACGGCGTCTTCCGCCGCCAGCGCCATCACGCGCTGCGCATCGACGCCCTGCGCGGCGAGCAGCCCGGCGACCACGCCCGGGTCGGCCAGGTCCTGGTCGTTCGCCCACAGCGCGCGGAACGCGGCCTCGGCGTAGTCGGAAGGATCGTGACCGGCCTCGACCAGCGCAATCAGGCAGCGGTCGGCCAGGGCGATGTCGACTGGCCAGAACTTCGGCTTGAGGTTCAGCGGCAGGCCGCGGCGCGCACGCCAGCGCTGCAGCTCGACCAGGCGGTAGCGTTGCCGCGCCGGTGCGCGCTTGCCCAGCGGCAGTCCGCCGTTGGCATCGAACAACTCGAAGATCCTGATCGGCCGGTGCACCAGGGTGGCGCGGCATTCGCGCGCCACCTGGCGGATGGCCGCATGCCCGAACCAGGCATACGGCGAGATCAGGCTGTAGTAATAGGTGACCGTCGCGCTCATCGCTGTCCCCGTCGCCGGCTCAGCCGAGCACGCCGTCCTGGGCCTTGCCGTCGCGCACGAACGGGAACTTGACCACGCGCACCGGCACTTCCTTGCCGCGGATGTCGACGCGGACGTTGCCGGCGGTGCCCAGCGGAATTTCGCCGGCCGGCACGCGCGCGAACGCGATCGCCTTGCCCAGCGTCGGCGAGAACGTGCCCGAGAGGATCTCGCCCTCGCCGTTGTCGGTGAGCACCTTCTGGCCGTGGCGCAGCACGCCCTTCTCGTCCATCACCAGGCCGATCATCTGGCGCGGTGCGCCGGCGGCCTTCTGTGCTTCGAGCACGTTGCGGCCGATGAAGTCGCGACCCTCGTCGAGCGCGACGGTCCAGGCCAGCGCGGCTTCATACGGCGAGACGTCGTCGTCCATGTCCTGGCCGTACAGGTTCATGCCTGCTTCCAGGCGCAGCGTGTCGCGCGCGCCCAGGCCTGCCGGTTTCACACCCGCGGCGAGCAGCTCGTTCCAGAAGGCGACGGTCTGGTCTTCCGGCACGACGACCTCGAAGCCGTCCTCGCCGGTGTAACCGGTGCGGGCGACGAACACGTCGGTGCCGCCCTGCGTGCGTGCCTGCGCCGCGGCGAACTTGCCGAGCTTGGCGACGGCGGCGCGGTCTTCCTCGCGCAGCAGGCCGAGCACCTTCTCGCGCGCGGTCGGGCCCTGCACGGCGATCATGCCGAAATCGGGACGCTCGGTGACGGTCACGTCGAATGCCTTGGCCTGCTCGCTGATCCACGCCAGGTCCTTGTCGCGCGTGGCGGCGTTGACCACCAGGCGGAAGAAGTCCTCGTCGCGGAAATAGATGATCAGGTCGTCGATCACGCCGCCGCGCGGGTTGAGCATGCAGGTGTACAGCGCCTTGCCCGGCACCTTGAGCTTGTCGACCGAGTTGGCGACCAGGCGGCGCAGGAACTCGCGCACGCGCGCACCCTTGAGGTCGACCACGGTCATGTGGCTGACGTCGAACATGCCCGCGTCGCTGCGCACGAGGTGGTGCTCCTCGATCTGCGAGCCGTAATGGATCGGCATGTCCCAGCCGCCGAAGTCGACCATCTTGGCGCCGAGGGCGCGGTGGGTGTCGTTGAGGATCGTCTTCTGGGTCATGGCTCGGGGGATCTGTCAGGGGCGAGCCCGCAATTATCTCACCTGCGGACGTGCGCCTGCAGACCATGCTGTGGGGCATGGTTTGCCGGGCCTGCCCCCTACTCGTTGCCGCCTTCGTTGTAGCAGCGCACGCGGCTCGGGGCGACGCGGACGAACTTGCCGGTGGCACGGTCCAGGCGGACCGCCCAGCGCGTGGCCGGGAGCATCTCCAGCTGGGCCGCATGAACGGTGCCGGTGTCGATGATCGCGATCAGCCCGGCGTCGTCGACGCCGTCGCGCTGGCAGGTGGCGATGACCACCAGCTCGTCCCGGCGCAGGATCGGATACGGCACCGCGTCGGTGATCCGCCAGCGCGGCTCGTCACCGAGGCGATCGACGAACTCCGAGGCGAGCAGCTTCAAGGTGCGGTCTTCGGCATCGTCGAGGGTGGAGATGCTGCGCGCGCAGACCTGGCCCGGCTCGCTGCCGGAGCCGACGCAGCTGCCGGTGTTGGATTTCATTCCCTCCGGCCAGGGCGGCACGATCATGCCGACCAGGGCCGGCTCGGCCGCCGACACCGATGCGGCGATCGCTGCAGCTGCAATGAAACACGACATCGCGAGCAGTGCCGATCGACGCATCTCTTCCTCAGCCCGCGGGCTCGACCTGCAGGCTCATGCCGCGACTGGCGGTGATGCGCACGGCCGAGCCTGCGGGCAGGTCGGGGCCGGTCACTTCCCAGTACGCGTCGGCGATCTGCACGCGGCCGCGGCCGTTGACGATCGGCTGCTCGAGCGGCACCACGCGCCCGACCAGGGTCTCGGCGCGGCGGTTGAGGTTGGGCTGGTCGCTGCCGCGCTCACGGCCGCGGAACCAGGTCCGGTAGACCTGGATCGAAGCGAAGCTCAGCACGACGAATGCCGCGACCTGGGCCAGCACCGGAATGTCGGGGATCAGCAGCACCATCGCGAACACGGCCACGGCGGCAAAGCCCAGCCACAGCATGAACGCGCCCGGTGCCAGTGCCTCGGCCGCGAACAGCAGCAGTGCCACCACGGCCCAGATGAAAACGTGCCAGTTCATCGACGCCCCCCACTGCATGTTCAGCCTCCCACGCGCGGCGGCGTCGGCGCGACAGGTGCGCGCACCTGCTGGCGATCGAGTGCCTCCTTGGCCAGTTCGGCGATGCCGGCGAGCGAGCCGATCACGCCGGCCGACTCCATCGGCATCATCACGAACTTCTGGTTCGGCGCCTCGGCCAGTGCCTTGAACGCCTCGATGTACTTCTGCGCGACGAAGTAGTTGATCGCCTGCACGTTGCCCTGCGCGATGGCGGTCGACACCATCTCGGTCGCCTTGGCTTCGGCCTGCGCCAGGCGCTCGCGCGCCTCGGCTTCGCGGAAGGCCGCTTCCTTGTTGCCCTCGGCCTCCAGGATCACCGACTGCTTCTCGCCTTCGGCCTTGAGGATCGCCGCCTGGCGGAAACCCTCGGCCTCGAGGATGTTGGCGCGCTTCTCGCGCTCGGCCTTCATCTGCCGCGCCATCGAATCGACCAGGTCGCGCGGCGGCTGGATGTCCTTGAGCTCAATGCGGTTGACCTTCAGTCCCCACGGATGGGTTGCTGCATCCACCGCGACCAGCACCTTGGTGTTGATCTCGTCGCGCTTGGACAGCGACTCGTCCAGGTCCATCGAACCGATCGCGGTACGGATGTTGGTCATCACCAGGTTGAGGATGGCGATCTCCAGCGTCGCCACTTCATAGGCGGCCTTGGCGGCATCGAGCACCTGGAAATAGACCACGCCGTCGACCTTGACCACGGCGTTGTCCTTGGTGATCACGTCCTGGCTGGGGACGTCCATCACCTGTTCCATCATGTTGATCTTGCGGCCGACGCCGTAGACGATCGGGATCAGGAAGTGCAGTCCGGGGTCCATGGTGTGGGTGTACTTGCCGAAGCGTTCGACCGTCCATTCATATCCCTGCGGCACCATCCGCACGGTCTTGAACAGCACCACCACCCCTGCCAGCAACAGCACTACGGCCAGAATCGATCCCATGCTTTCCCCTCCCTGTCTGTGGGCCGAGTATAGGCCCAGACCACGCAGGCCCAAGGCAAGGCGGCGGCCGCCTGCGACGGTTTCGACGGTCGCCGCATCCAGACCAGTGACATGCCACTGAACCCGATCCCTGACAGTGCACGCGCCAGCGCGCCCGCCCCCTGCCCATCGACCCCGGCGTCGGGTGCGCCGCGCAGCAGTTTCGCCATCGACGTGCCCGACGCGCTGCTGGCGCGGGCGCGGGCCGGCGACCGCTCGGCGTTCGAGCAGATCTACCGCTGGTTCGAGCGGCCGGTGTTCAACCTGGCGTTGCGGATCCTTGGCGGCGCCTACGCCGGCGACCGCGAGGAAGCGGCCGAGGTCCTGCAGGAAACAATGCTCAAGGTCTACGGCAAGCTCGGCGAGTTCCGCGGCAACGGCAGCCCGTTCTGGGGATGGCTTCGGCAGATCGCGGTAAACGAGGCGTTGATGCGGCTGCGCAGCAAGCGCCGCCACGTCCACGACGTGCCGCTGGACGGCGACGACCTGGTGATGGATCCAGGTCCATTGCCGACCGCCGCCGCCGATGCCGCGGCGCTGGGCCGCGCCCTCGCCCAGTTGCCCACCACCACCCGCAGCGTGCTGTGGCTTTACCACGCCGAGGGCTACACCCACGAGGAGATCGCGGCGCTGATGCAGCGCACGGCGAGCTTCTCCAAGTCACAGCTGGCACGCGGCGGCCGCCGCCTGCGTGAGCTGCTCGAACCCGATCAAGCTGGAATGAACCAGGAGAAGGCACATGCCTGATGCCGACCGCCCCCGCGCTCCAATACCGGGCGACCCGATGCCTGGCGAACCGATGCCCGGCAACTGGGCCGAAGCCTTTGCCGCGCTGCCGATCGAATCGCCCGGCAACGATGGCTGGCAGCGACTGACCCGCGCGCTCGATGGCGCCGCGGCGGACGCGACCGCCCGCCCCCATCCTTCGATGCGCCGTCGTCAGCGCTGGCCGATGTGGCTTGCCGCCGCTGCCGCCGTGTCCGCGGTGGCGCTGGTGCCGCTGTTGCGCCGCGAGAATGCACCGGTGTCGACGGGGCCTGCGCAGATCGCCGTTGCAACGTCACCGGCTGCGTCGTCGCCGGCGCCCGCCGCAACGCCGGCAACGACCGATATCGCCACGCCTTCGTCGGGCTCGACCACCTCGCCCCAAGTCGCCGTTGCCAGCACGCAACCGGCGGAGCGCAACGTCGCAAAGCGCAAGCCGACTGCCACGCCGACACGCAAGCCGGCGCCGGTGGCATCACCGCTGCCGGGTCGCAACGACAACGCCATCCGCATCGCCAGCACCGATGCCAGCACGACGACGCCAGACCCGACCGCAGCCGCGCTCGCGAACCGTGCCGCCGAGATCCAGTCGCTGCAGGCCGAGTCGGCGCAGCTGGAAGCACTGGTCGCCCTCGCCCGCGATGCACGCGTGTCCTCGGCCAGCGGTGCGGCGTTGGGTGTCGAACTCGACGAGCGCATCGGCCGCATCGATGCCTCGCTGTCGCAACCGGGCCTGGCCGACAGCGAACGCGCCGTCCTGTGGCAGCAGCGCGTCACCACGATGCGCGCGCTGGCCGAAGTAGAAACCACCCAGCGCTGGCTTGTCAGCCGTGGCGAGCGCTACGACGGTGCCCTGGTCAGCGTCGACTGACTTCCATCCCTTTCATTGCAGGACTTTCAGCCATGACGCCGACCGATTCCATGAGTTCCCGCTCCAGCCAGCGCGCACAGCGACGCGGGACGATGTTCAGACCCACCGTGCTGGCGGCATCCATTGGCCTGCTGTTCGCATTCGTCGCGGCCGCGCAGACGTCCGGCACCAGCGCCGCGGATGCCGCCAAGGCCAAGGAGCTGGCGGCGGCACGCGAAGATCTCAGGCAGGCCGCCAAGCGCGTGGCCGAACTGTCGGGCGGCTATGACGTCGCGCGACAGATGAACCTCGAACGCCGCTTCGAGCAGCGCCCGGTGATCGGCGTGGTGCTCGCGCCGGAAGCCAAGGCCGGCGTGCGCATCGCCGCGGTCACGCCCGACAGCGCGGCTGCCAAGGCCGGGCTGCGCAGCGGTGACCTGCTGACCACCATCAACGGCAAGCCGATCGCCGGCACAGACAGCGACCAGCGCCTGACGGCCGCACGCGCCCAGCTGGGCGACCTGGACACGCAGAAGGCGATCACGCTCGGCTACCAACGAGAGGGCAAGGCCGCGTCGGCGAAGGTCACCCCGCAGATCGGCGATCGCGTGTGGTTGATGCGCGATGGCAACGGCGGCATGTTCGCCGGCCGCGGCGAAGGCATGGACGGCCCGCTGATGTGGACGCCCGACGGCGAGGGCGCGCAGCCGCGGCCGATGCCGCTGCCGTTGATCTCGCCGGAAGTTCGCACCGAGATCATCCGCATGGGGCCGACCGGCGATTGCAAGGGCGAGGACTGCCGCCTTCCGCTGCTGGCCGAGACGTTCCGCTGGAGCGGATTGAACCTGGCTGCCGTCGACGGCCAGCTGGGCCGTTATTTCGGCACCGACCACGGCGTGCTGGTGGTGAGCAATGGTCCCGAGCTCGAAGGCCTGCAGGCTGGTGACGTAATCCAGCGTATCGACGGCAAGGACGTGAAGACGCCGCGCGAAGCAATGGCGGCATTGCGCGACAAACCAGCTGACAGCAAGGTCGGCGTGACCTACCTGCGCGACCGCAAGAGTGCCACTGCGCAGATCACCGTGCCCAGGACTGCGATGCTGCGCCTGCCGCCGGTTCCACCTGCACCGCCTGCGCCTCCGGCACCACCGAAGGCGCCCACTGCGCCGAAGCCGCCGGCGCCGCCACCGGCTCCGCCCGCACCGCCTGTGGCACCCGCGCCGCCGACGCCACCGTCGCTATCGGGCCTGCTGTAAGAAACGATTCGGACGTAGACCGGGCAATGAAATGCCGAAGCGTCGTTCGACGGGCCGGGGACTGATCCGCAGTGGGCCATGGATGGCCCACGCCCCGCATCAGACAGGATGTCTGACTAAGGGGCGGAGCAATCCCCGGCCCGGCGGACGACGCCATTCCGCAGACGCAAGCCAATCAGGCGGACGACGCCGTTCGACGCCGAATCACATCGACGAAGGCTCGACCCACTTCTTGAACACCGCGTCGATCTTCGCGTCACCGACCTTCTTGCCGTCCTCCAGCTGCGAAGCCTGCTCGAACAACGGCATGATCATCGCCATGCCGTCGATCTTCGTCTTCAGGTGCACACCCGGCGCCTTGCCGAGGAAACTGTCCCAACGCGCACGCACCTTGGCCCAATAGCCATTGGTGGCGTCCCAGTACTTGTAGGCCGGAGCGAAGTCGACCTCGGTGGTCTTCTGGTAGTCGTTGAAGCCGAACTCGCGTGCCAGCTCGACCTGCGAACCGTCTGGCTTGCGCAGCACCTTGGTGTTGAACTGCTCGTGGGTCCAGCCCATGGGCGTCAGGGTGTGGCGGTTGATCGCACTGATGGCGTTGTAATCGCTGCGCTTGGTGTACTCGCGACGCGGCAGCGGACGCCAGCTCAGGTCGCTGGTCCACGTGGCCACCCCGTTGTCGTAGGTCCATGCGCCGGTGCCGCAGTAACGCGGCGCGTCGCTGACCTCGTACACGCACTGGGTCCACGCACCGCGCGTCAGCCCGGCCGGAACCGGGCGCACCTGCCAGGTCTGCTCGGCGGTGAACTCGAAGCGCGTGGCCGCTTCAAACGTCCAGTCCTGGCGCCAGTGCTTGGTGACGTGGCCGCTCTTCTCGTCGACCAGGATGTGCTGCAGCACCACCCGGGTCGGCGCGTCCTCGACGACGATCACGACCTCGTTGCCGCCGCTGCGCATCGCCGGGTGGCGCTCGTAGCCAGGTTGCAGCAGCACGGTCTCGTCGAAGGCGAAGTCGACGATGTACTCGCCCTTCATCGCGAGGATCGAGGCGCGGTCGCGCGCGGTGTCGGTTGCGGCCGGCGCGGCGACGGCCTGCATCGGCAACGCGGAGAGGACGGAAAGCAGAAGCAGGTGCGGGCGCATGTTCATGGCTGGCTCTTTTTGAAGTTGAAAGGTGTTTCGCGGCGCTGGCTGCATCACCAGCTCACGCTCAGGCTGACGCCGACGTTGCGGCCCGGGCTGGTGTAGCGGTCGAGCACGGGGCTGGTCGCGGCCTGCTGGCTGGCGATCGTGCCGGCCTCCCAGTACTTCCGGTCGGCCAGGTTGAACACCCCAGCGTTGAACTCGGCGCCAGGCGCGAAGGCCCAGTGGCCAAGCAGGTCGAACACGCCATAACCCGGCGTCTCGAAGCGACCTGCCACCGGCAGTTCGTCGTCGCGGCCAGCAAAGCGGCCGGCCAGTTCGACGCCCCAGGTGTCGCGGTCGTAGGCGATGCCCAGCGATGCGCGCAACGGATCGATCGACTCCAGCGGCGTGCCGGTGTCGCGATCCTCGCCCTTCGACCAGGCCACTGAACCGCGCAGCGACCATCCCGCCAGGCCCTCGGCCAGCGCGCCCAGGTCGACGCCGGCGCGTGCTTCGGCGCCGTAAATCTCGGCGTTGGCGATGTTCTGCGACTGGAAGACGATCAAGCCCTGCGCGTTGGTGCCGGTGTCTCGCAGCGACTCGATGAAGTCGTCGTAGCGGTTGTAGTAGGTGGAGAACTCGGCGAACACGGCTTCATTGGAGAAGCGCACGCCGAACTCGACGCCATCGCTGGTTTCCGGCTTGAGATCCGGATTGGGGATGGCGGTGTAGCCGAACTGCAGGTTGGTGAAGCCCAGGTTGACGTCGTTGTAGGGCGGTGCGCGGAAACCATGCTGGTAGCCACCGAACAGCGACCAGTCCTGGGTGAAATGCCAGACCGCGCCGAGCTTGGGCGACACGCTGGTCTCGGTTATGTCGACCACGCCCAGGCCCGGATTGTCGGCGGCATAGATCGGATCGATGCTGGAGTCGAGATCGAAGTGGTCCACGCGTAGGGCCGGGATCAGGCGGAATTCGCCGTCGGCGAACGAGATCTCGTCCTGCACGTATAGCGCCGCCAGCGTGGTGGTGCTGGTCGGAAAGTCTCGCACCGGGAACACATCGGGCAGGATCGCGTTGCTGACCGCACCGGTGGTCAGGTTGATCGAGCGACCATCGCGCTTCTGCTTGAACTCCGTCCCGGTGTACTCCAATCCGTAGGTCAGGCTGTGTTCGACACTGCCGCTGCTGAAGTCCTTGTGCAGCACGGCCTCCGCACCGACCAGACGCTGGTCGAAGTTGAATTCGCGTTCGCGCCGAGTCGGGTTGGTCACGCGGCCGGTAGCACTGACCGTCTCGCGCAGCTCGAAGGTCTTCTGCGTGGTCTCACTGTCCTGGCGATAGACCTGCCACTGCAGCGAATCGACCAGCGCCGAGTCGATCGAATCGACCTCGTGCGCGAACGAGACACGCGCACGCGTCTGCTTGTCGTCACCGGTCAGCGAGGTGGTGCGGGTGCGTGGCGTGGTCGGCGGCGAGCCCGGCGGCAACGCTGCCAGCACGCGCGAAGTCAGCACGTCTGTATCGACCTGGTCCTCGTTGCCTTCCACGGTCAGCTTGAAGCGCTGGTTCGCGCTCGGTGCGAACACCAGCTTGGTGAGCAGGCTGCGGCCGTCGTAATCCTGCGGGTTGGCTGCCGTGCGGCTGGCGCCACTGCTGCGGTCCTCGCCCATGGTCTCGGTTTCCTGGCCCTGGTGATGGTTCACCGCGACCAGGCCAGACCAGCGATCGCCGCCGAAGGCAGCGGTTGCCGCGCCGAACAATCCATCGTCAGCACCCTCGTAGTCCAGCTTGAAACCAAAGTAGGCGTCCTTGCCCTCCTCCAGATAATCGGAGGGATCCTTGGTTGCGAACGCGACCACGCCGCCCAGTGCATCGGAGCCGTACAGCGCGCTGCCCGGGCCGCGCACCACTTCGACGCGCTTGAGCGTGTCGAGGTCGACGAAGTTGCGGTTGGCAGTGGAGAAGCTGCCGATCGAGAACGCGTCCGGCACGGCGATGCCGTCGGTCTCGATGCGCACGCGATTGCCGCCCAGGCCGCGGATGCGGATGTCGCCCAGGCCGAAGCGGCCGGTGCCGGTGGTGACGGTAATGCCCGGCTCGTAGCGGAACAGGTCCTTGAGGTTGCGCACCAGTTCGCGATCCATCTGTTCGCGGTCGATGGCGGTGACCACGGACGGCACGTCGTCCAGCGCGCGCTCGGTGCGGGTGGCGGTGACGACGATGCGGTCGAACTCGCTGGTGGCGCCGGTTGCGGCGGCGGCGCCGGTGAGCGTCGTGGACGGTTCGGCGCCGCTGTCGGCGGCACGGGCATGGGCAGGTAGCGCCAGCATGAGGGCCATGGCGAGGGTGGACGGAACAAACTTGGTCGAAGCGGGATGCATGGACACGGGCTCGAGTGATTGTCGAGGCGTGCTGGCAGCCGTTCGGACGGCGGGCTTGCGGGCCTTGGAGAGAGACGTTGAGTGGGAGCGGCAGCATCCTTGCCGTACGCCTTCGCGGGCCACCCTCCCCAGGGCGGCAACGCGGATTGCCGACGCGCCCGGGGTTCGGGCGCGTCGATCGGTGATCTGTCGGATTTACCTGACCAGGATCACTTGGTGAGGATCAGCTTGTCGTTGCGCGTGTGGCGCAGGCGATAGACCTCGTCGCCGTGGCGGATCAGCACTTCACGTCCACCGCGCAGCAGGTCGTCGCTCTCGACCAGCGAGGCGGACAGGGTCAGGCCCGGAGCGGCGAGTGCGATCGGCGGGACGAGGGGCGCGGAACGGTCGGAACGTGGCTTCAGCTGCAGCATCGGTTGGCGCAGAGACATGTTCGTGGCTCGGTCGGGGTGACGCGAGTAATGATAATGATTCTCATTACTGCGTCAACACCCGGTGCGGGCCCGCCCACCGTCTCAGCGCACGGCGGCTTCCACGCGTTGCCAGTCGCTTTCCTGCAGGCGCTGCGCCAGCTCCAGCGCATCCAGGTTCTGCAGCAACTGCTCGGGGCGGCTGGCGCCGAGGATGACGCTTGATACATGCGGATTGCGCAGGCACCAGGCGATCGCCAGCGGCGCCGGCGCCACGTCCAGCTCACGGGCGAGTTCGACGAACCGGCGCGCGCGCTCGACCCGCCCTTCGTTCTCGCCCAGCACGCTGCGCTGCAACCAGCCCAGGCCCTCGCGGCCCAGGCGCGCCTCGGTCGGCACGCCGGCGTTGTACTTGCCGGTCAGCACGCCCGATGCCAGCGGCGACCAGGTGGTGGTGCCCAGGCCGACCTCGGCATACAGCGGCGCGTACTCCAGCTCGACGCGCTCGCGGTGCAGCAGGTTGTATTGCGGCTGCTCCATCGTCGGCGCCGCCAGGTGCTGGGCGCGGGCGATCTTGTGCGCCTCGCGGATCTGCGCCGCGGTCCACTCCGACGTCCCCCAGTACAGGACCTTGCCCTGGCTGACCAGCGAATCCATCGCGCGCACCGTCTCATCGATCGGTGTATCCGGATCGGGGCGATGGCAGTAGTAAAGGTCGAGGTAGTCCACGCGCAGGCGCTTGAGCGCGGCGTGGCAGGCATCCGTGACGTGCTTGCGCGACAGGCCCCGCTGCGTCGGCCGCGGCTCGGCGACTGCGCCGAAGAAAACCTTGCTCGACACACAGAAACCATCGCGCGGCAGGCGCAGGTCGGCGATCACGTCGCCCATCACCTTCTCCGCCTCGCCGTTGGCGTAGGTCTCGGCGTTGTCGAAGAAGTTGATGCCGTTGTCCCAGGCAGCGGCGACCAGGTCGCGCGCGGTCGAGCGACCGATCTGCGAACCGAAGGTGAGCCAGGCGCCGAAGGACAGCGCCGACAGTTGCAGGCCGGAGGAACCGAGGCGGCGGTATTGCATGGGGGGCTCCCGGGATGAGTCGTTCAATGACGAGGCGTTCAGTTTAGCGGCCTGCAGTTCGGCGGCCTGCACTTCGGCGACATGTCCTGCCGGCGATTGCCTATGTACAATGCGCGCCATCCCTCCTCCGGGGAGTAGCCCACCGGCGCCGTCATCCACTGACGATCCACCGGGACCTGCGTCAACACACTTGGCCCAACGGCCATGGCGCAGGAGCGGCAGCCAGTCGGCACACGCCGGCGAGCGACCACGGGCAAGACCGAAGGCAGGCGTCACGCGAGCAACTGGCATATGCCGGGTCGGGCCGCGTGGCGTTTGCCTTTCGCGTCCACGCGGAAGCCCGACCTCCGGAGTATCCATGGATCACTTCTTTGCGGGTAACGTCCCCCTGATGACCGCTGCCGTCTCGACCGGCACCGTCGCGCTTGCCGAGATCGGCGACAAGACCCAACTGCTGGCGCTGCTGCTGGCGGCCCGCTTCCGCAAGCCCTGGCCGATCGTCGCCGGCATCCTCGTCGCGACCGTGCTCAACCATGCCCTGGCGGCATGGTTCGGCACCCTGGTCGCGCAGTGGCTCACTCCCGACGTGCTGCGCTGGGTGGTGGCGATCAGCTTCCTCGCGGTGGCCGTGTGGACGCTCAAGCCCGACAAGCTCGACGACGAAGACGGTGCCCTGCCCGCCCGGGGCGCTTTCGTCGCCACCACCATCGCCTTCTTCCTGGCCGAGATCGGCGACAAGACCCAGGTCGCGACCGTGCTGCTGGCCGCCCGCTACCACCCGTTCTGGGAAGTGGTCGCCGGCACGACGCTGGGCATGCTGGTGGCGAACGTGCCGGTGGTACTGCTGGGCAGCCGCCTGGCCGACCGCCTGCCGCTGAAGACCGCCCGCACCGTTGCCGCGATCGTGTTCCTGGCGCTGGCCGCCTGGGTGGGACTGCGCGGAGTGGGCTAGCCGTGAGAGCGGCTTCTGGCCAGCCCCCCTCCGACAGCTGCATGCCGACCCGGGACCCGCGCTATGCTCGGCGCGGGCATCAAGGGGGATACCGATGCACATGACGGGCGGCAGGATCCGCGAGGTCGTAGCTTCTTTGCTGGCGCGACCGGACGAAATCATGCTCGAGATCGGCGCCGGCGGCGAACTGCTGGTGGCGCGCCTGCGCGCGGCCCTCGCAGCGATGTTGCTGCTGTTGCCGCTGGCGAACGCTCTGGGCGGCGGCGGCATCAACGAAACCATGATCGGCCTCGGCGGCGCCCTGGTCGTCAACGTGTTCGCCCATGTCTGGCTGTCGCTGGCGCGCCGGCGGCGCCTGTACCGCTGGCTGCCGTTCGCCTCGTCGGCATTCGACGTCACCGCGACCACGCTGGTGCTGGTCGCGCTGGCCGCCAACCACCTGCCGGCCGGGCTCAACAGCCTGATCGTCTGGTGCGGCTACATCCTGGCGATCCTGCTGACCGCGCTGCGCAGCGACGGCCGCATCGCCCTGTTCGCCGGCGCGCTGGCGATCGGCCAGTACGGGCTGCTGGTGCTGGCGGTGTTCGCCCTGGCGAGCTCGCCGGAGCAACTGCTTTCCAGCGACTACGGCTCCGTGACCCTGGGCAGCCAGGCCCAGCGGCTGGTGCTGCTGATGATGTTCACCCTGATCACCGCCATGGTGGTCTACCGGATGCAGCGCCTGGTCGAGTTGTCGGGCACCGACGGCCTGACGCGCCTGCCCAACCGCACCTGGCTGCTGCACCGGGTGCCGCGCCTGTTCGACAGCGTCCGCCACGACGGCGACAGCCTGACCCTGGCGCTGATCGACCTGGACCACTTCAAGCGCATCAACGACGCCCACGGCCACCATGCCGGCGACCGCGCCCTGCGCCACGTCGTTGCGGTGCTGCGCGAACTGGCCGAGCCGGGCGAGTGGCTGGTGCGGATCGGTGGCGAGGAATTCGTGTTGCTGCTGCGCAAGCCCATCGGCACGGCCTGGGAACGCGTGGACGCGATCCGACGGGCCCTGGGCGAGCGACCGTTCCAGCCCGAACGCGGCGCCGACGCGATGCCGCTGAGCTTCAGTGCCGGCCTGGCGGGGTTTCCGCACGAGGGTTCGGACCTGTCCCGGCTCCTGCGCCGGGCCGACGGCCGCCTGCAGCAGGCGAAGCTGCAGGGGCGGAACAAGGTGGTGGCGCGGGACGGCTGACGCCTCTCCCTGGCCGCCTTCGCGGCCTGTCCCTCTCCCACAAGGGGAGAGGGAGCAATTGCAATCCCGGCGTTGCCCTCTCCCCTTGTGGGAGAGGGACAGGCCGCAGGCCAGGGAGAGGGGGCGCGGGGTAAACTACGCCGCGCCGCCGCTGCGGCGGGCCTATAACTACAACGACGCGCTGCCGGCTGCCGGTTGCATGGGGAGAACTGAGTGGAAGCAATTGCGCGGGTGGCTTTTGGCCTGTTTGGCCTGTCGGTACTGATCGGCATCGCCTGGTTGTTCTCGATCAACAAGCGCCGGGTCGACTGGAAACTCGTCGCCACCGGCGTGACGCTGCAGATCGCATTCGCCGCCGTCGTGCTGCTGATGCCCGGTGGCCGCGAGGCGTTCGACGCCATCGGCCACGGCTTCGTGAAGGTGCTCAGCTTCGTCAACGAAGGCTCGAAGTTCATCTTCGGCAGCCTGATGGACACCTCGACCTACGGTTTCATTTTTGCATTCCAGGTGCTGCCGACGATCATCTTCTTCGCCGCACTGATGGGCGTGCTCTACCACCTGGGCGTGATGCAGGCGATCGTGCGGGCGATGGCCTGGGCGATCACCAAGGTCATGCGCGTGTCGGGCGCGGAAACCACCAGCGTCTGCGCCAGCGTCTTCATCGGCCAGACCGAGGCGCCGCTGACGGTGCGCCCGTACATTCCGAAGATGACCGAGTCGGAGCTGATCACGATGATGATCGGCGGCATGGCCCACATCGCCGGCGGCGTGCTCGCCGCCTACGTCGGCATGCTCGGCGGTGGCGACCCGGAACAGCAGGCGTTCTACGCCAAGCACCTGCTCGCAGCCTCGATCATGGCCGCACCGGCAACGCTGGTGATCGCCAAGATCCTGGTGCCGGAGACCGGCGAGCCGCTGACCCGCGGCACGGTCAAGATGGAAGTGGAAAAGAACACCGCCAACATCATCGATGCCGCCGCCGCCGGTGCCGGCGACGGCCTGCGCCTGGCGCTGAACATCGGCGCGATGCTGCTGGCCTTCATCGCGCTGATCGCGCTGATCAACTGGCCGCTGACCTGGCTGGGCGATGTCACCGGCATTGCCGCGGCGATCGGCAAGCCGACCGACCTGGCGACGATCTTCGGCTACGTACTGGCACCGCTGGCCTGGGTGATCGGCACGCCGTGGGCGGACGCACCGATTGTCGGCAGCCTGATCGGGCAGAAGGTGGTGATCAACGAATTCGTCGCCTACCTGCAGCTGGCAGACATCGTCAACGGCAAGGTCGCCGGCGTCACGCTCAGCGAGCAGGGCCGCCTCGTCGCGACCTACGCGCTGTGCGGCTTCGCCAACTTCAGCTCGATCGCGATCCAGATCGGCGGCATCGGCGGACTGGCACCGGAGCGTCGCCAGGACCTCGCCCGCTTCGGCCTGCGCGCGGTCCTCGGCGGTTCGATCGCGACCTTCATGACCGCGACCATCGCCGGCGTGCTCACCTACTTCAGCTGATCACGACGCCGGCATGAGCGACAGCGCGCGCGTGGTGGTGGTCGGCTCGTTCAACGTCGACCACGTGTGGACGGTGGCGACGCTGCCACGACCCGGCGAAACCCTCGCCGGGCACTACCGCACAGGACCCGGCGGCAAGGGCTTCAACCAGGCCACCGCCGCCGCGCGCGCCGGCGCGAAGACGAGCTTCGTCTGCGCGCTCGGCGACGATCTCGGCGGCCAGCTCGCGCATGCACTGGCCGTGGCCGACGACATCGACCTGCACGACCTGCCCAGCCACGCGCCTACCGGCACCGCTGGCATCTACGTCGATCAAGACGGGCGCAATTCGATCGTGATCGGGCCCGGCGCCAACGCCGAGCTCTCGTCCGATTTCGTCAGCCAGCAGGCCAGCACCATTGCCGTCGCGCGGGTCGTGCTTGCGCAGCTGGAATCGCCGGTGGCGGCCGTCGAGGCCGCGTTCGCCGCGGCGCGCACCGCCGGCGTGATGACCGTGCTGAACCCGGCGCCGGCCGATGCCCAGGCACCGGCGTCACTGTTGTCGCTGGCGGATGTGATCACGCCGAACGAAACCGAGTTCTGCGCGCAGCTCGGTCGGCATACATCCCAACAGGTCGATGCGGCCACGTTGGCCGCGCAGGACGAAGACACCCTGCACGCACTTTGCCGGCGCCTGCTGCCGCACGGCACGGTGGTGATCACCCTCGGCGCGGCAGGCTGTTTCGTCTCTCACGCCGACCTGGACCTGCGCAACGACGCACGCAGCCACTACCGGGTCGCCGCGGCGACGGTGCAGCCGGTCGATACCACCGGTGCCGGCGACGCCTTCAACGGTGCCCTCGCCGCCTCGGTGGCGCGCCGCAGTGATGCCGCGTTCGCCGATCACGTGCATTTCGCCAATCGCTATGCCGGCCTGTCGACCGAGCGCGCCGGTGCGGCCTCGGCGATGCCGCACGAGGCCGACCTGCGGGCGCGTTTCGGCGCCTAGATCGCCCTTCCGGGGCTCGGTGCGAGGCCCCCGCGGGCAAATCCGCCAGACTCGGCCTGTAAAACGCGAATGGTTCGCATTACCATACGCGCCTGACTCGAAGTCCGGATCCCTCTCCCCATGCTCCGTCGACACCACCTGGCCAGCGCCCTGCTGGCTGCACTTGCCATGCCTGTCGCTCATGCCGACGATGCCACCGACATCGACCGCGTCACCGTTTCGGCCAGCACCAGCCGCATTCCCGATTCCGATGCCGCGCTGCCCAACACCATCACCGTCATCGACCAGAAGCAGCTGCAGCAGCAGCTGGCGCTGACCCAGGACATCTCGCAGGTGCTGGCCAACCTGATCCCGTCGTTCTCGCCTTCGCGACAGAAGCTGACCAATGGTGGCGAGACCCTGCGCGGCCGCAAGCCGCTGTACCTGGTCGACGGCGTGCCGCAGTCGACACCGCTGCGCGAAGGCGGCCGTGACGGCCACACCATCGACCCGGCGATGATCGAGCGCATCGAGGTCATCCACGGCGCCAACGCGCTGCAGGGCCTGGGCGCATCGGGCGGCATCATCAACATCATCACCAAGCGCGCCCCGCGCCAGGACGGCGAGACGTTCCAGGACGTCAACATCGCCGCCAGCAGCGCCCTCCCGCACGAGAGCGACAGCACCGGTTACCGCGCCTCGTACGTGCTCGGCACGCGCAGCGGCGCGTTCGACTTCGTCGGCGGTGCGTCCTATGCCAGCGAAGGCCTGTACTACGACGGCGATGGCGATGCGATCGCCGTCAACGACGTCCAGGGCGACCTGATGGACGCGCAGTCGTACAACCTGTTCGCCAAGGGCGGCTGGAACATCAACGAAGAGCAGCGCCTGCAGCTCACCGTCAACCACTACGAGCTGCAGGGCAACAACGACTACGCCACCGTCAACGGCAACATTGCCACCGGCCAGCTTGCGACCTCGATCCGCGGCGAGAAGGAAGGCGATGGTCCGCGCAACCGCTCGACCTCGCTGAACCTGGACTACACCGACAAGGCCATGGCCGGCGGCTACTTCCAGGCGCAGCTGTACTGGGTCGACTTCGAAGCGCTGTACGGCGGCACCGACTGGGGCAACTTCTGGGGCGACGGCCGCGACCTGCACTGGTTCGACCAGTCGCAGAACGTGTCCGAGAAGCTCGGCGGCAAGTTCAGCTGGTCGCGCGGCGATCTGTTCGGCCTGCGCCTGCGCGTGACTACCGGCCTCGACCTGGCCCGCGACACGACCCATCAGGAACTGGTCGTCAGCGGCCTGGACTGGGTGCCCAGGACCACTTACGAATCGGTGTCGCCGTTCGTGCAGGCCGAGTGGTGGGTGGCCGATCGCGTGATGCTCAGCGGCGGCCTGCGCTACGAGCGCGGCAAGCTGAAGGTCGACGACTTCACCACCATCCCGTCCAACAACGGCGGCCAGTTCGTCGAAGGCGGTTCGCCGACGACCAGCGAAGTGCTGCCCAACTTCGGCGCGGTCTGGGAAGTCACCGATGCGCTCAAGCTGTACGCGTCGTATTCGGAAGGCTACAGCGTCGCCGACATCGGACGCGTACTGCGCGGCATCAGCACGCCCGGCCAGCGCGTCGACACGCTGGTCGACCTGTCGCCGGTGATCGCCGACAACCAGGAAATCGGCGTCGACTACGACGACGGCCGCTGGCTCGCCCACCTGGCCATCTACCAGTCCGACTCCGACCTGGGCTCGCGCCTGGCCTTCGACCCGGGCAGCCAGAGCTACAACGTCGTGCGCGAGCGCACCGAGATCGAAGGCATCGAGGCCAACGTCGCCTGGCAGTTCAGCGAGAAGACCCGCATTGGTCTGGGCTACGCGCAGACCGACGGCCGCTACGACAGCAACGGCGACGACCGCGTCGACAGCGACCTGCCCGGCATCAACGTCAGCCCCGACCGCATCACCGCGTTCTGGGACCAGGACTGGACGCCGGGCATCGCCACGCGCCTGCAGGCCAGCCAGTCGCTCGATCGCGAGTTCGACCTGCGCGGTGTCCAGGTCGCCGACTTCGACGGCTACACCACGGTCGACCTGCAAACGCGCTTCCAGCTGCCGCTGGGCCAGCTCAACGTCGGCATCGAGAACATATTTGGCGAGCAGTACGTCACCTACTACTCGCAGAGCACGCCGCGCAATGACACCTACGTTGCCGGCCGTGGTCGCGTGCTGACGCTGAGCTGGGCCAACCGGTTCTGATCGGCGACGCGCAGATGACCGCCTCCACGCCACGACCGTTCTCGCGCCGCCTGCGGGCGGCGCTGTCGTGGCTGCACCTTTGGGTCGGTCTCAGCGTCGGTGTCGTGTTCGCGCTGGTCGCGCTGACCGGCACCGTGCTGGTGTTCCATACCGACCTGTTGCGCCTGCAGCACCCGCAGCTGGCGCAGCATGCCGCGGTCGCCGATGGCCGCGTGCTGGCCGCGCTGATCGAGCGCTGGCAGCCCGAGGGGCTGCGCTCGCTCGACCTGCCGCACGACGACCTGCCGGTCTGGCAGGGCTACTTCGAAGACGGCCACCGCGCCTACTTCGCGCCTGAAGACGGCGCGCTGCTGCTCTACCGCAGCCACGAAGACGACGTGCTGATGTGGCTGCACGACTGGCACACCCACCTGCTCGGCGGCGAGACAGGCGAGGAAGTACTCGGCGTGTTCGGCTGGATCGCGCTGGGCCTGATCCTGACGGGTTTGTACCTGTGGTGGCCGCGGCGCGGGCAATGGCTGGCGCACCTGAAGATGCACTCGGGCCCGCCGGTGCGGCGCTGGCTGAGCTGGCACCGCAGCAGTGGCGCCGTGCTGTTCCCGCTGCTGTTGCTGGCGACGCTGACCGGCGTCGGCATGGTCTACTCGAAGGGATTCCAGGCCGTGCTGGTGGGAGCCTTCGGCGGTGCCACGGTCAAGCCGCCCAAGCTTGCTGGCGAGGGCGCGGTCGATTGGCCGCAGGTCCTTCGCCAGGCCGACGCCGCATTGCCGCGTGCACGGCTGAGCCGCGTCTCGGTGCCCAAGTCCGGCGATGGCGTGGTTTCGTTCCGCGCGCGCGCAGACGGCGAATGGCATCCGGTCGGACGCAGCACGATTTCGATCGCCAAGGCCGGCTCGGGTGTGCTGCAGGTGAATGACGCCACCGCCAACCGGCTGGGCATGCGCATGAGCCAGGCGATCTACCCGCTGCACATCGGTGCCGTGGGCGGCAGCGTGATGAAGTGGGCGACGGCGGTGGTGGGCCTGCTGCCGATGTTCCTGCTGGTCACCGGATTCCTGTTCTGGCGGCGCCGGCGCGGGCATCGCTGACACCCCCTGCCGGTACAATGCCGGCCATGGCGGACACGTCCTTCCATATCGGCCCCTACCAGATCGCGCCCAGGGTCATCCTGGCGCCCATGGCCGGCGTTACCGACAAACCGTTCCGGGTGCTGAGCAAGCGCCTGGGTGCGGGGCTGTGCGTGTCGGAAATGACCACGTCCGACCCGCGCTTCTGGAACACCGCCAAATCGCGCCATCGCATGGACCACGACGGCGAACCCGCGCCGATCAGCGTGCAGATCGCCGGCACCGTGCCGGAGGTGATGGCCGAGGCGGCGCGCTACAACGTCGACCACGGCGCGCAGATCATCGACATCAACATGGGCTGCCCGGCCAAGAAGGTCTGCAATGCCTGGGCCGGTTCGGCGCTGATGCGCGACGAGGCGCTGGTCACGCGCATCCTCGATGCGGTGGTCAACGCCGTCGACGTGCCGGTGACGCTGAAGATCCGCACCGGCTGGGCCGCCGACCAGCGCAATGCGCTGGCGATCGCGAAAGTCGCGCAGAGTGCCGGCATCGCCGCGCTCGCCGTGCACGGCCGCACGCGCGACCAGCAATACACCGGCACCGCCGAGTACGACACGATCGCCGAAGTGAAGGCGGCGCTGTCGATTCCGGTGTTCGCCAACGGCGATGTCGACTCACCGCAGAAGGCCGCCGAGGTGCTCGCGCGCACCGGCTGCGATGCGGTGCTGGTCGGCCGGGCCGCACAGGGCCGGCCGTGGATCTTCCGCGAGATCGCCCATTACCTCGCCAGCGGCGAGCTGCTGCCCGAACCGAGCGTGCAGGAAGTGCGCGATGTACTCATCGGCCACCTGCACCATCTGCACGAGTTCTACGGCGAGGTCTCCGGCGTGCGCATCGCCCGCAAGCACCTGGGCTGGTACGCCAAGGACCGTCCGGAAAACCAGGCGTTCCGCGCCGTGGTCAACCGCGCCGAAACCGCCCAGGCGCAACTGCACCTGACCGGCGAGTACTTCGATGCCCTGATCGCGGGCGTCACCCCGGAGCTCCCGGCCGCCGCCTGACGGTGTGTTCGCAGCGCGGCATGAGCTCCGCATTGGAGGTCACATGAGCGAGTCATCCAGCGCCACCGAGTTTCCGTACCTGCACGGGTTCTCGCAGACCGAGCAGGCACGCCTGATGAAGCAGGCGCGACTGGCCGAATCGACGATCTTCCACGACATCGACTACAGCGGCGCGCGCCGACTGCTTGAGATCGGCAGCGGCGTCGGCGCGCAGACCGAGATCCTGCTGCGGCGGTTCCCGGACCTGCACGCGACCTGCGTCGACCTCAACGAAGCCCAGCTCGGTGCTGCCCGCGCCAACCTCGGCTCGATGTCCTGGCTCGACGGCCGCTACGACCTGCACCTGGCAGATGCCACCAACCTGCCCTTCGAACCGCGCAGCTTCGATGCCGCCTTCCTGTGCTGGGTGCTCGAGCACGTGCCCTCGCCTGCGCGCGTGCTCAATGAAGTGCGACGCGTGCTCGCGCCGGGCGCGCCGGTCTACATCACCGAGGTGATGAACTCCTCGTTCCTGCTCGACCCGTACTCGCCGAACGTGTGGCGATACTGGATGGCATTCAACGACTTCCAGTACGAGAGCGGCGGCGATCCGTTCGTCGGCGCCAAGCTCGGCAACCTGCTTCTCGCAGGCGGATTCCGCGACGTGTCGACCGTGGTCAAGACCTTCTACTTCGACAATCGCGAACCGGCACGACGCAAGACCATGATCGCGTTCTGGGAAGAGCTGCTGTTGTCGGCCGCCGACCAGCTGCTGGCCGCGCAGCGCGTGACGCAGGACGTCGTCGATGGCATGCGTCGCGAGATGCACCAGGTGCAGAACGATCCGAACGCGGTGTTCTTCTATGCCTTCGTGCAGGCGCGCGCGACCGTGTATTGACGCGACGTTCATCGATTACGGATGAAACCAATCGACTGCATGCGTACGCGCATTGCGTGACGATTGTGCTGCAGTTGTGATTGCGACCAGTGGTGCAGGTCGAAAGTCACAGTCCCCTATGGGCGATGCATTCGCCACGTCTTTTGATCGACTCTATGCCATGCCGGGGTGTCCCCTACTGCGGACCCCGCCGTAACGCCCCGGTGGATCGATCCGATCAGGAGGCAACTCATGAAAGCGAAGATTGCGTTTATCGCGCTGGCGCTTGCGGCATCGATGCCGGCGTGGGCGGAGCAGAGCAAGGACCCCATCGGCGACCTGGCACAGGTCACCGGACTGAGTGAGCGCAAGGTCCAGATGATCGTCGGCAACCGCACCGCATTCGCCGAGTATCCCTACACCTACGATCGCGCACTCAAGAAGTTCGTGAATGCCATCGGCGAGGTCAGGTACGAGCAGTTGATGAACGGCGAAGCCGTGGCGATCACCGATGAGGCCGGTCGCGAATACATCGTCCAGGTCAAGCGCGAATTCAACGACGCCCTGTGATCCCATCAACGCGTCCCACTCAATGCATCCCGCGATCGCTTGCGGGAACCGAGGCTGGCACGTCCCGAGGCGGACAACCATGAGGTCATCTTTCACCCAGGGGCCGTGTGCTTGACACGCGGCCCAGGTGGCAGAGCAAGGGATTGCTCAGCGTTTGACCGTGGTTCCCATCGCCGCCCTCACCGCGGGCCGCTCCATCGCTGCGCCGCTGACATCGGACTCGTTCGTCGGCGCACTCCAGATCCGTTGCCACATCGCACTGAGCCTGCGGCTGGCCTCCCAGGGCCACTTCAGCTGCTCGGGCGGTATTTCTTCCCAGCTGCCGCCTTCTCGCCGGGCAACGGCAAAGCGGAAGGTGTAATCCGGTTCGGCGCCCATGCGCAGGTCCGACAGCACCAGCACGCCATCGCGCTCCTGCGCTTTCATGAATCCACGATTGAACCAGTTCAGGCGCTGCACGCTGGGATAGTCGAAGACCTCGGTCAGCGCGTGCACGTCGGAGGGGTATTCGCGCAATCGCATTGGCCCACGATCGGCCACCAGCGAGCGCTCACCTTCGACGAATCCCTCCGGCGTCATTGCCACCACCCGCCACAAGAGGATGTTGAACGGCATCGGCACCGAGAATCGGGGTGCATCTTCGAGGTTGTGCGCGGCCAGCGCGCGCTCGGCTTCCTGCTCGACCTGGTGCTTGGCCCACAGCGCCGCCCCCAGATAGAGCGTGCTCAGCGACAGCCCTGCCAGCAGCGCCGGCTGCACCAGTCGCCGCTCGCGCCAGAACCAGGCGATCACGCAGGCGAGCAGCAACCAGACGGTGTACAGCGGGTCGATGATGAACACGCTCGACCACATCACCGGCCTGAATGGCAGAGGCCACAACAGCTGGGTGCCGTAGACGGTGAATGCATCCAGCAATGGATGCGTGACCAGCGCCAGTGCGATCGCCCAGAACCAGCGGCGCGGCGCCTGCGCGACACGACCGCCGCGACCACGGAACCATGCCCAGATCGCCCAGGCGACGAATGGCAGCACCAGCAGCGAATGGCTAAGGCTGCGGTGCCAGGTCATGCGTTCGACCGGGTCTTGCGTCACCAGGTTGATAGCCAGCGCATCCAGGTCGGGCAACGTGCCCAATGCCGCGCCGGCCAACAATGCGGCACGGCGATGCTGGGGCGGGGCGACGGCGGCTGCGATGGCCGCGCCGAGCACGATCTGGGTCAGTGAGTCCATTACGCGATGCTAGCAGCGGCCGCGCGGGGCGGACGTGCCATCAGGCCCGGTTCCGGTGGCCCGGCAGAGCGATGACCGCTTGCCCTAGGCCGCGCGCGGACGCTCCGAAGCGGACAGCATCCGCGGTTGCACCGCGCACAGCGCCAGCGTCTCGCCCGTATGCGACAGCAGGCGCAGGGTGCCGTCGGGATCCTCGGCCAGGGCGGTCAGGCTTTCGACCCAGTCGCCATCGTTGGCGTACAGGCGTCCGTCGCGCTCGAACAGTGCCGCGCGGTGGATGTGGCCGCAGATCACGCCGTCGAGGCCGCGCCGACGGGCATCGTCGAGCCCGGCCTGGACAAAGCGTTCGATGTAGCGCTCGGCTGCGCCGCTCTGGCGCTTGAGGAACTCCGACAGCGACCAGTAGCGCCGGCCGAAGTGGCGGCGCACGCGGTTGAGCCACTGGTTGCCGGTGAGGATGCGGTAGTAGAGCCAGTCGCCGAAGCGCTCCTGCAGGCCGCCGAAGTGGGTCACGCCGTCGTAGTCGTCACCGTGGGTGACCAGCAGGCGGCGACCATCTGCGGTGACGTGGATCGCACGCCGGCGCACTGTCATGCGCGGCAGTGTCAGTCCGCAGAAGCGGCGGATCGGCCGGTCGTGGTTGCCCGGCACGTACACCAGCTCGGTGCCTGCGCGGCGCAGCGCATGCAGCGCTTCGATGACGCGATTGTGGGCCTGGCCCCAGCTCGGGCGTCGCTGCGCCATCCACCACAGGTCGACGATGTCGCCGACCAGGTACAGCCGGTCGCAGCGAAGTCCGCCCAGGAAGTCGGCGAACTCGGCGGCATGGCAGTGTTTGGAACCCAGATGGACATCGGACACGAAAACCGCGCGGCGGCGCAAAGGCAACGCAGTCGGCTGCTGTGTCATCCACCTGTCTCCGTGATGGCGGGCGTGGCCATGCAGTGGTTGCCGAGGTAGCGCTCGCGCTTCTTCGGTCGCAGCAGTTGCAGGTCGACCTCGATCAGGCCATCGACCGCGTCGCTGAACGCGGGATCGACGCCAAACGCGAGGAAACGCGCACCGCCCGGTTCACACAGGTCGGTGTACTGCTTGTAGAGCATCGGCAGCGTCGCCCCGAGCGCGTCGAGATTGGCCTTGAGCACGCGGAAGGCGGTGGCGGCATCCACGGCATCGAACTGCGGCGGCGCGGCGCGGTAGGCAAACGGTTGCTTCGACACGGCGTCGGCCTGGCCGCAACCGTAGAAGCGTGCGTAGTAGGCGACGATCTGCTCGCGCGCCTGCTCGGGCAGCGCCGCACTGATCGACACCGGGCCGAACAGGTAGCGCACATTGCGGTGCCGGGCCAGGTAGGCACCGATGCCCTGCCACAGGTAGTCGATGCTGCGGCTGCCCCAGTAGTCCGGGGCCACGAAGCTGCGTCCCAGCTCCATGCCCTGGGCGATGCGGGGAATCGCATCGTCGGCATAGCGGAACAGCGAGGCGGTGTAGAGCCCCGCCAGGCCGCGCTCGGCCAGCACGCAGGCGCCTCGGGCCACGCGGTAGGCCCCTGCGATGCGCGAGGCGTCGTCGTCCCACAGCACGATGTGCTCGTACCAGCTGTCGAAGAGGTCGACGTCCAGTCGCTGGCCGGTGCCCTCTCCGACTGCGCGGAAGGTGACCTCGCGCAGCCGTCCGATCTCCTGCAACAGCGACGAGCCGGCCGCCAGGCGTCCGGCCCGGATCTGCTTGCCATCGAGCGTGCGGCCCAGCAGTTCAAGCGACTCGACTCCGGCGCGCACCTGCTCCGGTTCGACCGCGTCGATCACCTCGGCGGGGCGGCCGTGCGCGGCGATATCGGTCGCCAGCTTGACTGCCATGGCGCTCCCGCCGCGACGACGTCCGTTGCCTAGCGAGAAAAGTTCTCGCCGGACCTGGCGCATCAGCCGTTCGGGATCACCATCGGCCGGCAGCGAAAGCGGCGTGCCGATGCGCATGGCGACGCGGTGTGCACGACGGGCGAACATCTCGCGCGCCAGCAGGGCCGTGCCGACCGGCTTGAACAGGGCAGAAGCGCCGTAGAAGAGAGCCGAATTGCGGGCCTCGATCCGTACCGGCAACACCGGCGCGCCGCTGGCGCGGGCAAAGCGCAGGAAGCCGCGGCGCCAGCGCCCGTCGGTGACACCCCGCAGGCCCAGGCGCGCCACTTCCCCGGCCGGAAACACGATCACGCACTGTTCGGCCCGCAGCGCATCGTCGATCGCCTGCAGGCTCTGCGCGCTGGGCCGGCCGCCGAGGATCCGCACCGGCAGCAGCAGGCCCGACAGCGGGTCCAGGGCCGACAGCAGGTCGTTGGCGACGATCCTGACGTCGCGGCGCACGCGTCCGACGACGTCCAACAGCGCCAACGCGTCGACGGCGCCGGAGGGATGGTTGGCGACGATCAGCAGGCGGCCGCTGGCGGGAATGCCGGCCACCTCGGCCGGGTCCGACAGATGGCGAACCTGGAGGTGGTCGAGCGCGGCCTCGACGAAGGCGAAGTTGCGCAGGTGGCCGTTGGCCTGGAGGAACGCCTCGATCTGGTCGAACCGCGACCAGCGGCCCAGCGTGCGCAGCAGCGGTCGGGCGATGGACGCCCGGCGCCCGTTGAACCAGTGCGGAAATCGTTCCTGCAGGCGGCGCTCAAGCGGCATTCGGGCGTCACGGCTCGCCCCGACGGGGCGTCTCGCCGCGCAGCCTGCTGCGGCGGGGCGACAACGACGTGGCGGTTTGGGGTCAATCCCGTGACACCGCCTGGACGGCCGCCGCCGCGGAGAAATTAACCCTCAGCCAACACCTGAATGACGCACAATGCGCCGACCCGGCCAAGGCTGTATCATGCGCGGCCATCCTTTCATCCGAATACGGGGATAAAGCCTCGATGTCCAGCTACCTTTTCACCTCTGAGTCGGTCTCCGAAGGCCATCCGGACAAGATTGCCGACCAGATCTCCGATGCCGTCCTCGATGCCATCCTGGCCCAGGACAAGCGTGCGCGCGTGGCGTGCGAGACGATGGTGAAGACTGGCGCGGCGATCGTCGCCGGCGAGGTCACCACCAATGCGTGGGTCGACATCGAGGCGCTTGCCCGCAAGGTCATCAACGACATCGGCTACAACAATTCCAATGTCGGTTTCGACGGCCACACCTGCGCGATCATCAACATGCTGGGCAAGCAGTCGCCGGACATCGCTGCCGGCGTCGACCGCAAGAAGCCGGAAGAACAGGGCGCTGGCGACCAGGGCCTGATGTTCGGCTACGCCTGCAATGAAGCCCCGGAGTTCATGCCGGCGCCGATCTACTACTCGCACCGCCTGGTCGAGCAGCAGGCCAAGATCCGCAAGAAGAAGAACTCGCCGCTGCCGTGGCTGCGTCCTGACGCGAAGTCGCAGGTCACCCTGCGCTACGACGCCAACCACAACGTGGCTGGCCTCGATGCGGTGGTCCTGTCGACCCAGCACGATCCGGGCATCAAGCAGAAGGACCTGATCGAAGGCGTGTACGAGCACGTCCTCAAGCCGGTGCTGCCGAAGAAGTGGCTCGAGTCGCTGCCGAAGAACAAGATCCACATCAATCCGACCGGCATCTTCGTGATCGGCGGCCCGGTGGGCGACTGCGGCCTGACCGGCCGCAAGATCATCGTCGACAGCTACGGCGGCATGGCCCGCCACGGCGGTGGTGCGTTCTCGGGCAAGGATCCGTCGAAGGTCGATCGTTCGGCTGCGTACGCTGCGCGTTACGTCGCCAAGAACATCGTCGCCGCCGGCCTGGCCGACAAGTGCGAAGTGCAGGTCTCCTACGCCATCGGCGTGGCCGAGCCGACCTCGATCTCGGTCACCACCTTCGGCACCGGCAAGATTCCGGACGAGAAGATCGAGAAGCTGATCCGCAAGCACTTCGACCTGCGCCCGTACGGCATCGTCAAGATGCTCGACCTGATCCACCCGGTCTACCAGGAAACCGCTGCCTACGGCCACTTCGGCCGCAAGCCGCACGAGGTGACCTACGTCGACGGCGCCGGCAAGAAGCACACCGCCACCGCCTTCTCCTGGGAGAAGACGGACAAGGCCGACGACCTGCGCAAGGATTCGGGCCTGAAGAAGTAATCCGCGCCTGAAGCTTTTGGATTGGAGAGCACGGACCGCATTGCGGTCCGTTTTCTTTTGCGTGCGTGGTTAGTGGGTGGAGGAGGTGGGGTGTATTCCGCGAACCTCCGCTTCGCTCCGTTTATTGTTCGCGAAATACACCCCACCCCCTCCTTCCGGAAGCTGTCACTGTTTTATTGACTTGGGCTGTTAGCGAGAGCGCAGTGCGCGCGTGATGAATCTTGCGACGGCCGGACTCGGACTGTGCCGGCCCTGGACGGTGTCCGTGCCCTCGCTCATTCGCACGTCTGCTCGGTGAGCTGGGGCCCGGACGCCCGCGAAAGGAATTGGTGGTTCCAAAACCACTCGCGCCCTTGGCCCCTCTCCCCTTGTGGGAGAGGGGTTGGGGAGAGGGGACCGCCGAAGACCACGCAATGAATTGCCGAAGCGTCGTCCGCCGGGTCGGGGATTGCGGAGCAGCGGGACATGGATGTCCCGCGCCCCGACTAAAGCCAGGATGGCGTCTGGAGGGGCGTAGCAATCCCCGGCCCGGCGGACGACGCCTCGCCGAAGGCAAGGTGGTGAAGCAGCAGTCAGCGAGTTCATCCATCGGCACCCTCAAACAGCTAAAATGGCCCGCCTCGCCGAGGGGCGCTGCAAGTCCGGGCAATCCGGAATCAGGCTCGGCGGGACGCAACACGCACAACGGCGCCCGGTTTGGCAGGTTTCACGCCTGCCCTCACCCAAAAACCGGAGCTTCACAATGAATGCCGTAGCCAAGACCTTCTCCACCGAAGGCGATTACAAGGTCGCCGATATCTCCCTGGCCGACTGGGGCCGCAAGGAGATCGACATCGCCGAGCACGAGATGCCGGGCCTGATGTCCATCCGCAAGAAGTACGCCGCCACCGCGACGCTCAAGGGCGTGCGCGTGACCGGCTCGCTGCACATGACCATCCAGACCGCCGTGCTGATCGAGACCCTGCGTGACCTCGGCGCCGACGTGCGCTGGGCCTCGTGCAACATCTTCTCGACCCAGGACCACGCCGCCGCCGCGATCGCCGCCAGCGGCACCCCGGTGTTCGCCTGGAAGGGCGAATCGCTGGAAGAGTACTGGGACTGCACCCTCGCCGCCCTGACCTTCCCGGGCACCGGCGCCGACAAGTACCTCGGCCCGCAGCTCGTCGTCGACGACGGCGGCGACGTCACCCTGCTGATCCACAAGGGCTATGAGCTCGAGAACGGCAGCGACTGGGTCAACACCGCCTCGGGCAACCACGAAGAACAGGTCATCAAGGACCTGCTCAAGCGCGTCCACGCCGAGCGTCCGGGCTTCTGGCACACCGTCGTGCGCGACTGGAAGGGCGTCTCGGAAGAGACCACCACCGGCGTCCACCGCCTGTACCAGCTGGCCGAAGCCGGCTCGCTGCTGGTGCCGGCGATCAACGTCAACGACTCGGTCACCAAGTCCAAGTTCGACAACCTCTACGGCTGCCGCGAGTCGCTGGCCGACGGCCTCAAGCGCGCGATGGACGTGATGCTGGCCGGCAAGGTTGCCGTGGTCTGCGGTTACGGCGACGTCGGCAAGGGTTCGGCTCACTCCCTGCGTGCCTACGGCGCGCGCGTGGTCGTCACCGAGATCGATCCGATCAATGCCCTGCAGGCGGCGATGGAAGGCTTCGAGGTCAACACCGTCGAGAGCACGCTGGGCCGCGGCGACATCTACGTCACCACCACCGGCAACAAGGACGTGCTGACGCTCGAGCACATGTCGCAGATGAAGGACCAGGCGATCGTCTGCAACATCGGCCACTTCGACAACGAGATCCAGGTCGACAAGCTCAACGCTTCCGGCGCGGTTCGCCTCAACATCAAGCCGCAGGTCGACAAGTACACCTTCAAGCACGCTGATGGAAAGCCGGGCAACTCGATCTTCCTGCTGGCCGAAGGCCGCCTGGTGAACCTGGGCTGCGCCACCGGCCACCCGAGCTTCGTCATGTCCAACTCGTTCTCGAACCAGACCCTGGCACAGATCGACCTGTGGGCCAACAAGGAAAGCTACGAGCCGAAGGTCTACATCCTGCCGAAGAAGCTCGATGAGGAAGTCGCGCGCCTGCACCTTGAGAAGATCGGCGTGAAGCTGACCCGCCTGACCGACGACCAGGCCGCGTACCTGGGCGTGTCGGCCGACGGTCCGTACAAGCCGGAGCACTACCGCTACTGATCGGTCGCTGGTACTGCGATGCAAGGAAGAACGGGCGCTTCGGCGCCCGTTTTTCTTGCGCCCCGTCATTCCCGCGAAGGCGCGAATGACGAGACTACCATTCACTCCATCGCGATAGAGCGATAGACTACCCTCCACCCCAGCCCCGGCGGCCACGCATGACCCCGATCAGCTTCGAGTTCTACCCGCCCAAGACCGACGAGCAGCGCGCGCAGCTGGACAAGACCGCGGCCAGGCTGAAATCGCAGAACCCCGAGTACGTCTCGTGCACGTTCGGCGCCGGCGGCTCGACGCTGAGCTACACCCCGGAGACCGTCGAACGCCTGCACAAGACCCACGGCCTCGACGCCGCCCCGCACCTGTCGTGTGTCGGCGGCACGCGCGCCGAACTTGGCGAGCTGCTCGAGCGCTACAAGGCCATGGGTTGCCATCGCATCGTCGCCCTGCGCGGCGACCTGCCCTCGGGCATGGGCCACACCGGCGATTTCCGCTACGCCACCGAACTGGTCGAGTTCATACGCCGCGAGCACGACGGCTACTTCCACATCGAAGTGGGTTGCTATCCCGAGTGCCATCCGCAGGCCGATGACGCGCATGCAGACCTGCACCACTTCAAGTCCAAGATCGATGCCGGCGCCAATGGCGCGATCACCCAGTATTTCTACAACGCCGATGCGTACTTCCGCTTCGTCGACGATGTGCGCCGCCTCGGCGTCACCGTGCCGATCGTGCCGGGCATCATGCCGATCTCCAATTTCAGCCAGCTGCGCCGTTTCTCCGATGCGTGCGGCGCCGAGATCCCGCGCTGGATCGGCAAGCGCATGCAGGCCTACGGCGACGACGCCGAATCGATCCGCGAGTTCGCCGCCGACCTGGTCGCTTCGATGTGCCAGCGCCTGGTCGCAGGCGGCGCACCGGGCCTGCACTTCTACACGCTCAACCTGTCCAAGCCCACGCTGTCGGTGATCTCGCGGCTGTAGGAGCGAGGTTGCTCGCGAATCGGGCGGTATCGCCGCGGATGTGCTGATCGCGAGCAAGCTCGCTCCTACCCCGGCAACTACACGCCATTGACGCCTGCGGGCGGAGGATGAAACCTCCCGATCCCCCGCGGGCCGAAGATGAACACGCAGCCACGTCGGGTGGCGGCCTGGGTCTGTTTGTGGGTGCTGCTGCTTGCAGCCCCGGCCCACGCCGTCGGCAGCCTCCATCGCTGCCAGGCCCACGACGGCCAAGCCGTCTACACCGACACTGCCTGCGCAGCGCTGGGCGCCGCGCCTGCGCCGATGTCGGCCGAACTGGTCAATCGCCTGACCTTCGATGCGTCGTCGTCGGCCAGCCTGGGCCTGTTGAAGAGCACTCCTCGCAGCGCCATTCCGATCCGCCGCCCGGCCGCCAATGGTTGCGCGCGCAACGTCGGGCAATTGTCGCTGGACCTGATGGGCGCCTTCGCCATGGGCGACGTCAATCGCATCGCCGAAAGCTTCCACTGGCCAGGTCTGCAGCACCAGCAGGCGCAGCTGGTAATGAATCGCCTGCAGCATCTGGCGCGGCAGTCGCTGGTCGACGCCAGCTTCTGGCCGTCGCTGGCCAGCGCCAGCGATGGTGCCGGCGCGATGCAACTGGTCTTCTCCGAACCGCAGCAGGTGCTGGAGCTGGGCGTGGAGCGGTATTCGGGCTGCTATTTCGTCCGCTTCTGAACTGCGGCAAGGCGGCTCGCGGTCACCACCGTTCTTGATCGGACTGCGATGGGCGTATCGTCGCGTTCCTCCTGCCCAAGCTAGTCTGCAACGATGTCGATGTCGAAATGCCTGCTGATGTTCGTGCTGCTTGCCGCGGCGGCATGGCAGCCCGTCGCCGCGCAGGTGCGCAAATGCACGACACCGGAAGGGATGGACATCTTCACCGACCGGCAGTGCCCGGATGTCGGCGCCGTCGAGCAACCGCCCAGGACCGCGCCGGTCGCTGGTTCGCGAGAGCGCGGCGGCGGCTGCGCGCGCAGCCTTCGCGACCTGGTCCAGGAGCTCAACGGCGCCTTTGACGCCCGCGACGCCAATCGCCTTGCCGGCGTCTACAACTGGAACGGGATGTCGGGCAGCGCCGCCTACGCCGCGCTGGAACGGCTCGATGCGATGGTGCAGCGGCCGCTGGTCGGCATCTACCCGGTCATGCCCGCCGAGCCGGCCGAAACGCTGCCGGCGGAAGCCCGTGTCGGTGAGGATGGCGAAGGTTATGGCACCGAACCTGCGCCGCCGCCCCGCCCCAGGCAGGCGCCGGTGGCCCTGCGCGTGGAGCAGACGCTGGCCAACGGCAGCACGCCATCGCGCACCGTGTTCGGCCTGCAGAAGTACTTCGGCTGCTGGTGGATCAAGGGCGGCTGAGGCCCGGCGAGCGGCCACGACGCGACTTGGGCCCGGGGCCCCGGCGCAGGCACAATAGGCGTTTCCCCCTGACGGATGGCCGGCGATGCAATACCCCGAATGGATCTGGCAGAACGGCGTCATCAAGCGCTGGGCTGAAGCCACCACGCACGTGATGGCCCACGTGGTGCATTACGGCTCCTCGGTGTTCGAGGGCATCCGTTGCTACCAGACGCCTTCCGGCCCGGTGATCTTCCGCCTCACCGACCACAACACGCGCCTGTACGCCTCGGCCAAGATCTACGACATGGCGATTCCATATTCGCTGGAACAGATCAACGCCGCCTGCCGCGAAGTGCTCAAGGCCAACGACAACACCACCGACTACCTGCGTCCGGTCGCCTACCGCGGCCTGGGCGGCTTCGGCCTGTCGGCCGACACGCCGACCGACGTCGCCGTGGCGACCTGGAAGATGGGCCAGTACCTGGGCGCCAGCGTGGTCGACCAGGGCATCGATGCCTGCGTGTCGAGCTGGCAGCGCTTCGCACCGAACACCCTTCCGGCGGGTGCCAAGGCCGGCGGCAACTACCTGTCGGGCCAGCTGGTCGCGCGCGAAGCCCGCCGCCTGGGCTTTGGCGAAGGCATTGCGCTGGCCTCGACCGGCCTGCTCTCGGAAGGTGCCGGCGAGAACCTGTTCCTGGTGTTCGATGGTGCCCTGCACACCACGCCGGTCAGCGCCGCGCTGCTCAACGGCATTACCCGCAACACCATCATCACCCTTGCCCGCGACGCAGGCATCGACGTGATCGAACGCGACCTGCCGCGCGAATACCTGTACCTGTGCGACGAACTGTTCATGTGCGGCACCGCCGCCGAGATCACGCCGATCCGTTCGGTCGACGGTCGCCAGGTCGGCAACGGCAAGCCGGGGGCGGTTACGCGCCGGATCCAGGAGCTGTTCTTCGGTCTGTTCGACGGCAAGACGCCGGACAAGTACGGCTGGCTCGAGCCGGTCTGACCAGTAGGAGCGAGCTTGCTCGCGAAAGCCGTTCCGGATAGTTGGGCGTCTTTCGCGAGCAAGCTCGCTCCTGCCCCAGCTCTGGTTTCAGACGTGCGGGAAGACGTCGTCGGCGAACGCCAGCGTGGCGACCACGCCGCGCTGCTCGCCCGGACGCACCTGCACTTCCCAGCCATACAGCGCGCACAGGCGACGCACGATCGAAAGGCCGATGCCGCCGCCCTGCGAGTGCGCGGCATGCGTACCGCGGTAACCGCGTTCGAACAGCTTGGCGGCATCCTCGGCGCTCAGGCCCGGGCCCGAGTCGATTACCGCGACCGACTTCCTGCCCAGCCGCACCACCACTTCGCCTTCGTTGCTGTACTTGACGGCATTGCCGATCAGGTTGCCCAGCGCGACCGAGACGGCTGCTTCGGGAGCGTCCACGATCAGGCCCTGCTCGCCCTCCACGCGCAACTCCAGCGGCTTGCCACCGAGCTGGGCACGATGGGCATCGAGCAACTGCTCCGTGACCCTGGCGACATCGGTGGCGCCATGGCCACGTTCGTTGCGCGACAGCAGCAGCAAGGCACTGATCAGGTCGGTGCACTGCTGCTCGGCGCGCTGGATGCGCAGCAGGCGGTTGCGGGTCTTCTCGTCGACATCCGGTCGCGACAGCAGCAGCTCGACCGCGCCCTTCACAACCGCCAGCGGCGTGCGCAGCTCATGGCTGACGTCGGCGTTGAACTCGCGGTCGCGCTGGACCACTTCGGTCAGGCGCTCGGCGTAGTCGTCGAGCGCCTCGGCGAGCTGGCCGACCTCGTCGTCGGGGAAATGCGAGGCCAGGTTCTCCGACTCCGAACTTCGCCCGGACAGCTTGAGGCGGTTGGCCAGCTCCGAAACCGGGCTCATCACGCGTGATGCCGACCACCAGCCGACCAGCAGCGACAGCACGGTGAACAGGAACACCGACGCCCAGACCGCACGCTGGAACTGGGTTTCGCCGCGCGTGGCCTGCGACATGTCGTAGGCGAGGAAGAACCACGCCTTGGGCGTCTTGCGCACCGCCAGCTTGTAGGAGAAGGGCTTGCCGTCCGGGGCGACGCCGGTCATGCCGTAGATACCGTCGTCGAGCTCGGACCACTCCGGCCAGCTGACGCGCGCTGCGTCGAACTTGTCGGGCGTGTAGACGTAGGCCCTGATCTGCTCCACCGCGAAAGTGGTGTCACCGCCTGCTTCGAACTGGCGCGCGGCCTGATCGATGTTGCGGTTCATCACGTCTTCGATGATCTGGTTCTCGACGCGGTTGCGGGTCCAGTTGGTCGCCCAGGCGAACAGCGCCGTCAGGCCGAAGCCCAGCAGCACGAAGGCAAGGATGATGCGGCTGCGCAGCTGCCGCCGGAAGCGTGTCCTGCGCGTCGGGCGCTGGGGCTCTTCGGCGACCGCCATGGGCTCAACCGTTGTCTGGGGCGGCGATGCGGTAACCGATGCCATGTCGGGTCTGGATCAACGGGACATCAAACGGCTTGTCGACCACCGCGCGCAGGCCATGGATATGCACGCGCAGGCTGTCGGAGTCGGGCAGTTCCTCGCCCCAGACGCGCGTTTCCAGTTCCTGTCGCGTGACCACCGCCGGCGAGGCTTCCATCAGCGCCTGGAGGATCTTCAGCGCGGTCGGGTTGAGCTGCAGCAGCTTGCCCTGGCGGCGGACTTCCAGCGTGTCGAGGTTGTATTCGAGGTCGGCGGTGTTGAGCACGCGCGTCTGCACGCCGCGGCCACGTCGCGACAGCGCATTCAGCCGGACTTCGACCTCCTGCAGCGCGAACGGCTTGATCAGGTAGTCGTCGGCACCGGAGTCGAAGCCGGCGAGCTTGTTCTCGAGGCTGTCGCGTGCGGTCAGCATCAGCACCGGGGTCTGCTTGCGCGCTTCGTTGCGCAGCTTGCGGCAGACCTCCAGGCCGTCCAGGCCCGGCAGGTTCAGATCGAGCACGATGGCGTCGAAGTCGTGGACCACGGCCAGATGCAGGCCGGTGACGCCATCGGCGGCGAAATCCACGGTATGACCGCGGTCCTCGAGAAAGTCGCCGAGATTGGCGGCGATGTCCTGGTTGTCTTCGATGACGAGGATGCGCATGACTGGACCTTCCTGGGTAGTGGGGCTTTCGACCGTCGAACGTCTTTTAAGTTGCAGCGGCGACTACGGCGACCGGGGGCCGCGGTGTCCCTGACTTAACGATCTTAACGATCTTAACGATTCTGCCAGAGCCGTCGTGTGCGCCAGTCACCTGTTGCACACGCCGCGATGCGCGTCGCGCAGACAAACAAAGGCCCAAGCGCGGGGCCACCGCGCCTGGGCCAAAAGGGTATTGCCCCGATTACCGTAACCTGCATCGACCAGGTACTGACTTGGTAGAGCGGCAGTGCTGCGGTACGGACAGGCTACGCCGAATTCGATTAAACGGTCGTTAAAAACGCCCGTTAACTTTTCGTTACGAGAATAGGCGACTTCTGATCGGTGTCGCCAAATTCCGTAAATGTCGGTCTACATGCCGTCATATGATGCCAACTTCCAGAATCAACGCGAGGCGGCCTTTTTCGCGATTCTGCGTTTCAGCCGATCGGCGACGTAGCTGATGATCTCCCCGGCCACGTCCACCCCGCTCGCATCCTCGATGCCTTCCAGGCCTGGCGAGGAGTTCACTTCGAGCACCAGCGGGCCGCGCGCACTGCGAATGAGATCGACACCGGCGACGCCAAGTCCGAGCACGCGTGCGGCGCGAATGGCGACATCCTGTTCGGCTGCGCTGGCGCGCACGCCCTTGGCGGAACCACCGCGATGCAGGTTGGAGCGGAAGTCACCCTTGGGCGCCTGTCGCTTCATCGCCGCAACCACGCGACCACCGACGACGAAGCAGCGCACATCGGCACCGCGTGCCTCCTCGATGAACTCCTGCACCAGGAAGTTGGCGTAGAGACCACGCAGGGCCTCGATCACGCCGCGCGAGGCCGACAGCTTCTCGGTCAGCATCACCCCGGCGCCCTGGGTGCCCTCGTTGAGCTTGATGACGTGCGGCGGCGCGCCGAGCATCGACAGCAGGTCACCGGTGTCGTCGGGGTTGTCGCCGAATACGGTCGTCGGCAGGCCGATGTGCTCGGCCGCCAGCAGCTGGTGGCAGCGCAGCTTGTCGCGGGCACGCAGGATCGCGTCGGAGGAGTTGGGCGTGACCGAGTTCATCAGCTCGAACTGGCGCAGCACCGCCGAGCCGTAGCGCGTCACCGAGGCACCGATCCGGGGAATCACGGCCTGGTAACCGGCGATCGGCCGGCCCTTGTAGTGCATGCTGAATCCGTCGCTGGCGATGCGCATGTAGCAGCGCAGCGGGTCGAGTACGCGCACGCTGTGGTTCTGCTCACGCGCGGCCTCGACCAGGCGCCGGGTCGAGTAAAGCTTGCTGTTGCGCGAGAGGATCGCCAGTTTCATTGCATTGATTTCACGATGGGCACGATCGTGCCCGAAATGGGCAGGCGGCCGTGCAGGAATGAGCGCGCGGGATCGACGGTGAACACCCTCGCCAGCGCGGTACGGCCCAACAGCATCGGAAACAGCATGCCGCGCCGATCCGACAGATTGATTTCAACCACCCGATCCACGCCGGCCAGCGACAGCACCGTGCGGACGAAGACCCGCCGGGTGCAGTGGCCGCCGGAATCGGTGACCTCGCGTTCGTCGTAGATCGGCGCCGTCGCCTCGATGATGCCGCCGCGCTGGCCCGGACTGACCCTGAAGCCGACCCACGGCGCACCGCCATCGGAGAAGCGCCACTGCGAATCCACGTGCAGCGCCGAACTGCGTGCTCCGCTGTCGACCTTTGCACGCAGGCGCGCGATGCCAAGCTCCGGCAAGGAAGCCCACTCGCGCCAACCCAATACGATCTTCGATGCCATCGGGCCTCCGGGGGTGGGCCGCTGAAAGGCAAAAGCGGCGGCCACTTTAAAGCAGGCCGCCGCTGCGAATGTGTGGAGCGGGTGATGGGAATCGAACCCACGCTAGCAGCTTGGGAAGCTGCAGTTCTACCATTGAACTACACCCGCGTGGCGGGAAGTCTATGCCCCGGATACAGCGGGAGTAAAGCTGCCGGGAAAAGCCGCGGGACACGGATCCGGGTCCGGGAAACAACGGTTCCTCCGGCAGGATCTACCGGAGGAACCGCAACTTCTTCACCGCTCGCGCATGTCTTTCAGACACGCGATGACAACCAGTCGGACCAACCGTCAGAACCCGCCGCCGAGGCTGACGAACACGGTCGCGTCGTTGCCGCCCTTCTGGCCCACCGTCACGCTGGTGCCGATGTTGGTCGCCAGACCGAACAGCTCCGTGCGCGCGCCGAACACCAGGGTGCCGTAGTCCTGGTCGTACCGGGTACCGGGGACGGCGAACGCTTCCGTGCCAGGCATCGAACGCAGGCGGGCGAACACTTCGTCGTCGTTGTCCTCGAACTCGTGGTCGTAGGTGAGCTGGGCGTACGGGCTCAGGTGCTCGTTGATGGTGTAGTCGACCTTCCAGCCGACGCTGCCGATCAGCGAGTCGTAGTCACGGTCCATGAAGGTCAGTGCCGTGGCCTCGGTGCTGTTCTCGTCGTAGCCGTCGACTTCGATCGTCTGCGACAGCACCTGCACCACCGGACCGTGCTTGAGCGAACCCTCGCCGAAGTTCCAGCCCGCGGCGAAGCCGGCGCTGAGGTTGGTGCCGTCAGGCGAACCGGTGTGGGTGCGCGAGGTCGGGCCAAGCTTGATGCGGCGCTCGACGTCGTAGGAGACCCAGCTGTAGCTCAGCTGGCCGTTGATCCACGCCGAACCGCTGGTCCAGCCCAGGTAGCCGCCGAGGGTGGCGTCGTCCTGGTCGAACTCGCCGCGGTTGTGGCCCCAGTCCATCTTCTGCTGGCCGTAGCCGGCGAAGCCGCCGTACACGAGGTTGCCGCTGGCCCAGTCGAGGCCGAAGCTCAGCGCCGGGCCCATGCCGTCGTAGTTGTCGCCATCGCCGTAGCGCTGGAAGTCGCCGCGCACGTCGCCCCACCAGCGCATGCCCTCGCCTTCCGGACGCGCGTCGATCTGGGCGGCCACGCGGTCGGCGCGGGCGCGACCAATGACGGCTTCCGAATGCGGCAGCACGGCCAGCTGGCGCGGGCCTTCGAGGATCGAGACGGCGTAGTCACCGAGGATCGCATGCGCCTTCGAGGACGGATGAACGCCATCGGCGAAGGCGTACGCATCCGGTGCATCGGCCGCGGCGTAGGAAGCCGGATTGCAGAACAGCGAGGAGTCGCCGGCCGGTGCCGGCTGGGTGCGGCAAGCCGGGTTGGTGACGTTGCGGATGCCGTAGGGCGCCGGGTTGCTGACGATTTCCTGCAGCAGGTGGAACGTGTCGAGCGGGATCACGCGCAGGTTGGCCGTGGCCAGGCCGTTGAACAAGGCGGTGTTGTAGGCGGTCGCCAGCGCCGTGCCCTGCGCCTGCGCAACCGGTCCACCCGCGCGCGACTGCGGCGTCAGGCCGAGGTCGGGCACGGTCGGCACCAGCACGTAGCGGGCGCCGGCGCTCTCCAGCGCGGCGACATTGCCGACCTGGGCGGTGACCGCTCCACCGATGATCGCTTGGGCCTGTGCCGGCGCCAGGGCTGCGGCGAACAGGTCATTGGCGCCGCCCCAGACGGTGTAAAGGGCGTTGGCGTCGACGCTGCCACCGTTGCGGGTGACGTAGCTGCCGATCTGCGAACTCAGCGACGGGATCGGACCGAATCCGCCGACGATATTGGTGCCGTTGCGGGCGCCGCCGACGGCGTAATTGCTGCCACCCTGGCTGTCGCTGGCGGCGCTCGTGCCGTAGTAGTCGGCCACGTACTCGGCCCAGACCAGGCCCGGGTTGGTGGTGAAGCGGCCCAGCAACGCGCCGGAGGGACCCACGGCCTGCACCAGCGCAGGACGGAAGTGGCCGGAGTCGGTCAGGCTGTCACCGAAGAAGACGGTCTGCGAATACGGCTGGCTCTGGGCGAAGGCCGGTGCGGCTGCCAGCGCCAGTGCGGCGGCCAGCACGGAGCGAACGGGTGTCATCATTGAATCCCCTGGGAAGGCGTCGGAAAGCGTGGGAAAGCAGTGGTTGGATGCGACAGCAAGAGGTCCGCGGAGAACACATACGCCCGCGGATGGACGCATCGAAGCATGCGCGTCGGAGACACTCACGCCGCAGTGCGTCAAAAAGCATGCCGACACTGGCCTGGCGTCGTGGCCGCGGCGACAATAGCACCATGGAAATCCTCTTGAACGGCGAGCCGCGCGCGATCGCGGCCGACACCACCGTGCTGCAACTGCTGCAACTCGAAGGCCTGGGCGAGCGCCGGGTCGCGGTGGAGATCAACAGCGAGATCGTGCCGCGCAGCCTGCATGGCGAACGGGCACTGGCCAACGGCGACCGGGTCGAGATCGTGCACGCGCTGGGCGGCGGCTGAATCGCCCGACCGGGCGCAGCGGCCGGGACGACAGGGGCGACTGCTAAACTAGTGCGATGACCGCCCCGCACCTCAACGACCCCCTCGTCATCGCCGGCAAGCCCTACGCTTCGCGCCTGCTTACCGGTACCGGCAAGTTCACCGACCTCGAGCAGACCCGCCTGGCCACCCAGGCCGCCGGCGCCCAGATCGTCACCGTCGCGATTCGTCGCAGCAACATCGGGCAGAACCCGGGCGAACCCAATCTGCTCGACGTGTTGCCGCCGGATCGCTACACGATCCTGCCCAATACCGCCGGCTGCTACACCGCCGACGACGCCGTGCGCACCTGCCGCCTCGCGCGCGAACTGCTCGATGGCCACAACCTGGTCAAGCTGGAAGTCCTCGGCGACCAGAAGACCCTCTACCCCGACGTCGTGCAGACCCTTGCCGCGGCCGAGATCCTCGTCAAGGACGGCTTCGAGGTCATGGTCTACACCTCCGACGACCCGATCCTGGCCAAGCGCCTGGAGGAAATCGGCTGCGTCGCGGTGATGCCGCTGGCCGCTCCGATTGGTTCCGGCCTGGGCGTGCAGAACAAGTACAACCTGCTCGAGATCGTCGAGAACGCCAAGGTGCCGATCATCGTCGACGCCGGCGTCGGCACCGCCTCGGACGCGGCCATCGCGATGGAGCTGGGTTGCGACGGCGTGCTGATGAACACCGCCATTGCCGGCGCCAAGGACCCGGTGCTGATGGCCCACGCCATGAAGCTCGCGGTCGAGGCCGGCCGCGCCGCATTCAAGGCCGGACGCATTCCGCGCAAGCGCTTTGCCAGTGCCTCCAGCCCGGTCGACGGATTGATCGGCTGATGTCGGACCCCAGCACTCCTGCGCCCAAGGGCAAGACGCCACCCAAGCCGTTCACCGTCGAGGAAGGCCACCGCAAGGTGCGCAGCTTCGTGCTGCGGCAGGGGCGCTTCACCGAGGCGCAGCAGCGTGCGTTCGACCAGCTGTGGCCGCGCTTCGGCCTCGACTACGCCGGGGCGCCGCGCGACTTCGACGGCGCCTTCGGCCGCCAGGCCCGGCGCGTGCTGGAAATCGGCTTCGGCAACGGCGAGGCCCTGCGCTTTGCCGCGCAGAACGACCACGAGCGCGACCTGATCGGGATAGAAGTACACGCCCCCGGCGTCGGCCGCCTGCTCAATGCCCTGGCCGAGGACGGCAGCGACCACGTCCGCCTCTACCACCACGACGCGGTCGAAGTGCTGCACAACGAGATCGCCGACGGATCGCTCGACGAGATCCGCATCTACTTCCCCGACCCCTGGCACAAAAAGCGCCACAACAAGCGCCGACTGGTCCAGCCCGAGTTCGCCCGCCTGCTGGTGTCCAAGCTCGCCGTCGGCGGACGCTTGCACCTTGCCACCGATTGGCAGGACTATGCCGAACAGATGTGGGATGTGCTCGATGCAACGCCCGGCCTGAGCAACCGCGCCGGTGCGCGCGGCAGCGTGGACCGTCCGCAGTGGCGACCGCAGACCCATTTCGAGACCCGCGGCCAGAAGCTTGGCCACGGCGTGTGGGATCTCCTCTACGACCGCGTTCCATAACGCGTTCCAAAAACACGAGTCGCTAACGCCCCGGCATGGATACCGCGCTGACGCTCACCACCGACATGAAGCTCGTGCTCGGGCTGGTGGGCTTCACGATGGTGATGTTCCTGTTCGAGCGCATCCGCGCCGACGTCGTGGCCCTGGTCGTGCTGGTGCTGCTGGGCCTGTCGGGCCTGGTCGAGCCGGACGAACTGTTCAACGGCTTCTCCGGCAACGCGGTGATCAGCATCATCGCAACGATGATCCTGGGCGCCGGCCTCGACCGCACCGGCGCCCTCAACCGCCTCGCCGGCTGGCTGCTGCGGCGCGCACACGGCGTCGAGCACCGGCTGCTGCTGCTGACCAGCGCGGTTGCCGGCATCAACTCCTCGATCATGCAGAACCCGTCGGTGATGGCGCTGTACATGCCCGTCGCCGCGCGCCTGTCCTCGCGCACCGGTCTCACCCTGCCGCGACTGTTGTTGCCGATCGCCTGCGCGATCGTGATGGGCGGTGCGCTGACCATGGTCGGCAACTCGCCGCTGATCCTGCTCAACGACCTGTTGATCGCCGCCAACAGCAACCTGCCCTCCGGCGCGGCCACCATCGAACCGCTGAAGATGTTCGCGCCGCTGCCGATCGGCCTGGCGCTGCTGGCGGCATCGCTGGCCTACTTCCATTTCTTCGGCGACAAGAGCCTGCGCGACGAGGACGGCAAGGGCGCCACGCCGGCACGCACGCAGAGTTACTTCGCCAAGGCGTACGGCATCGATGGTGACGTCTACGAGCTCACCGTCACTGCCGACAGCCCGCTGGTCGGCATGTCGCTGGGCGAGGCCGAGGCGTTGCACAACGCGCCGCTGCTGCTTGCCCTCAAGAGCGACAACGAATCGCGGCTGGCACCGCCGGCGGACACGCGCATCTGGGTCGGCAGCGTGCTTGGCGCGATGGGCCCGCGCCAGCAGGTCAGCGACTTCGCCCAGAACCATTTCCTGCGCCTGTCCTCGCGCCTGAAGAATTTCGGCGACCTGTTCAATCCCAGTCGCGCCGGCATTTCAGAAGCGGTCGTGCCGGCGACCTCGAAGTTCATCGGCAAGAACGGCCGCGACCTGCAACTGCGCAAGCAGATGGGCCTGAGCCTGCTGGCGATCAACCGCGACAAGGCGGTGCTGCGCGAGAACGTACGCGACGTCGCCCTGCGCGCCGGCGACATGCTGGTCTTCCACAGCATCTGGACCGACCTGGCGGTGGCGGCCGAGAGCAAGGACCTGGTGGTGGTCACCGACTACCCCAAGGGCGAGCAGCGTCCGCACAAGTTCAAGATCGCGATGGCGATCTTCGCCATCTCGATGCTGCTGGCGCTGTCCTCGCGACTGCCGGTGTCGATCGCACTGATGACCGGCGTGGCCGGCATGCTGATCGCCGGCGTGCTCAACATCGACGAGGCTTACGCCGCGATCAACTGGAAGACCGTGTTCCTGATGGCCTGCCTGATTCCGCTGGGCTGGGCGATGGACTCCAGCGGCGCGGCGGCGTGGGTGGCCGGACACACCATCGAGCGGTTGCCCACGGGCACGCCGGTGTGGCTGCTGGAAATCCTGGTGGGCATCTTCACGACAGCGTTCTCACTGGTGATCAGCCACGTCGGCGCGACCATCGTGACCGTGCCACTGGCGATCAACCTTGCGCTGGCCGCGGGCGGCAACCCGGTCGCGTTCGCGCTGATCGTGGCGCTGTCGGCGTCGAACAACTTCATGACCGCGTCCAACCCGGTGATCTCGATGATCACCGGCCCGGCCGGATACACCGGCAAGGAGCTGTGGAAGATCGGCGGGCCGCTGTCGCTGATCTACACGGTGGTGATCGTGGCGATGATCAACCTGATGTACTGAGGGAGGTAAGCTGCCCTTCCGGTGGCAGCCCCTGACGCACCCGTCATGTCGGATTTGACCGCACGCGCATTGCTCGACTCCGGCACCGTCGCGGTGAAGGACGTGCTGTGCCGGGGCAGCTGCCGCCACCGCAGCGCCGAGGAGTGCGCGGCGACGACGCACCTGGTGTTCCCCTACCGCGGCTTGTACCTGCGGCACGTCGGCCGTGACCAGTCGGTGGCCGACGCCAACCACGTGCTGTTCTTCAACGCCGGCGAGGCCTACCAGGTCAGCCATCCCGTGGAAGGAGGCGATGCCTGCCTGGTGCTGACGACATCGCCGGAGCTGCTGCGGGAGCTGTCTCCGGCCGCGCTGCTGGGGCGACATGACACTGCGGGCTTCCGCATGCAGGCGCTGCGGATCGATGCACGCGCACAGGTGCTGGTGGCGCTGCTGCGCCACAGCCTGCATCACGGCGTCATCGAGCCGCTGGAAGCCGAAAGCCTGGCGCTGACGCTGATCTGCCGCAGCCTGGGGCCGCGAACCGCGCATGCGACCACGGCCACGCAGGGACGACAACGGTTGGTCGATCGGGTGAAGGTGTTGTTGGCCAGCGATCTTGGCCGGCGCTGGAGCCTGGCGGAAATCGCCGAACAGATCGGTGGCTCGCCGGTGTATCTGACCCAGGCCTTCCAGCAGGTCGAAGGCCTGCCGTTGTATCGCTATCACCTACGCCTGCGCCTGGCGCGCGCGCTCGACCGCGTCGCCGACTGCGAGGACATGTCGGCGCTGGCGATGGACCTGGGTTTCTCCAGCCACAGCCATTTTGCCGCCTCATTCAAGCAGGCCTACGGCCGCACGCCGACCGAGTTCCGCGCCTCGGTACTGGCCAAGAGCGCGTGAACCGCGTCTTCAGCAGATCGCCGGCGCATCGCTAAAGATTCCGACAGCGGCCATGTCGCCACGATGGTCTCCTGCACGTGCCCGGTCGTCGGGCATCAACTGGAGAGCGTCATGAGCGAGAAGACCTGTGCGGTGTGCGACTACCCGCTGGACGGCAATGCGATCAAGGTGACCATCGGCGGGCGCGCCGTCGAAGTGTGCTGCGAGGAGTGCGCGGAGAAGCTGCGCGAGGCAGAAGCTGCCAAGTAAACGATCCTTGCTACCGACATCACGGCGAACGGCGCCTTCACCGTCATCCCGGCGAATGCCGGGATCCAGGCCCACACCCCATCGGCCCCATCACCGTCATCCCGGAGAACACCCGGATCCATTCGGCTCCTGCTTGCGCGTATGCGAAGCAACGTCCCTGGATTCCCGCCTTCGCGGGAATGACGGTGAGGGTGGTTCGTGGCTACGCGCCGCCCTCGAGCCAGACTGCGCCGTCGTGCACCGACACCGCCACCGCGCGCAGCGCTTCACCGCGGCACGGCCCGGCGACGCATTCGCCGGCCCCGAGCTCGAAGCTCGCCCCGTGCGCGGCGCAGACCAGCAGGCCGTCCTTGCTCTTGAGGAACTGGCCCGGCGCCCAGTCCAGACGGCGACCGGCGTGCGGGCAGATGTTGAACCACGCACGCACGTGATCGCCGTCACGGTAAAGGATCAGCGATTCCGCATCGCCGTCGATGACTGCCTCGACCTCGGCGAAAGTCCCGTCCGGCAAGCGTTCCAGTGGCAGAAGGGGTGACATCGGAACGGTTGCCTCGTGCGGAATGCTTAACGAAGTTCTCACACCTTCGCCCAACCCTGGCCCGATACTCGCTTGCCCGGCGTATTGCCGCATTGTGTCACGACGTCCCCGATGTTCGCCCAGACCTTCCGTTTCGACTCCGCCCAATTCCAGCGCGTGCGTTCGGCTTTCGAGCCACGCAAGCCACGTCATCGCCTGCTGCGCTTCGCGGTCGGGGTGGTCGGGCTGGGCCTGCTGCTGGTGCTGGTGATGTTCAGCGTCGTCCTCGGCGCTGCGATGATCGCGGCCGGAATCGTCTACAAGCTGTGGAAGGGGCGCGGCAAGGCTGCCGCCCACGACCCGCGCATCGTCGAAGGCGAGTACCGCGTGGTCGACGCGCAGGTGCTGGAGGCCAGCCGCACCCGTTCCCAGCGCGAAGCCCTGTAGTCCCATGACCGACGTGATCGCGGCCCTGCCGCAACCGCGCGTTCCGGTCCACGGCAGCGCCGATCTCTTCTTCCCGGTCCACCGCATCTATTGTGTCGGCCGCAACTTCGCCGACCACGCCCGCGAGATGGGCGCCGCCGTGCCCGCCTCGGCGGCCGAGCGCGGCAATCCGGTGTTCTTCCTCAAGCCCGCCGACGCCATCGCGCTCGGCACGGACGTGCCCTACCCGCCCGGCACCAGCGACCTGCACCACGAAGTCGAACTGGTGGTGGCGATCGGCCGCGACGCGCCCGCCGGCGTGCTCGATCCGGCCGACGCCGGCGCCCTGGTCTACGGCTACGCCGTCGGCCTGGACCTGACCCGGCGCGACCTGCAGGGCGCGGCCAAGGCCAAGGGCCTGCCGTGGGACACCGGCAAGGCGTTCGACCATGCCGCGCCGATCAGCGCGATCGTTCCGGCCGCGCAGGTCGGCGAACTCGGTCCGCGCAAGCTCACGCTGCAGATCAATGGCGAAACCCGCCAGGCCGGCTCGCTCGCCGACCTGATCTGGACGGTCCCCGAGATCCTGCACGAACTGTCCAAGCTGTACGCGCTGCGCGCAGGCGACCTGGTCTTCATGGGCACGCCCGCCGGGGTGGGCCCGCTGCAACCGGGCGACCGCTTCCATGCCGTACTGGACGGCGTGATCGAGCACTCCGGCCGCATCGTTGCACGGAGCGCTGACATCGCGGCGGTATAGTCGGCCGCTACGGCTTCGGCCACGACCCCTCGAGTGACGAACTCTCGAGTGACGAACCCTCGGGCAACCACGGAGACAGTGCGGCCATGGGAATGATCAGCGAGTTCAAGGAATTCATTTCGCGCGGCAACGTCGTCGACCTCGCGGTCGGCGTGGTGATCGGCGCGGCGTTCGGCAAGATCGTGACCTCGCTGGTCGACGGCATCGTCATGCCGGTGGTGGGCGCCTTCACCAAGGGCGCCAGCGTCACCGACTGGAAGTACGTGCTCAAGCCGGCGCAGCTGGATTCGGCCGGCAAGGAAGTCGCCGCCGAACTGGCCATCAAGTACGGCTTGTTCATCCAGACCATCATCGACTTCCTGCTGATCGCGCTGGTGATCTTCCTGGTGCTCAAGGCCTACAACCGGCTGCGCGCGCCGGCCGCGACGCCGGCGGTGCCGGAAGACGTGCTGCTGCTGCGCGAGATCCGGGACTCGCTGAAGAAATAGCCAAACCGCGCACACCCGCGCGTGACCATAGGCACCCCACCGCAAACCCGCGAATTGATACGCTCGGGGTTTCGACTTCGGGGAGTCCTTGCTGATGCGTGCAACGTTGTCGGTGGCCATCGCCACCCTGCTTTCGGCCGCCATGCTTTCCACCAGCGGCAACGCCGCAGCTGCACAAGCAACCACGCGCATCCCCGACAAGGCCATCGCCACCGCCGCGCAGCTGCGCGAAACCGCGCTGGCCAGCGACCTGGGTTACCGCATCACCGAATCTCTGACCACCGAAGTCGGCCCGCGCCTGGCCGGCAGCGAAGCCGATGCGCGCGCCGTCGCCTGGGCCGTGGCCAAGTTCAAGGAGCTGGGCTTCGACAAGGTCTGGACCGAGCCGGTCACCTTCCCGAAGTGGGAGCGTCGCAGTGAGAGCGCACGCGTGCTCGGCGCCAGTGCGCAGCCGCTGCACCTGACCGCACTGGGCGGCAGCCCGGCCGGCACGGTCGAAGGCGAAGTCGTCCGCTTCGCCGACCTGGCCGCGCTGGAGGCCGCGCCTGCCGGCTCGCTCGCCGGCAAGATCGCCTTCATCGACTACAAGATGGAACGCGCCCGCGATGGCGCCGGCTACGGACCGGGTTCGCGCGTGCGCAGCCGCGGCCCGTCCGCGGCGATCCGCGCCGGCGCCTCGGCTTACCTGATGCGTTCGGCCGGTACCGACTCGCATCGCAATCCGCACACCGGCATCACCCGCTTCGATGATGGCCTGACGCCGATTCCGTCGGCCGCATTGGCCGTGCCGGACGCCGACCAGCTCGCGCGCCTGCTTGCACGCGGCGCAGTCAAGGTTCGCGTCGCGCTCGACTGCGGCTGGGATGGCGAATACACCTCGGCGAATGTCATCGGAGAAATCCGTGGCGCCAGCAAGCCCAACGAAGTGGTGGTGATCGGCGGGCACCTCGATTCGTGGGACCTGGGCACCGGCGCGATCGACGACGGCGCAGGCGTCGGCCTGACGATGGCCGCCGGCAAGCTGATCGGCAACCTCAAGCAGCGACCGGCGCGCACCATCCGCGTGGTCGCCTTCGCCAACGAGGAACAAGGCCTGCACGGTGGCAAGGCGTATGCGAATGCGCACGTCGCCGACCTGCGCAAGCACCAGATCGGCGCCGAGAGCGACTTCGGCGCCGGCCGCATCTACGAGTACTCGAGCTCGGCACCGGAGTACGCCAGGCAGGCCGACGAGCAGATCGCCCAAGCCTTGGCACCGCTCGGCATCGCGCACGCACCCGGCAAGGGCGGTCCCGGCCCGGACATCAGTCCGTTCGCCGAGAAGGGCCTGGCCTGGGCACGCCTGGCGCAGGACGGCACGGACTATTTCGACCTGCACCACACGCCGGACGACACCTTCGACAAGATCGATCCGAAGGCACTGGCGCAGAACGTCGCCGCCTACGCGGTGTTCGCTTACCTGGCGGCGTCGGCGGAAGGCGACTTCGGCAGCGAACCGAAGGCGGAGCCGGGCAAGTAATTGCCGCAAGTGCATCGATCACGGGCGGTGCTTGTGCACCGCCCGTGATGCCGAAGTAATCCGCGCGTCAAACCGACCTACCGTTCGTCGGTTGCAACCCCGGGCCCACGCATTCAGCCGACCGAAGCGAAAGTTCGCCACGTCGTGCTAATGACGCTGCGAACTCGCTGGCGCATGCTCCACGCGTCTTTCCGGACAGGATGAAGCGATCGGAGCCTCTCGATGGGTACTCCAGCGATCGACGCGTCACCACGGGAGCACGCTGCACGCGGCAGGCCGAGGACATCCCGGGTCGCCACGGTTTCGCGGGTGCTCGAACTCATTGACCAGCAACATTGGCCATTGCGCCTGGCGGACCTGTGCCGGGTGACTGGCATCAGCGAGCGCACGCTGCGCACCATCATCAAGGAACAGTTCGACCTCGGTCCGAGCCGTTACCTGCGCCTGCGACGCTTGCAGATGCTGCACGACGCACTCGAACGCGCCAGCCCCTACGACACCACGGTGGCCGCCATCTCCGCGCGCTTCGGATACGCGCACGGCGGCCGCATGGCCTCGGAGTACCACGAGCTGTTCGGCGAGTATCCAAGCCAGACGCTGGGCCATCCGTTCGTGCAGGCGCGCAGCGAGAGCTCCACCTCCGACCTTTTCGCGACCTTGCCCGAAGCCGGGCCCGAACCTGCGCGCGATCAGCATTGACGGCGACGAGTGCGGTGCGGGTGCGAAGCCCGTGCGCGCATGCAAGACTTCGGGGGTGCGTTCAACCAGGACCCCGACCGTGCGCGACCTGTATCCGGAGATCGAGCCCTACCGCAGCTTCCGTCTTGCCGTGGACCCGATCCACGAGCTGCACGTCGAAGAGTGCGGCAATCGCGACGGCATTCCGGTGGTGTTCCTGCACGGCGGCCCCGGCGCGGGCGTCTCGCCCTACCATCGCCGCTTCTTCGATCCGGCCAGGTACAGGATCGTGCTGTTCGACCAGCGCGGCGCGGGCAAGTCGACGCCACACGCGGAGCTGCGCGGCAACACCACCTGGCACCTGGTGGCCGACATCGAAACCATCCGCGAGCACCTGGGCATCGAGCGCTGGGCCGTGTTCGGCGGCTCCTGGGGATCGACGCTGGCGCTGGCCTATGCGCAGTCGCATCCCGAGCGCGTCACCGACCTCATTTTGCGCGGTATCTTCCTGGGTCGTTCGTACGAGCTGCGCTGGTTCAACGAACTCGACGGCGGCGCTTCGCAGATCTTTCCCGAGCGCTGGGCGCATTACCTGGCGCACATTCCGGAACAAGAGCGAGGCGACATGATCGAGGCCTACTGGCGTCGCCTCGACAGCGAGGACGAAGCCACGCGCCTGGCCGCGGCACATGCGTGGGGGCATTGGGAAGGCGGCAGCACGACGCTGCTGCACGACCCGGACGAACCGGGCAATTTCGCCGATCCGCAGGTGGCCCTGGCCGTGGCCCGTGCCGAGGCGCACTACTTCCGCCACGGCATGTTCCTCGAACACGACCAGCTGCTGCGCGACGTCGACCGCATCCGCCATATTCCGGCCACCATCGTGCACGGTCGCTACGACATCATCTGCCCGGTGCGTGCGGCCTGCGACCTCGCCGCAGCGTGGCCGCAGGCGCGGCTGCGGATCGTGCTGGCCGGGCACAGCGCTGCGGATCCTGCGATCGTCGATGCGTTGGTGGAGGCCACCGACGCGCTGGCAACGGCAGCGTCGACGCAGCGCGCGACGATCACGGCACCATGATGATCACCTTGCCGCGGGCGCGACCGGTTTCGAGATAGCGGATCGCGTCGGGCAGTTCCGCCAGCGGATACGTGCGATCGATGACCGGCGTGACCTTGCCCGACGCCATCAGGTCGGCGAGAACGGTCAGGTCCTTCTGGTTGAGCTCGGCCAGCACCATGCCCATCTTCTGCGGCACGAACCACGACGCCACCGCGGCGCCGATCGGATTGATCATCGGTCCGATCCAGCGACCGTCGTCGGGCCCGCCGCCGCCAATCAGCACGTAGTGGCCATCGGGCTTGAGCACGCGCCGGTTCTCGGCAAGGGAACGGTTGCCGACGTTGTCGAGGATCACGTCGTACTTCTGCGTGCCCTGGGTGTAATCGCTGGTCTTGTAGTCGATCACCCGGTCGGCACCGAGCGATTGCACCAGCGCGACATTGCGCGTGCTGCATACGCCGGTGACGTTGGCACCCATCGTCTTTGCGATCTGCACGGCAAACGTGCCGACGCCGCCCGAGGCGCCATTGATCAGCACGCTCTGACCGGCCTTCAGCTTGCCGCCATCACGAAGGCCCTGCAGTGCGGTGATCGCGGCGATCGGCACGCCGGCCGCCTGTTCGAAGCCGAGGTTGGCGGGCTTGGCGACGATCGCGCGGTCCTGCTTGACCACGACGTACTGGGCGAAGGCGCCGGTACGGCCACCGAATACGTCGTCGCCGGGTTTGAAGCGGGTGACGCCCTTTCCCACTGCTTCGACCGTGCCGGAATAGTCGACACCCAACCGGATCACTTCCGGCCGGCGCAGGCCTGTGCCCATGCGCATCAGATAAGGCGTCCCGCGCATGTAGTGCCAGTCGAGCGGGTTGACCGCTGCATTGCGCACGCGCACCAGTACCTCATCGTCGGCCGGAGTCGGCTTCTCGACTTCGCCATAGCGCAGCGTATCGGCGGTGCCGTAGTCGCAATAGGTGACCGCCTTCATCGGATGCACCGGCATCGTCACCGGATCACTGCAGGTGTTGTCCGAACGCCACCAGGCGACCAGGAACGCCAGCATCGCAAGCACCACGACGACAGCGCCGAAGCCTGCCACGCGCTTGAGTTTCATGTTGTCCCCTCCGCACCTGCGTCGCTCCGGTTGCCGGGGCGCTCCAGTGTCAGCGGACGATTGCACCCGAAAAGTTAAGTCGGCGTGACCGATGGCCGGGCCTGGGGCCGCGTGCGTCCGCTATCCTCCGGCGACCGCCTGCGCCACTCGACAACCCATGCCCGCCAAGCCCGACTCCTCCCCGCTTCTTCCCCTGCGCGCACTGGGCCTGTTGTTGCTGCTGGTGTCGTTTGTCGCCGCTGCAGGCGAGAGCGCATCAAGCTACGGCGCATCACCTTACTTCCCGCCCCGCGGCGACTGGCAGCGGATGACCCCGGCCCAGGCCGGCTTCGATCCGCAGCGCCTGCAGCAGGCCATCGCCTTCGCCCAGGCACACGAGGCACCGGAGCCGCGCGACCAGGCGACATCGCTGGCGCAGAGTTTCGGCAGCAAGGAACCGTACTTCGGCGGCCTGATCGGACCAACCGCGGAACGCGCCGGCATCAATGGCCTGATCGTCCATCGCGGGCGCGTGATCGCCGAGTTCGGCGACACGCGAAGTCTCGATATGAGCCACAGCGTCACCAAGACCTTCCTAAGCACCGTGGTCGGGCTGGCCTGGCAGGACGGACGGATTGGCGATACCAACGATCGCGTTGCCGGATACATGCCGCGCGACATCGACCTGTTCGCGTCGGAACACAACGCGCCGATCACCTGGGAGCACCTGCTGCGCCAGACCAGCGACTGGGAGGGCACGCTGTGGGGCAAGCCGGACTGGGCAGACCGGCCGTCCGGTCCGCAGGAGCAATGGCCGCAGCGCGCGCGCCACGCGCCGGGCAGCCATTACATGTACAACGACGTGCGGGTGAACGTGCTCGCGCTGGCAGCGCTGCAGGTGTGGCGCCAGCCGCTGCCGCAGGTACTGCGCGAGCGCGTCATGGACCCGATCGGAGCCAGCAGCCGCTGGCGCTGGCACGGCTACCGCAATTCATGGATCGAACTCGACGGCCAGCAGATGCAGTCGGTTTCCGGCGGCGGCCACTGGGGCGGCGGCATGTTCATCGACAGCTGGGACCTGGCCCGCTTCGGTTACCTGTTCCTGCGCGACGGCCGCTGGCAGGACCGGCAGATCATCTCGCCGCAGTGGATCGCCAAGGCGCGCATGCCGGGCGCGGACAAGGACGACTACGGCTACTGCAACTGGTTCCTCAACACCGGCCGCAAAGCGCTGCCGTCGGCACCGGCCAGCAGCGTCACCTTCCGCGGCAACGGCCAGAACATCGTCTACATCGATCGCGACAACGACCTGCTGATCGTGGTGCGCTGGATCGACCGCGGCGATGCGCTGGACCAGTTCATCGGCAAGGTGCTCGCGGCGCGGCGCGCCACGCCGCAGGCACCCTGACGCCCCGCCGTCGTCAGCGCGGCGGCGCCTCGCCGGTGGCCAGCGGCCGCACGTACTGCAGCAGGCTGGCCAGGGTCTTGCCCGGTTCTTCCCACGGCATCATGTGGGCGGAACGCTCGAACCAGACGCCCTGCTTGTACGGCGCCTTGAGCTGACGCAACCAGGCTTCGGTCGGTTGCGACGGCGTGGTGTAGTCGTGGCGCCCCATGAACATCACCACCGGGATCGGGAACGAACGCACGCCCTTGAAGTCGACCTCGAGGAATTCCGGCAGCAACCGGCCGAGGCTGAAGACGCTGCCCAGGTTGATCGCGCAGCGGTCCATGTCGTTGTAGTCGGGCGACAGGCGCGGACCGCGGTAGTAGTAGTTGGAGTCTTCGCGGAACGCGGTCAGGCCACCGTAGAACTGCGGCCACTTGCGCGCGAGGATGATGCGGTCGCGGGTGATCGGCGTGTTGCCCGGGTACGGCGCGATGGACGCCAGTTCACGCATCGCCTCTTCGTTCTTGTGCGCCTTCGCCTGCTCGACACCATAGTCGTAGCTGATGCGCTCGTTGTCGCGCGTGTTGATGACCTGGCCGATGCCGACGTAGGCGTAAAACAGGTCCGGGCGCTTGAGCGCGGCGCCCATGCCGACGATCGTGCCCCAGCTGTGCCCGACCAGGATCAGCTTGTCCTTGTGGTAACGCTTGCGCAGGTACTCGGCGACCTCGATCGCGTCGTCGACGTAGCGCGGGATGTGGATGCTGTCGCCGATCGACTCCGGCGGCGTGGTCTCGTTGTAGGTCTTGCCGGCACCGCGCTGATCCCAGTTGACGACCGTGAAGTACTCCTCCATCGGCCGCTGGAACTGCCAGGTGGTCGGCGTGATCGGCGCCGCCGGACCGCCGTGGACGAACAGGATCATCGGGTTGTCGCGGTCCTGGCCGCGCACGTTGAGCCACTGTTCGACGCCGCCGATGCGGGTCTTGTAGGACTCCTGCACACCGCTCGGCGCGACGATGTGCTGCATGTCGGCGATGATTTCCCGCGACGGTTCGTAGGACGAACGGTCGGGACATTCCTGCGCCTGCGCGAACAGGCATGCGGCCATCAGGGCCACCAGTGCAAACGATCGCTTGATCATGAACTCTCCTTGGAAAGGCCAGCGGAACGCCGCCGGCCTTGGGCCAAGGGATACGATCAGCGCCGCGAGGGTTGCAATGGTACGGCGCGTGTCAGCTGCGCGCGCGCCAACTCGCCAGCAGAACTGCCGCGGCGGCCCCGACATTGAGGCTCTCGACCGCGCCCGTTCCGGGAATCGACAGGCGCAGGTCACAGGCCGCGGCCAGCTCGCGATCCATGCCCTCGCCTTCCGCGCCGAGCACGTAGATCACTCGCTGCGGCAGCGGTGCCGAGAACAGGTCGCTGCCGCCCTGCACCACCGTGGCGGCCAGGGTGAAGCCGGTGCTGCGCAATTGCGCGATGGTGTTGTCGGTGCGGCCCAGGCGCACCATCGGCACGACCTCGGCGCCACCTTCGGCGACGCGCGCCGCGGCGCCCGACAGTGACAGGGTCGAATGCTTCGGCAACAGGATCGCGCCGACGCCGAAATGCGCGGCCGAGCGCAGGATCGCGCCGAAGTTGTGCGGGTTGCCGACGCCGTCGAGCCAGATCGCGCATTGCGGACCGGCCGGCAGGTCACGCAGCCAGTTCGACAGTCCCAGCGGTTCCTCGCGCAGGACGTCGGCGACGACGCCTTCGTGGTGGGTGCTGGCGGCGAGCTTGTGCAGGTCTTCCTCGTCGACGACGCGGTAGCCGACGCGGTTGGCAACGCACCATTTCAGGATCGGCTGCAGTGCCGGGATGCGCGCCTCGGCCAGGTACAGCTTGCGGATCGCCTGCGGTCGCTTGGCGAAGACGGCGCGCACGGCGTTAAGGCCGTACAGGCGCAGCTCGACGTTGCGACGCTCGCGTGCCGATGGACCCAGCTCGTGATCGCCTTCGTGCGAAGGTTCGGCGGGGCGCGGCGCGTAAGGAGCCCGTGGCGGTCGCGCCTCGCGTTCCGGAGGGGCGTCGCCGCGATCGCGCGGCGGGCGACCCCATGGTCCTGTGCTGGGCCCTCCAGTGCCGGGCTGGCCGGTGGGAGGTTGCCGCGGACCACGCGGCGGCTTGCCCGGCGGATCATGTCGCATCTGTCTGGTTCCTTCTCATTGGCGGGCTCACCTTCGCGAACACGCGCAGGTCATGCACCACGCCGAACTTCACTACGGCGCAACGTTGTGCGCCCTCTTCTTCGAATCCGTTCTTCTGCAGCACGCGCGCCGACGCGGGGTTGCTGTCGAGCACGGTCGCCTGCAGGCGATACAGCTCCAGTTCGCGCATCAGCCATGGTGCGTACAGTGCCACGGCGCGCGTCATGATCCCGCGACCCCACAGGGCCTGGCCGAGCCAGTAGCCCATCTGCGCGGAGTGCCGCCGGTCGGCCTGGCCGGGCACGGCGCCGATGCCGCCGCAGGCGTGGCCGTCGACTTCGATGGCGAAGACGGGGTCGTCCAGGTCGACCACGTCGCCGGCCAGGAAACGCTCGCCGTCCTCGCGCGTGTACGGGTGCGGGAAGCGATCGCTGAGACCGCGGACGATGGAGGGGTCGTCGGCATGCGCCAGCAGGCTTTCGAGGTCGTCGTGGCGCCATGGCCGCAGCACGAAGCTGTCACCGGCCAGGCGCACGTCGCGAAAATCGTGCCGGTGGGGAGGTGCGGACATGCCGCAAGGGTAACGGTTGCGGCGGTCGCGAACCATCACTTGTGCGCTGTTGCGTGTTCGGCGTCGTGGGTCGGTTGTGAGCCTTCGGAACGGCGTCGTCCGCCGGGCCGGGGATTGCTCCGCCCCTTAGTCAGACATCCTGTCTGATGCGGGGCGTGGGCCATCCATGGCCCACTGCGGATCAATCCCCGGCCCGTCGAACGACGCAGCGGCATTTCATTGCCCCGTCTTCGTCTTCAATCCGTCATTCCCGCGAAGGCGGGAACCCAGGGACGTTGCTCTTGGCAACCCTCAGTTCTTCAACGCCGAGAACTCAATGCGCCGGTTCTGCGCGCGACCTTCCTCGGTGGCGTTGTCGGCGATCGGCTTTTCCTGGCCGAATCCGCGCGCCTCGAGCGTGCCGGCGGCCACGCCCAATTCGACCAGCTTGGCCTGCACGGCCTGCGCACGTTGTAGGGAAACGGCCATGTTCATGTTGGCGTCGCCCGAGTTGTCGGTGTGACCACCGATCTCGATGCGCGTCCCCGCGGGTGCGGCCTTGATCGCATCGGCGGCCTTGACCAGCGTTTCCATGCTGTCGCCGGTGATCGCGCTCGAGCCGGTCTCGAAATAGATCGTCGACAGGTTCAGGGCCTTCACCAGGTCGTCGGAGGTGAAGCCTCCCTTGAGCATCGACAACGCCGCCATCGCCTTGTCCCACAGTCCGGAGATCTGCAGGCCGGCGAAATCGGCACGCAGCTTCTGCGACAACGCGAACCGCTGGTCTTCCGGCAGCGCCGAAGTGTCCAGCTGCAGCCTGTCACCTTCGAACCCGAGCTTGACGCCGCTGCGCTTGAGCTCCGGCAGCAGTGCGATCAGCTTGTCCATCCAGCGGGCCGGCGCCGTGGTCGTGTCCACCGTCATGTCGCCGCTGACGTTGTCGGCGCCGAAGGTGGCCCGCAGCGCGTCCATCAAGCGCAACTTCTCCGACTCGCTGGCCAACTGGCCGTTGACTGCGACCTTGCCGTCCAGGTTCTCGATCGCGAAGCGAGGTTTGACCTGTTCGACCGCGGCGGCAGGCGCCGGTGCACGCGTTTCCACTGCTGCGCTGGGCGACGGCTGCTGCGAGTAACCGAGGTACAGCAGCAGCGCGCCGAGAAACGCGCCCAGCAGGAGCAGCCAGAACAGCAGGCCACTGGACCGTTTGCGAGGCGCCGGCGCAGGGTTCAGCACGGTCCGGTCGACCACGCGGATCCCGCCAGCCACCGCCGCCGTGCCTGCCGCGACTCCGCCCCAGCCCCACTGCCCCAGGGTGCCGACGAAATCGCCGATGCCATCCACCAGGCCGCGCAGCGGTTCCGGTACGACCGAGCCTGTGGGCATATGGCCGTGGTGACCGAGCGCGCCAACCACCTCGGGCAGGACCTTCGCCGTCGCTTCCATCGTAGTGGTCTGCGTCAACGCCAGGCGCGAAGCCATGGAGCCGAGCAATGCCGGACCCAGTACGGATTCGAGCTGGTTGCTGCTGATGGGAATCTTGATGTTGTTGCCCAGCCAGGAAGTCACCAGGTGGCCCAGGTTGGCGTTGCGGAATGCCTGGACGAAACCGCCCGCACCGCCACGCTTCTCGTTGAAGATGAGCGCCACCAGCATGCCCACCAACTGCGACGCTTTCTTCCTGTCTCCGATCAGATCGGTTGCTTGTTCAATGATGTTCTCGAACATTGACGGGCCTGGATTGTTCACGGGACCTGGACCACTGTGTTGGATACGGCCATTGTTTTCTGCTCCGTTGAGGTGCGCTGCTGCGCTTTTTTGTTCGTCGCAGGTGCCGGAATGGCGACCTGCGAACATTGCGAAAACTATCGACCTCATACGGCCGAATCCATCCGAATTGCCTCAAGGCAACGCTACGACGCCTTCCTGATGGCCAGCTGTCCGGGAGCGTCCTTGGCAGGGATCACCAGCTGGTCGAAGCGTTTCGATTCCGCCGTCCCGTCAGGCAACGGATTGGCCTGGACGATCGCATAGGAATAGACCTTGCCGTCCATGTGGCCCAGTTCGATCTCGCCCGCGTGGTCGACATCACGCAACGACATCCAGCGCGCCTCGTCGTACACGCGGATCAGGGCCACGTGGTAATGCGACTGCGGCTTCTCGTGCACAGGGTGGAACCGTGCGCCATATGCGCGCTCGGGATTGCCATCGCCCGCCATGACCAGTTTCTCGATGCTGACGTCGCCTTCCTGCCAGAGGTGGGGGATCGTCAATGCCGTACCGAGTTCGTCGAAGACGAACAGCATTTCATCGGTCCTGGGGTTGTAGACCATCCTTCCACCCGGCGCATCGGAACTGCCCGGAGTGCTTGCCAACGGCACCGGCTCCGCCGTCGGGACTGCCGCTTGCGTCGATGCGCGCCCTTCGTCACCACACCCCGCCAACGCCCATACAGCCAGCAACACCGCCGCCGCCTTGCCAAACGATTGCTTGAGCATGACGTCGCGTCAGCCGACCGCGACACAGCGGAGCAACGCGGCGTTCAGGACCTGAGTTTGCTTCTTGCACATTGGAGTCAAATCCACCGATTGGTTTCCGGGTTGCGTCAGCGAACCGGTTGTGGATGTGAAGGTCCCAGAAGCAACGGCACACGTACATAGGACTGATCTGAGCGCCGGCGTGACATTCAGCCAGGCAACCGGTCGGTCGGTCGGGTTTCGCCAAGACCTGATCCAGGTCAAGGCACGTCGAGGTTGCGTCGACTAGATTGATCGCAAGCGTCAACTGAAGCATCGCGTACATGGCGAAGAACTTTCCATTGAATCCCAAGCATCCCGAGCGGATCTGCTGGGGCTGCGATCGCTATTGCGCGACTGATTCGCTGGCTTGCGGCAACGGCTCGGGGCGCACCATGCATCCGGTCGAGACGCAGGGCGAGCAGTGGTACCTGGACTGGGGTATCGAGCCGGCGCCTGGGAGTCCAAAGAACGCCAAGCTCTGATCGGCCCGGCCTGAATGCAGGGCCGATGAGCAAACGGCAACGTCAGACTGGATCCCGGCGTTCGCCGGGATGACGTTGTGTCAGGCGTGACCGCCCACCGACGGGGTTTCCGCTTCCAGCTTCTCCAGCTCCTGCGAAACTGCCTCGGGCGACTTCGTGTACTTGGCCAGCAACACATAGAACGCCGGCACCACGAACAACGACAGCAGGGTCGAGAACGACACGCCGAAGATCACCACGATGCCGATCGTCGCGCGGCTCGCCGAGCCCGGGCCGCCGGCAAGCACCAGCGGCACCGCACCGACCACCGTTGCAATGGACGTCATCAGGATCGGACGCAGGCGGACCGCCGACGCTTCGACGATCGCCTGGTGGATGCTGCGGCCTTCATCGCGCAACTGGTTGGCGAACTCGACGATCAGGATGCCGTTCTTCGCCGCCAGGCCCACCAGCATGACGATGCCGATCTGACTGAACAGATTGAGCGTGCCACCGGTCAATGCCAGGCCGATCAGCGCGCCAAGCACGCCCAGCGGCACCGTCAGCATGATCACGAACGGGTGGATGAAGCTTTCGAACTGCGCTGCCAGCACCAGGTACACGATCAGCAGCGCCAGGGTGAAGGTCAGCAGCACTGCGCCGCCGGCCTTGAGGTACTCGCGCGATTCGCCCTTCCAGTCGATCTGGGCATGGTCGGGCAGTTCTTCCTGCACCGTCTTCTCCAGCCACTGCATGGCTTCGCCCATGCGATAGCCCGGCGTCAGGCCAGCACTGATCGTGATCGCGCGCAGGCGGTTGAAGCGGTTGAGGCTGCCCGGCTCGGCCAGCTCGCGCAGCGTCACCAGGTTCGACAGCGGGATCAACGCACCGTCGCGCGCACGCACCTGGATCGCTTCCAGGTCGGCCGGCGAGGCGCGCAGTTCGCGGTCGGACTGGACGATGACGTCGTACTCCTCGCCGTTCTGCACGAAGGTGGTGACGCGGCGGCTGCCCATCATCGTTTCCAGGGCATGACCGATGTCGGTCACCGGCACGCCAAGATCGGCTGCGCGCTGGCGGTCGATCTCCACGCGCATCTGCGGACGCGTTTCCTTGTAGTCGGAGTCGGTCGAGAAGAAGCCCGGGTTCTGCTCCATCTTCGCCAGCAGCTTGTCGCGCCACTGCGCCAGCTCGGCGTACTCGGGGCCGCCGAGGACGATGTTGATCGGCTGGCCGCGACCGCGCACCAGGCCACCGCTGACCTGCGGCATCGCGCGCACGCCAGGCAGGCCGGCCAGTTCGCCCTGCAGCTGCTTGGCGACGTCGGCGGTGCTGATGTCGCGTTCCTTCCAGTCCTTCAGGAACACAGCGATGCGGCCGGTGTGCATCTCTTCACTGGCGCCGAAGCCGCCGGGCACGCGCGGGTTGTAGCGCTGGATCACGCCATCGTTGCCGGTGTGCGCGGCGACGATCTTCTCGACCTGCTGCACCTGCCCGACCGTGTAGTCGAAACCGGCGCCTTCCGGGCCGAGGATGCTGATCTGGAACGAGCCGCGGTCCTCGGGCGGTGCCAGTTCCGACGGCACCACCTTGAACAGCACCACGCTCACCGCGATCGCCGCGAGCATGATGCCGGCAAAGATCCACGGGCGGTCGACGCTGCCATCGAGGAAGCGGCGATAGCGCTTGCCGATGCCGTCCAAACGCGCATTGACCCAGCGGTTGATCGGGTTGGATTTCTCCTCGCTGTGCGCACGCACCAGCTTGGACGACATCATCGGGGTCAGCGTCAGCGCGACGAAGGCCGACAGCGCCACCGCGCCGGCCAGTGCCACCGACAGCTCGCGGAACAGGCGACCGGTGTTGCCCTCCATGAAGCCGACCGGCAGGAACACCGCGACCAGCACCGCGGTCGTGGCGATCACCGCGAAGGCAACCTGCTTGGTGCCGCGCTTGGCCGCGACCAGGCGCGGCTCGCCCAGGTCGATGCGGCGCTGGATGTTCTCCAGCACCACGATCGCGTCGTCGACCACCAGGCCGATGCACAGCACCAGCGCCAGCAGCGTCAGCAGGTTGATCGAGAAGCCGAACAGGTACAGCGGAATGAACGCGGCGATCAGGCACACCGGCACGGTCACGGCCGGGATGAGCGCGGCGCGGAAACTGCCCAGGAACAGCCAGATCACCAGCAGCACCAGCACGATCGCCTCGACCAGCGTGTGGTAGACGCGCTCGACCGCCGATTCGATGAACACCGTGGTGTCGAAGGCGACGAAGATCTTGGTGCCCTGCGGAAGCGTCTTCTGCACCTGCTCCGCCTCGGCGCGGACGGCGCGGGCGACATCGAGGCTGTTGGCGGTGGAGGTCTTGACGATGCCCAGGCCGATATTCGGCTCGCCGTTGCTGCGGTAGTAGGCGCGGCGCTCGGCCGAGGCCAGCTCGATCCTGGCCACGTCGCCCAGGCGCACGACGTAGCCGTCGGTGCCCTTGGCCAGCGGGATCTGGGCGAAGTCTTCGGGCTTCTGGTAGCTGCGCGCCACGCGCAGGGTGAAGTCGCGGGCGTTGGACTCGATGCGACCGGCGGGAAGCTCGACGTTCTCGGCTTCCAGCGCGTTCTCGACGTCGTTGACGGTGATGCCGCGCGCGGCCAGCGCGTCACGGTCGATCCACACGCGCATCGCGTAGCGCTGCTGGCCGCCGATGCGGACCTGGGCGACGCCGTCGACGGACGAGAGCCGATCGACCACGTAGCGCTCTGCGTAGTCGGACAGCTGCAGCGTGTCCAGCCTGGTCGAGCTCATGTTGAGCCAGAGGATCGGATCGGCGTCGGCCTCGACCTTCTCGATCTGCGGCGGGTCGGCTTCCTCGGGCATGCGGTTGCTGACGCGGCTGACCGCATCGCGCACGTCGTTGGCCGCCGCTTCGATCTCGCGCGACAGGGTGAACTCGATGCTGATCGATGCGCGGCCGTTGATGCTGCGCGACTCGATCGTCTCGATGCCCTCGATGCCGGCCAGCGCGTCCTCGAGGATCTGGGTGATGCGGGTTTCGACCACCGCCGCCGAGGCGCCGGGGTAGTTAACGTCCACTGACACGATCGGCGGATCGATGGCGGGCAGTTCGCGCAGGGTCAGGCGCGAGAACGCCATCACGCCGAGCACGATGAGCAGCAGGCTCATCACCGTGGCGAACACGGGGCGGCGGATCGACAGATCGGACAGGTTCATGGCTCAGCCCCGGTTGGCCGTCGCGGTGCTGCCATCGACATGGGCGCCTGCTTTCTGGTCGGCCTTCAGGTCAGTGATTCGGCTGCCCACGCGCAGCTTGCCGGTGCCGTCGACGACGATGCGGTCGCCGACCTTGAGTCCCTGCGTCACTTCGGCCTTGCCGTCGCGGCGGCTGCCGACCTTGACGTCGGCGCGCTCGACCGAGGAATCGGGCTTGACCCGGTAGACGAAGCTGTCGGTGCCGACCTGCACGATCGAGATTTCCGGCACCAGCAGCGCCTGCCGCTCCGGCCGCACCAGGGTCACCTGCAGCAGCATGCCCGGGCGCAGTTCGCGACCATCGTTGGCGAAGTCGCCGCGTACAGTGATCGCGCGGGTGGCTTCGTCGACGCGCGCATCGATCGTGCTGACCACGCCTTCGAAGCGGCGGCCCGGATAGGCCGTGCTGGTACCGCTGACCTGCTGGCCGACGGCGAGGCTGGCCAGCATCGCTTCCTGCACCGGGAAGTCGACATAGACGCGCGCGGTGTCGTCGAGCGTGGCGATCGGCGTGCCCGGCGTGACCAGCGCGCCCGGGCTGACCTGGCGAATGCCCAGTACGCCGCTGAATGGCGCGCGGATCACGCGGTCGCCGATGTCGGCGCGCATCTGCGCGACGCGGGCGCGGGCGACGTCGCGCGCGGCGCGCTGGGTGTCGAGCGTGGAGCGTGCGATCAACTGCTGCCCGGCCAGCTCGGTCTGGCGCTGGAACAGCTGCTCGGATTCATTTGCCGCTGCTTCGGCCTGGGCCAGGGCGGCCTGCTGCTGGCGGCCGGTCAGGGTGATCAGCGGCGCGCCGGCAATCACTACATCGCCGCTGTTGAAATGCACCTGCTCCACCGTCTCGCTGACCTTGGCGCTGACCGTGATCGACTCGCGTGCCTTGACGTTGCCCAGCGCCATCACGGTGTCGCTCCAGGGCTGCATCGTCACCTGCTGGGTGGTCACCGGGATCGGACGATCGCCGCCGCCGTCGCGCTGCTTGGCGTCATTGCTGCCGCACGCGGCCAGCGCGAAGGCGAAAACCAGCAGGCAGCTGGCTTGGAATCCCGGGGTAAGTCGCATGCGTCTCTCTGAACGTGGGGCAGCGGCGTGCCCAAACCATTGGATTCTAGCTGTCCGGGGTTAACGCCCGCGTAGGCCATTGGTTGACAGCTCACTGTGCACAGCCGGCGCCGCCCGGCCTGCGCCCGGCGAGACGGGGCTCTCAGGTCCCGCCCCGGGGCTCCCGGCGGGCCCGGACTGTGGCAATCTGCGGCGGCGATCACGCTGCCGGCGCCCTCCCGCGGCGCCTGGCCCTCGCCACGCGACGGCCCGCACGACTTCCCACCCCAGCCTGGAGTCGAAAGAAATGATCCACGACAGCATCCTCGACACGATTGGCCGCACACCCGTAGTGCGCCTGCACCGCCTCGCTCCCGACCACGTCACCGTCTACGCCAAGGTGGAAGCCTTCAATCCCGGTGGCTCCGTGAAGGACCGTCTGGCGCTGGCGATCATCCTGGACGCCGAAGCGCGCGGCCAGCTCAAACCGGGCGACACGGTGGTGGAGGCGACCTCGGGCAACACCGGCGTGGCGCTGGCCATGGTCTGCGCCGCGCGCGGCTACAAGTTCGTCGCGACCATGTCGGAAACATTCTCGATGGAGCGCCGCAAGCTGATGCGCGCCTTCGGCGCCAAGGTCATCCTGACCCCGGCCGCCGAACGCGGCAGCGGCATGGTGCGCCGCGCCGAGGAGCTGGCGAAGAAGCACGGTTGGTTCCTCGCGCGCCAGTTCGAGAACGAGGCCAACCCGGCCTACCACCGCCAGACCACCGCGGCCGAGATCCTGCGCGATTTCGCCGGACGCCGGCTCGATCATTTCGTCACCGGCTGGGGCACGGGCGGCACGCTCACCGGCGTGGGCGAGGTGCTCAAGGTCGCTCGCCCGGAAGTGCGCGTGACCACCTGCGAACCGGCCGGCGCTGCGCTGCTGTCGGGCAAGGAATGGCAGCCGCACAAGATCCAGGGCTGGACTCCCGACTTCGTTCCTGCGGTGCTCAACCGCGACGTCGCCGACGCGATCCTGCCGATCGACGACGTGCTCGCGCGTGATACCGCGCGGCGGCTGGCAAGTGAGGAAGGCATCTTCGTCGGCATCTCCGCCGGCGCCACCGCGGCGGCGGCGCTGGAAGTGGCGCGCAATGCCGACAAGGGCTCGGTGATCCTGGCGATGCTGCCCGACACCGGCGAGCGTTACCTGAGCACGTTCCTGTTCGAGGGTGTCAACGAGGGCTCGGACGACGAGTGGCTGGCGGGGTTGTAGCGACGCACGGGCCACACATCACCGGTCGCCCTGTCCCCGTCATTCCCGCGAAGGCGGGAACCCAGTGACTTGCCGGGCGTTCAAGTCGCTGGGTCCCCGCCTTCGCGGGGATGACGAGTTATTGGCGGGGACGACGGACGACCCGGAGATTGCAATGACCATGCACGTGTTCGAAGGCGACATCACGATCCTGGCGGTCGATGCGATCGTCAATGCCGCCAATGAATCGCTGCTAGGTGGCGGCGGCGTCGACGGTGCGATCCATCGCGGCGCCGGCCCCGGCCTGCTCGAGGAGTGCCGCAAGCTGCCGCAGGTGCGCCCCGGTGTTCGCTGCCCGACCGGCGAGGCGCGCATCACCGGCGGCCATCGCCTGCCCGCGCGCCATGTGATCCACACCGTTGGCCCGATCTGGCACGGCGGCGATGCCGGCGAGCCCGCGTTGCTCGCAGCGTGTTATCGCAACAGCCTGGAGCTGGCGTTGCAGCACGGTGTCGAGTCGATCACCTTCCCTGCCATCAGCTGCGGCGTCTACGGCTATCCTCCGGAACAGGCGGTGCCGTTGGCGGTGGCGACAGTGGATGCCTGGCAGGTCGCGCACAGGCAGCCGATCGCGGTGACCTTCGCCTGCTTCGGTGCCGAGATGGCACAACGCTACCGCTCCCTACTGTAGGAGCGAGCTTGCTCGCGAAGCTTGCAGCGGTTCAAACGCATGGGGCTTCGCGAGCAAGCTCGCTCCTGCGGTCTCAGCCCTGCGGCACGCCCGCCATGTCCGGCAGGCGATGCGCCACGCCCTTGTGGCAATCGATGCAGGTCTTCTCGCCCGTGCCCAGCCAGCGCTTGTGGATCTGCGATGCGCGCGACCCCTGGCGGGTCAGGTCCATCGAGTCGTAGTCGTGGCAGTTGCGGCACTCCAGCGAATCGTTGGCCTTCAACCGCGACCACTCGTGCATCGCCAGCTCCAGGCGGTGGTCGAGGAACTTCTCGCGCGTGTTGATGGTGCCAAAGAGCTTTCCCCACACTTCCTTCGATGCCTGCATCTTGCGCGCGATCTTGTCGGTCCACTGATGCGGAACATGGCAGTCCGGGCAGGTCGCGCGCACGCCGGAGCGGTTGCTGTAGTGGATCGTCGACTTGAGTTCCTGGAACACGTTGTCGTGCATCTCGTGGCAACCGGTGCAGAACTTTTCGGTGTTGGTCGCCTCCAGCGCGGTATTGAACCCGCCCCAGAACAGGATGCCGGCGATGAACCCCGCGGCCACCAGGAAACCCAGGCTGTAATGCACGCTGGGCGAGCGCAACGTGCGCAGGTACGGTTTGAGTTGCTCCCACCAGCGCCGGAACATCACGGAGTCCCCTTCGCTTCAGCCGCCGCCAGGACCTTGTCGATGTCCTCGAAGTTGTTGGCCACCAGCACCGGCGCGTCGGTCTGCACCACGTGGCACTGGTTGCAGAAGTACCGGCGCGAGGAAATCGATGCCAGGAACTGGTCGTCGCGATCCATGTAGTGGGTCACGCTGACCGGCGGCGCCTGGAACTTCTCGGCGTTGGCGCGTGCATGACAGAGCATGCAGCGGTTGCTGTTCTTGTCGACCTGGTAGCCGTCGATGGCATGCGGGATGGTCGGTGGTTGCATCGGGTAGGCGCGCTCGCGCTTGCGGTCGACGTTCTCCACCCTCGCCATCGGCAGCGGCGCCGCTTCCTGGGCGACCGGTACGCCACGGCGCAGCGCATCGAGCTGGCGCGCACCGGTGCGACCGATCGCGGACTCCGCGGGCACCGCCGGCGCGGTCGCCGCGACGCGCGCCTCCGACGCGCGCTCGTGCTTGCCGACCATCCGCCCGAACAGCCAGCCGGCGAAGAAGATCAGCGCCATCAACCCGACGGTCATGCCGGCGGCAATCCACAAAGGCTTGTTGCGCATGGCGATGCCCTCCTAGGCGCCCAGTACCTTGACCGCGCACTTCTTGAAGTCGGTCTGCTTGGAGATCGGATCGGTGGCATCGAGCGTGACCTTGTTGATCAGCTGCCCGGCATCGAACCACGGCACGAACACCACGCCCGGCGGCATGCGGTTGCGGCCGCGCGTCTCCACCCGGGTGCGCATCTCGCCGCGGCGAGAAATCACGCGCACGTCGTCACCGCGCTTCAAACCGCGCGCCCTGGCATCGTCTGGATTCATGAAGATCACCGCGGTCGGGAAGCTGCGGTACAGCTCCGGCACGCGCATCGTCATCGAGCCGGAATGCCAGTGCTCGAGCACGCGCCCGGTCACCAGCCACATGTCGTATTCCTTGTCCGGCGATTCGGCGGGCGGCTCGTAGGGCAGCGCCCAGATCACCGCGCGGTTGTCCTTGTTTCCATAGAACTGGTAGCCGGTGCCGGCCTTGACGTAGGGATCGGCGCCTTCGCGGTAGCGCCAGCGCGTCTCCTTGCCATTGACCACCGGCCAGCGCAGGCCGCGCGTGCGGTGGTAGTCGTCGAACGGAGCCAGGTCATGGCCATGGCCACGCCCAAAGGCCGCGTACTCCTCGAACAATCCCTTCTGCACGTAGTAGCCAAAGTGCGTGGACTCGTCGTTGGCGTAGCCCTTCTCGATGTCCTCCAGCGGGTACTTGTCGACGTTGCCATTGCGGTACAGCACGTCGTACAGGGTCTTGCCCTTGAAGGCCGGGTTGGCGGCGAGGATTTCCGCAGGCCAGCATTCGTCGGTGGTGAAGCGCTTGGAGAACTCCATCAACTGCCACAGGTCCGAGCGTGCCTGGGCCGGCGCATTGACCAGCTGGTGCCAGAACTGGGTGCGGCGCTCGGCGTTGCCGTAGGCGCCTTCCTTCTCCACCCACATCGCCGCCGGCAACACCAGGTCGGCGGCCTGCGCGGTCACGGTGGGATAGGCATCGGAGACGACGATGAAGTTGTCCGGATTGCGGTAGCCCGGCCAGCCCTCTTCGCGCAGGTTGGCCGCGGCCTGCATGTTGTTGTTGACCTGCACCCAGTAGGCGTTGAGCTTGCCGTCCTTGAGCGCGCGGTTCTGTTCGACGGCGTGGTAGCCGGGCTTTTCCTTGATGATGCCGTGCGGGATCTTCCAGATCTCTTCGGCGTGCTTGCGGTGTTCGGGATTGGTCACCACCATGTCGGCCGGCAGGCGATGGCTGAAAGTGCCGACTTCGCGCGCGGTGCCGCAGGCCGACGGCTGCCCCGTCAGCGAGAACGGGCTGTTGCCGGGCGTGGCGATCTTGCCGGTCAGCAGGTGCAGGTTGTAGACCATGTTGTTGGCCCAAACGCCACGCGTGTGCTGGTTGAAGCCCATCGTCCAGAACGAGGTGACCTTGATCTTCGGGTCGGCGTAGAGCTCGGCCAGTTTCTGCAGCCAGCCCGCTTCCACGCCGGTCATCTCGACCGTCTTCTCGAGCGTGTACGGCGCCACGAACGCGGCGAACTGGTCGAAGTCGATGACCTTGCCGCCGTTGGCATCCTTGGCGTTCTTCGCCTTGACCTCCAGCGGGTGCTCGGGGCGCAGGCCATAGCCGATGTCGTCGTTGCCCTGCTTGAAGCTTGTGTGCTTGTCGACGAAGTCCTTGTTGACCTTGCCGCTCTTGATGATGTGGTTGGCGATGTAGTTGAGGATGACCAGGTCGGTCTGCGGCTTGAACACGATCGGGATGTCGGCCAGCTCGAAGCTGCGATGCTCGAACGTGGACAGCACGGCGACCTTGACGTTGGGGTTGGTCAGGCGGCGGTCTGTCACCCGCGTCCACAGGATCGGGTGCATCTCGGCCATGTTCGAGCCCCACAGCACGAACGCGTCGGCGTGCTCGAAGTCGTCGTAGCAGCCCATCGGCTCATCCATGCCGAAGGTGCGCATGAAGCCCATCACCGCCGATGCCATGCAATGGCGCGCGTTGGGATCGATGTGGTTGCTGCGGAAGCCGGCCTTCATCAGCTTGTTGGCGGCGTAGCCTTCGAAGATCGTCCACTGGCCCGAACCGAACATGCCAATTCCATCACCGCCCTTGTTCTTGAGCACGCGCTTGAACTGCGCCGCCATGACGTCGAAGGCCTCGTCCCACTCGACCTCGACGAAATCGCCTTCCTTCGCATAGACACCGTTGGTCTTGCGCAGCAGCGGCTTGGTCAGGCGGTCGCTGCCGTACATGATCTTCGACAGGAAGTAGCCCTTGATGCAGTTGATGCCGCGGTTGACCTCGGCATGGACATCGCCGTGCGTGGCGACCACCCGGCCGCTCTTGACGGCGACATTGACGCCGCAGCCGGTGCCGCAGAACCGGCACGGCGCCTTGTCCCACTTCAACGCGGTCAGGTCGCCTTCGGTGACGATGTTGGCGGCGCCGCCCGGCAGTGACATGCCGGCGGCGGCCGCGGCGGTGGTGACCGCGGTATTGCGGATGAACTCGCGACGGGTGGTCATGGCGCGACTCCGGTGACGGTAAGTGTGGGCATGGGCGCGTCGAGCGCATCGCCCGGTTCGGCGTGGTGGTAGACCAGCAGCACGTTGAGGACGCCCGGGACGGCGCGCAGGGCTTCGATGCGATCGAGCAGTCCGTACTGGTCGGCGCATTCGCACAACACGATGCTGCGCGTGCCTTCGCTGCGCGCCAGTTCCATGTCGTCGCTGGCGGCGATCCAGGTCGCGAGTGCAGCGGCCGCCTCGCCCCGGTGCTGGACGACGAAGCTGGCGATGTGGACTTCGTTGGCGCTGGTGTCGCTGCTCATGCCTGCTCCTGCTGCATCAGTGTCAGTGCGTCGACCGGGCACACGCTCACGCAGGCACCACAGCCATTGCAGCGCGCGGGGTCGATGACGGGCGTCGGTACGGACGTCGAAAGGGGGAACGCGATCGCCCGCTCCGGGCAGGCATCGCGACAGCTCGAACAGACCACGCCATGGCGCGGCAGGCAGGCATCGCCGGCACTGGCGAGCGTGCGCCAGGGAACGTCGACAGCGGCGCGATCGAGCGCGCGCGGCTCGCACGCGTCGGCGCAATCGCCGCAGAAAGTGCACTCACCCAGGCGCGGGTCGAACACCGCGTAGCCGGCGGCACCGCGCACGAGCACCTGCTCGGGGCAGCGTTCGACGCAGGCGCCGCAGCCGGTGCAGGCGTCGACGAAGTCGGCTTCGGCCAGCGCCCACGGCGGGCGCAGCGGCGCGCGAGCCTGGCTCCGGCCCAGCAGCAGCGCGCGACGCGAGCGGTCCGGCACGGCGGACATGTCAGTGGCCCGTCGGCGGGCCGGCGAACATCTGCCAGATCCAGACCAGGAAACCGTAGCCGGCGACGATCATCACCGTCAGCAGCGGGAACACGACCGCGGTCAACAGCAGGAAGGCGATGCGTTCGCGCCGCTTGATGACCGCGTGGTCTGGCTGGCCCATGGCTGGCTCCATCACGAAGATCCATTCCGTTCACAGCGAGGATGACGCCCCGCTCCGTCGGCTTCCTTGATCCAACTCAGATCCGGTCAGGAAAGGACGGATTAACGCCGCCGTCATAGGTAACCCACCGCGTGTTAAGGCCTCGTGTTAACGCTCCGTAAAATGACCGCGTGCGTGGGCTTCAGCCGCATTTGCACCGGACCGGCGCACGATCCGGACGTCCGCCATCGGAGCTGGTTGATGCGCCCGGGACTTGCTGCACTGTTGTTATGGTCGGCCGCCGCGAGTGGCGCGGGCGCGGTCGGCGGCGATGACCCGCTGCTGTTCGTCAGCGTCCAGTACGAGAACCGCGCCCAGCTGCAGTACCTGGCAGCCCGCTTCCAGCACGTGAGCGTCGACGAGCGCGCCCGTACCGCCGCGTTCGAGGCGACCTACGACGAGTACCTTGCGCTGCGCAGGGCCGGTGTCGATGCGCGCGTCGACGAAGTCGCAACCGCACGCATGCGCAAAGTGGATGAAGCCCTGCTGCAATCCCGCCAGGTACGCACCGAGGCGATCCCCGGGTTCGCCTGCTACCGCACCGTCGAGGAAACCTACGACACGATGCAGCAGATGGCGCGAGACCGGCCGGATCTTGCGCGGGTCGTGGACATCGGCCCGAGCTGGCTGCGCAGTCGCGATCCGGCGGCGGGTTACCCGATGAAGGTGCTGGTGCTCGGCAACAGCGCCACCGACGCCAGCATCGCCAACAAGCCGAGCATGGTGCTGCTGGGCTCCATCCATGCCCGCGAGTACACGCCGGCGGAGGTGCTGACCCGCTTCGCGCAATGGCTGGTCGACGGATATGGCAACAACGCCGAGGCGACCTGGCTGCTGGACACCTATCGCTTCCATTTCGCCTTGCAAGGCAATCCGGACGGGCGCAAGCGTGCCGAGGCCGGCGCCTCGTGGCGGAAGAACGTCAACACCAGCAACGGTTCGTGCACGGCCAGCAATTACGGCATCGACCTCAACCGCAATTTCCCGTTCCGCTGGAACGGTGCCGCCGGTGGCTCCAGCGGCAATCCGTGCGCGGGCACCTACCGCGGTCCGCAGCAGGGTTCGGAGCCGGAAACGCAGAATCTGCTTCGTTACATCGCCGGTGTCGCCGATGCGAACGGCACCTGGCGCGGCGGTGTCTTCCCGGATCGCCGCGGCGATGCCGCCACGGCCGCGGCACCGCAGGACTATCGCGGTCTGTTCGTCGACCTGCACAGCTACTCGCGCCTGGTGCTGTGGCCGTGGGCGTACTCCTCCACGGCGACGGCTAACGCGACGGCGCTGCGCACGCTCGGCCGTCGCATCGCCTGGCACAACGGCTATGCGCCGAAGCAGTGGGTCGGGCTGTATGTCGCCGACGGAACCAACACCGACACGATGTACGGCCTGCTCGGCGTGCCCAGTTACACGATCGAGATGGGCGTGGCCTTCTTCGAGAGCTGCGCGACATTCGAGTCCACCACGCTGCCGAAGAACCTGGCGGCATTGCGCTATACCGCACGCAACCTGACCGCGCCCTACGTCTATCCGTCCGGGCCCGACACGCTGACCGTGACGGTTTCACCAGCGAGCGTCAGCGCTGGCCAGGCGGTGACCGTGACCGCCACCATCGACGACGGCCGCAGCAACCAGAGCAACGGAGCCGAACCGGTGCACGCGATTCGAGCTGCTTCGGCCTACCTCAACCAGCGTCCGTGGACCGCCGGCGCGACGAGGATCGCGATGCAGCCCGCCGACGGCGCCTGGGACACCAGTCGCGAGAGTGTCCGCGCGGTGGTGAACACGCAGGGCCTGGCGCCGGGCCGCCATGTCGTCTTCGTCCGCGGCAGCGACGCCAGCGGCAGCGTCGGGACGCCGGATGCGGCGTACTTCACGGTCATCGCCGACTAGTCACGTCGGTCCGCCAACAAAAAAGCCGGCACGAGGCCGGCCTTTCTGCTGGTTCCAAGAAGCGACGCTTATGCAGCCTGCTTCCACTGGCCAAGCGCGGCCAGGCCGTTGTCACGAGCGCGCTCGTACACGGTCTGCTGGGCCTTGGCGAAGTTGTTGATCAGGTCCTGCGACCACAGCTTCAGGGCTGCCTGCTGCATGGCGCGACCGTAGGAGAACGACAGCGGCCACGGGTTCGGGCCCATCTGGTTCATGGCGTTGAGGTGCGCGGTGGCGTCCTCGTCGGCCTGGCCACCGGACAGGAACACGATGCCCGGCAGGGTCGCCGGCACGGTCGACTTCAGGCACTGCAGGGTCGCCGCGGCCACGTCCTCGACACTGGCCTTCTCGCCGCTGGTGGTGCCCGGCAGGATCATGGAAGCCTTCAGGATGGTGCCTTCCAGCATCACGTTGTGCTCGTACAGCGAAGCGAACAGCGAACGCAGCGTGACCTCGGTGACCTCGTAGCAGGTCTCGATGTCGTGCGAACCGTCCATGATCACTTCCGGCTCGACCATCGGCACCAGACCCTGCTCCTGGCACAGCGCCGCATAGCGGGCCAGCGCGTGGGCGTTGGAGTCGATGCAGGTGCCCGACGGGATGTCGTCACCGATGTTGATCACCGCGCGCCACTTGGCGAAACGCGCGCCGAGCTTGTAGTACTCCTCCAGGCGCGCACGCAGACCGTCCAGGCCCTCGGTGACGACTTCGCCCGGGAAGCCGGCCAGCGCGTGGGTGCCCTTGTCGACCTTGATGCCCGGGATCATGCCGTTGTCGGACATGTACTTGGCGAACGGAATGCCGCTCTTGGTCGACTGGCGGATGGTCTCGTCGAACAGGATCGCGCCGGAGATGTAGTCGTTCAGCTTGGGCGTGGCCAGCAGCAGCTCGCGGTAAGCGCGGCGATTCTCTTCGGTGTTCTCGATGCCGACGCCTGCGAAGCGCTTGGCAATGGTGCTGGTGGACTCATCGATGGCGATGATGCCCTTGCCCGGGGCCACCATGGCCTGGGCGGTTTCGGCAAGCTGTTCGATGCTCATGAGACGTCCTGCGGGAGCGGTGGGAAGCCCGGCATTATAGCGGCAGCGCAGCATTCCCGCCCGGGGTCGGCCACGGTGAATCAATGACTTGCGCGACCGGCACCCCGGATTTCAATACCAGTTTCAGGCCCCGTTGCAGGCCGCGCCGGGTCACTGCCCGGCGATGGCCTGGCGCAAGGTGTAGTTGGCCGCGTCCCGCGTCTTCAGCAGCTGGCCGTACTCGTCCACGCCGGGCAGGAAATCAGCGGCCGGATCGATGCCGCGCTTGAGTGCCGCGATCTGCGTGTAGCAGTCGGTCAGCGCACCGGAATGCGGGCATCCGAGCAGATGGTAGAACTCGTGGACGGTCGCCTTGTCCGGCGGCGTGAACACCTGGTTGAGCGACACCTGCGTCGCCACGACGAAGCCGCGCGTGTGGGTGGGATCATCGACGCTGCCCAGCACCTCGGGCATCAGCAGGCCCCACAGGAAGTCGCCGGCGTTGCGGTCGACGAAGGCGACCAGACGATCGCACGGCGCTTCCAGTTCGTGCGCGATGACGTCATCGAACAGGCTGCGATGGGCGAAACCCGAACGCGTCCACGGCCGCACCCAGGGCACCACGACGTCGATGCCATACGGCTCGAATTCCGTGTTGACGGCGGCGATGAGCTTCTCGACGCGATCCTCGCTGACGTCGGCCGTGCGCAGCACGCACACGCGCATCTGCACCGGCGGTCCGTAATCGATGGCGAATCGCTCGTGGGTGTGCGTGCCCACGGTCGTGCACGCGCACAACGCGATGCTGGCGGCTATGGTCGAGGCGCCACGCAGCAGGCGCGACGTGCGGCTGGGACCATCGAGTCTGACGGTTGCCACGGCAATTCCCCTGGTGGAGGGATTGCTAGCGCCAACGCGGCCGGATTGATCCGGCGGCCATCACGCCGCCTTCGCACGGTGTGCAGCATTGGTAGGAGCGAGCTTGCTCGCGATCAGCGGCTCAGACGCATGTTCGCGAGCAAGCTCGCTCCTACGGCAGGCGAGACTAGAGCTCGCCCAGGCCTTCGGCGGTGCCGTCCGCACCGACCTGCAACAGGCGCAGCGTGTTGGTCGCGCCGTGCTGCTGCATGTGGTCGCCGCTGGTGAACATGACGCGATCACCGACGCTGAGGCGGTCCTGGTCGTACAGTTCCTTGATCGCGCTGCGCGCGGCATCGCGCGAGCTCAGGCCGCGGCTGTCGAAGGCATAGGCGACGACATCGCGCATCATCGTCATGCGACGACGCGCGCCGTCATGGCGCGACATCGCGAAGATCGGCACCTGCGAGCGGAAGCGCGACAGGAAGCGCGCCGTGCCGCCCGATTCGGTCATGGCGACGATCGCACGCACGCCGATGTGCTCGGACAGGAACATCGCCGCCATCGCGATCGCCTGGTCGGCGCGCTCGAGGTTGCGCGGAGCGGCCTCGAAATCGGTGTCGCGGTTGAACTGGCGCTCGGCGCCAAGGCAGATGCGCGCCATCGCCTCGACCGCCTTCACCGGATAGCGGCCGGCGGCCGATTCCTGCGACAGCATGACCGCGTCGGTGCCGTCGATCACGGCGTTGGCGACGTCGAGCACTTCGGCGCGGGTCGGGATCGGGCTGTCGACCATCGACTGCAGCATCTGCGTGGCGGTGATCACCACGCGGTTACGCTCGAGCGCCTCGCGGATGATCTTCTTCTGCAGGCCTGGCAGTTCGGCATCGCCGATCTCCACGCCCAGGTCGCCGCGGGCGACCATGACCACGTCGCTGGCGTCGACGATCTCGGAAAGATTCTCGATCGCCTCGGCGCGCTCGATCTTCGACACCAGCGCGGCGTCGCAGCCGGCAGCGCGGGCGATGCGGCGCGCCTCGTTCATGTCCTCGGCGTTGCGGCAGAACGACACCGCGATGAAGTCGGCGCCCAGTTCGGCCGCGACCAGGATCAGTTCCTTGTCGCGCTCGGTCAGCGCGCCCAGCGACAGGCCGCCGCCCTGCTTGTTGAGGCCCTTGCGGTCCGACAGCGCGCCGTCGTTGAGGACGGTGGTGATGATGCGCGCGCCCTCGATCGCACCCACGCGCAGCTGCAGCAGGCCATCGTCGAGCAGCAGCACGTCGCCCGGGCGCACGTCGTCGGGCAGGCCGAGGTAGCTCACGCCGACCTCGCGCAGGTTGCCCGCAGGGGCATCGGCGCTGGCGACCAGGTCGAAGCGGTCGCCGGCCTTGAGCAGGACCTTGCCTTCGGCGAAGCGCTCGATGCGGATCTTCGGACCCGGCAGGTCGGCGAGGATGCCGACTTCCACGCCGACACGCTTGGCCGCTTCGCGCACGGCTTCGGCGCGGGCGACCTGCGAGGACGGATCGCCGTGCGAGAAATTGAGTCGGACTACATCGACGCCGGCAGTGAGCAGTGCGTCGAGGACGCCCGGCGGATCAGTGGCCGGGCCGAGGGTGGCGAGGATCTTGGTGCGGCGCTGGGTGGTCGTCATCGAATGCTGCTTCGCCTGGTGCGGATTTGTCGGTGCGGATTCGCTCGAGAGCGAATCCGTTGATTCAGGCGACGCTAGCACAGCTGTGCGGTCATTCGAATTGAATACGCATGCAATCCGCGATGCGGGTCGTCCATACCGCGGGGGATGTGCGGAAGTGGTCTGGAATCACCCCACCAAAAGCAGACCACCCCCTCTCCCTGGCGCTTTGCGCGCCTGTCCCTCTCCCACAAGGGGAGAGGGCAACGCCCGGATTGCGATTGCTCCCTCTCCCCTTGTGGGAGACGGACAGGCCGGCAGAGGGGAAGCGGCGAAGCCGCTCAGGCTGCCACCAGCCCTCGCAACTCACTCGGCGCGGCCGCCAGGTGCAGCGCCCCCGCCTCGCGCAATTCCGCCTCGCCACCAAAGCCCCACAGCACGCCGACATTTCGCATGCCGTGGTGACGCGCGCCTTCGATATCCATGCGCCGGTCGCCGATCATCCAGCACTCGTCGGCGGCAACGTCGAAGCGCCGCAGCGCTTCGGCGATCAGCTGGTCCTTGTGGCTGATGCGGCCGTCCAGGGTCGCACCGACGATGTCGTCGAAAAGGTGCCCGAACGGCAGGTGCGCGGCGATCTTGCGTGCGTGCGGCTCGTTCTTGGCGGTGACCACCGCCAGGCGATGCCCGGCCGCATGCAGCGCCTCGATGGTCTCGCCGATGCCGGCATAGACCTCGTGCTCGGCCCAGCCGTGGCTCTCGAAACGGTCGCGGTAGTGCAGTACCGCCTGCTCGACGTCCTGCGGATCGTCCAGCAGCGGACCAAAGCTGGTGCGCAAGGCCGGGCCGATCCAGCGCCGCAGCTCCGACTGCGGCGGCACCGGCAGGCCCATCTTCACCAGTGCGTACTCGACGCAGCGGGTGATGCCGACGGCTGAGTCGATCAGCGTGCCGTCCATGTCGAAGAATACCGTGGCCTTCATGATGCGCGCGTTTTCCGTCGGGGGAGGTCGGGCCACCATTGGACCCGACGCCCCCTGCCCCGGCAAGGCGGAAATCTGGCGGTTACAGCGACTTCCTGTCTTCCTCGTCGATGTAATGGCGATTGGCCCGGTACAACGCCAGGCGCTCGCGGAAGCTGTCGGCCGTTTCCTTGTAGTCCGGCTGCTTGCTGGCAAGCGCGTCGGCGCGCTGCAACGCCAGCGCCTGCAGTTCCACCGCGCGCTTGAAATCGCCCGCGGCGGCGTGGCAGGCCGCGACCGTGTCGAGTTCGGGCAGATCCAGCAGTTGCGGGTCGTCCATCTTCGCCACCGTCTGCATCCCGCGCTTGGGATCGAAGCTGTCGGGATAGGGCGAGGTGCACGATGCCCACGCCAGTTCGTTGTAGGCCCCGCTCATGCCGGCGTCGGCGCTTTGCTCCCACAGCGTGAATGCCTGCGCGCGCGCCTGCGGCGTCTGGCCGTTGTGGTACAGCCAGCTGCCGTAGGACTTGCTCGCCCAACCCTGCCTGGCCGCGAGCGGCGCCTGCAGCCAGCGCTTGGCCTTCGCTTCGTCGACCTTGCCGAAGTCGCCGTACAGGTAACCCAGGCCCAGTCGCGTCTGTGCGTTGAGGTCGCCCTTTTCCGCCACCGGCAGCAGCCACTGCATCGCCTGCTTCGGGTTCTTCTTCATGCCCAGGCCCCGTGTCGCCATGTCGGCCAGGCTGACCCGGGCACGCGCCGCGTAGTCGCCATCGGCCAGCGACTGGAATATCTCCAGGGCGTTGCTGGCCTTGCCTTCCACGCCGGGACGCTCGGACGCGTAGAGCGCGCCGAGATCGAACAGCGCTTCCACGTCGCCGCCGTAGACCGCCGGCAGCAGCCACTTCTCGGCCAGTGCCCACTGCCCTTCGCGGTTGCGATCCTCGGCCATGTGGCGCAGCGCCCAGGGCTGGCCACCCTGCGCGGCCTCGAACACGTAGCGCTGGCCGCGTTCGGTGTCGCGCGCACCGGTGCCGTACAACAGTTCCCACCCGTACAACGCCTGCGCCTTGACGTGGCCGGCATCGGCGGCCTTCTCGAGCGCCAGCAGGCGCAATTGCGGCTCGCCCTGGCGGTCGTGGTAATCGGCGATCAGGGCGAACCCGGTGCCGTTGCCATTGATCGCCGCGCCGGAGAGAAAAGCGATGTCGCCTGCTTCCAGCTTCGGCTTGGACGGCGACAACACCCTGCGCCGCAATGCTTCATAGCGGGCGAAGCCGTTGCCGTCGGCGGCGGCACGGTCCAGGCGTTTCTGCAGCGCCACAGGCATGTCGGCATCGGCGATCGGATCGTCGTGCAGGCGCATCCACATCCGGGTGAACTCGGCGGTGGCGCCGTAGTTGGGCCAGCGGCGATCGGCGGCCTCGAGCAGGGCCCACGCCGCGGCCTCGTCGCGCTCGACGCCAAAGCCCTGCAAATAGGCGTAGGCCAGCAGCACCATCGGCAATGCCTGCTGGTGCTCCGCGCGCGGCAGCACCGCTTCGACGAAGCCTTCGCCACAGGACGCAGTCGGTTTTGCGCCGCACACTTCGACCCACTCGAATGCAGCGCGCAGGCCGCCTTCACGCGCGACCGGCCGCAATGCGCCCAGCTTCTGATCCAGACCATCGCTGTCGCGCGAATCACGCACGGCCTTGATGTCGCGCGCGGAAAGCTCGGCGTCCCCGCTGGACACCATGCTGACGACCAGGCCATTGCGCAGCACGGTCAGGCCATGGTTGGGTTCGTCGCGGGCGATCTGGTACATCGTGTCGACGAAGTCGAACGTGAGATGGCGCTCGACTTTGGCTTCGGCATCCCAGCCGACGACGACCATCGGGAAATAGCGCTCCGGTCGTGGCCATTCGTACGTCACCGACAGCACCTGCATGCCGCTGGCGTTGACCAGGGCGGTGGCGTCGGCGGCACCGAGCACGCGGATCGGGTGGTTGTAATCGCCGGCCTGCGCCAGGGCATGCCTGGACAGGGCCGCCAGCGCCGTCATCTCGCGCTCGGCCGCGGCGTCATCGGAAACAGACTCCGCGCACAGGTAGGCGACACGCCGGACCAGGATGCTGACGGGGGCGACGGCGATCGCCTTGTTGATGTCATCGCGGTGCTGGACACAAGCGTCGGCATTGACCTGGCTGCCGTCATAGGCAACGGTTTCCATCAGGTCGAACGCGCCAATCGCGGTGTCCAGTTCGCCCTTGGCGAGGAACTGCTGCCAGGCCTGGACCGGATCGAAAGCCGGCGCGGCCGGCGAAGCCGCGGTGGCAGGCAGGCTCAACGCCAGCAGCAAGGATGCGCACAGGGGTAGGCGACGGGTCATGGCGTCTGTGTCTCCGCGATCACCGACTTGAGCAGGGACTTCAGGCGCTGGTCGCGATCCTCGCGCTGTTGCGCCAGCGGCAACTGGAAGCGCAGGCGTGCCGACAGGCTGTCACGCAACTTGCGCAACTCGGCCACATGCGCCGGCACCTGCCCGGCACTGATGTCGGTGGTGAGCACCTTCATGTCGTACGTCAGGTTGATCCTGCCGGCTTCGATCTTCAGGTCGCGCCGATAGGTGAAGCCCGGCGAAGCGTGGCTGGACGACTCGTCCTGGAAGGACGGCTTCCAGCCCTTGGGCACGTCGACATGCATCTCGTGGCGCAGCCTTACCGGCTGGGCGAAGAACAGCGGTCCGTTGCGCGACATCGACGGCGGCAGCGCGCTCGGACGGTCCAGCGCCTCGGCGAAGACATCCAGCGCCTTGCCGCCGTCCTCGCTGTCGAAGGGATTGAGCAGGCGGTAGCGCTCGATCAGGGTCAGGCGGTTGCGATCGAGGTCGTCCTGGACCACGGCCGGCGTGGCCACCTCGACCTCGCCGAAGCGCTGGCGGTAGTAGTCGGAATATCGCCGCGACACTTCCTCGATGCGCTGGCCGGCGAAGGTCCGGCGGACGTTGTCGGCAGTGCGGCCCTGGTAGGTGGTCTCGACGTCGAGCATCACCTCGCGGCCATCGGCAGCGGGAACGAAATGCTCGTTGACCGTCACCTGCACGTCGGCGTTCTTCGGTGCCGCGATCGTCTCCGGCGCGGTGACACCGGCGGCGACGGCAAGCGCCACGCCGTACAGACTCTGGTCGCTGTCGCGCGGATCGCCGCCCTGCGCGGTCAGTGTCGGATCGATCCACAGCACGTCGTCGCCGACCTGCGCGCGCACGATCACGTGGTTGAACACCGACGCGGCCGGCGTGAAGCCGGCGATGGCGCGCCCGCGCGCGGTCGACACCAGCGCCGGTGCGGCGCGGATCCCCATGCGCTCGAGCAGCGTCACCAGCAGGTAGGCCTTGTCCTTGCAGTCGCCGTAGCGGCGCGTCCAGGTGTCGGCGGGCGGCGTGGGACGGTGCGAGTTCTCGCCCATCTCGACACCGAAGTAGCGCACCTGCTCCTGCACGGTGCGCAATGCCACCTTCACCTGCGCATAGGGATCACCGAGCTTGCGCCACTGGCCGATCTTCGCTTCCAGGTCGGCCGGCATGGCGCCGGCCTTGGGATACAGCGGCAGCGCCCAGTTCACCACGTCGCCCCAACTGCGCTTGCGCGCCACCCAGGCAACCGGGAACGGCTGGTACCAGATCGGGTAGTTGTCTTCGTCGACGTAGGCCGGGACGCCGTGACCGACGAACAGCGCCTCGGTGCGGCCATCGACCTGGGCGATCCGCGGCGCCGGCGCATTGTTCTCGCGGTACACGTTGAGCTCGCTGCCGCCGTCGTAGACCGCGCGCAGGCGCGCGTCGAGCACGGGGCTGCGCCAGCCGAAGGTCAGTGCGTCCACCGTGTTGCCGGCCAGCACCGGGTTGCTGCCGGTGATGGTGTAGTTGATGCGGACGACGTCATCGACGCGGACATCGTCGAGCACGATCAGTGCCGTGACCTCGCCGTCTGCCAGGTCCTGTTCGAACTCGCTCTCGCGGCGTGCCAGCGAGATCCGATCCGGCGCCAGTCGGGTCTGCCATTTGCCTGCGCGGCGCAGTTCGACGCGATGGATCGTCAGTTGCTGGTAGCCGGGATTGAACTCGATCTGGAAGCGGCCGGCGTCACCGAGCAACGAGGCGGCCTTGGCCTCGTAGACGTAATCGACGTAGAAATCGTCGTGGCCCTGGCGATGGTCGATCTGCACGTCGTACAGCCAGAAGCGCCACGGCGCCCCGCTGGCGCCGGGCGCACTGGCGTCCCACCGTGCCGGCACGTCGTGGCGCTGCACGAAGGCAGGCGCATCGGCCACCTTGAAGCGGAATTCACCGCGCTGGTACTCGACCTCGCCCGCGCACACCGAACCAGCCAGCAGCCATGCCAGCAACCCCCATGCAATACGCATCCACCGCCCCCTGTTTTCCCCTGCATCGAATACTAATGGAACAGGAGGCGGGTGGAAGGTGGGGGGTCAGCCCCGCGCCTTGAGGGCGGTCACGGCCGGCAGTTCCTTGCCCTCGAGGAACTCGAGGAAGGCGCCGCCGCCGGTGGAGATGTAGGACACATCCTGCTCGATGCCGTACTTGTCGACCGCGGCCAGCGTGTCGCCGCCGCCGGCGATCGAGAACGCCTTGCTGGACGCGATCGCACGCGCGAGGGTTTCGGTGCCCTTGCCGAACGCATCGAATTCGAACACGCCGACCGGGCCGTTCCAGACCACGGTGCCGGCGGCCTTGATCAGCTCGGCGTAGCGCGCCGCGGTGTCCGGGCCGATGTCGAGGATCATGTCGTCGGCGCCGACGGCGTCGACGGCCTTGACCGTGGCCGGTGCATCGGCGGCGAAGGCCGGGGCGACCACGACATCGGTCGGCACCGGGATGTCGGCGCCGCGCGCCTTGGCGTCGGCCATGATCTTCTTCGCGGTGTCGATCAGGTCGTTCTCGACCAGCGACTTGCCGACGCCGTAGCCCATGGCGGCGATGAAGGTGTTGGCGATGCCGCCACCGACGATCAGCTGGTCGACCTTGCTGACCAGCGACGACAGCAGCTCGAGCTTGGTCGAGACCTTGGAGCCGGCGACGATCGCCAGCAGCGGACGTGCCGGGTTGTCGAGCGCCTTGGCCAGCGCGTCGACTTCAGCCATCAGCAGCGGGCCGCCGGCGGCGAGCTTGGCGAAGCGGATCGCGCCGTGCGTGGAGGCCTGCGCGCGGTGGGCGGTGCCGAAGGCGTCCATGACGTAGACGTCGCACAGCGCCGCATACTTCTTCGACAGCGCCTCGTCGTCCTTGCCCTCGCCGACGTTCATGCGGCAGTTCTCCAGCAGCACCAGCTGGCCCGGTGCGACGTCGACGCCGTCGACCCAGTCCTTCACGAGCGGCACGTCGATGCCGAGCAGCTCCGACAGGCGCCTGGCGACCGGCGCCAGCGAGTCTGCCTCGCTCCACACGCCTTCCTTCGGCCGGCCCAGGTGCGAGGTGACCATCACCGCGGCACCCTTTTCCAGCGCCAGCTTCATCGTCGGCACGGCCGCGGTGATGCGCTGTTCGGAGGTGATGCGACCGTCGTCGATCGGCACGTTGAGGTCTTCGCGGATCAGCACGCGCTTGCCGGCGAGGTCGAGGTCGGACATGCGGAGGATGGACATGGGCAGTGGCCTTTAGAGCCCTCCCCTTCAAGGGGAGGGTTGGGTGGGGATGGGTTTGGCGACCACGCATTCTCCCTTCGACATCCCCGCACGGCAAATCCGCACCAGCACTCACTCACAACTTATCCACAACATTTAGCGTTGACGGATCACCCAACCCCCACTATGTTGTGGCCGTCGGTGCCGACCTCGCGGTCGGCTTAAAAGGGAAGTCCGGTGCGGCCACGCTCACGAGCGAGCGGCCAACTCCGGCGCTGCCCCGCAGCGGTAGTGGAAACGAACGCCGTCATGGCACTGGGCACGGGCCTGGGAAGCGACGGTCAGTAGGTGAGGTGCCAGCGGCTTACGCCCGGCCCTCGCGTCCAGAGCCCGAAGACCTGCCGACAGCCGCGCGTTGCACACCGCGCGGTGACCGGCCAGCGAGTCTTCGGAGGGAAGACGGTCGGTGTCGCAGGGTGGCGCCCGTTTTCTCTCGAGAAACGCGCCCGCCACCACAGGCCCGTCTCGGCCTGCGCGACGCCGCAACCGCACGCTTCGGAACCCGCGCCACGTTGCCTTCGAGGGAAGGTCAACGAGCCGTGCGCCCACGCACCGGAGCTACCACCATGACCACCACCACCGACGCGCCTGCCGCGAGCAAGCCTGCCGTCAGTCCCCATGCAGCCGCCACTGCACAGATCGAGTCCGCCGGCTTCACCCTGACCCCGCCGGCCGCCAACCTCACCATGACGGTGACCAAGCGCAATGGCCGCCGCGACCCGGTCGACCTCAACAAGATCGTGCGCGCGGTGACGCGCAACTGCGAAGGCCTGTTCGCCGTCGATCCGATGCGCGTGGCCACCCGCACCATCTCCGGCCTGTACGACGGCGCGACCACGCGCGAGCTCGACGAACTGTCGATCCGCACCGCCGCCCTGCTCACCGCCGAAGAACCCGAATACGGCCGCCTCGCCGCGCGCCTGCTCGCCGGCGTGATCGAGAAGGAAGTCGCCGGCATCGAGATCCATGCGTTCTCGCAGTCGGTGCAGCGTGGCTTCGACCTGGGCCTGATCAACGAGCGCCTGCTGACCTTCGTCCAGGCCAACGCGCGCAAGCTCAACGACGCGATCGACCCGACCCTCAACCAGCGTTTCGATTATTTCGGCCTGCGCACGCTCTACGACCGTTACCTGCTGCGCCACCCGACCGCGCGTACGGTAATAGAAACGCCGCAACAGTTCTTCCTGCGCATCGCCTGCGCACTGAGCGAGGACGTCAGCGACGCGTTGGCGCTGTACCGGCGCATGGCGCAGCTGGACTACATCCCCAGCTCGCCGACGTTGTTCAACTCCGGCACCACGCACGAACAGCTGTCGAGCTGCTTCCTGCTCGACTCGCCGGAAGACTCGCTGGAAAGCATCTACAAGCGTTACATGGACGTGGCCAAGCTGAGCAAGTTCAGCGGCGGCATCGGCCTGAGCTACACCCGCATCCGCTCGCGCGGTTCGCTTATCCGCTCCACCAACGGCCTGAGCAACGGCATCGTGCCGTGGCTGAAGACGCTCGATGCCTCGGTCGCCGCGGTCAACCAGGGCGGCAAGCGCAAGGGCGCGGCCTGCGTGTACCTGGAGCCGTGGCACGCCGACGTCGAGGAGTTCCTGGAACTGCGCGACAACACCGGTGACGAGGCGCGGCGCACGCACAACCTCAACCTGGCCAACTGGATCCCCGACGAGTTCATGCGCCGCGTCGAGGCCGACGGCGACTGGTCGCTGTTCGACCCGGCCAGGGTGCCGCAGCTGACCGACCTGTGGGGCGAAGCCTTCGATCGCGCCTACCACGCCGCCGAAGTGGCCGGCCTGGCGGCGCGCACCGTCAAGGCACGCGAGCTGTACAGCCGCATGGTGCGCACGCTGGCGCAGACCGGCAACGGCTGGATGAACTTCAAGGACAAGTCCAACCGCGCCTGCAACCAGACCCTGCGCGAAGGCAACGTGGTGCACCTGTCGAACCTTTGCACCGAGATCCTGGAAGTCACTTCGCAGGACGAGACCGCGGTGTGCAACCTGGGCTCGATCAACCTGTCGCATCACGTTGAACTCTTCTCCGAAGGCCCGGTGCATGGCGAAGACGGACGCTTCGACTTCGAGAAGCTTGCCGAGACCGTACGCCTTGCCGTGCGCCAGCTCGACCGCGTGATCGACCTGAACTTCTACCCGATCGAGACCGCGCGCCGCGCCAACCTCAAGTGGCGCCCGGTCGGCCTGGGCGTGATGGGCCTGCAGGACGTGTTCTTCAAGCTGCGCATGCCGTTCGACTCCGACCGGGCGCGTGCGCTGTCGAAGCAGATCGCCGAGGCCGTGTACTTCCATGCACTGTCGGCTTCCAACGAGCTGGCGATGGAGCGCGGCCGGCATCCGTCGTTCGCCGACACTCGCGCCTCGCAGGGTGAGCTGCAGTTCGAAGCCTGGGGCGTGGCGCCGTCCGACGCCCACGGCTGGGACAGCCTGCGTGCCCGCATCGCCGAGCACGGCCTGCGCAACTCGCTGCTGATCGCGATCGCGCCGACGGCGACCATCGCCTCGATCGCCGGCTGCTACGAGTGCATCGAGCCGCAGGTGTCGAACCTGTTCAAGCGCGAGACGCTGTCGGGCGACTTCCTCGTCGTCAACCGCTACCTCGCCGAAGAGCTCAAGACGCTCGGCCTGTGGACGCCGGAACTGCGCGACCGCATCAAGATGGCCGAAGGTTCGATCCAGGGCATCACGCAGATTCCAGAGTCGTTGCGCGCGGTCTATCGCACCGCGTGGGAACTGCCGATGCGCTCGCTGATCGACATGGCCGCCGACCGCGGCGCCTTCATCGACCAGAGCCAGTCGCTGAACCTGTTCATCGAGAGCCCGAACATCGGCCAGCTGTCGTCGATGTATATGTACGCGTGGAAGAAGGGCCTGAAGACCACCTACTACCTGCGCTCGCGCCCGGCGACGAAGATCGCCAAGGCCACCGTCAGCGGCGTCGCCGAAGCGGCCAAGCCGGAGTACACGGCGGTGGAAGCGGTCGCGTGCTCGCTGGAAAACCCGGAAAGCTGCGAGGCCTGCCAGTAGCAAGTAATCCGTCATTCCCGCGAAGGCGGGAACCCAGCGCCGTTGCGCTTAACTGCAGCAAAGTCACTGGGTTCCCGCCTTCGCGGGGATGACGATGTCTTCGGCGGTGGCCATTGCCACCGCCCCACAAGAACCTTCCCTTCAGCCGGCGTGCGACGCGCGAACTGCCTCCCTCCCCCCGCGGAACGCAGCGTCGAACGCCTCTGAAGGGCAAGGTCCACCGAGGCAACACCATGTCCGACATACGCCTGCTCGACCCCGGCTTCGACCTCACCCTGCGGCCGATGCGCTACCCGCAGTTCTACGAGATGTACCGCGACGCGATCCGCAACACCTGGACCGTCGAAGAGGTCGACTTCTCGCTCGACGTCAACGACCTCAAGCACAAGCTTGGGCCGGCCGAGCGTCATCTGATCGAGCGTCTGGTGGCGTTCTTCGCCACCGGCGACAGCATCGTCGCCAACAACCTGGTGCTGAACCTCTACCAGCACATCAACGCGCCCGAGGCGCGCATGTACCTGTCGCGGCAGCTGTACGAGGAAGCGCTGCACGTGCAGTTCTACCTGACCCTGCTCGACACCTACCTGCCCGACCCGGTCGCGCGCGCCAAGGCGTTCGATGCCGTGCAGAACATCCCGTCCATTCGTGCCAAGGCCGAGTTCTGCTTCAAGTGGATCGACTCGATCCAGGACATCCGCCGCATCGAGACGACGGAGCAGCGCCGCCAGTTCCTGCTGAACCTGATCTGCTTCGCCTGCTGCATCGAAGGCCTGTTCTTCTTCGCCGCCTTCGCCTACGTCTACTACCTGCGTTCGCGCGGCCTGCTGCACGGCCTGGCCTCGGGCACCAACTGGGTGTTCCGCGACGAGAGCTGCCACATGGCCTTCGCCTTCGAGGTGATCCGCACCGCGCGCAGCGAGCAGCCGGAACTGTTCGACGACGAACTGCAGCGCCAGGTCGTGCAGATGCTGGAGGAAGCGGTGGAGTGCGAAATGCAGTTCGCCCAGGACGTTCTGTCGGGCGGCGTCGCCGGCCTGTCGCCGAAGGACATGCGCCAGTACCTGCAGTACTGCGCCGACCAGCGCCTCGCGCAGTTGGGCATGCCGCGCCATTTCGGCGCGACCAACCCGTTCGCCTTCATGGACCTGCAGGACGTGCAGGAAGTGACCAACTTCTTCGAGCGTCGCGTCTCCGCGTACCAGGTGGGCGTGCAGGGCGAGGTCGCCTTCGATGCCGCGTTCTGAAGCGGCTGCGCCTCCCATCGAAGCGCGCATGACGGAGATAGTGTTCCCCGACCACACCAACCACCTGGGCACGCTGTTCGGCGGCCAGGCGCTGGCGTGGATGGACAAGGCCGCCTTCGTCGCCGCCTCGCGCTATGCGCGCAGCACCGTGGTCACGGCGCGCTCGGAACAGATCGACTTCCACGTCGCCGTGCCCAAGGGCGCGCTGGTCGAGCTGGTCGCACGCGTGGTCGCCACCGGCCGCAGCTCGCTGCAGGTGGAAGTCGACATGCATCGGGAGGACCTGATGACCGGCGACATCCAGCTGGCCACGCGCGGCCGCTTCACCATGGTCGCGCTGGACATGCACGGCCAGCCGACGCCGGTCCCCGCCCTGGTGCCATCGGCCGATTGACGCCTCCTGCCGACGGGGCTAACGTTAGCGCCGTCGTGGTGATCATCGCTTCATAAAGATGGAGCGATGTGACAAGCACCGCCGGGCAACCGGCGGCGCCAGAGGGAATCCGGTACGGACGCCAGTCCAATTCCGGAGCTGCCCCGCAGCGGTATATGGGAACGACCGCCATCCATGCACTGGGCTTTGCCCGGGAAGCGGTGGCCAGTAGGTGGGGACCTCGTGTCCCCGCGCCCACGAGCCCGAAGACCTGCCCCGACCGGAGGGTCCGCCCTCCGTCCGACCCCCGACCGCACGGCTCGCGCCGCGCGGCCGGTTCGCCCGCGGGGGCGAAGGTCGAAGGCTGGTCTTCTTCCGGCGCCGTTCGCGGCGTCGGCGCGTGGCCGTGCCCTCCTTCGTTGCCCTGCGTCATGCATAACGCATCGCAGGTACATCATCACCATGACTCAGGTAACCCACCTCGGCTTCCCGCGCATCGGCGCGCGACGCGAGCTCAAGCAGGCCCTCGAATCGTTCTGGAAAGGCCAGACGACATCGGCGGACCTTCATGCAACCGCACGCGAACTGCGTGCCCGGCACTGGCAGCTGGCACGCGATGCCGGCGTCGATGTCGTCCCGTGCAACGACTTCTCCCTGTACGACCACGTGCTCGACACCGCGGTCCTGTTCGACGCCATCCCGCCATCGCACCGGGACGTGTTCGAGGCGGACCCGCTGGACGGCTACTTCGCCCTTGCCCGCGGCCTGCAGGACGGCCACCACGACCTGCACGCGCTGGAGATGACCAAGTGGTTCGACAGCAACTACCACTACCTCGTGCCGCAGTTCCAGCTCGAGCAGCGTTTCCGCCTTCGCGGCGACAAGCCGCTGGCCGAACTGCTTGAAGCCCGCGCACTTGGACTGGAGGCGCGCCCCGTGCTGCTCGGCCCGGTGTCGTTCCTCAAGCTGGGCAAGCGCGAAGACGGCGGCTGCCCGCTCGAACTGATCGACAAGCTGCTTCCGGCGTACGTGCAACTGCTTGCGCAGTTGAAGGCCGCCGGTGCGTCGTGGGTGCAGATCGACGAACCGTGCCTGGTGCTCGACCTGGGCGAGGCAGACCGCGATGCCTATCGTCGCGCATTCGCCACACTGGCCGCCGCCGACGTTCCGCAGATCCTCCTCGCGACCTACTTCGGCGATCTGGGCGACAACCTCGAACTGGTCGCCGGGCTGCCCGTGGATGCGCTGCACATCGACCTGGCACGTGCGCCGCAACAGCTCGCGCGAGTGCTTGAAGCCTGGCCGGCCGAGCGTTCGCTCAGCCTTGGCGTCGTCGATGGACGCAACGTATGGCGTACCGACCTCTATGCGGCGCTGGCGCTTGCAAGCACGGCTGGTGCGCGCGTGCGATGGCTGGCGCCGTCGTGCTCCCTGCTGCACGTGCCGATCGACCTGGACCTGGAGCGCAAGCTGCAACAACCCCTGCGCGGTGGCATGGCGTTCGCCCGCCAGAAGCTGGAGGAGTTGCGACTGCTCGCCGATGCCCATGCCGGCGAGGCCACTGCCGTGGCAGCGATTGCCAGCGCACAGGTCGCGCGCACGGCACACCGCAACGCTCCGGAACTGAGCAACGCGACAGTACGCGCGCGACTGGCCGGCCTGCTGCCGGCGATGAGCCAGCGCACCACGCCCTACCCGCAGCGCGCGCGCCTGCAACACGAACGCCTCGCGTTGCCACCACTGCCGACCACCACCATCGGTTCGTTCCCGCAGCTGTCGCTGGTGCGCAAGGCACGCGCCGACCACAAGGCCGGCAAGCTCGATGACGCCGGCTACCGCCTGTTCCTCGAGCGCGAGATCGACAACTGCCTGCGCGAGCAGGAAGCGATCGGCCTGGACGTGCTGGTGCACGGCGAGTTCGAACGCAACGACATGGTCGAGTACTTCGGCGAGCAGCTCGACGGCTTTGCCTTCACCTCGCACGGCTGGGTGCAAAGCTACGGCTCGCGCTGCGTGAAGCCGCCGGTGCTGTATGGCGACGTCAGCCGGCCACGCGCGATGACCGTGGAGTGGACCCGCTACGCACAGTCGCGCACGCAGTACCCGGTGAAGGGCATGCTGACCGGGCCGGTGACCATCCTGCAGTGGTCGTTCGTGCGCGACGACCAGCCGCGCGCCGACACCTGCCGGCAGATCGCGCTGGCCCTGCGCGATGAAGTGCTCGAGCTGGAAGCGGCCGGCATCGCCATCATCCAGATCGACGAGCCGGCCTTGCGCGAAGGCCTGCCGTTGCGGCGCGAGGACTGGCCGCACTATCTGGACTGGGCAGTGGAGGCGTTCGGCCTCGCCGCCGCCGCGGTGGCGGACACCACGCAGATCCATACCCACATGTGCTACGCCGAGTTCAACGACATCATCGACGCGGTCGCCGCGCTCGACGCCGACGTGATCTCGATCGAGACCTCGCGCTCGCGGATGGAACTGCTCGATGCCTTCGCCCGGTTCCGCTACCCCAACGGCATCGGTCCGGGCGTGTATGACATCCACGCCCCGCGCGTGCCGTCGCCCGCCGAGATAGGCGAACTGCTGGACAAGGCGTTGCAGGTGATCCCGGCGGCGCAGCTGTGGGTCAACCCGGACTGCGGCCTGAAGACGCGCGGCTGGCCGGAGGTGCGAAAGGCACTGAGCGCGATGGTCCAGGCCACGCGCGAACTGCGCCAGGGGCTGGCCACGGCCTGACGGCCATGGAGCCGCCCGCCCCCATGGGTCGGGCGGCCTCCATTGCGCCATTCCTCCATTGCATCTGGGCCAAACGCAGGACTAAATAGCCGACATCCGGAACGGGAATCGCCGCTGCCATGCCAATGCGCCTGCCCCGCAGCCATGTCGTCTGGCTCGCCGTGATCGCAATCGCGCTGTTCGTCCTACGGCTTTTCAGCAACCAGCATTACGGCTTCCATCGCGACGAACTGGCGCTGCTCGACGATGCGCGCAGTCTTGCCTGGGGCTACGTCGCTTACCCGCCGCTGACGCCGGCGCTGGCGCGGACCTCGCTGGAACTGTTCGGTGATTCGCTCAGCGGCTTCCGGGTATTCGCGGCGCTCGCGCAGAGCATCGCCGCCGTGCTCGCCGGCCTGATCGCGCGCGAGATGGGCGGCACCCGTGCCACGCAGATAGTCGCCGCGCTGTTCACCGCCCTGGCACCGTTCTCGATGGTGGCCGGCGGGCTGATGCAGTACGTCAGCTTCGACTACCTGTGGTGGGTGCTGCTGGCCTGGCTGGTACTGCGGCTGGTCAACAGCGGCGACTCGCGCTGGTGGCTGGCGATCGGCACGGTCATCGGCCTGGGCATGCTGACCAAGTACACCATCGTGTTCTGCGTCGCAGGCATAGTGGTTGCGACCCTGGCGACGCCGCTGCGCGCGCACCTGCGCAGCCGCTGGCTGTGGCTCGGAGTTGCGCTGTCGCTGCTGCTGTTCCTGCCCAATGCCCTGTGGCAATGGCGGCACGACTTCATATCGCTGGATTTCCTGCAGTTCATCCATGCGCGTGACGTGCGCATCGGTCGCACGCGCGACTTCCTCGTCGAGCAGTTGTACGGCAACGCCGGCCTGATGGCGTTGCCGGTCTGGTTTGCCGGCCTGGTGTGGCTGACGTTGGCCAAGGCGGGCCGGCGCTACGCGGTCGTGGCGTGGATGTACCTGGTAGCGCTGCTGCTGTTCGTTCTGGCCCAGGGCCGCTCCTACTACCTGGCCGGTGCCTACCCGATGCTGCTCGCGGCCGGTTGCGTCGCGATCGAACAGTTCCTGCACCGGCAGGGTCCGCTGCGCGCCGGCTACGCGCTCACCGGCACAGCCCTGCTGACCGTGTGGGTGACGGTGATGGCGATAGGCAGCGGACTGATCGGCCTGCAGTTTGCCCCGGTCAACTCGACCGGCTGGCGCATCAGCCGCGCCGCGCATGACAACTTCGCCGAGCAGATCGGCTGGCCGGAGCTGGTGGAGGAAGTCGCACGCATCTACCACGCACTGCCCCCGGCCGAGCGCGCGCACACCGCGGTGTTCACCAACAACTACGGCGAGGCGGGGGCGATCAATCTGTACGGGCCGAAGCTGGGACTGCCGACGGCGATCAGCCCGGTCAATTCGTACTGGTACAAGGGCTATGGCGCGACGCCGCCGCAGACAGTGATCGTGCTTGGCGATTCGCCCGAAGGCATCTCCGATGCGCCGGCCCATTGCGAGTTCGCCGGCCGGGTCCGCAATCGCTACAACGTGCCCAACGAGGAAACGGAAGAACACCCCGACATCTTCATCTGCCGCGACCTGCGCATTCCGTGGCCGCAGGCGTGGCCGAAGATGCAGAAGTTCGGTTAGGTGCTTCCGGCAATGGGTACGCCGAGTGGCAGTGCGCCCTTGCGCTCCTGCAGGCCGAGGCCGTAGCGAAGGCTGTAGCCAATCTTCTCGGCGTGTTCGCGGGCCAGCGCCGCATGCTCCGGTGCAAGCAGTGAGTCCGCGGTCTTCTGCCACAGCGCCAGCCACTGATCGAAATGCTCTGGGCGGATCGGGTGCGGCCGGTGCGCGGCCATGGGCTGGCCGCGATAGCTGCGGGTGCCGAGCAACACCGACGACCAGAACGACGTCAGCAACCGCTTGTGCTCGGGCCAGTCATCGATGGCGGCGTTGAAGACGGGGCCGAGTTCCGGATGGACTCGGACCTGCTCGTAGAAGCGGTCTACGAGGGTTGCGAGTTGCTGCTCGTCGAGCGGTTGGGCGTGGCTCATGGCTCTTCAACTGGGGGTTTTCGGCCTTGAAATCAAGGTGGCCAATGCGGGGGAACAACGTCCATGGGTCCCCGCCTTCGCGGGGATGACGGATTGATGGGCGTCATCGAAGACCATGCAGCCAATTGCCGAAGCGTCGTCCGCCGGGTCGGGGATTGCGCAGCAGTGGGCCATGGATGGCCCACGCCCCGCCTCCGGACAGGATGTCCGGCGAAGGGGCGGAGCAATCCCCGGCCCGGCGGACGACGCCACTCCGCAGACGAAGGCCCAAAAGACAAAGGCCCAAAAGACAAAGGCCGGCAATGTGCCGGCCTTGTCTGTAATGCAGAAGCGCGCGCCTTACTTGGCAGCGACAACCTTGACCATCTCGAGGCACTTGTTCGAGTAGCCCCACTCGTTGTCGTACCAGCTGACCAGCTTGACGAAGGTGCCGTCGAGCGCGATGCCGGCTTCGGCGTCGAAGATCGAGGTACGCACGTCGCCTCGGAAATCGGTCGCCACGACCTTGTCCTCGGTGTAGCCCAGGATGCCCTTGAGCGCGCCTTCCGACTGCGCCTTCATTTCCGCGCAGATCTCGGCATAGGTCGCCGGCTTTTCCAGCTCGACGGTCAGGTCGACCACCGACACGTCCGAGGTCGGCACGCGGAACGCCATGCCGGTGAGCTTCTTGTTGAGCTCCGGGATCACCACGCCGACGGCCTTGGCCGCGCCGGTGCTGGACGGGATGATGTTCTCCAGGATGCCGCGGCCACCGCGCCAGTCCTTGTTGGACGGACCGTCGACAGTCTTCTGCGTGGCGGTGGCAGCGTGCACCGTGGTCATCAGGCCGCGCTTGATGCCCCACTTGTCGTTGACGACCTTGGCGATCGGCGCCAGGCAGTTGGTGGTGCACGAAGCGTTGGAAACGATCGCCTCACCGTTGTACTTGGTGTGGTTCACGCCGTAGACGAACATCGGCGTGTCGTCCTTCGACGGCGCCGACAGCACGACCTTCTTCGCGCCGGCATCGAGATGCTTCTGCGCGGTGGCCTTGTCGAGGAACAGGCCGGTCGACTCGATGACGACATCGGCGCCGACTTCGTCCCACTTCAGGTTGGCCGGATCGCGCTCCTGGGTCAGGCGGATCTTCTTGCCATTGACCAGCAGCGTGTTGCCCTCGACCTTCACCTCGCCCTTGAAGCGGCCATGGACGGAGTCGTAGCTGAGCATGTAGGCCAGGTAGTCCGGCTCCAGCAGGTCATTGATGGCGACGATCTCGATCTCGCCATTGAAATTCTGCACGGCCGAGCGCAGCACGTTGCGCCCGATGCGGCCGAAGCCGTTGATACCAACCTTGATGGTCATAGCTGGAAAACTCCTGCAGCCGCGCCCGGCGCGGCGGATGGACGGGGAACCCCCATTCTAACAGGCCCATCCGCGGGCCCGGGGTCAGAGGGCACGCAGGATTCAGGAGCACCAGCCCCGGGCGACCCGAAAAACGGCCGCTTGATCCGAATCAAGCGCGTCCGCGGCCCCCTGCAGACACTGGAGCCCTCCCACAACGAGGCTCCTCAACCATGCAAAAGCCGCTTCTTTCCTGCGCCGCCGCGCTGATCCTGGGCACCGCCACGCTGCCCGCCCTGGCCCAGACCGCCGGCGACTGGTCCCTGGGCATCGGCATTCACACCGTAGACCCCAAGTCCGACAACGGCCGCCTGGCCGGTGGAACCCTCGACGTCGACGTCGACCGCGACGTCAAGCCAAGCCTGACCTTCGAATACTTCGTGCGCGACAACCTCGGCGTGGAAGTACTCGCGGCCTGGCCGTTCGAGCACGACATCAACATCGCCGGCCTGGGCCGCGTCGGCAGCACCAGACAGCTGCCGCCAACCGTCTCGCTGCAGTACCACTTCAACGGCCAGGGCCGGATCTCGCCGTTCGTCGGCGTGGGCATCAACTACACCGCGTTCCTCAGCGAGGACACCACAGGCGCGCTGGCCGGCAGCAAGCTCAAGCTCGATGACTCCTGGGGCCTGGCGGCGCATGCCGGCGTCGACTTCGCGGCCGGGCAACGCGGCGCGATCCGCATCGATGCGCGCTGGATCGACATCGACAGCGACGTCGCGCTCGATGGCGCCAGGCTGGGCACGGTCTCGATCGATCCGATCGTCTATGGCGCGGCGTACGTCATGAAGTTCTGATCGCGGGGCCGAGTTCCGCAGGGAACACCGCGAGACGCAAAGGCCTGTCATCGAAGGTCGGCTAAAGTGCGCGCCATGATCAGAGCCCTCACCGCCTTCCTGCTTGTCCTCAGCCTCCTGCCCGCCCCCGCTGCCGCGTGGGGCCGGCTCGGCCATCGCCTCGTGGCGTCGCTGGCCTGGGACGGAATGACCCCGGCAGCCCGCGCGGCTGCCGTGCAACTGCTCGAAGGCGAACCCGAGCCGACCCTGGCCGGCATCGCCAGCTGGGCCGACGACCTGCGCGAGAACGATCCCGACCTGGGCAAGCGCACCAGCAAGTGGCACTACGTGAACATCGCCGAGGACGGCTGCGTCTACGAGCAGACGCGCCATTGCCGCAATGGCGACTGCGTGGTCGAGGCGATTCGCGTGCAGACCGCGATCCTCGCCGACACGAAGCGGCCGAAGGCGGAACGCCTGCAGGCACTGAAGTTCGTCGTCCACTTCGTTGGCGACGTCCACCAGCCGCTGCATGCAGGCTACGGCCACGACAAGGGCGGCAACGATTTTCAGGTGAACCTCGACGACCGGGGCAGCAACCTGCATTCGCTGTGGGACAGCGGCATGCTCAAGAACACCGGCCTCGACGAGCCGGCCTACCTGGCGCGACTGCGTGCCCTGCCGGCACCGGCGCTGACGCCCGGCAAGCCGCTGCCGCCGCAGTCCGTGGCCTGGGCCGAGGCGTCCTGTGCAGTCGTCCGGCGCCCGGGTTTCTATCCGGCCCGCGCGAAGATCGGCCCGGACTACCTGCAGGCATGGCGCCCCGTGGCCGAGGCGCAGTTGCGCCTTGCCGGCGCCGAGCTCGCGGCGACCCTCAACGCAGCGCTGGCCCGACGCTAGGGACCGGACCGGCCTAGACTGCCGGCACGGTTCCTCCACGGACAAGACGATGAAACCCCACGTCCAGCCGTTCTTCCACGCCGACAGCAACACCTGGAGCTACGTCGTGCACGAACCCGCCGGGCAGGCCGCGGCGGTGATCGACGCGGTGCTGGATTTCGATGCCAAGGCCGGGCGCACCTCGACGACCTCCGCGCAGCAGCTAGTCGACTACGTGCGCGATCGTGGCCTGCAGGTGCAGTGGATCCTGGAAACGCATGCGCACGCCGACCACCTCAGCGGCGGCCACTGGCTCAGGTCGCAGTGGCCGCAGGCCAGGCTGGCGATCGGTGAAGGCATCCGCACGGTGCAGAAGACCTTTCGTCCGATCTTCAATCTCGGCGAGCACTTCCCGGTCGATGGTTCGCAGTTCGACCATCTGTTCGAAGACGGCGAACTGTTCCGGATCGGCGCGCTCGAGGCACGCGTGACCGCCGTGCCCGGCCACACCTGCGACAGCAGTGCCTACCTGATCGGCGATGCGCTGTTCACCGGCGACTCGCTGTTCATGCCCGATGCCGGGACGGCACGCTGCGATTTCCCCGGCGGAGATGCGCGCACGCTGTTCCGCTCGATACGGCACCTGTTCCACACCTTGCCCGACGACACGCGTGTCTTCGTCTGCCACGACTACGGCCCCGGTGGCCGCGAAGTGGCCTGCGAAACCACGATCGGTGCGCAGAAGCGCGACAACATCCATGTGCGCGAGGGCACGCAGGAAGATGCATTCGTCGCGCTGCGCGAGGCGCGCGATGCGACGCTGGCAATGCCGGCACTGATCCTGCCCGCGGTACAGGCCAACATCCGCGCCGGCGCGTTGCCGCCGCCGGAAGACAACGGCGTGCGCTATCTCAAGATTCCACTCGACCAGATCTGATGCCCACCGCGTTCACTCCTGTTACTGCGCTGATCGGCGGCGCCCTGATCGGGCTGGCCGCGACCTGGCTGCTGCTATCGCTCGGCCGCATCGCCGGCATCAGCGGCATCCTCAACAGCACGGTCGATGGCGACGCCGGACGCGGCTGGCGCGTCGCATTCCTGGTCGGGCTGGTGATCGCCGCAGGCGCGTGGTTCGCCTGGTCCGACGCGCCCGGTCGCAATGGCTTCCCGTTGCCCTGGCTGATCGTCGGAGGCCTGCTGGTGGGCTTTGGTACGCGACTTGGCAACGGCTGCACCAGCGGCCACGGTATCTGCGGACTGGCGCGGCTGTCGAAACGCTCGCTGCTCGCCGTGCTGGTGTTCATGGGAACCGGATTCGCCACGACGTATGTCGTGCGTCATGTGATCGGAGGTGTCGCATGAAGCCGATCGTGCATGGTGCGGTTGCAGGCGCGCTGTTCGGCCTGGGCCTGGCAGTGTCGGGCATGACCGATCCGGACAAGGTGCTCAACTTCCTCGACGTGACAGGCACCTGGGACCCTTCCCTGGCGCTGGTCATGGGCGGCGCACTGGCAGTGGCGTTGCCGGGTTTCGCCTGGGTGCGGTCGCGAGGCCGCACGCTTTCGGGCGATCCATTGCCGGCGCTACCGTCTCCGACGATCGACCGCCGGCTGCTGCTCGGCAGCGCCCTGTTCGGCGTCGGCTGGGGCATCGCGGGTTACTGCCCCGGCCCTGCCCTCGCCAACCTCGCGCACGGCACGCTGGAGGCGGTTGTGTTCGTCGTCGCGCTGCTGGCAGGCTCGCAGCTGGCCCGTCTGGCGGTGCGCAGATGAGGCTTACTCTTGGCAATGCCTACACGCGCAGCGCTTAGGCTGTCGCCATGAACGAACGACCCGCCCCCACGCTGTTCGACTCGCTCGACGCCGCCGTCGAGTTCCTGCTTACCGTCCGCCATGGGCCGCTGCATGTCGGCGCGCCGTTGGGACTGGGCAAGCCGCATCGCCTGCTCAACGCGCTGTATGCGCGCGTCGAAAAGGATCCCTCGCGCCCCCTGCATCTGTACACCGCGCTGTCGCTGGACCCGCCCGGCGGCGGCAGGGGCCTGGAAGCCCGCTTCATCAAGCCGTTCGCGCAACGCCATTTCGGCGACGATTTCCCGCGCCTGGCCTACGTGCAGGCGGCCAAGCGTGACGCCTTGCCGGCGCACATCGAAGTCGAGGAGTTCTACCTGCAGTCCGGTGCGATGCTTGGCTCGACGCAGGTGCAGCGGCGCTACGCCAGCCTCAACTACACCCACGTCGCGCGCGCCCTCGCCGACCGCGGCGTCAACGCCATAGTGCAGAAGGTGGCGCGTTCGGCGGATGGCAGCCGGGTGTCGTTGTCGTGCAACACCGACCTCACCTTCGATGCAGTTGACGCGATCGCTGCGCGCGGCCTTCCGCGCCCGCTGCTGATCGCCGAGGTCGACCCGGAACTGCCCTGGCTTGGCGGCAGCGCGGAAGTCGATGCCGGCTACTTCGACGCGATCGTGCAACCACCCGGTCCCTATCCAAAGCTGTTCGGGCTGCCGCGCCAGCCGGTCAGCGATGTCGACTACGCAATCGGCTTCCACGCCAGCACCCTGGTGCGCGACGGCGGCACGCTGCAGATCGGAATCGGCGCACTGGCCGATGCGTTGTGCCACGCCCTGGTGCTGCGCCATACCGAAAACGCCGCCTATCGCTCGGTGCTGCGTGCTCTTGGTTCGACGCAGGCCGAGGACCCCACGCTGGCCCCATTCGCGCAGGGCCTGTACGGCTGCAGCGAGATGATCAACGAGGGCTTCCGCCGGCTGGTGGAGGTCGGCGTGCTGTCGCGCAAGGTCGTCGACGATCGCGGCTTGATGCAACGCATCGCCGACGGCCAGGCCAGCGCGGACGACCTGGCGCGACTGCAGCACGAAGGCGAGTTCCTGCACGGTGCCTTCTATCTCGGCTCACCTGATTTCTACCAGTGGCTGCGCGATCTCAGCGACGAGGAGCGTCGCGGAATCGGCATGAAGCGCGTCGGCGAGGTCAATGAACTCTACGGCGGCGACGAAGTACTGGAGCGCCTGCAACGTCGCGATGCCCGCTTCTTCAACACCTGCATGATGGCGACCGCGCTGGGCGCGGCGGTGTCGGATGCACTCGAGGACGGCCGCGTCGTCTCCGGCGTCGGCGGCCAGTACAACTTCGTGGCGATGGCGCACGCACTGCCCGACGCACGCTCGGTGCTGCTGCTGCGCGCCAGCCGCGAGTCCGGCGGCGCGACCACGTCCAACATCGTCTGGAACTACGGCCACACCACGATCCCGCGACATCTGCGCGACATCTACATCAGCGAGTACGGCATCGCCGACGTGCGTGGCCGAAGCGACGAAGACTGCATCATGGCGATGGCGGCGATTTGCGACGCGCGCTTCCAGCAACCGCTGCTGGATACGGCACGCAACGCAGGCAAGTTGCGTCGTGATTTCGTCCTGCCAGTACGTGCTGCCGGCAACACCGCGCAATCGTTGCAGGAGAAGCTGCAACCGTATCGCCGCAACGGCAACCTGCCCGATTATCCGCTGGGCAGTGACTTCACCGAGGTCGAACAGCGGCTGGTGAAAGCACTGGGTTGGCTCAAGGCGAACACGGCGACGCGCTCGGGAAAACTGCGCACAATCTTGCACGCACTTCCGGCCCGCGAGACCGACCACGAAGCACTGCAGCGCATGGGCCTGGCCGCGCCTTCCAGCTTCGGCGAGCGGATGGAGGCGCGCCTGTTGAATCTCGCGCTGATGGAAGCCGCGAGCGAGTTTTGAGGGCTGGTAGAGCGACGTCCTTGGATCCCCGCCTTCGCGGGGATGACGGGCAAGAGGCAACGACGCTGGGTCCCCGCCTTCGCGTGGATGACGGGCAGAGGAACAACGTCGCTGGGTCCCGGCCTTCGCGGGGATGACGGGTTGCAGGGTTTTTGCGGCATCACCGACGACAGCGCAACGAAATGCCGGAGCGTCGTCCGCCGGGACGGGGATTGCGCAGCAGTGGGCCATGGATGGCCCACGCCCCGCCTCCGGACAGGATGTCCGGCGAAGGGGCGGAGCAATCCCCGGCCCGGCGGACGACGCCATTCGGAAGCCTAAAAAAGAAGCGGCCGAAGCCGCTTCTTTTCAACACACGCTACACGCAGCGAAAGGTCAACCCAGCGCGCGAGCCGCCTCGACCACCTTCTCCACCGTGAAGCCAAACTCCGGGAACAGCTTTTCCGCCGGAGCCGACGCACCGAAATCGTCGATGCCGATCACCGCACCGTCCAGGCCCACGTACTTGTGCCAGAAGCCCGTCACGCCGGCCTCGATCGCCACGCGCTTGCGGCAATCGCGCGGCAGCACCGACTCGCGGTACTCATCGTCCTGGCGATCGAACACGTTGGTCGACGGCATCGACACCACGCGCACCTTGTCGCCGAGCTGCGCCGCCGCATCCATCGCCAGGCCCACTTCCGAACCGGTCGCGATCAGGATGATTTCCGGCGCGCCATTGGAATCCTTGAGCACGTAACCACCGCGCGCGATGTCGGCCACCTGCTGCTCGTTGCGCTGCTGGTGGGCCAGGTTCTGGCGCGAGAAGACCAGGCAGCTCGGACCATCGCTGCGCAGGATCGCCGCCTTCCAGCAAGCCGCCGACTCGACCGCATCGCACGGACGCCACAGATCGTTGTGCGGGATGTAGCGCAGCGACGCCATGTGCTCGATCGGCTGGTGGGTCGGACCGTCCTCGCCCAGGCCAATGGAGTCATGGGTGTAGACGTGAATGGCGTGCGCGCCCATCAGCGCGCTCATGCGCACCGCATTGCGCGCGTAATCGCTGAACACCAGGAAGGTGGCGTCGTACGGAATGAAGCACTCGTGCAGACCCAGGCCATTGCTGATCGCGGTCATCGCGAACTCGCGCACACCGTAATAGATGTAGTTGGCGTTGGGATCGTCGGTGGCGACCGACTTGCTGCCCTTCCACAGGGTCAGGTTGGAATGCGCCAGGTCGGCCGAACCGCCGATCAGTTCCGGCAGCAACGGCGCGAACGTCTCGATCGCCATCTGCGAAGCCTTGCGCGAAGCGATCACCGGGCCTTCGGCCTGGAGCTTGGCGATGTAGGCATCGGCGGCCTCGACGAAGCCCTCCGGCAGCGCGCCGCTGGCGCGACGGGTCAGCTCGGCGGCCAGTTCCGGGTACTGGCTCTTGTAGGCGGCGAACAACTGGTTCCACTCCGACTCGCGCTGCCCGCCGGTGCTGCGCACGCGCCAGCCGTCGTAGATCGCTTCGGGAATTTCGAACGGACCGTACTCCCAGCCCAGCGCCTGGCGCGTGGCGGCGACTTCGTCCTTGCCCAGCGGCGCACCGTGCGACGATTCCTTGCCAGCCTTGGCGGGCGAACCGTAACCAATGGTGGTGCGGCAGCAGATCAGCGTCGGCTTGTCGGTCGACTTCAGCGCGGTCTCGATGGCGGTCTTGATCTCCGCGGCATCCTGGCCGTTGACGCCACGCACGACGTTCCAGCCGTACGCCTCGAAGCGCGCCGGCGTGTTGTCGGTGAACCAGCCATCGGTGTTGCCGTCGATCGAGATCTTGTTGTCGTCCCAGAACGCGACCAGCTTGTGCAGGCCCCAAGTACCGGCCAGCGATGCGGCCTCGTGCGAGATGCCTTCCATCAGGCAGCCGTCACCCATGAACACCCAGGTGCGGTTGTCGACGATCTTGTGATCGGGCTTGTTGAAGCGCTGTGCCAGCAGCTTCTCGGCGAGCGCCATGCCGACGGCATTGGCGAAGCCCTGGCCGAGCGGACCGGTGGTGGTCTCGATGCCCGGCGTCATGAAGTTTTCCGGATGGCCCGGGGTCTTGGAGTTGAGCTGGCGGAAATTCTTCAGCTCGTCGATCGACAGGTCGTAACCCGACAGGTGCAGCAGCGCGTACTGCAGCATCGAACCGTGGCCGTTGGACAGCACGAAGCGGTCGCGGTTGAACCAGTTCGGGTTGCTCGGGTTATGGCTGAGGTAATCGTTCCACAGCACTTCGGCGATGTCGGCCATGCCCATCGGCATGCCGGGGTGGCCGGAGTTGGCGGCCTGGACGGCGTCGATGGCAAGGAAGCGGATGGCGTTGGCTAGTTCGCGGCGGCTGGGCGTCGTCATGGCGTCGGGGCGGGTCTTCGGCTGCGGGGAGGGGCCCATGCGCGAGACCTGGCGGTTGAAGCCGGGCCGGACGGGCTGGCCATTGTCCCATTGCCGCGCCGCCCTGTCGCCCCGGCTCGCGGCCGGGGGCGGAGTGACCAGGGACGGGCCGCGGCCCGCCCCGGTCGCGGACCTCAGGCCGTGGCCGGCTCGGCCGGCACTTCCGCCGGCTCGCCGCGCGAGACGACGGTGGCGAGCATCAGGTCGCCGGTGACATTCAGCGTGGTCCGGCACATGTCGAGGAAGCGGTCGACGCCCAGGATCAGGCCGATGCCCTCCGGCGGCACGCCGACCATGCCGCAGATCAGCGCCACCACCGGCAGCGAGCCGGCCGGCACGCCGGCGGTGCCGATGCCGCCCAGGATGCAGACGAACATCACCGTGGCCTGCTGCACCAGGGTCAACTCGACCCCGAAGAACTGCGCCAGAAACAGCACCGTGACGCCCTCGAACAGCGCCGTGCCGTTCTGGTTGGCGGTGGCACCCACCGTCAGCACGAAGCGCGACACCCGGCGCGGCAGGCCCAGCTGCTCGTCGGCCACGCGCAAGGCGGTGGGCAGGGTGGCGTTGGACGAGGCGGTGGAGAACGCCATCACCATCGCTTCCTGCACGCCCTTGAAGAACTTCCTGGGCGAGTAGCCGCCGGCGAACTTCAGCACCAGCGAATAGACCACGAACATGTGCAGCGCCAGCGCCAGCACGACCACGCCGACGTAGGCGCCGAGGCTGCCGAGCAGCTCCCAGCCGAACAGCACCGCCAGGTTGAACATGAAGCAGAAGACCGCGTACGGCGCCAGCTTGATGACCATGCCGATCAGCGTCATCGACACCTCGAACAGGCCTTCGATGGCGCGCTGCAGGGTCTCGGTGGCCTTGGTGCGGGTCAGCACCAGGCCGATGCCGAGCATCAGCGCGAAGAACATCACCGCCAGGATGGTGTTGTCGGCGGCGGCCTTGACGATGTTGTCGGGAACGATCGCCATGAGCATGTCCAGGCCCTTGGGCTGGACGTGGGTGCTGCCGACGATGGCGCTGGCGCGCTCGGAGCCTTCGCTGAGCAACTGCTGCGCGCGCACCGGGTCGACACCTGCGCCAGGTTGCAGCCAGTTGACCAGCAGCAGTCCGAGGATGACCGCGATGCCGGAGACGACGACCGTATAGCCCAGGGTGCGCCAGCCAATGCGGCCCAGCGCGCGCACGTCGCCCATCTCGGCGACGCCGATGACCAGCGCAGAGAACAGCAGCGGGATCACCAGCATGAAGATCAGGCGCAGGAACAGCGTGCCGGCGGGCTGGGTCACGTAGGTCGTGAAGGTCTTGACCCAGGCCGTGTCGGCGCCGACGCCGTAATGCACGACCAGGCCCAGCAGCAGGCCGGCGACGAAGCCGATCGCCATCTTCCAGTGCAGCGGCAGCTTGCCCTTGCCGGCGCTGGTGTTCGAATCACTCATCCTGCAACTCCTCGGGGAACCGCGCGAGCTTAGCAAACCGCCCGGCGGCACCCTGCCCCGCTCAACCGCGCAGATGTCCGGAGCGGTCGGGCGCAGGCGGGTACAACGGCGGCAATGGCGAAGGTGCCTCGACCGAACCCTCGCGCCAGCGCGCACCCGATGCGAACGCCCTGCGCAGCTGCTGCCGTGCGGCGACGCCATCTCCGCCACCCCAGCGCGCACGCTGGAGGGCATCCACTGCCGCACGCTGGTCGGAGTCGGACAGGCGTGCGAGCACCTCCTCCAGATCGTGCGCTCGCGGCGTCGCCGCCGCGCACAAGGCCTCGGCCACGTCGCCCAGCGCGCCACGGTCCAGCGCCTGCCTGAGGTTGCCGCCGCTGGCAGCGGGCGCGTCTTCGGCGTCAGTGGCAGCAGCGGCAGCGGCGGCCCGCGCATCGCCACGGTGCAGACCCCAGACCAGGGTGAACAGCCACAGGGCGGCGAACAGCAGTGTTGCCAGGACCCAACCCTTGCTGGCGCCCGGGATCGGGAGCAGCGGCGATTCGGTGCCGGCGGCCGCGATGTCGGCCGGCGCCGGCGTCGCCGCAGTGGAAGGTGCTGCTGCCGGCGTCGCTGGCGCGGCACCTGCCAGCGCCGTCCAGGACAGCGGCGGCAACGTGGCGGTGCGGACCGCCCCGGCGCGCACATCCCACCAGCTCATGCGCATGCCACCCAGCTGGATCCTGCCCGCGCGCGAGGGCACCAGCGAAAAGCGCCGGGTCAGCTTCGCCCGCGGCCTGCCGTCGACAAAACGTTCGTCGGCCTGGACCGGTTCGGCGAACACCTGCACGCCATCCATCGCCGGCAACTGCAACTCCGGCATCTGCACGGCGGTTGCGCCGTCAGCCACCGCTTCCACGACCAGGGTCGCCGCCGCGCCCGCGCGCAATTCCTGGGGCGTGGACTGGTAACGCAACTGCAGGTCCTGCAACGGCAGCCACGGCTGTGGCGCATCGTTGGGCACCGGCCGCACCTGCAGCGAGCGCGGCGCCGCCTGCGCCTGCAGCGCCCCGCGATTGCTGCCGAACAGATCGTCGAAGAATCCGCCGGCGCCGCGACCCTCGAAGCTGGCCGGCGGAATCGTCAGCGTGCCGCTGCGCTCGGGCACCAGCAGGTAGCGGCGCTCGACCACGCTGTAACGGCGACCACCGACGTCGCGCTGGTACTGGGCATCGTCACCGACACGCTGCAGCGAGGCGCCTTCCGGGGCGGGCTGGTCGAGCTGTCCCGACACCAGCGGCGCGGCGGAGTACAGCCGCACCACCCAGCCAACCGACTGCTGCACGTACGGGTCGTCGTCGTCGGCCTGGCTTTCGATGAAGACGTCGTCGCCGGCACGGCCGGTCGCGCGACCACCGTCGGGCGTCACGACCAACGACAAGGGCTGCGTCTGTTCGCTGCCAAGGGCGAGAGCGGGCACGGTCAGCACGCCGTCGCGGCGCGGCCGCAACGCCACTGCATACAGCAGGCGCATGCTGTTGCGGCCGTTGATGCTTTCGAACTCGCGGCGACTGGTGTGGCCACTGACGGTGAAGTCCGCCTGCAGTGGTGCGTAGTCCGGTTCCGACGCCGCCGACGAAGTCGTCTCGATGTTGAGCGTGACCGTTTCGCCGAAGGCGATGCGATCGCGGTCGAGCCAGGCGCGGGTTTGCGCCGATGCCGCCAGGCTCGCGGTCGACAACAGCAGCCAGGCCGCCAGACGCAACAACACGCGCGCTGATGGGGATCGATGTTGCTTGTCGGCGATGGCACTCATTGCGGTCCCTGGCCCTCGGTCAGACGGCGCTCCTGCTCGATGCGGAATTTCTCGCGCAACAGACTGCCCGGATCATCGGGCACGCGCCGCAACCAGGCCTCGTTGGCCAGGCGTTGCTCGCGCTGTTGCGGCGTTTCGTTGGCCTGCCCGGCGCGACGCCGCGCGTCCTGCTGGCCGTCGCGCTGTTGCTGCTGCAACGCGCGTTGCATGCGTTCGCGCTGCGCGGCATCGGCCTCACGCTGGGCCTGGGCGTCGGCGGGCCGGGTCGGCTGCTGCTGCGCCTGCGACTGTTGCGGCGCCTGCTCGGGCTTGCGCTGCTGCTCCTTGCCTTTGCCCGACTGCTGTGACGGATTTCCCTTCTCGTCCTGTGATGGTTGCGACTGACCCGATTGCGAGTCGTTCTTCGATTTTGACGATTGCTGCCGCTTCATCGCAGCCTCGACTGCCCGTTTGTTGGCAATCGCATCGTCCATGCCGGGTTGTTGCTTCAATGCTTCGTCGTAGGCGGCGATCGCCTGCGGGTACTGCCCGGCCTTGGCCAATGCATTGCCGCGGTTGTAATGGGCGTCGGCATCGCGGGCATCGCCGTAGAGTTTCGCGGCCTGGGCGAAATCACCGCGCCGGTAGGCCTGCGATGCCTGCTCCATGCGCGCATGCTCGACCTGGTCGGCGCGACGCCACAGGTCGGCGGCCCGTGCCTGCGAGCCAGGCCACACGAAGCAGAGCGGCAGCAACAGCATCACCGCTCGACGGCGGAACGCGAACAGCGCCAGCAGCAGCAACGGCGGCAGCAGCCAGTAGCCCTGGTCCTGCCAGGCCATGCCTTTGCCGCGGGCAATGGCGGCATCGTCCTGGCGCGGATCGAGGATGCCCAGCGCCCTGAGGTCGTCGTCGCCTTCCGCCAGCGCGGCGTATCTGCCATCGCCGGCGGCCGCGAGCGCGCGCAGCGATCCGGCATCCAGTCGCGCCTGGCCAAAGCTGCCGTCAGTGCGGCGATAGGGCGCTCCGGCAGCGCTGCCGATGCCCAGTGCGAACACGCGATAGCCCTGCCTGGCGGCACGGGCGGCGGCATCGCGCGCGGGCTCGTCGGCCTGCGCGGTGAGCAGGACGATGTCGCCGCGATCGAACCGGGCGCGCTTGAGCAATTGCGCCGACCAGTCGATGGCGCGATCCGCCCGCTGGCCGTCGACCGGCATCACGTCCGGCGCCAGCGCATCGAGGAACAACGCCACGTTGGCAGAGTCCTCGGTCAACGGTGCGACGGTGAAGGCATCGCCGGCGTAGGCGACCAACGCGACCTGACCTCCGGCGCGCTCGCGCAGCAGCGTGGAGATCTTCGCGCGCGCCTGCGCCAGTCGCGACGGTGGCACGTCCGCGGCCGTGGCCGCGCTCGACAGGTCCAGCGCGATCACCAGCGGTGCCCGGCTTTCCCACAACGGTTGTGCGACCTGGCGCCAGCTCGGCCCGGCCAGTGCCAACACCGCGACCGCGTAGACCAGCGCAGCCAGGCCGCTCGCCCAACGCGCACGCGCGTCGCCCCGCTGCGCCAGCAAGTGCGGCAACAGGTGCGCATCGACAGTGTCGTGCCAGACGCTGGCGCGATGTCGCCGCCATCGCCACAGCCACGCCAGCAGCGGCAGTGCCAGCAACGCCCACAACCATTGCGGACGCAGCAGGTGCAGCGCGCCGATGTCGAAAGCGGCGACACTCATGCGAGCCTCCGGCGCGGCCACGCGAAAGCGAGCAACGCGCAGGCGAAAGCGGCCGCCAGCGGCCAGTGGTAGCGCTCGATGCGCGGACGCAGCGCCTGCCCCGGTTGCCGGATCGGTTCGATCCGGTCGATCTCGGCGTAGATGTCGACCAGCTGCGAGGTATCGCGCGCGCGGAAGAAGCGACCACCCGTGGTCTTCGCGATCGCGCGCAGTCCTGCTTCGTCGATTTCGTCGCCGGCGCCCGGCATCGGCATGGGCACGCCGAACAGCGATATCGAACCTTCGCCGCCGAAGGCGATGGTGTGCACGCGCACGCCTTCGGCACGGGCGATTTCCGCGGCCTTGGCCGGGTCGAGAAGGCCGGCGGTGTTGACGCCATCGGTCAGCAGCACCAGCACGCGCTGCTCGGCCGGTCGCGCCTGCAGGCGCTTGACCGCCAGCGCGATGGCATCGCCGATGGCGGTTTCCTGCCCAGCCAGTCCGATGACGCTGTCGTTGAGCTGTTCGCGGACCGAGTCGAGGTCGAGCGTGAGCGGCGTCAGCGCATAGGCACGACGGCCGAACACGATCAGGCCGATGCGATCACCGCCGCGACGATCGAGGAAATCGGCGAGGACGGCCTTGGCGGCGGTGAGGCGATCGACGCTGCGACCGCCCAGGTCCATGTCCGGTTCGCGCATGCTCGCCGACAGGTCCAGCGCCAGCATCAGGTCGCGCGCGGCCTGTGGCGGCTGCACGGCTTCACCGAGCTGTTGCGGCCGTGCCGCGGCCACGCACAGCAGTATCCAGCCCAGCCAGGCCAGTGCACCGGCACTGCCGCCAAATCCGCGACGACCCGCCGCGGCGACACGTTGCAGGCGCTCGCCGTACGGCACCTGCAACGCTGCCGCGGTGCCGCGCGCAGGCGGAAGCAGCCATCGCGCCAGCCACGGCAGCGGCAGCGCGAGCAACCACCACGGCCAGGCGAAGGTATCGAGCACCCAGTGCCATGGAGCGAACAGCGTGGAGATCAGCGCGTCGATCATTTCGCCCCCATCCACTGCAGGAAGCGCACCCGCACCATCGTCCGCAACGCCTGCACGTCTGAGGCAGCGACATCACGCCGGTAACCTCCATCGAGCAGCAGGCGGCCATGACCGCGACTGAATCCGTCACTTGCCGCGGCACCCCGCCGCGACGGCGACTGTGCATCGAGAAACGCCAGCCATTCCTCGCCCTGCAGCCGGTCGGCACCGGCGTCGCGACGGCGCGCGGCACGGCGCAGCAGCTCCGACATCGCCGCAACCTGCGCAGCAGGTGAGCCGGCGGCGTCGACGCTGCGATCGAACAGTTCGGTGATCGCCTGACGTTGTCGGCGGCGTCGCCGCATGACCCAGGCAACGGCCACGATCAGCGCCAGCAGCAGCGCGGCCAGCAGCCACCAGCCCGGCGCCGGCGGCCACCATGGCGGCGCCGGCAGCGAGTGGATGTCGCGCAGGACCAGCGCATTGCCGCCCATCACGCCACCAGCGGCCGGTTGCGGCCGAGCAGCGGCAGCCATGAATCGCTGGCCGCCTGCGTCGACAGCGCCTGGACACGGACGCCGGCGGCGGGAAGCTGCGCCAGCACCTGTTCCATCGGTCGCGCGAACTCGTTGCGCCAGGCCTGGCGCTGCGCGGCCGATGCGAGGTCGAGTTCGACACGAGCGTCGTGGCCTTGCGCGTCGTGGACCTGGAACGGCAAAGGCGATTTCGGCGGCGCGTCTTCGAATGGATCCGTCAACAGCAGCACGATCACCTCATGGTGCTGGGACAGGGCCGGCCAGCGCCGTTGCGCGATGGCCGCGACGCTTTGCGCATCGGCGAGCACCAGCAGTCGCGAACCCGGTCGCAGCAGCCGCTGCGCGTGATCGAGGGCGACATCCAGTCCGGCATCGTCCGGCGGTGGCTGCGCGTACCAGCGCACCAGCGCATCGAGCACACGCAGTGCACCGCGCGGTCCTGCCGCGGGCGCCACCGGTGCCTCGGCGCGGCTGCCGCGCAAGGCGGCGATGCGATCACCGTCGCGCACCCCCGCCCAAGCGGCGATCGCGCCCGCGCGCGCCGCCTGCACCGACTTGAATCGCACGCGCGTGCCGAAGAACAGCGCCGGCGCGGTGTCGGCGACGATCAGGCTGAGTCGTTCGCGCTCGGCCTGGAACAGTTTGGTATGGGCACGACCAGTGCGCGCGGTCAGTCGCCAGTCGATATGGCGTGCGTCGTCGCCGCTGGAGTATTCACGCGACTCGGCGTACTCCATGCCGCGGCCGCGCAGGGGCGACAGTGCGTGCCCGCTCACGCCGAAGCGACCGCGGCGTGCCTGGCCACGCGCTGTCACGACCGAACGCAACGCCACCAGCTCCGCCAGCGATGGCGTCAGGCCATTGCCCACGGCAGCCGGATCTTCATCGCCAGCGCGCATCGAAGTCATCGCATCACTCCGGGCCATCGGCTCAGGGCAAGGGCACCCGCTGCAGCAGTTCGGCCACCAGGCGATCGCCGTCCCAGCCTTCGGCCGTGGCTTCGTAGCTGGGCAGGATGCGGTGGCGCAGCACGTCGGGTGCGACGACACGGACATCGTCGGGGGTCACGAAGTCGCGGCCGGCCAGCCAGGCGTGTGCACGTGCGCAACGCTCCAGCGCGATCGAGCCGCGCGGGCTGGCGCCCCATGCAATGCGCCTTGCCAGTGCCGGGTCGTAACGCGCGGCATCGCGGGAAGCGAGCACCAGTTCGATCAGGTAACGCTCCACCGGCGGTGCCAGGTGCAGCTCGAGCACGGCGGCACGCGCGGCGAAGACATCCGACAGCGGCATGCGCTCGACCACCGGCGCCGGTGCGTGCAGGGCGACGCGTGCGCGCTCGCGGGCCAGGCGCAGGATCTCGGTCTCGGCGGCGATCTCGGGGTAGCCGATGCGCACGTACATCAGGAATCGATCGAGCTGCGCTTCCGGCAACGGGAAGGTGCCTTCCTGCTCGATCGGGTTCTGCGTCGCCATCACCAGGAACAACGCCGGCAGGGCATAGGTCGCGCGACCCACGGTGACCTGGCGTTCGCCCATGGCTTCGAGCAACGCCGACTGGACCTTGGCCGGCGCGCGATTGATCTCGTCGGCGAGCAGGATGGGATGGAAGATCGGCCCGGCCTGGAACTCGAAGCGCCCTTCCTGCGGCCGCCACACTTCGGTGCCGGTCAGGTCGGCCGGCAGCAGGTCCGGGGTGAACTGGACGCGGGCGAACTCGGCGTCCATGCGCGCCGCCAGCGCGCGGATGGCGCTGGTCTTGGCCAGGCCGGGCGCGCCTTCCACCAGCAGGTGACCGTCGGCGAGCAGGGCGATCAGCAGTCGCTCGATCAGCGCCGCCTGGCCGACGATCTCGGCCGAAAGCGCCTCGCGCAGGGCGCGGAAGGCATCGTGCACACGGGGCGGGTCGTCGCTGCGGCGGTCCATGGGGGTCTCGAATGCGGGGCAGGTCCAGTTTGACCGAAGTTCGGCGGCACGGTTCAGCAGCGCCGTCACCCATTCAGCGACAGGTACTCCTGCCCGCCCTTCGACGGTGGGGGCCATGACGCAGAAAGCCCGGCTTTCGCCGGGCTTTCCGTCAAATCGCGAGGACTTGAGAACTTACCGCTGCTCGACCTTGAGCACCTTCGGCGTGACCATGATCAGCAGCTCGGCCTTGTCCTTGTTGCGGCCCTTGCGCTTGAACAGGTTGCCAAGGAAGGGCACGTCGCCCAGGAACGGAACCTTGGAGACGTCGCTGCGATCGCGGAACTCGTAGACACCGCCGACGACCACGGTCTGGCCGTCCTGCACCAGCACGGCGGTGTTGACCTCGCGCTTGGCGATCTGCGGAACCTGGCCGATCGAGGTGTTGGTGAAGCCTTCGACCTCGTCCTTCTTGACGTTCATGTTCAGGAACACGCGGCCGTCGTGGGTGATGGTCGGGGTGACCTTCAGCTCCAGCAGCACGTCCTTGAACTGCACGTTCGGGATCGGAATCGAGTTGCCACCCTGCTGCGGCGAGATCGTCACGTAACCGACTTCCTGGCCCTGGCGGATCACCGCCTCGCGCTGGTTGCTGGTGACGATGCGCGGGTTGGAGATCACTTCACCGCGACCTTCTTCCTGCATCGCCGACAGCTCGACATCGAGCAGGTAACCGGCATTGAGGATCGACAGGGCAAGCGCGCTGGGGTTGGTGACCGAGGAAGCCGGCAGGTTGCTCATCAGCGAGCGGGTGACGTCGAAGGCATTGCTGCCGTTCTGCACCGCATCGGCACGCGAGGCTGCGTTGGCCGCCGAGGCGTCCGTGTTGCCGCCGAAGCCGACCGAGCTGCGATCACCCGGCTTGCCGCTGGCACCGCTGATGCCGAACTTGGCACCCAGGTCTCGGGCGAAGGTGTCGGTGGCGATGACGACGCGAGCCTCGATCAGCACCTGGTCGACCGGACGGTCGATCACGCGGATCAGCTCCTTCATCTGCGTGATCTTCTTCGGGATGTCGCTGATCATCAGCGTGTTGGTGCGCTCGTCGGCGACGATGCGACCACGCGACGAGAGGAAGCCGCTGTCCTGGTTGCTGCCGCCCGAACCGCCGCCGCCGCCGCCGATGCCCTTGGCCTCGGTCAATGCCTTGTAGATCTGGCCGGCGTTGTGATAGTTGATCTGCACATACTCGGTTGCCAGGTCGACGCGGTTGTCGATGGCGATGCGCGCGTCCTCCCTGTCCTGCTCGTACTTGGCAATTTCGGCCTGCGGTGCGATCCACACCACGTTGCCACTGCGACGCTTGTCCAGACCCTTTGCCTGCAGGACGATGTCGAGCGCCTGATCCCACGGAACGTTCATCAGGCGCAGCGTGACGTTGCCGGACACCGTGTCGGCCGCGACCACGTTCAGACCAGACTCCTCGGCGATCAGCTGCAGGACCGTGCGCACCGGCACGTCCTGGAAGTTGAACGTGACCGGGCGGCCGCTGTAGGCGCGACCTGCGGCGGCGGCAGGCTTGCCGTCGACCGTAGCGCCGACGGCGCGGCCGTTGGCCGCTCCGGTGCGCGGCACGATTTCGACGATGTACTCGCGGCCGGTCTGGTAGGCCATCGACTCGAAATTGCCGCTGGTGTTGAGGACCAGCTGCATGCCCTTGCCGCTGGCACGGGCATCGATGCGCTGCACCGGCGTGGCGAAGTCGACCACGTTCAGCGGCTTCTGCAGCGATGCAGGCAGCTGTGCGTTGCCGACGTCGATGACGACGCTGGAACCCTGGTTGCGCAGGTCCGGCGCGGCACCGTCGCCGCTGAACTTCACGACCAGGCGGCCGGAGCCGTCAGTGCCGCGCTTGAAGTCGATGTTGGACACCGCGATGGTGCCCGGCAGCTGCTTGGCCGGGTCGACGCTGGCCGCGGGTGCGACCGTGGCCGGAGTCGTGGCGGGTGCGGCGGCGTGGACGGCGCTGAAGGCGGCAATTGCGCCGACCATCAGACCCACCGACCCGCTGCGCAAGAGCAGCGGGCGACGGGCCGGTCGCATGCGTGTGTTGAAAACGGTCATCGTTGCTATCCCCCAATCCCTATTGATCTTCCAACGCGACCGTGGCCGGGCGTTCCAGCCAACCACCCGCGCCGTCCGGCACCAGTTCCACCAATTCGATATGGTCCTCAAACACGCCGGACACGCGACCGTCGCTCTGCCCCATGTATGCGCCGGCCTGGACCCGGTAGGTCACCTTGTCAGGCGCCATCACCAGCGCCACGACCCCACCGCCCTTGCCCAGCGTACCGACCATGTCGAGGCTGTCGAGCGGGAACTGCTCCAGCGTCTGCTTGCGGCGCGCCGAATCCGGACGCGGACCATTGCCGCCGTCCTCGTCGGTGAACGCCGTGCTGAACGGATCGCGCATGGCGTAGGCGTTGTATTCGAAGGTCTCGAACTGCTGCATCACCGGCAGCGGATCCAGCGGCGGCGCCGGGCGCGCCTTGACCTCGGCAATCCACTTTTCCAGGTTCGGCGACTCACCAGGAGTGCTGGTGATGCCGCGCGAGCAGCCTGCCAGGACCAGCGCGACTGCCAGCATGGTCAGGGCACGCGGTGCTGCATTACGAATGGAGATTGCGCGCATCTCAGGTCCCCCCCTGCTTGCCGGCCGCGGCCGTTTCCTGCTTGGCCACCTCATCCTCGTCGAGGTAGCGGTAGGTCTTGACCGTACCGGCCAGTTCGAGCGGGCTGTTGGGCGTGATCGCGGCGCCGGCTTCCTTGCTGCGTGGCTTCAGCGAGATGTCGTGCATGGTCATGATGACCACGCGCGGCAGCGAGGCCACGCCGCTGACGAAACCGCCGAACTGGTGGTAACTGCCCACCATGCGCAGCGCGATCGGCTTCTCGGCGTAGAACTCCTTGGGCTGTTCGCCACCGGGCTGGAACAACTCGTTGGTGATGCCGGTGGCGAGCGCGGTCTGCGAGATGTCGACGATCAGGTCGGGCATCTCGGTCTTGCTCGGCAACTGGCGCAGCATCTGCTGGAGCTGCTGCTCCATCTGTGCCAGCTGCTGCTTCAGCGGTTCCAGGTTGGCGGCACGGCCCTGCTTGGTTTCGTACTCGGTGCGAAGCTCCACTTCCTGGCGCTCGAGTCCTTCCAGTTCGGTGCGCTTGTCGGCGACGAACAGGTACCAGGCCAGGCCGACGATCAGCAGCGAGACCAGGACGCAGAAGCCCAGCTTGGCCTGCTGCGGCCAGGAGCCGATGTTGTTGAAATCGAGTTCGTTGAGCTTGATGGATTTCTTCTTGCTCATGACGCCGCTCCCTTGGTCGGCGCTGCAGCCGGCGCCGTCGGCGCATTGGCGGGGGTCGCTACCGGCGCGGAGGCCGGAGTGCTTGCCGGTTGTGCGGGGGCCGCGCCCGGTGCCGGTGCAGTCGGCGCCGCGCCTGCCGGCGCGGTGCCGGCGGCGGTGGCATCGGCTGCCTGCGCGATCTGCGAAGCCTGTGCCGCAGGCGCGTCCGGCATGCCGTCGCCGTCCTCGTCCTTGGGCGCGTTCGGGTTGGCCAGCTGGACCTGCAGCGTGAACACGTACGGCAGGCCCTTGTCGGTGCCCTTGGCCTCGATGATCGACAGGTCCGGCTTGGTCATCCAGCCGGAGCCTTCCAGGTTGCGCATGTAGGTACTGACGCGGGCGTTGGACTGCGCGCGGCCTTCAAGCGTCAGGGTCTGGTTGTCCTGCTTGATCGAGGTCAGCACGGCGCCGTCGGGGATCGTGCGCACCAGCGAATCGAACAGGTGCACCATCTGCGAGCGGTTGGCCTGCAGCTCTTCGATCACTTCCTTGCGGGCGAGCAGCTTGGCCTTCTTCTTGTCGAGTTCCTCGATCTCCTTGATCGCCTTGTCGACCTGCGTGATCTGGTCACGCATGTAGGTGTTGCGCTCGTTCTGGCCGTCGATCTGGCCGTTGTAGTAGCTGATGATCACGAACGACAGCAACACCGCGCCCAGCGCCGCCATCGCGAACATCACCGCGAATTCTTTCTGGCGCAGCTTGCGGCGTTCTTCGCGCCACGGGAGGAGGTTGATGCGTGCCATCAGTCGAAGCTCCTCAGGGCGAGGCCACAGGCGATCATCAGCGCCGGCGCATCCTGGGCAAGGGCGTGCGCCTGCACGCGCGGGCCCAGGGTCATGTGGGCGAGCGGGTTGGCGATCGTGGTCGGCACGCCGAGCTGCTCTTCGACCATCTCGGCGATGCCGGCGATCGAGGCGCAGCCACCGGCCAGGACGATCTGGTCGACGCGGTTGAACTCGCTGCCGGCGTAGAAGAACTGCAGCAGGCGGCTGATCTGCTGGACCATCGCCTCCTTGAACGGCTCAAGCACTTCAGCCTCGTAGCTCTCCGGCAGGCCGCCCTGGCGCTTGGCCAGTCCGGCTTCCTCGTAGCTCAGGCCGTAGCGGCGCATCACTTCGTCGGTGAGCTGCTTGCCGCCGAACACCTGTTCGCGGGCGTATAGGCTGCGGCCCTGGCGAAGGACGTTGAGCGTGGTCATGGTCGCGCCGGAATCGACCAGGGCGACCAGGCCGTCGCGCGGCCCGCCGAGCTGGTCTGCGACCAGGGCGAAGGCGTTCTCGAGCGCGAAGGCCTCGACGTCCATCACCTTGGGCGTCAGGCCGCCGATCTCCAGCGCCGAGGCGCGGACTTCGACGTTCTCCGAGCGCGAGGCTGCCAGCAGCACCTGCAGCATGTCCGGGCTGCCCGGCATCGGACCCAGGACCTCGAAGTCGTGGTTGACCTCTTCGATCGGGTACGGGACGTAGTTGACCGCCTCGAGCTCGACCTGCGACTCCAGGTCGTCATCGTCCAGGTCGCCCGGCATCGGGATCACCTTGGTGATGACCGAGGAACCGGCGACCGCGGCGGCGGCATGTTTGGCTCGTGTGCCCGAGCGGGCCACGGCGCGCTTGATCGCTTGTCCCACCGCCTCGACCTCGACGATGTTCTTCTCGACCACGGCATTGGGTGGCAGCGGTTCAACCGCGTAATGCTCGACGCGGTAGCGGTTGCCGGCCCGGGAGAGCTGCAACAGCTTTACGGCAGTCGAACTGATATCCACGCCGACGACTGCCGGCTGGCTTTTTGTGACGATCCCCACGGTATTCTCCCCTTGTCACAGGCGCTTACGTGCGCTTCGTGTGACCCCGCTTTAAATATCGAAGTTTGCGCGGCAAGGCAACTGTTCCGTTCGGAATTGCCTTACTGCGTCACTTTCCGCCCCTTGCACGGCTGGCCAGCCCTGCCCCGTCTGGCCCGTCCGCCCCGCCCTTGCCCCGCTCAAGTGCCTTTCCCCGGCTCATCTATACTCCACGGCCACTACACCCGCAATCGGAACCTGCCTTGATGCCCCGTTTCCGCCGCCTGCTGCGCTGGGCGCTGATCGCGTCCGCCGGCCTGGCCCTGCTTGGCGCCATTGCCCTGGGCACCCTGTACTACCTCGTCGCCCCCAAGCTACCTGACGTCGAGACCCTGCGCACGGTCGAGATGCAGGAACCGATGTACGTCTACGCCCGCGACGGCCGCCTGATGGCCCTGTTCGGCGAGACGCGGCGTTACCCGATCTCCATCCAGGACGTCCCCGATCGCCTCAAGCAGGCCTTCATCTCGATCGAGGACGCGCGGTTCTACAAGCACCACGGCGTCGACTTCAAGGGCATCGGCCGCGCGGTGTGGCTGCTCGCCACGACCGATGCGCGCCGCGTTCCCGGCGGCTCCACGATCACCCAGCAGGTCGCGCGCCAGTTCTTCCTGAGCAACGAGTACAGCTACACGCGCAAGCTCGCCGAGATGCTGCTGGCCATGCGCATGGAGCGTGAGCTGAGCAAGGACGAGATCTTCGAGCTGTACCTCAACAAGAGCTTCTTCGGCAATCGCGCCTACGGTGTCGGCGCTGCCGCGGAGTTCTATTACGGCAAGAAGCTCGGCGAGCTCACGCTCGACGAAATGGCTTCGCTCGCGGGCATTCCGAAGTTCCCGTCCAGCGGCAATCCGCTCAGCAATCCCGAGCGCGCCAAGGAACGTCGCGACTACATCCTGCAACGCATGGCCGACCTGCGTTACGTCAGCCAGGCCGAGGCCGACCAGGCCAAGGCCGCGCCGATGCACGCCACTCCGCATGAGCGTCCGGTCGAGGTCTATGCGCCGTACGTGGCCGAGATGGTCCGCCAGGAAATGGTTGCGCGTTACGGCGCCGAGGCACTGACCCGCGGTTACCACGTCACCACCACCATCGACCCGGTCCTGCAGGTCGCCGCCGACCAGGCCATCCGCGACGGTCTGTCGGTATACGACCGACGCCACGGCTGGCACGGCGTCGAACAGCACTTCGACCTCGCCGCCGGCGAAGATGCGGCCACGCTGCGCAATCGCCTGCGCGGCATTCCCGCGCAGGCCTCGCTGCTTCCCGCAATCGTCACCGGCAGCAGCGGCAGCCAGGTGCAACTGGTGCTGGCCGACGGCACCGAGATCGAGCTGGGAGCCGACCAGGGCTTCGGTGGACGCAGCCCGGCGAGCCTGGTCAAGCGTGGCGACCTGGTGCGCGTGCTGCGCACGGACCCGCCGCCGGCCCCTGCTCCGGCCAAGCCCGGCCAGACCGGACCGATGCCGGCTCCGACCTGGCGCCTCGACCAGATCCCGCAGGCACAGGCGGCACTCGTCTCGCTCGAACCGGGCAACGGCGCACTGCGCGCCCTGTCCGGTGGCTACAGCTTCGCCGGCGCCAAGTTCAACCGCGCCACCCAGGCGCGACGCCAACCGGGCTCGAGCTTCAAGCCGTTCCTGTACGCGGCCTCGTTCGAACGCGGCTTCAATCCGGCCTCGGTGGTGCTCGATGCGCCGGTCGTGTTCAAGGATCGTCGCGGACACATCTGGCGCCCGCAGAACGACAGCGGCAACTTCGCCGGCCCGATGCGCCTGCGCGAGGCGATGGTGCAGTCGCGCAACCTCGTTTCGGTGCGCCTGCTCGACGCCATCGGCGTCGACTACGCGCGCAAGTACATCAGCCACTTCGGATTCGACGAAGCCGAACTGCCGCCGAACCTGTCGATGTCGCTGGGCACTGCCTCGCTGACGCCGATGTCGGTCGCGCGCGGTTTCGCGGCCTTCGCCAACGGCGGTTTCCGCATCACCCCGTGGTTCATCGACGAGGTCAAGGATCGCGAAGGCGCGGTGGTGTTCAAGGAGAAGCCGGCGATCGCCTGCCCTGCCTGCGGCAATCCCGGCGGCGCGAACAGGGCGGTGCAGACCTCCACGGTGGTCGATGGTTTCAACCTCGGTCCGGATGCGGCCCCGGCGGCTGCAACCGAGAGCAAGCCGAAGGACGAGCCGAAGAAGGCCGAGATCGACACGAGCAACCTGGTGCTGGCGCCGCGCGCGATCGACAGCCGCATTGCCTACCAGATCAACTCGATGCTGCGCGACGTTGTCCTGCGCGGCACCGGCACCGCGGCCAAGGTGCTCGAACGCGAGGACGTCGGCGGCAAGACCGGTTCGACCAACGACCACCGCGACGCCTGGTTCTCGGGTTTCGGCGGGCCGTACGTCACCACCGTCTGGGTCGGGCGCGACAACTACAAGTCGCTGGGCTACCGCGAATACGGCGGCAAGGCCGCATTGCCGATCTGGATCGATTACATGCGCGTGGCGCTGAAGGACCAGCCGATCTCGCCCAACGACCCGCCCGAAGGCATGGTCAAGGTGTCGGTGTCGGCCAGTGGCGCACTGGTGCCGGGCGAAGGCGGCGGCATCGTCGAATGGGTCAAGGCCGAAGACCTCGAGCGCATGCAGAGCTACGTCGACTACGGCCCGGCCGAGACGGCGCCGGCCGAGGAAGAGTTCGACATCTTCTGATCGTAAAGACTTCAGCAGGCAGCACACGACGCCGGGTTCGCCCGGCGTCGTCGTTTCCGCGACCGCTCGCCAGAGGGCATTGGTTCATGCTGGGCGGGCAAAATGAACGCCGCAAAGACGCCAGACGCGGTAACTTCCGGGCGCGATGAAACGTGGTAGGTTTCTGCTGCCGGTGCAGTTTCGGCCGCGGCGCAACCAGTCGCCGACGTCGTGCCAGATGCGGAGGTCGAGATGCCACACGCCCGACAGCACGCCACCCTGCACGCACAGACACGCACGCGCGAACGCCGCCATCGCCTCGCCCACGAGGCTGCCCGGCTGATGGCCGAAGGCGGAATCCGCGACTACCACCAGGCCAAGCTCAAGGCCGCCGAGCGCCTGGGCATCTTCGACGACGCCTCGCTGCCGCGTAACCGCGAGATCGAAGAGGCTCTGCGGGAATATCAGCGCCTGTTCCAGCGCGAGAACATCCCGGCATTGCGCCAGCGCCGCGAGTCGGCGTTGCGTGCACTGGAGTTCTTCAAGTCGTTCGAGCCGCGCCTGGTCGGCCCGGTGCTCGACGGCACCGCCGATACGCGCAGCCCTGTGGCATTGCACCTGTACAGCGACGACCCCGATGCACCGCCGCGCTTCCTCGATCAGCACGGCATTCCGGCTGAAGCGCGCAGTCGCCGCCTGCGCCTGGACCGCGAGCGCAGCGACGACTTCCCGGTGTACATCTTCAGCGCTGAGGACATCACCTTCGACCTCACCGTGCTGCCGCTGGACATCCTGCGCCAGGCACCGCTGTCGAACACCGACGAAAAGCCGATGAAGCGCGCCAGCGCCACGCAGCTAAGGCAGTTGCTGGCCGACGACGAGATCCTCGATTACGAGAACGGCGCGCCGCCGTTGTAGCGGCCCGGGAGTTACCACTGCGCGCTGCGCATGCGGGAATTCCCGGTGAACCCGAACACGTTGAGTTCGATCACCACGAAGGCGACCAGCCACAACAGCGCGTCCCAGGTATCCAGCCATGCGGCGTGCGGATCCTCGCCGCCAATGCCCATCGCCGCCCAGGTCAGCATGAAACCCACCAGTGCCAGGTAAAGCAGCAAGGCGACGACACGGCGCAGCCGGTGCAGACGCAGCGCATCCGGCGGAAGGCGAACCTCCAGCTCGAGCAGCGCGATCACGCCCAGCCAGACCACCTCGTTGGCGAAGTCCAGCCAGACCCGCTCCAGCGCATAGCCAACCACCGCGATCACGACGGCGACGGACGCCAGCGCGCGAACACCGTGCAGCACCGGCAGCCACCGGCGTGGCAACGGCCAGCCACCGGTCTCCCACTCGAACAGCAACAGCAACACGAACCACGCCGCCGTATCGATCAGTTCGGTGACGCGCCCATAGAGCGCATACAGCACCACATCACCGGCCAGCAACACATAGACCAGCCATTTGAAAACGACAAAGCCGCGGTGTGGCCGCGGCTTGGTCGTTGCGTCGGCGCGAACGCCGGCCATGTGCGCGAACGAAGACTCAGCGCTTGCCGGCGTCGACGTAGTCGCGCTGCGGCGAACCGATGTAGATCTGGCGCGGACGACCGATCTTGTTTTCCGGATCGTTCTGCTGCTCCAGCCAATGCGCGACCCAGCCAGCAGTGCGGGCGATGGCGAACATCACCGTGAACATCTCCACCGGGATGCCGAGCGCCTTGTAGATGATGCCGGAGTAGAAGTCGACGTTCGGGTAGAGCTTGCGCTGCACGAAGTACTCGTCCTTCAGCGCCGCCTCTTCCAGCTTCATCGCCACTTCCAGCAGCGGATCGTTGACGCCCAGCTCGCCGAGCACCTTGTGGGTCATCTCGCGGATGATCTTGGCGCGCGGATCGAAGTTCTTGTAGACGCGGTGGCCGAAGCCCATCAGGCGGAAGCCCGACTCCTTGTCCTTGGCCTTGGCCACGGCCGAACCGACGTTCTCCGGACGGCCGATCTCCTCGAGCATCTTCAGCACGGCTTCGTTGGCACCACCGTGCGCCGGACCCCACAGCGCGGCGACGCCGGCGGCGACGCACGCGTACGGGTTGGCACCGGTGGAACCGACCAGGCGCACGGTCGAGGTCGAGGCGTTCTGCTCGTGGTCGGCGTGCAGGATGAAGAGCAGGTCCAGGGCCTTGGCGGCGACCGGGCTGAGCTCCAGCGGCTCGCTCGGCACTTCCTTCATCATGTGCAGGAAGCGCGTGGTGTACTCGAGGTTGTTCTTCGGATAGCGCATCGGCCAGCCGATCGAATAACGATGGCAGGCAGCGGCAATCGTCGGCACCTTGGCGATCAGGCGGATCGCGGCCAGGCGGCGCTGTTCCGGATCTTCCAGGTCGAGATCGTTGTGGTAGAAGCTCGCCATCGAGCCGAGCATGCCGACCAGCATCGCCATCGGATGGGCGTCGTGGCGGAAGCCGTACAGGAAGGTGCGGAAGGCCTCGTGCATCATCGTGTGATGCGTGACTTCGTGCTCGAACTTGGCGAACTCGCCCTGGTTCGGCAGCTCACCATTCATCAGCAGGTAGGCGACTTCGAGGAAGCTGGAATGCTCGGCCAGCTGGTCGATCGGGTAGCCGCGGTACAGCAGAACGCCGGCATCGCCATCGATGTAGGTGATCGCCGACTTGCAGCTGGCAGTGGCGGTGAAGCCATTGTCGTAGGTGAAAGCGCCGGTTTCCTTCGGCAGCTTGCCAATGTCGATGCAGGGCTGGCCAAGGACCGGGTGGTGGACCGGCAGGGTTACGGTCTTGTCGCCAGCGGTCAGGGAGACCTGGTCGAACTTGTTGGGACCGGGCTTGTTGGATTCGGACACGACAAAACACTCCTCAAGTCTGCGTGCCTGCCGCAGGGGCAGGCCGGGCACGAGTGGGCCACAAATGGGCACGGGGTCACGGCAGAATTGGGCCGAACCGCGATAGTGAATTATCGCACAACGACCTGGAGCCAAGGCTCGGACTTTGGTCGGCTTGCACCCCGCGATCGCAACGGTGCGTCGCGCCCGCAGGCCGGGGCCGCCCGGGGCGACTTTATCGGCCGACTTTGGCCAGGCCGACCCTCCGCCAATGGCCAGAAACGGCAACGGCCACCTTTCGGCAGCCATTGGGGGAAGTCTCGTGCGCGATGCGGCCGCCAATCGCCCGACCAATCACGCAAGACAGCAACGGCCGCCTTTCGGCAGCCGTTGCGGATATCCTGGTCGTCGCGCTGCGCCTGGTCCGTGCGTGTGGCACGGGCAGATGCGCTACGGCAGATCCCTCGCTTCGCTCGGGATGACCTTTCGGCAAAGCCGTGCCTGAGGCACGGCCCCGAAGATCACTTCTGGGCGTAGCGCTTGCGGAACTTGTCGACGCGACCGCTGGTATCCATGATCTTGTGCTTGCCCGTGTAGAACGGGTGCGAAGCCGAGCTGATGTCGACCTTGATCAGCGGATACTCATTGCCGTCCTCCCACTTGATCGACTCCTTGCTGCCAAGGGTCGAGCGGGTCAGGAACTGGAAGTCGGTGGTCACGTCTTGGAACACGACTTCGCGGTATTCGGGATGGATGCCGGCCTTCATGGCACTCACCAATCTTTAAGCGGGAAAGCGCGGAAGTATAGCGGCCCCGCCCCGCCCGGGCAAGTCCGAAATACGCCCATCGCTCAACCGGCGGCGAGGGCGTCGCGGATCAGGCCTTCCAGGCGGGCCTGGTCGTAGCGCAGCAGGATCCGGGCCCGGTCCGGGCGGCCGCTCTGGCGCTGCCAGTCGACCACGGTCATGCCGCGGGCATGGCCATGACCCAGCTCGATCGCCAGCGGGCGCCGTGCCTCTTCCAGCACCCCGTCCGGTGTCAGGGCGAAGGCCATCGCGTAGGCGTCTGCCGAGTGCCAGTAGTCGCCGCGGCGGTCGGCCGACCATTCGCGCGTCTTCTTCGAGATGCGCTCGTAGAAGCGGGCCCGTTCGGAGTCGGCGCGCAGCCATTGCTCGACCCGCTCGTGATGCAGGCCGTGGGCGATGGTGCCTTCCCAGTCCGCCAGATCGATGTCGGGGAACGCCTCGAAGACGATGTGCGCCGCTTCGGGGTCGAAGTAGATGTTGAACTCGGCAGCGGGCGTGATGTTGCCGTGGCCGGTGACCGAGCCGCCCATCACCACGAAACGGGCCACGCGCCCGGGCAGCGTCGGATCGAGCTTGAGCGCGAGTGCGATGTTGGTCAGCGGACCCAATGCGACCAGCAGCAGCTTGCCGGCATGCTCGTGCGACAGGCGCAGGATCGCCAGCGCGGCATGTTCGGCCTGCACCTGCTGGCGCGCCGGCTCGTAGCCGACGTCGCCGAAACCGTCCTGGCCGTGCACGTAGCCCGCATCCGGCGCCGGGTGCAGCAACGGACCGGCGCAACCGGCGAACACCGGCACGTCGACATTGGCGACCTCGCACAGCTTCAGCGCGTTGGCCACGGTGTGGCGCAGGCCGACGTTGCCGGCGGCGATGGTCAGGCCAACGACGTCATGGCGCGGATCGTTGAAAGCCAGCAGCAGGGCCAGCGCGTCGTCGACGCCCGGGTCGGTGTCGATCAGCAGGGGGATCTTTTCGCTCATGGGCCGATTATGGCCGGGAAGATGACGAGCCTGCACGTCATGCCGCATCAAGCGCCGCACGCAGGACCCGGACACGATCGGCATCGCTTTGCAGCCAGTGCGCATCGAGACCGGCAATGGCCTTGCCGACATGCTGCATGCGCGACGAGCGAATCACTTTCGCCGAAGCATGGAATTCATCCGCGCCGCTACGCGAGACCAGTGCGGCGAGGTTGTGTTCGCTGATGCCCGCGCCCGCCATCACCCGGATGCGCCGACCGGCCTGCCGCACCAGCGCCGCAATCGCGTCGGCGCCCTCAGGCGCGGTCGATTGCGCGCCCGAGGTGAGCACCCGCTCGCATCCCAGGCCGATCACCGCCTCCAGGGCCTGCGCCTGGTCACGCGCGACATCGAAGGCGCGATGAAAAGTAATGCCGATCGTGCCTGCTGCCGCAATCAGCTCGCCGCAGACCGCCTCGTCCACCGAGCCATCGTCGGCGAGCGCGCCAATGACGACCCCGTCGCAACCCAGTCGCACGCACGACTCGATGTCGCGCAGCATGATCTCGCGTTCGAGGGCGTCGTAAAGGAAGTCGCCCGCGCGCGGCCGGATCAGCACGTACAGCGGGATGCGCAGGCGTTCGCGAGCCAGCGCGATCGTGCCGTAGGACGGCGTGCAGCCACCCTCACCGAGGTTCTCGCACAACTCGACGCGATCGGCACCGCCCTCCTGCGCCGCCAGAGCCGAGGTCACGGAATTGGCGGCGATCTCCAGCAACCGGCGGCTCATTTCTGTTCCGTCGTGTAGACCGAGGCCGATTCGTGCAGCTGGTCGTGCGGCCCCTTGTCACCGTCGTGCAGCGCGTAGACGAAGCCCTTGTGCAGAGCGAACGCACCGACCTGACCATCGCGGTTGAGTGCGAGGAAGCACACCTGCAACTGCTTGCTGGCCTCCGGTCGTTTGCGCACGACGCGCTCGATCGCTTCGCGGCAGGCATCGGCCGGCGACCGGCCCTGACGCATCAGTTCTACGACGAGGAAGCTGGCGGCATTGCGCACCATCTCCTCGCCGACGCCCGAGGCGGTGGCTGCGCCGACCTCGTTGTCGACGTACAAACCGGCACCGACGATCGGACTGTCGCCGACCCGGCCGTGCAGCTTCCACGCCATGCCACTGGTGGTGCATGCGCCGGCCAGGCGTCCCTTGGCGTCTAGCGCGAGGATGCCAAGGGTGTCGTGGTTGCTCTTGTCGCCCGGGCGCTGCTGGCGCTCGGCGTTGATCCGCGGCGTGTATTGCGCGGTCTTGAGCCATTCACGCCAGGCCTGGCGTGCCTGGTCGGTCAGCAGCGGCGTCTTCTCGAAGCCCTGGGCGACGGCGAACTGCTGCGCGCCGGCACCGACCAGCATCACGTGCGGCGTCTTCTCCATCACCGCGCGCGCCACCGACACCGGGTGGGCGATGTCCTCCAGCGCGGCGACCGCGCCACAGCGGCCGTCGCCATCCATGATGCTGGCGTCGAGGGTCAGCACGCCGTCGCGATCGGGATTGCCGCAGCGTCCAACGGTCGGATTGCACAGGTCGGCCTCGGCCCAGCGCGCGCCGGCCTCGACCGCATCGAGCGCGCTGCCGCCGTTGCCGAGCACGCGCCATGCGGCCGCGTTGGCGCCGACGCCGAAATCCCAGGTCGAGACGACGCGGGCGCGATTCGTGGTCGCAGCGGCGCCTGCACCGGGCAATGCCAGCGCGCCGGCCGCGAGAAGGGAGGACTGGAGGAACTGGCGACGATTGGTCATGGCGTGGGAGCGAGCTTGCTCGCGATAGGGCGTAACAGTGTGGGAGAGGGCCAATCGCGAGCAAGCTCGCTCCTACGGCGTTTCTAGAACCCCGAATGGCGCTCGTAGTACCAGGCCGCCGCACCCACCAGGCCGAGCTGGCCATGGTCGACCAGCCACACCGGCACGCGCGCCAGCACTTCGCCCAGCACGCCCTTGTTGCGGAAGCGCGCGGCGAACTGGCTGTCGAGCAGGAACGGACGGATCTGCGCCGGTATGCCGCCGGCCAGGTACACCGCATCCGCGCCGAATGTCACGGCAAGGTCACCGGCGAGGCTGCCTAGCAGCGCGCAGAACAACTCCAGGGTCTCCACCGCGCGCGCATCGCTCCCGGCCTGGGCGGCTGCAGCTATTGCTTCGGGGTTGTCCAGCGCCGGCGCGACGCCGTCGAGTTCGCACAGGGCCTGGTAGGTGTTGACCAGCCCGGGACCCGACAGCACCCGCTCGTTGTCGACATGCGGCCAGCGCTTGAGCAGATGACGAACCAGATCGAGTTCGCGGGCGGTACCGGCGGCCAGGGCGGCGTGCCCTGCCTCGCTGGCGAGCACGCGCAACGGGGCGCGCTGCTGGGCGCTGGGCAGGCACAGGGCGGCGCCGAAGCCGGTGCCCGGGCCCAGCACCAGAGTCGGGCCGCTGCCGGCGCTGCTGTTGGAGCTGGTGACCGGGCCGCAGACGCGCGTCATCGTCGCGGCATCGACGTACGACATGGCGCAGGCCACGGCCTCGAAATCGTTGAGCAGGGCCAGGTGGGTGACACCGGCGGCCTCGCGCGTGCTGCGCACCGACACCGGCCACTGCAGGTTGCTGTTGATCAGCGTGTCGCCCTCGAGGCGGCCGGCGATCGCCACCACGGCGTGGGTGCGCTCGGCGGCGAACTCGGTGGCGAAATGGTCGAGGATCGCCGCCAGGCTCGGGTACTCGGCGCAGGCGTAGCGGCGGTACTGCAGCACGTCGACCTTGCCGTCGGCGCCCACCCGGACCAGGCCCAGGCGCGCATGCGTGCCACCGACATCGGCGGCAATGAACGGCTGGGCGCCTTGGCGGACAGCGGACTCTTTTGCGGGATCGGCAATCACGGAATGCGGTGGGACGACCGGGGGTCGGACTGCGCATGATGCCACTGTGGGGGTTAATACCGACCGGCCGGCAGGAGCGAGCTTGCTCGCGATCGGGCGCATCCGGAGGCCGGTCGCGAGCAAGCTCGCTCCTACGCCCTACGCCCTACGCCCCCGCGAACCGCACCGCCCCACCCACCCAGCGCGCGACGATTCGCTGCGCCAGCTCCGGCGACTCGCGCAGCAGGCGCTCACCGATGTCCTGCACCTGCGGCAGCAGGTCGGCATCGCGACCGAGGTCGGCGACGCGGAACTGGGCCAGGCCGGTCTGGCGCGTGCCGAGCAGTTCGCCGGGGCCACGCAGCTCCAGGTCCTTCTCGGCGATGACGAAGCCGTCGTTGGTCTCGCGCATGGTCTCCAGGCGTTGCCGCGCCATCTGCGACAGCGGCGACTGGTACAGCAGCACGCAGCTGGAGGCGGCACTGCCGCGGCCGACGCGGCCGCGCAGCTGGTGCAGCTGGGCCAGGCCCAGGCGCTCGGCGTTCTCGATGATCATCAGCGAGGCATTGGGCACGTCGACGCCGACCTCGATGACGGTGGTCGCCACCAGCAGGTCGATGGCGCCTTCCTTGAAGGCGCGCATCGTCGCCTGCTTCTCGGCTGCTTTCATGCGTCCGTGGACCATGCCCACGCGCAGCTCGGGCAGGCGCCTGGACAGATCCTCGAAGGTCGATTGCGCGGCCTGGGCGATGACTTCATCGCTGTCGTCGATCAGGGTGCAGACCCAGTACGCCTGGCGACCCTCGGCGCAGGCACGGCGGATGCGCTCGACCAGTTCCGGACGGCGCTCTGCGCTCAGCGCCACGGTCTGCACCGGCGTGCGTCCCGGCGGCAGCTCGTCGATCGCCGACACGTCGAGGTCGGCATAGGCGGCCATCGCCAGCGTGCGCGGAATGGGGGTGGCGGTCATGACCAGCTGGTGCGGGACGATCGCGGCGCCATTGCCGTTGCCACCGACGCCCTTGTCGCGCAGCGCCAGGCGCTGGTGCACGCCGAAGCGGTGCTGCTCGTCGACGATGGCCAGGCCGAGGTCGCGGAACGCCACGCCCTCCTGCATCAGCGCATGCGTGCCCACAACCATCTGCGCCTCGCCTGAGGCCACTTCCTCCAGCACCTTGGCGCGGGCACGGCCGGTGACCTTGCCGGCCAGCCAGGCCACGCGTACGCCCAATGGCTCGAGCCAGCCGCGCAGGTTGCCCAGGTGCTGCTCGGCCAGCAGTTCGGTCGGTGCCATCAACGCCGCCTGCTTGCCGGCCTCGACCGCCTGCATCGCCGCCAGCGCCGCGACCACGGTCTTGCCGCTGCCGACGTCGCCCTGGACCAGGCGCAGCATCGGATGCGGCTTGGCGAGGTCGGCGCGGATCTCGTCGAACACGCGCTGCTGCGCGCCGGTCAGCGCGAACGGCAGCGCCTTGCGCAGGCGTCCGGCCAGCGCGGTCTTGCGCAGCACCGGCGCGGCATGGGCCTGCTGGGCGATGCGCTGGCGGCGCAGGCTGAGGTGGTGCGCCAGCAGCTCCTCCAGCGCGAGCCGGCGCTGCGCCGGGTGCCGGCCTGCAATGAGCGCGGCAACGTCCGCATCCTGCGGCGGCCGATGCACGGTCAGCAGCGCCTCGCGCAGCGAAGGCAGCTTGAACCCGTCGCGCAGCTCGCGCGGCAACAGTTCCAGCGACTCCTCGTCGGGAAGCCGATCCAGCGCCAGGCCGATCAGGCGTCGCAGCGACACCGGGCCGATGCCCTCGATCGCCGGATAGACCGGATCGAGGCTGCTGCCCAGTTCGGTGTCGGCTTCCTCGTCGAGCATGCGGTAGCTGGGATGGACGATCTCCAGGCCGTTCTGGCCCGGCCGTGGCGTGCCGTAGCAGCGCACGCGCGCACCCGGCTGGAACTGCGCGACCTGGGCCGCGCGGAAATGGAAGAAGCGCAGCACCAGCGTCGCGCGCGAGTCATCGCCAATGGCGACTCGCAGCGTCGGCCGGTAACGGAAACCGCGCTCGACCGCCTCGACCCGTCCTTCCACCTGCGCCGCCGCGCCAGGGTGCAGCAGGCGGATCGGCGTGAGCGCGGTGCGGTCCTCGTACTGCCGGGGCAGCTGCAGCCACAGGTCCTGCAGCGTGGTCAGGCCACGGGCGGCCAGCTTTTCGGCCACGCGCGGGCCAACGCCGCGCAGGCTACTGATCGGTTGCTGATGATGGAGAGCGACGGCAATCCCGCCCTTGCGTGTCGGCATCCGCCAAGGATGCCCGGATCGCCGCAAAACCTGAACCCCGGCACGATGTGCCGGGGTCGGTGGAGGCCCTGCCTCCCGGTCAGAACTTCGCGCTGACTTCCAGGCCGTACTGGGCAGGCTGGGTCATGCGCGCGCCGACGGTGCCAAGCACGGTCATGCCGTAGGTGCCCAGCGAGTTGACGTACTGGTTGTCGAACACGTTGTTGCCGTACAGCGCCCAACCCCAGTGGCCGCTGGCCGAGGTCCAGCCCAGGCGCACGTCGGTGAGGTTCTGCGCTTCGCCGATGTCGATCGCGCCGGCACCGGTACCGCAACCGAGCAGGCTGGCCGACTCGTCGTTGCTGCGGCATTCGCCGACGTAGGAGTGACGAACCGAGGCACGCATGTCACCGGCATTGCCCATGTGCCACACGTAGTTGGCTCCGGCGGCGAACGACCACGTCGGCGCGCCGCTGGGTTCGCCGGCCAGGTCGACACCCTGCGGATTGATGTACGACTTGTAGGTCGAATCCAGGTACTCGGCGTTGAAGTCGAAGCCCAGACCGTCGGTGGCCTGCCAGCGCACGTCGAAGTCGACGCCGTAGGCTTCCTGGTCGGAGGTGTTGACCACGAAGCGCGGAATCGCCGTGGTCATGTCCAGCGTCACGGCCTGGCGGTTGTCGTAGACGTAGTAGAACGCCGAGACGTTGTAGGCCAGGCGCTGCTCCGGGAACGACTGCTTGATGCCCGTCTCGAAGTTCCAGACGTCCTCGTTCTCGAACTCGCTGCCGATCTGCAACGCGTTGAAACCGCCGGCCTTGTAACCCTTGGCCAGCGAGGCGAAGCCCATCAGGTTCTCGGCGAAGTGGTAATCGGCGACGAAGCGCGGGCTCCAGTCGTCCCACGACTTCCTGGCGCGGTTGAGCACGCCCTTGTTCATCATCGCCGGCGGATCGATGAAGGCGACGTCGAAGATGAACATCTCCTTCGGCAGGCCGATCGCATCGAAGAAGCCGATCGAATCGAGCAGGTTCAGCTGGGCGTCCAGCTGCTGCGCGCTGCGGTGGTCGTTGAACCAGGTGAAGTCCTTTTCGTCGCGCGTATAACGCAGGCCGGCGGTCAGGTTGAGCTTGTCATTGACGTGCCAGGTGGCGTCGCCGAATGCGGCGTAGGCCTTGGTGTCGAGCGTGTTGACGAACTTCTCGTTCCACGGCAGGCCGGTCAGGTCGACCGGAATGCCGAACATGTTGGCGACCTGGGTGATCGGACCGAACAGTCCGCCCGGGGCGAGGCCCATGTTGTTGGCGATCGTGTCGATCGAGTCGGTGAGCGCGTTGACTTCGCTGGTCTGGTCGGCCTCTTCCTGGAAGTAGCTGACGCCGGCGGACCAGTCCACGCGGTCGGTGCTGCCGGTGAACTTGAACTCCTGGTAGAAGTTCTCGTTGCTCTCGGTGTTGGTCGAATCGACGTAGAGGTAGCTGAGGTTGGTGCCGTCTTCCTCGACGCGGTTGAGCGAGTCGTACTGGTGCCAGGCCGAGGTCGAAGTCAGGCTGCCCCAGCCGAAGTTGTGGTCGACGATCATCGTCACGCCGTCGAACGTGCGCGTTTCGGCATTGCCCTGCGCGTCAGTCGCGGTGGCCACCTTCAGCGGATCGAGGAACTGCGTCGGGTCGGCCGGCGCGGTCGGCAGCATCGGCAGTGCCGGGATCGGCACCACGCCGGTGGTGGCCTGTCCGAGCTGGTCCAGGCTCTCGTGGTCCCAGGTGATCCAGGCACGCGTGTCGTCGCCGAACTTCGTCTGGAACGAAGCACGCGTGGCCCAGTTGTTCTCCGGCGCAAGGTCCTCGCCTGTGACCGAATCCTGGATCCAGCCGTCGCTGTGGTTGAAGATGCCGTTGAAGCGGAACGCCGAGTCTTCGCTCACGGCGATGTTCGCCATGCCCTCGAAGTACTGCTTGTTGTCATTGCCCAGGCGCAGCTTGGCGCGCGCGCCGTTCTGGTCTTCGGGGCGGGTGGTGATGATCGCGATCGCGCCGGCCGCGGTGTTGCGGCCGAACAGCGTGCCCTGCGGGCCCTTCAGCACTTCGATGCGCTGCAGGTCGGTGAACGGCAGCAGCACGCCGCCGCCGCGACCGGCGTAGACGCCATCGACGTACACGCCGACCGCCGGATCGGTACCGATGCCGAAGTCGTCGGTGGCGATGCCGCGCAGCTGGAAGCTCGGCTGGGTCGGCTGCAGGCTGTTGATCTGCAGGCCGGGCACGAAGCTGTCGATGTCACCGAGGTCCTCGGCGGCGACGTCCTCGAGCAGCTGCTCGGTGACGACCTGCAGCGCGATCGGCACGTCCTGCAGTTCCTGCTCGCGGCTCTGCGCGGTGACGGTGATCGTGTCCAGCTGCGTGGCGCTGACCGGCGCCGGTGCGTCGGCGGTCTGCGCCATGGCCAGCGGCATCGCCGCGGTGAATGCCAGACCTGACAGTGCGCGGCCCAGACTGATTGCGAGCCTGCTCTTGCGTGGCGACATCGGAACTCCCCTCCCAATGACTTTCTTGTTGTTTTGGTGCCGGCGGTCGAAATGACTGCAACCGCGCGGCCGTGGCTAATTCATTGCTGTTGAATCATCGCGATTGGACCGCGACCTCCTGTTCCGGACCGGTACAACTCCCCAACCATGCGCCGATCCAGTCGCGCATCAGGGCAACGCCTTCCTCGTGCACGGTTCCCCGACCGAGCTCGGGCATCATCGCACCCGGATCGAGGCTGTCCATGCGGTAGACCAGAATCGAATCGTCGGGACGGCCCGGCACGATGTCGAACATGTGGTCGCCCGTGCCCTGCCCGGCCGCAACCGGCGGCTTGCACAGCCCCAGGCGGCGCGATTCGGTGGTGCCTGCATCGAGCCAGAGACCGGACGTGTCGGCCGGGCCCTTGGGGTTGTGGCAGTGGCCGCAGTTGACGTCGAGATAGGCACGCGCACGGTCGCCGAGCGCGGCGGCGGTGTCGTCGAAGCGCGCATTGCGAGGCACGCCGGTCATCGGCAGGCCCTGCAGGCGACCGAGCGAGGCCATGCGCGCAAGCTGGTTGCTGCCCGGATGCCAGGGATCGTCACGATTGAGGTGGCGCGCCTTCGGGCCGATCGGGTGCAGCTCGCGCGTGGTGTTGTTGGTCGAGTGACAGCCGGCGCACTGGTTCTCGTCCGGCACCATGTAGCTGAAGTCCTGCTTGCCGCTGCCGTCGGGCTTTTGCAGCGTCATCGCAATGGAGTCGCCGGCGCGTGCCAGCACCGCTTCGGTCTGCTGCTGGTTCCAGACGTAGGCCATCGCCACCCAGCCCTTCTCGCGATGCACCAGCAGGCGCGTCTCGACCAGGCGGACCTTGGACAGGTCCAGGCCGTCGCGGCTCTCCGCCGGTGTCTCGGCCACGCGCAGTACCGCGTCACCCTCACCCGCACGCGGGTAGTAGAAGGTCTTGCTGATGATCGTGCCGACCGGGAAATCGAAGGCTTCGTAATCCTGGTACGTCGCCTTGGTTCCCGGTGGGAGCCACAGCGTGCGCAGCTTGTGCGCGTAGTCGCTGAACAACGCGCTGTTGAGCGCGTATGGCTCCACGCCCTGGTTAAGGCTCAGGCGGCCGTCGGCGACCGACAGCACGTGCCAGTCGCTGAGGTTTTCCGGTTGACCGGTGGCATGGAACTGCACCGGTTCCTGGCTGCGCTTGCATCCCACCAGCGACATCGCGAACATCATCATGGCCGCGCCGATCACGGCGGCCTTGATCAATCTGCACTGCTTCATGCCGTCGGAACCGCCTTCGTAGCCGTTGCGCCCATGTCGCCCGGCATCGTCACCACCGGCAGCGGCGGCAGCTTGCAGCGCACTGCGTCCGTCACCAGGCTCGGGTTCTTGTACTTGTTCGGGCCGTCGGCGTTGAGCGTTTCGGCGGCGCCGTTGTCGATGCAGACCTGTGCGCCGCCCGCGCGCGCGGTGTTGACGTAACCGTCCCACAGCACGTCCGGCAGGTGGCCGGAAAGGCCGAACATCGCAACGCGCAACGCCTTCAGGTCGAGACCGTCGGGCTTGTCGCCGCCGCCCTTGAAGCGGTTGCCATGGATGGCGATCTCTTCCGGGTACGGATCGAATGCCTTGGCCACGCCCTTCTCGGTCATGTAGCCGGTGGAGAAGTAGCTGGAGATGATCACGTTCGCCGTCTGGTTGTCGGCGATGTCGTTGTCGAAGATCTCGACCTTGTCGTTGGAGTTGATCACCACGCCGGAGCCGGCCGGCACGCTGGCCACGGCCGCGCCCTTGGCGGCGAAGTTGCCGGTGTTGTTGGCAATCACCTTGTTGCGGTAGACGCGGGTGGTATGGCCCGGCTGCGGCAGGTTGGGCATGTTGAACACGAGGATGCCGCCGGTGTTGTCGGTGGCGGTGTTCTCGTAGACGTCGGCGCCGATCGAGTTCTCGATCTCGATGCCGGCGACGTTGCGCTCGGCGCGGTTGCGGCGCACGACCACGTTCTTCGACTGGCCGACGTAGATGCCGGCGTCGGACGCACCGATCACGACCGAGTCCTCGATCAGCACGTTGGTGGTCTGCACCGGGTAGATGCCGTAGGCGCCGTTGGTGGTCTTGGGACCGCCGGTCCATTCCACGCGCACGCCGCGGATGGTGATGTTCTCGCCTTCGTTGACCTTCAGACCGTCGCCCTTGCTGTCCTCGATGGCGAGGTTTTCCAGGGTGAAGTTGCCGGCGTTGACCAGCAGGCCTTCGGCACCGGCCTTCTGGCCCTTGAAGCTGAGGATGGTCTTGTCCATGCCGGCGCCGCGCAGGGTCACGCCGTCGACGCGCAGGCTCAGGCTGCGATCGAAGGAGAAGCGGCCGGCCGGAATCTCGATCACGTCGCCGGCCTTGGCATCGAGCAGGCGGCCGATCAGCACCTTCTGGTAGTTGGCGTCTGCGACCGGGGCTGCGGCCTCCTGCTTCTGGCAGCCAGCCAGGCTGGCCACGCCTACTGCAATCGCGATGCCGAGAGTGATGCGCTTCATATGGTTTGCGTCCGTCCCCGTTACAGACTTGATCCCGGTGGCCCCGGTGGCCTTCCCGGCCCGCATGGCGCAGGGGGAAGAAGTAAAACGCAGTCTGTGACCTTCGGAGGACGCCAGTGGAGGGCAAACCCGGCATACTCTGGGGGGCAAACCGGACAAGCTACGCAAGCGTATGCAACCACTCGACAACGACGACCCGCGCCAGAGCGTGGCAAATATCAAAAGCGGAATCGTCGCCGGCCTGGTCGCCATGGCCGCCGAGTCCGGCATCGGCTGCGAGGCCTGGTTCGCCGGCCTTCGCCTGGGCCCGGCCGAATTCGACGGCGAGACGCCGGTTTACCTGTCCTATCGCCAGACCTGCCAGATCATCCGTCGCGCGGTGCGCAGCCTGCCCATCCGCGGGCCGGGCCTGGTCCTGGGCGAGCGCCAGAACATCGGCCACTTCGGTCTGCTGGGCCTGGCCATGCTGACCGCGCCGCGTTTCGCCGAAGCGTTGCAGCTGGGCGTGCACTACGCGCCGATCACCGGCGCAATGATGGAGCTGGAGCTCGACGTCGATGGCAGCGGCGACCTTGGCATGGTCGCCAGCATGCGCACGCCTGACCCGGAGCTGGAACCGTTCCTGTGCGAGGAACTGTTCGCCAGCTGCCTGATGCTCTGTCGCGGCCTGCTCGGCGCTGAATTCCGGCCGACGGTGCTGGAGCTGGCCTACCCCGCTCCGGACTACGCCGACGACTATGCGCGCGTGTTCGATTGCGAGGTGCGTTTCGATTGTCCGCGCAATCGCGTGGTCATCGACGAACGCTGGCTGGGGACGGCGATGCCGGCAGGCAACGCCGCCAGTGCCCAGCGCGTGCTGGCGCTATGCGACGAACAGATGCCCGCAGGCCAGCCACGCAGCGAGATAGTGGCGGTGGTGGAACGCCTGCTGCTGCAGCGCCTTGCCGACAACCCGCGCCTGGTCGACATCGCCGCGGCGTTGCACCTGACCGAAAGAACGCTGCGCCGCCAGTTGCAGGCGGCGCAAACGAGCTTCAGCGAATTGCACGACCGCGTGCGCAGCGAATCGGCGCGGGCGATGTTGAGCGATCAGAAGCTGAGCATCGCCAACGTCGGCGCGGCGGTGGGCTTCAAGGACGCGCGCGAATTCCGACGCGCGTTCAAGCGCTGGACGGGCGTGGCGCCGCGGGAGATGCGGGCGCAGGGCTGACTGGTTGCTGCGCTTCTGCGCGCTTCTGCGCTTCTGTGCTTCTGACTGCGGAGTGGCGTCGTCCGCCGGGCCGGCATTTCATTGCCCGGTCTTCGATAACGCCCATCAACCCGTCATCCCCGCGAAGGCGGGGACCCAGCGACGTTGCCCTTGGCCCGTCATTCCCGCGAAGGCGGGAACCCAAGGACGTTGCTTCTGCATCTGAAACCACCTCGGCCCTTCGCGGGCGTCCGCGACCAAACTCGCAACCGAGCGAGGGCGCGGACACCGCCCTGTGACGGCACAGCCCGAGTCCGACCCCATCAGCCGTGTCACACGGCCAGCGCACCGACCCCAAACGCGAAGGTCAATGAAACAACCGCAGCTTCCGGAAGGAGGGGGTGGGGTGTATTTCGCGAACAATAAACGGAGCGAAGCGGAGGTTCGCGGAATACACCCCACCTCCTCCACCCACGGAAACCAAGCGCGCAAAAGAAAACGGGCCACATAACGCGACCCGTTGTCCGAATAACGCGACCCGTTGTCCGAGGATTCCAGGCGAGATCCGGGATCAGTCCAGGAACATCACCGCATCCACTTCAAACCCGGCACCACGCGGCAACCCCGACACTTCGATCGTCGAGCGCGCCGGATACGGTGCCTTGAAGAACTCGCTCATCACCGCGTTGACCGTGGCGAAGTTGCCCAGGTCGGTCAGGTACAGGCCGAGACGGACGACATCGGACAGCGAACCGCCGGCGGCTTCGCACACGGCCTTGAGGTTCTCGAACGCACGACGTGCCTGGGTGCTGATGTCACCTTCGACCAGCAGGCCGGTGCCCGGATCGAGCGGGATCTGCCCGGACAGGTAGACGGTGTCGCCGGCGCGCACGGCCTGCGAGTACGGGCCAATGGCGGCCGGGGCCTTGTCGGTGTGGATGATCTGGCGGGACATGGATTGGCTCTCGGGAAGTCAGAAGCCAATGCTAGCAACACACGACTACATCCGCTGCACGCCCAGCACCACGCCCAGCCTGCGCACGCGTCGCATGACGTCCGCCAGGTGGCGACGGCCACTGACCTCGATGGCAAAGCGCATTACCGCCACATTCGCATCGCGGTCGAGGTACTCGACGCGGTCGATGTTCGACTCGGCCTCTGCGATGGCGGCCGCGACCTGCGCCAGCGAGCCGGGCCGGTTGTCGACCTCGATGCGCAGCGCCGCGGCGAAGTCGCCGCTGACCTGGCGGTCCCAGCCGATCGGCACCCAGCGATCGGGCGACTTGCGATAGTCGGCCACGTTCGGGCAGTCGAGCCGGTGCACCACGATTCCCTTGCCGGCGGTGTGGTACCCCATGATCTCGTCACCGGGAATCGGCAGGCAGCAGTTGGCGAAACTGATCACGCCACGCTCGGCGCCGGTGATCAGGATCTTGTCCTGCGACAGCGGCTGCAACGGCAGGTCCTTCGATCGCAACGCCTTGCCCGGCGTCTCGCGCGCCAGCGCCTGCGCCACCTGCTGCGGCATGCGGTTGCCCAGGGCAATGTCGGCCAACAGCGCTTCCAGGCGCGGGTAGCGGAACTCGCCCAGGTAGGCCTCCATGCGCACCGCCGGAACGCGGTCGAGCGAGATGCCCAAGGCTTCCAGCGCGCGGTCGAGCATCCGATGGCCCAGCTGCACCGCGTCCTCGTGTTCGAGCTGCTTGAGCTGTTGGCGGATCGACGTGCGTGCCTTGCCCGAGACGACGAACTCGAGCCACTGCGGCTTCGGCGAGGACGACTTGGCGGTGATGATCTCCACCCGCTGGCCGCTGGCCAGTCGCGTGCGCAGCGGCACCAGCTTGCCGTCGACGCGTGCAGCCACGGCGCGGTTGCCGACGTCGGTGTGCACCGCGTAGGCGAAGTCGAGCGCGGTCGAGTTGCGCGGCAGCGACATGATGTCGCCCTTGGGCGTGAACAGGTAAACCTCGTCCGGGAACAGGTCGACCTTGACGTTCTCGAGGAACTCCAGCGAAGAACCCGTCGATCGTTGCGACTCGACGAGATTGGCGATCCAGCTGTGGGCGCGGCTCTGCGCGCTGCTCGGACCGTCGCCGCCGTGCTTGTAGGACCAGTGCGCGGCGATGCCGCGCTCGGCGATCAGGTCCATCTCCTCGGTGCGGATCTGCACTTCGATCGGCGAGCCGTACGGGCCGAACAGCACCGTGTGCAGCGACTGGTAGCCGTTGGCCTTCGGAATCGCGATGAAGTCGCGGAAGCGCGAGTCCAGCGGCTTGTACGCCGCATGCACCACACCCAGCGCGTGGTAGCAGTCCGGCACCGTGCGCACGACGACGCGGAAGCCGAACACGTCCATCACCTGGGCGAAGGTTTTGTGCTCCGAGCGCATCTTGGTGTAGATGCTCCACGGCGATTTGACGCGACTGACCAGGCGGTGCGGCACCCGTTCCTTGGCCAGTCGCTGCGCCAGCTGTGCTTCGATCTGCACCAGCGATTCGCGGCGCACGACCGGCTGGGTACGCAGGCGTTTTTCGATGACGGCATGCCGCCACGGATGCAGCGCGCGGAAGCCCAGGTCCTGCAGCTCGGCCTTGATCAGGTTCATGCCCAGGCGCTGGGCAATGGGTGCATAGATCTCGAGCGTTTCGCGGGCGATGCGGTGGCGCGCTTCCATGCTCTGCGCGCCGAGGGTGCGCATGTTGTGCAGGCGGTCGGCGAGCTTGATCAGGATCACGCGCAGGTCGCGCGACATCGCCAGCAGCATCTTGCGGAAGCTTTCCGCGGTCGCTTCCTGGCGGTCGCGGAACTGCAGCTTGTCGAGCTTGGTGACGCCGTCGACCAGCTCGGCCACGGTTTCGCCGAACTCGCTGGCCAGGCCGTCGCGGGTCAGCGGCGTGTCCTCGATGGTGTCGTGCAGGATCGCCGCGATCAGGGTTTCGACGTCCAGGCCCTGGTCGGCCAGGACCTTGGCCACCGCAACCGGATGGGTGATGTACGGCTCGCCGGATTTGCGGGTCTGCCCGGCATGCGCGGCGGCGCCGATCGCCCAGGCACGGCGCAGGCTGTGGCGCTGCGGCTCGGGCAGGTACTCGGCTGCGTTTTCCAGTTCACGCACATAGTCCGGCACATCCGCGTCATCGAGGACGATGGCGGGATGCGTGCTGATCGCGGACTCTGCGGGGCTCATGGAGAGAATCTACGCGTGCGGCGGCGCGCTGTGCAATCAGCGGGCGCTCAGGCGTTTCGTAGTTTCTGGACAGGTTTCCCGGATATGGCGGCGAACGCCGGCGATCCAAAGAGCCATGCGTCCGAAAACGGGTCGGGGCGCACATATGCAAACGGCCCCGCCAAGGCGGGGCGCACATATGCAAACGGCCCCGCCAAGGCGGGGCGCACATATGCAAACGGCCCCGCCAAGGCGGGGCCGTGCAGATCGCGGTACCGGTGTGACTGGCCCGCAAACGTGTCTCAGGGGCGGATCAGTCGTCGCCCTTGGACAGGTCGTCGTCGGCAACCACTTCAGCGGCGGCCCATTCCAGCGCCTCGCGCTCCTTGCGCTCGCGCTCGGCCTTCTCGACGGCGTCGATGTAATCGGTGTCGATGCGGCGCGCGGCGATTTCGCGCAGGGCCAGCACGGTCGGCTTGTCGTTGGCTTCGCTGTTGTCCAGCTGCGGATCAACGCCATTGGCCAGCTGGCGGGCGCGCTTGGCGGCCATCATGACGAGTTCGAAGCGGTTATCGACCACTTCCAGGCAATCTTCAACGGTGATGCGGGCCATGGGACTCCTGGCGGCCGGCGGGCCGTCCATACAGGCTTGTAAGGGACCGCAGAGTGTAGTCGCGCCGTCGGGGCGAAGCAAGCGGATCGTTGAAAATCAATCAGTTAGAGTGCCAACGAGCCACCACAACCCGGCTCCCGCCCCTCTCCCGGCGCCCCTGGGGGCCGGGAGGACCAATCTCACTCGTCCGCCAGCAGCGCGGTGATCAGGCGCGAGTGACGCGCCACCTGCTGGTCGCGGCGGACCCGGCTGGCGATGAAGATCGCGCACATCTCGTCGACCGCGGTGTCGAAGTGCTCGTTGACGATGACGAAGTCGAACTCGCCGTAATGCGACATCTCCTCGCGTGCAGCCGCCAGGCGCTGTGCGATCACTTCCTCGCTGTCCTGGCCGCGGCTGCGCATGCGCTCATCCAGTGCCTTGCGCGATGGCGGCAGGATGAACACGCTGACCGCATCGGGCACCTTGGCCCGGACCTGGCGCGCACCCTGCCAGTCGATCTCCAGCAGCACGTCCTTGCCGGCCGCCAGCTGCGGTTCGACCGACTGCCGCGCCGAACCCTTCCAGTCGCCATGCACCAGCGCCGACTCGAAGAAGTCGCCGGCCGCGACCATGCCTTCGAACGCTTCCTTGCTGACGAAGTGGTAGTGCTCGGCGTGGCGCTCGCCCGGTCGCGGCTGGCGCGAGGTGAACGAGATCGACAGGCAGATGTTCGGGTCACGCGCCAGCACCGCATTGACGATGCTGGACTTTCCGGCACCCGACGGTGCCGCGACGATGAAAAGGGTTCCGCGCATCAGTGGGCTCGTGTCATTCGATGTTCTGGATCTGCTCGCGGACCTGGTCGATCAGGACCTTGAGTTCCACTGCCGCGGCCGAGCTGCGCGCGTCGACCGACTTGGAACCCAGCGTGTTGGCCTCGCGGTTGAATTCCTGCAGCAGGAAATCCAGGCGCCGGCCGACGGCTTCCTTGAGCTTGAGCACGCGGCGCGCTTCGCTGACATGCGAATCGAGCCGGTCGAGCTCCTCGTCGACATCGAGCTTCTGCAGCCACATCACCAGTTCCTGCTCAAGCCGGCCGGAGTCGAGCGGCTGGGCAAGATCGGCCATGCGTGCTTCGAGCTTGTTGCGCTGGCCGGTGCGGATGAGCGGCATCAGCGTGCGCACCTCGGCCGCAATCGCGGCGATGCCGTCGACGCGCTCGATGATCACCGCCGAGAGCTTGGAACCCTCGCGCTCGCGCGCACGGATGAACTCGTCGAGCACCTGCTCGAGCAGTTCCAGCGCCTGCGCCTGCAGCGCCGCCGGGTCGGCGGACTGGGTCTGCAGGACGCCGGGGAACTGCAGCAACTGGGTCAGGTCGGTCTGCAGGCGCGGGAAACGAGCCTCCAGGTCCAGCGCCAGCTCGCTCAGTTCACGCAGCCGGCCGGGATTGAGCTGCAATGCGCCGTCACCGTCGGCTGTGCGCAGGCGCAGCGCCAGGTCGATCTTGCCGCGGGCGACCCGGGAAGCGACGCGCTCGCGCAGCGCAGGTTCCAGCGCGCGCAGCTCGTCGGGCAGGCGCACGCCCAGCTCGAGGAAGCGGTGGTTGACCGAGCGCAGCTCGCAGCCGAGCGTGCCCCACGGGGTGACGCGTTCGCCGCTGGCGAAGGCGGTCATGCTGCGGATCATCATCGAATCCAAGGGCTGACAGGGTGCGAATGGTAAACTCGCGCGCCCCAAACACGGTAATCACCCTCCTCATGGCCACGACCGGCACGCCGCAAGCCCCTTCCGCCGGCCAGACCGCGCCGACCGTGGTCCGCCCCAGCGGGCGGGCGCCGGCGCAGATGCGCGAAGTCCGCATCCAGCGCGGCTACACCCGCCACGCCGAGGGTTCGGTCCTGGTCAGCTTCGGTGAGACCCGCGTGCTGTGCACCGCCAGCGTCGACAACAAGGTGCCGGCCTTCCTGCGCGGCAAGGGCGAAGGCTGGGTCACCGCCGAGTACGGCATGCTGCCGCGCGCCACCCATACCCGCAGCGACCGCGAGGCCGCGCGTGGCAAGCAGGGTGGCCGCACCCTCGAGATCCAGCGCCTGATCGGCCGGTCGCTGCGCGCCTGCGTCGACCGCAAGCTGCTCGGCGAGCGCACGATCACCCTCGACTGCGATGTGCTTCAGGCCGATGGCGGTACCCGCACGGCCGCGATCACCGGTGCCTACGTGGCGCTGGTCGACGCCATCCGGTGGTTGCAGTCGCGCCGCGAGATCACTCGCGATCCGGTGTTCGGCGCCGTCGCGGCGGTGTCGGTCGGCATCTACCGCGGTGTTCCGGTACTCGACCTGGACTACGCCGAAGACAGCGACTGCGACACCGACATGAACGTGGTGATGAACGATGGCGGCGGCTTCATCGAGCTGCAGGGCACCGCCGAAGGCCACGCCTTCCGTCGCGAGGAACTCGATGCACTGACGGCACTGGCCGAGGCCGGCATCGCCGAACTGGTGGCGAAGCAGCGCGAGGCGCTGGCCGGTTGAGGACGACGTCCAATCCATGAACCGGACCATCGCCAACGTCACCCTGGTCGTACGCGACTACGACGAAGCCATCGCCTTCTACACCGACGCGCTCGGCTTCGACCTGCTCGATGACATCGACCTGGGCGATGGCAAGCGCTGGGTGCGCGTGGCGCCGCACGGCGCGCAGACCGCACTTCTGCTCGCGCAGGCCAGCGACGACAGCCAGCGCGCGCACGTCGGCAACCAGACCGGCGGCCGAGTCGGCTTCTTCCTGCACACCGACGACTTCCTTCGCGATCACGCCGTGATGCTCGCCCGTGGCGTGAGGTTCCTCGAGGAACCGCGCTTCGAGCCCTATGGCACCGTGGCCGTGTTCGAGGATCTGTACGGCAATCGCTGGGACCTGCTGGAACTGAAAGCATGACCCTGCCGATGAAATGGGTGATCGCCAGCAGCAACGCCGGCAAGTTGCGCGAGTTCCGCGAGTTGCTCGGCGGCAGCGGCATCGAGTTCGTGACCCAGGGCGAGCTTGGCGTCGGCGATGCCGATGAAACCGGCCTGACCTTCGTCGAGAACGCGCTGCTCAAGGCGCGCAAGGCCTCGCGTGAAACCGGCATGCCGGCGCTGGGCGACGACTCGGGCCTGTGCGTGGATGCCCTGGGCGGCGCGCCTGGCCTGTATTCGGCGCGTTATGCCGGTGTCCATGGCAATGCCGACGCCAACATCGACAAGCTGCTCGACGCGCTCCGCGACGTCCCCGACGAGCGGCGCGGCGCCCACTTCTACGCCGTGATCGTGTTGCTGCGCCACGCCGAGGATCCGCAGCCCTTCATCGCCGAAGGCACGTGGTCCGGGCGCATCCTGCACGCGCGTCGCGGCGACGGTGGCTTCGGCTACGACCCGGTGTTCCTCGATCCCGAGCAGGGTCACAGCGCGGCCGAGCTGGACACGGAACTGAAGAACCGCATCAGCCACCGCGGCCGCGCCCTGGCCGCGCTGCGACAACTGCTGGTCGGCGCCACGCGCTGAATGCCATGTTCGTGACTGTCTGGGAATACGAGGTCCGTGCCGGTTCCGAAACGGCATTCGAGGCGCTGTACGGCGAACAGGGGCCGTGGGTGATGCTGTTCCGCGACCACGCCGGCTACCTCGGCACCCAGCTGCTGCATGGTGAGCGCCAGGGCCACTACCTCACCCTCGACCGCTGGCGCAGCGCACAGGACTACACTGCAATGCAGCTGGCGCGCGATCCGCGCTACGCCGCGCTCGATGCACGGGGCGATGCGCTGACGGCGAGCGAGCGCCACGTGGGCACGTTCACGGCGCCCGACGCCGGCTGACCCTCCCTCTTTTACCGAAGAACCGTCTTGTCGCTGACCACGCCGCCGCTGTCGCTGTATGTCCACCTGCCCTGGTGCGTGCGCAAGTGTCCGTATTGCGACTTCAATTCGCACGAGGGCCGTGGCGCGCTGCCGTTCGACACGTATATCGACGCGCTGCTGGCCGACCTCGACCATGACCTGCCGCTGGCCTGGGGCCGCAACGTGCATTCGGTGTTCTTCGGCGGGGGCACGCCGAGCCTGTTCCCGCCCGAGCACATCGACCGTTTCCTGCAGCAGGCCAGCAGCCGCCTGCGCTTCGTCCCGGGCTGCGAGATCACCCTGGAGACCAATCCCGGCACCGCCGAGCACGGCCGCTTCGAGCTGTATCGCCAGGCCGGCGTCAATCGCCTGAGCTTCGGCATCCAGAGCTTCGACGACGGCTGCCTCAAGCGCCTGGGCCGGATCCACGACAGCAACGAGGCCGAGGCGGCAGTGAAGCTGGCCCAGGATGCCGGCTTCGACAACTTCAACCTCGACCTGATGTACGCGCTGCCGCAGCAGACGCTGGCGATGGCCGAGCACGACCTGGAACGCGCCTTCGCCCTGCAGCCCACCCACGTCAGCCACTACCAGCTGACCCTGGAGCCGAACACCGTGTTCGCCGCGCGGCCGCCGCAGGGCATCCCCGACGACGACGCCAGCTGGGACATGCAGGAGCATTGCCAGGCGCTGCTCGCCGCCGCCGGCTATGCCCAGTACGAAGTCAGTGCCTACGCGCGGCCGGGCCGGCAGTGCCTGCACAACCTCAACTACTGGCAGTACGGCGACTACCTGGGCATCGGCGCCGGCGCACACGGCAAGCTGACCCTGGGCGCGGAGCAGACCGTGCTGCGGCGCTGGAAGACCAAGCACCCGACCCAGTACCTGGTCCAGGCCGGACATGCCGGCGCAATCGGCGGCGACGACCGCGTCGAACCGGCACGACGTCCCTTCGAGTACATGCTCAACGCGCTGCGCCTGGTCGAGGGCTTCAGCCTGGCCGCGTTCGAAGCCCGCACCGGCCTGCCGCGCAGCGCGATCGCCGCGCAACTCGATGCTGCAACCGCACAGGGTTGGCTCGAAGTCGATGGCGATCGGGTTCGTCCGACCGAGCTCGGCCGACGCTTCACCAACGATGTGGTCGAGCTGTTCCTTGTCGACGACGGGGCCGGCGAGACCAATGTTGACCCGGCCGGTCCGAACCTGGCGCAACGCGTCATGGTCGACCACGCCAAGTAGCTTGAGCCCACGTACGCAGCCTCAAGCTGGCCGCTGGCGGCCGCCCACGCCGTTACAACAGTTGGTCGCTCCCTGAGGGACCGCTGGGGCGAGAGGCTGGCGGGGCGCGGGGGGACAATGCATGATCGTCCCGATCACAGGGTGCCCCTAAATGTCCGCAACGTTCGAACCTCTTGGTAGTTCGATCCCTCGGCCTACGCTGGCGTCAGCCGCGTTGCCCAAGCGGGTTCGCCGGGTACTGGAGCATCTGTATGCCCTGGTCTCGGACGAAATGGCGCGCCAGCTCGAGCACATGCTCGGCGAGTTCGAGCAGCAGCTGTTCAAGCATGCCGACCAGGCGCGCACGTCGGCGCAGCAGGCGTCCCACCTTGAAACGCTGCGCACCGCGCGGCTCAACCGTTCCGACCTGGTCCCGCACTTCCTGGCACTGCTGGAAGGCGAACTGACCACCGTCCGCGACCCGAACCCGACCACGGAAGCCCCCGCGGCCCTGCCCACCTTCCGCGACCTGCGCCTGGTCGACGACGGCGAAGCCGACGAAGCCAACCTGCTGCGCAGCATCGCCATCCGCCATGAAGCGCGCGCGGGCCTGCCGCTGCTGCTGCTGGGCCAGCGCTTCGGCGTCCTCGGCGGCGCCCCGGCCTTCGACGCCGATCGCCTGCCCGTGGGCCCCTACCACCTGTGCCGGATCCTGGCCGAGGCCACGCAGTCGCTGCAGATCACGCCCGAGGCCCGGTTGCACCTGTACAAGGTGTTCGACCAGCACGTGATGTCGGGCTACGCGCAACTGGTCGAAACGATGAACGCCCTGCTCGCACGCGAGAACGTGCTGCCGAGCCTGTCGTTCGTGCCGGTGCGCGGCCGCGGCAAGGCACAACGCCAGGGGCACGCGCAGGGGCACGGACAAGGACAAGGACAAGGACGAGCGCAGGAAGAAGGGCAAGGCCGGGGGCAACGCGAGGATTCGATGGTGCCGCGTCGCGGCGCCGACGCCAGCAGCCCCCTGTTCGACCCGAACCGTCCGCACACCGCCTGGCCGGGGCAGCCGGTCCCGCGCCATGACGACGACCACGACTCCTACGTTTCGCTGCAGAACCTGCTCAACGGTCGCCGCGAACTGATGGACAAGCTGCGCACCGGTGGCGACACCGGGCCGCAGCGACCGACGCTCTCACCTCACGACGTCTCCAGCGCGCTGGCCGGGCTGCAGTCGATGCCGGCGCACCTGACGCCACCACGCAACCTCAACGACGTCCGCCAGACTCTGCTCGCGCAGGCGCGGCAACAGCGTGGCGAAGCGGCCGCGCTGACGCGCGAGGACGCCGACACGTTCGAACTGCTCGACCAGTTCTACAACGAGATCGGTCGCGAGCTTCGCAACGATGCGGCGGTGTCCTCGCTGCTCAATCGCCTGCAGGTGCCGCTGTTGCGCCTTGCGCTGCAGGACCAGGCATTCTTCGTACGCCAGGAACATCCGGCGCGGCAGCTGCTCAACGCCGTCGCCGAAGCCGGTGCGCACTGGCTGCCGAAGGAAGAAGCCGACCCGGCGCTCAACGAACAGCTGCGCCGCGCGGTCGACCACGTCGTCGAGCATTACGACGGCGACGACGGCGTGTTCGAGTCGGCCAACCAGCAACTGCAGGAACACCTGCGGCTGATGGCGCGCAAGGCCGAAGTGGCCGAGCGGCGCCACGTCGAGGCCGCGCGCGGCAAGGAAAAGCTGGTGCTGGCCAAGCACCAGGCAACCGAAGCGATCAGCCAGGCGCTGAACGAGCAGAAGCTGCCCAAGTTCGTCCATACCCTGCTCACCCAGGCCTGGACCGACGTGCTGACCCTGACGCTGCTGCGCCATGGCGAAGAGTCGGAAGAGTGGCAGCGCCAGCTCGAGGCCACGCGCCAGATCATCGCCGCCAACACGGTCGAGAACCGCGCACCGGCACCGGAGCCGCTGGGCGAGGACATCGAGCAGGCGCTGACCCAGGTCGGTTACCACGTCGACGATGCCGGCGCGATCTCGCGCCAGCTCACCACCGGCCATGCCGCCAACGACGATGCCGCCACCCGCACCGAACTGGCGCTCAAGCTCAAGTCACGCACGCGACTGGGCGAGGACGAAGTCGCACGCCCGCAGGACGTGCAGCCGCGCAACCCGCACGAGCAGGAATGCTGGCAGCACCTGCGCACGCTGCCGTTCGGCACCTGGTTCGAGTTCGACCTCGACGCGCCGGGCGAAGTGATTCGTCGCCGGTTGTCCTGGTTCAGCCCGCTCACCGACAACGCGCTGTTCGTCAACCAGCGTGGCCAGCGCGTCGGCGAGCAGTCGCTAGACAGCCTGGCGCGGCAGATGGCCAGCGGACGCGCGCGCATCGTCACCGTCGAGAAGAGCCGCCTGGTCGATCGCGCCTGGAACGCGGTTGTCAGCGCGCTGAGCAATTTCGTCTCCCATCCGGCCACGCCACAGCAGGCGCCGGCCTGATGGGCCACGACCGCATCGCAGCCAGGCACGCCTCCAAGGGCCACGCCTGCAAGGGGAAGCACCGCGCATGAACGAAGAATTCCGCCGCGCCCGCCGCCGCTCCATCCAGGAGCCGGTACAGGTCGTCGACACGATGACCGACACCGTGATCGGGCAGCTCAGCAATCTGTCCGAAAGCGGCATGCTGCTGATCGCCTCCGCGCCGCTGGTCGACGATGCGCTGTACCAGTTGCGCTTCAACCTGCGCGGCACGCCGCACCAGGCATCGCCCATAGAAGTGGGTGCGCACCTGTTGTGGCAGGACAAGTCCAGCACGCCCGGCCAGACCTGGTCCGGCTTCCGCTTCATCACCATGCTCGAAAGCGAACTGCAGCAGCTGCGCAACTGGCTGGACTCGGGCAACGGCCATCCGGCCTGACAGCCCGCGCATTCATGTGGTGCTCGCCGCACGCGGCGACAAGGGTAACGGGCAAGCGCGGTAACGACGCCAGCCGGACCAATGCGGCAAAATGGTCCGGTCTCCGCCCTTTCGCCGCCTTCGCATGACCACGCTCGCCACGTTGTACCCGCAGCACCTCGCCGAACTGCACCGCCGCACCGAACAGGCCCTGGCCCGTGGCGGCTTCGACCACCTGGTCATCCCCAGCGGCACCTCGCATTACCAGGTGTTCGACGACCGCGACTACCCGTATGCGGTCAATCCGCAATTCAAGGCCTGGCTGCCGCTGACGCGCGCACCGGGCAGCTGGCTGGTGGCCACGCCGGGACAGAAGCCCAAGCTGGTGTTCCTGCAGCCGTTCGACTATTGGCACGTGGTGCCGGCGGCTCCGAGCGGTTACTGGGCAGAGCACTTCGACATCGTCGTGATCCGCAAGCCCGAAGAGGCGCTGCAGCACCTGCCGTCCAACGCGGCGCGCTGCGCGATCCTCGGCGAACCGCAGAGCGCGCTGGGTGCATTCGTGCCCAACAATCCCGCGCCGGTGGTGAACTATCTCGAGTACCACCGCGCCTACAAGACGCCGTACGAGATCGCGATGATGCGCGAGGCCACGCGTCGCGGCGTGCGCGCCCACCGCGCCGCCGAGCGCGCCTTCCGCGCCGGCGCCAGCGAGTTCGGCATCCACCTTGTCTACTGCCAGGCCGCCGGCCAGGACGCAAACGACCTGCCCTACAACAACATCATCGCCCTCAACGAGCATGGCGCGGTGCTGCACTACACCGACCGCGACCTGACCCCGCCCGGGGCACTGCGCAGTTTCCTGATCGATGCCGGCGCCGCGCACCACGGCTATGCCTGCGACATCACGCGCAGCTATGCGCTCGATGCCGGCAGCGAGTTCCAGGCGATGATCGACGCCGTCGACGCCGCGCAACTGAAAATGTGCGACCAGGTCCGCGCCGGCAGCGATTACAAGCAGATCCACGTCGATGCGCACCTGGCGCTGGCGGGGATCCTCAAGGACTTCGGCGTGATCAAGGTGTCGCCGGAAGCGGCGCTCGCCACCGGCGTCAGCAGCGCGTTCTTCCCGCACGGCATCGGCCACGGCATCGGCCTGCAGGTGCACGACGTCGCCGGCTTCGCTGCATCCGACAACGGCGGCACGATCGCCAAACCCGACGGCCATCCCTACTTGCGCCTGACCCGCGTGCTCGAGCCGGGCATGGTGGTGACGATCGAGCCGGGCATCTACTTCATCGACATGCTGCTCGACGAAGTGAAGGCCAACGGTCACGCCGACAGCATCGACTGGGCCCGCGTGGAGGCCTTCAAGCCTTACGGCGGCATCCGCATCGAGGATGACGTCGCCTGCACCGACGGTGCGCCGGCCAACCTCACCCGCGAAGGCTTCGACGAAGCCGCCTGACGCTCGGCGTCCCGCTGCCCTCCCGCCGGCCCTGCCGCCGGGAGGGCGGTTCGATTACCTGCAATTGCCCCGCACGACGTTTGCCTCATCACAGGCCCACGTCGGGAAGCATCATGCTGCGATCGTCATTGCCGGGAATCGTGCTGTCGTGCGCCGCGACGCTTGCCAATGGGCAGGACGTCGTGCCCCAGACGACCGCCGCACCCGCTGCTCCCGCGCCGGAGGCCCCCCTCACCGTCCATGTCTCCGCCTCCGCCGTGGACGCCGTCGGCCGGCAGTTCGTACAAGCCATCAGCGAGCAGCTGCGCCAGTCCACGGACCTGGTGCCGGTCGATGTCGCCAACGGTGCGCGCGTCCGCCTGAAGATCGCCACGCTCGATCCCGACAACGGCGTCGGGCGCCGCACGGTCTACTCGGTGGTGGTGACGGTGCGCCCGATGGACCGCGAACTCGATGTCTACTGGAACAACTACGTCGGCCTGTGCGGGCAGGCGCGCGTGCAGGCGTGCGCGCGCGGCATCGTCGAGGAGGCAGGGGCACCCGCCGCATCATTGCGCACGATCATCGAAACCACCGTTGGCCCAGCCCCGTGAGCATTCACGGCGCTGCCGGCGGCGCGCCGGCTACGCACTCGCGCAGGCGGTAGTCGACGTAACGCTGGTACAACGTCGTGTGCAGGTTGTGCAGCGCCAGCTCGACGCGGAACGGCGTGCGCGGATTGCGGTCGAGCAGGCGCGCTATATGGAAGCCGACCGGCTTCACGCCCTGCTTGTGCACATAAACCTGGAATCCCCGGTAGAACGGATCGTCAAGCAATCGATCGATCCGTTCGAGCGTTTCCTGCGTTGCCGCGGACTGCTCCGCACGCAACGAGGCGTCGCGCTCGAACAGTAGCCGTTCGAAGAATCGTCGCGGCTTGCGCGCCTGGATCGACCGCGCCAGCGACCATACTTGGCGATTGCGCTCGTTGTAGAACTCCAGTCCTCCGTGCTGGCGCAGTGCCTCCGCCGCATCCGCACTGACGTCATAGACGACGAAGTTCTCGGCCTGGTTGTTGAGATCGTCCAGCTTGCTGCGGTCGAACACATGGAAGATGAAGCCCGGAAGCCCCATGAACGCCTGGCGCCCCTGTTGCGAGGCCTGCACGGCGCGCCCGTCACCGGTGAACTCGCCGGCCGAAGATCCGAGCAGGATGCTGCGCGTTTCGTTCAGCCGGTTGAACGTGCCGATGACGATCTCGTCGGCATCGAACTCGGCATCGAAGCCATCCATGCCGTAAAGCTCGGCTTGCGTGGCGTACTGCGCGACCTGCCGACCCAGGCCGCATTCGCCTCGCACCTGCCCCGTGTAGAACGCTTCGATTGCGCGAGAGTTGGCGCCGCTGGGCTGGTAACCACGGCCGAACGTCGCGATCGCCTTCCAGCCGTCATGCGCCGCACCGGTCGGGCCGAATCCGATCCATCCCATCTGCACGGACGAGAAGCGGAAGCCGGGGTTTGCCACGAGCCGATCGACCGCGCGACGCGTTGCAGTACCTAGCGCGAAGGCATAGGCGCAGTGGGTCGCAGGATGGGCCAGCAATGCTTCGTCGAGACGACTCCGGGCAGCGGCGTCGAGATCGCGTGGAGTCCGCACGACGAGGTCCCCGGCTGCAACGGCCTCGGCCAGGCTGGCGCGATCGCAAGGCATGCCCGGGCGGATATCGATCGTGTCGACATCCGCCGCGACGAAACGCCACCCCAGTTCCTGCAACAGCCGTTGCCGGCAGTCTTCCGCACCGGACCCCGCAACCAGCTGCCCGGCGGACAACGCCACGAACAGTCCGGCAAGCACGGATGCCGGACGCAGGCGCCGCTTCGTTTTCATCCGCGTCGATAGCACCTTGCCAGCGTACGGGCCGGCAGTGAAGGGACCATCATTCCCGCGACACCCGAAGCCTCACCCACCCGCCATCAACGCCTCGATCTCATCAGCGCTGCGCGCCAGCTTGCCGGTCAGCACCTGATTGCCATCCTGCGTGACCAGCACATCGTCCTCGGTGCGAATGCCGATGCCGCGCCACTTCGCATCGACCGTGGTGTCGTCGGGCGAGACATACAGGCCCGGTTCGATCGTGAACACCATGCCCGGCTCGAGCAGGCGCGACTCGCCATCAATGCGGTACTCGCCCACGTCGTGCACATCCAGGCCAAGCCAGTGGCCGGTCTTGTGCCGATAGAAGCGCTTGTAGCTGCCGTCGGCCAGGTTCTTCTCGAGCCGGCCCTTGAGCAGGCCGAGCTTGAGCAAGCCTTCGGTCAGTGTCTCCACCGCCGCCACATGCCCTGCCTCGTACGCAATGCCGGCGCGCGCCTGCGCCAGGGACGCCGCCTGCGCAGCGCCCACCAGGTCATGGAGCGCGCGCTGCTCCTTGCTGAAGCGACCACCGATCGGGAAGGTGCGGGTGATGTCGGCGGCATAGCCACGGTATTCGGCGCCGGCATCGACCAGCACCAGGTCACCGTCGCGCGCCTGCGCGTTGTTGGCGCGGTAATGCAGGACGCAGGCATTGCTGCCGGCGCCGACGATGCTGCTGTACGCCGGTTCGGCATCGTGCTGGCGGAACACTCGCTCGAGCTCGGCCTGCAACTGGTATTCGTGCATGCCCGGTCGCACTGCGCGCATCGCCGCCTCGTGCGCGAGCACGCTGATGTCGGCGGCACGCTGCATCAGGCGGATCTCGTCGCGGTCCTTGAACAGGCGCAACTCATCGAGCAGATGGCCCAGTTCGAGGAACTCGTGCGGCGGCTGCGCTCCCTGGCGCACCATCGCGCGCACGCGGTTGAGCCAGCCGATCAGCTTGAGGTCGAATTCCTGGTCGCGGCCGAAGTGGTAATAGACACGCGAACGACCTTCGAGCAGGCCCGGCAGGATGTCGTCGAGGTCGGTGATCGGATAGGCATCGTCCAGGCCGAACGCTTCGACCGCACCTTCCGGACCGAAGCGCGGGCCATCCCAGCTTTCACGCTCGGCATCGCGTTCGCGGCAGAACAGCAGCACCTCGCCGTGCTTGCGGCCGGGCACCAGCACCAGCACCGCCTCCGGCTCCGGGAAGCCGGTGAGGTAGAGCAGGTCGGAGTCCTGGCGATAGGGGTAATGCGTGTCGCGACTGCGGATGCGCTCGAGCGCGGCCGGCAGCACCAGGATCGCGTCGTCGCCGGCCATGCGCATGAGCTGCTTGCGGCGGCGGGCGTAGGCCTTTGCGGGAATCGTGATGGGCTTGGACACAGCTCGATCAGTTCAGGCGTTGCCGGTGCTGCGTCGCCAGCACGCAGTCGCCGTGCAACAGCAGCACCGCGACGCGTACGAACTCCTCGATCTCCACCAGCGCGATCTCGTCTTCCTCGTCGCCGTCGCTCTGCGGTTGCGCGGCTGCTAGCTTGCCCAGGTCGGCCAGTGCTTCCTGGCCTTCGTCGGACAGCTTGATCTTGCCGCCGCCGGCCAGGCCGAAGCCGCCGAGGAACCCGCGGCACCAGTCGAACAGCGCACCGCTGCGCTCGGCCAGCGAAGTGTCGGATGCAGGCAGCAACAGGGCGAAGTCGAAGCTGCGGTCGGCCAGCTGGGCCGCGCTGGCTTCGCGCAGTTCGTCCAGGGCGCCGCCTTCGGCGGGCGTCGGCAGCGCATCGTCGGCCAGCACCTTGGCCGGCCACTCGCGCACCGCCGCGCCACCGCCGGCGAGCCAGCCGCACAGGCCGCCGTGGAGCTCAAAGGGAGAAGCAGCAAGGGCCAGCTGGCGGCTCTCGGCCTCGATGGCGGTCAGATCGGGCAGTTCAATTTCGGGCACGGGACAAGGCTCGGGGGAGTCGCGGCAGTGTAGCAATGCAGGCGCGTCTTGTTGCCAGGCTGAACGCTTGCCTACACTGCGCGCTGCAGTACTCAAACCCATGGGTGTCCGTGCGTCCGCCCTCCCTAGCCTGCTTCCCCGTCCGGATCGCCCGGCACGTCCGTCTTGCCGGACTGGTATTGGCGTTGGCACTGGCGACCGCGCCGGCAGCGGCGGCGACGCGCGACTTCTACTTCTCGCGCCTGGGCAGCGAGCGCGGCCTCACCCAGAACACCGTGACGGCAATGGTCCAGGACCCGCAGGGGTTCGTCTGGGTCGCCACCCAGGGCGGCCTGCACCGTTACGACGGCCAGCGCTACCTGCCCTTCCGGCATAACCCGCGCGATCCCCAGAGCCTGCCGGACAGCAACATCACCGCGCTCGCGCTCGAAGATGGAAAGGCGTTGTGGGTCGGTACGTCTTCGGAATACCTGAGCCGGCTCGACCTGGGCAACGGCAAGATCCGCCGTTACTCCGCGTCGGCGCCCAGCCACCCCCATCGCCAGGTGGTGGCGGTCCTGCCCTACCGCGGACTGCTATGGGTCGGCACCACGGCCGGACTGGAGCGCCTGAATCCGGACAGCGGCACGCGCCAGAGCGTGCTGTCGCTGCAATCGCAGCCCGCCGGCGCCACCAGCCGGCAGACCCTGCTGGCAACCCGCGACGGCATGGCCTGGTATGGCGGTCCGCTCGGACTGCATCGCATCGATCCGGCCGGCACGGTGCAACGCGTGGGCCCGCAGGAGCCGGTGCTGTCGCTGCAGCAGGACCCGTCGGGCCAGTTGTGGGTGGGCCGCACGGATGGCCTCTTCCGGCTGCACAGCAACGGCCGCGACCTGGTGAAGGCCTGGCCGCTCGAAGCGCCGGCGGATCCGGCTGCGACGTCGGTGCGGGCGATCGCGCAGACGCCCGACCACCGGCTGTGGCTGTCGGTCTACGGCTACGGGCTGCGCCGCTTCGATCCGGCCACCGGCAACGACGAGGAAGTGCACGAGGAGCCTCGCATCGAGGCCAGCCTTCCCGACGACGCGGTCAACGCACTGCTGGTCGACCGCGGCGGCATGCTCTGGGTCGGCGGCCAGTTCCGCGGCGTTGCCGTCGCCGATCCGCGCGGCACGCGCTTCCGCTACGTCTTCAATCTCGAGCATTCGCGCCCGCGCAGCCCGGCTGCCGCCGACAGCATCCGCACCATCGCGCAGTCTGACGACGGCGCTCTCTGGCTCGGCACCGACAACACCCGCCTGCTGCGCTACGAACTGGCGGAAGACCGCTTCGAGGATCTCACCCCGCTGCTCGGTGACCAGGCAGCGCCACCGCGCGTGACCGCGTTCGCGCCGGCCACCGCAGGCGAGCTGTGGGTGGCCACCGACGTCGGTCTCTACCTGCTCGACCCGCAACGGCGCCAGGCGCGCCAGCTCGAAGTCGCGGGCATGGAGCGCCAGCCGATGCGCTCGCTGGCGGTGGCGCGCGATCACTCGCTGTGGATTGGCAGCCACGGCAATGGCGCGTTCCACTACGTTCCCGAGAGCGGCAAGGTCACCCACTACCCGTATCGCGAGAACGACCCCGACGGCCTGAGCTTTCCGGTCGTGCACGCGATCGTCGAAGACCGCCATGGCCATGTCTGGATCGGCACCGGCGACGGCCTGGATGTGCTCGATCCCGCGACCGGCAAGGTGCGTCACTTCCGGCATGCCAGCGACGACCCGGCAAGCCTGCCGGGCAATCGCGTGCGCGCCCTGCACGTGGCTCGCAACGGCACGCTCTGGGTAGGCACGCATGCCGGCCTGAGCCGCGTGGTCGAAGCGGCCGACGGCGGCGTCAGTTTTGCCCACCCGCTCACCGGCACGCTCAACAGCGACATGGTGCCGGTTGTCTTCGCGATCGCCGAAGGTCCTGCCGGCCGGCTGTGGCTGAGCACGCAGGCCGGCATCATCAGCTTCGACATGGGCAGCGAGCGCACGCGCAGCTACGGCCTCGCCGATGGCCTGCAGGACCTGGAGTTCCACGGCGGCTCGATGGCGCAACTGGGCGACGGCCGCATCGTCTTCGGCGGCGTGCGCGGCCTGAACCTGTTCGATCCCACGCGCATCGTCGACTCCGCCTACCGCGCGCCGCTCAAGCTGCTCGGTGCCTGGGTCGGCAGCGAGGCGACCGTCGAACCGAGCGCGCTCTGGCAGCAGACCCGCCTCGACCTGCCCGATGCCGCCGGCCTGCTGCGCCTGCGCATCGGCTCGCTCGACTTCGCCCCGGCGGCCGGCATCCGTTACCGCTACCGCATGGACGGGTTCGACAAGGACTGGGTCGACAACGGCAGCGGCCAGGACATCACCTATACGCGACTGCCTGCGGGCAACTACACCTTCCTCGCCCAGGCCACCAACCGCGACGGTGTCTGGAACGAGCAGACGCTCGAGATCCCGGTACGCATCGCGCCACCGCTGTGGCGCCATCCGCTGGTGACCGCCGGCGCGGTGCTGGCGGCACTCGCCCTGGCGCTGGTGCTGGCGTGGCGCCGTCATCGTGATCGCCGCCGCGAGCGTGGCTACTTCGCCCAGATCCGCGAGCGGGACGAACGCCTGAAGCTGGCGCTGTGGGCATCGGGCGAGCAGTTCTGGGACTACGACCTCAACAGCCGCGTGCTGCGCCGCACGCGCGCCGACGACCAGGCCGGACTTACTCCGGACCTGGGCGTGCAGACGCTGGTCGACTCCAATCTGCAGATCCATCCCGAAGACCAGCCGCAGGCGGTCGAACAGCTCAAGCGCCACCTGCGCGGCGACGCTGCTCTGTTCCTGTCCGAACACCGCGTGCGCGAGGACAACAAGTGGGTGTGGATGCGTGCACGCGGACGCGTCGTCGAACGCTCGCCCAACGGTCGCGCCCTGCGCGTGGCCGGCACTGCCCGCGACATCACTGCCAACCGCAGCGCCGAGCGCGATCGCCTGATCGCCGGCCAGGTGCTCAACAGCATGATCGAGGCGGTCGCGGTGTTCGACCGCGAGTTCCAGTTCGTCTCGGTCAATCCCGCTTTCACGCGCATGACCGGGTATGCCGATTCGGAAGTGATCGGGCGCCCGACCCGCCTGCTCGACAGCGACCAGCACGATCCGGCGTTCTACCAGCACGTGCGCAGCGAGTTGCGCCGCAACGGACGCTGGTCCGGCGAGATCTGGCAGCAGCGCAAGAACGGCGATGAATTCCTGTGCTGGTTCCAGGGCAGCGAAGTGCTCGACTCCAGCGGCCAGCACGGCCACTACGTCGCCGTGCTCGGCGACATCACCGACCAGAAGCGCGCCGAACAGGAACTGCGCTACCTGGCCAACTACGACACGCTGACCAGCCTTCCCAACCGCGCGCTGCTGTCGGAGCGCCTGTCGCGCGCGATCGTGCGCGCGCGCCGCCATGGCAGTCGCATTGCGATGCTGTTCCTCGACCTGGACCGCTTCAAGGACATCAACGACTCGCTCGGCCACGCTGCCGGCGACCGCATCCTGCGCGCCGCCGCGATCCGCCTGCAGCAGGCGGTCGGACCGCAGCACACCGTCGCCCGCCTCGGCGGCGACGAGTTCACCGTGTTGCTGGAGAACCTCGAGCACGTCGAGCAGGCCGAGCAGGTCGCGCGCGACGTCCTTGTCGCCTTCGAAACGCCGCTCGACATCGACCAGCGCCACGACGTGGTGATCTCGCCGTCGATCGGCATCAGCCTGTACCCCGACCACGCGCTTGTCCCGACCGACTTGCTGAAGCACGCCGACACGGCGATGTACCAGGCCAAGGCCGCCGGCCGCCGCACGTTCATGCGCTACACCGAGGCGATGGACGTCGAGATCCGCGGTCGCGCGACGATCTCTGCAGCCTTGCGCGGCGTGCTCGACCGCAACGAGCTTCGCCTGGTGTTCCAGCCCAAGCTGTCGCTGGACCACTCGCGCATCACCGGCGTGGAAGCACTGCTGCGCTGGCGCAGTTTCGAACTGGGCGATATTTCTCCTGCGCAGTTCATCCCGCTCGCGGAAGAAAGCGGCCTGATCCTCGACATCGGCGAATGGGCGCTGCGCGAAGCCTGCGGCGTTCTCAAGCGCTGGCGCCACAACGGCCTGGACCAGCTGTCGATGGCGGTCAACGTGTCCTCGCTGCAGCTGCTGCGCGGCAATCTGCCCAAGCAGGTCGCGCGCGCACTGGTCGAAAGCGGCGTGCCGCCGGAGATGCTGCAGCTTGAGCTGACCGAAAGCGTGATCATGGCCAACGCCGGCCAGACCTCGGCCACGCTCGATGCATTGCGCTCACTCGGCGTCGGCCTGGCCATCGACGACTTCGGCACGGGCTACTCGTCGCTGGCCTACCTCAAGCGCCTGCCGATCAACACGCTCAAGATCGACAAGGAATTCATCGGCGACCTCACCCGCGACGCCGACGACGAGGCGATCACCACGACGGTCATCGCCATGGCGCATTCGCTCGGCCTGACGGTGATAGCCGAGGGCGTGGAGACCGAAGCGCAGATGCAGTTCCTGCGCGGTCGCGGCTGCGACGAGATCCAGGGCTACTGGCTGGCGCGACCGCTGGAAGCGGCCGACTGCCTGGCCTTCATCCGTGCCTGGACGCCGCAGTCGATGCCGGGAGGGAGCTTGGCCACCGATGCGGAGCCGGCTGCAAGCGGTCCTGACGGAAGCGGCGCGGTTGGAAGCGGACCTGCGGGGAACGGCTCAGTCGGCAAGGTTGGCTCGCCAGGTTGATCCGGGCGGATCGACCAGGGCGGATCGACCAGGGCGGATTGATCAGGCTAGAGCCCGACCTTCCCACTCCAGACTGAACCGTGGTCCTTGACCGGTCCCCCGGCCCTGCTATCGTGCGCGGCATGGACCAAGCCGAACTTCTTGCCCAACTCAAGTCGCTCTCCGACCGGGTCGAGCAGCTTGCCGAGCGCTCGCGCCGGCTGGGCGAGGAGAACCGCAGCCTTCGCCAACAGCAGGAACAGCTGATGGGCGAACGCTCGGCGCTGCTTGCCAAGAACGAACAGGCGCGCGCCCGCGTCGAGGCGATGATCGCGCGATTGAAGTCCCTGGAGCAGCACACGTGAGCAGTGCAAGCGAACCGGTCAGCATCCGTCTGCTCGATCGCGAGTACACCGTCGGCTGCGAACCCGACGAGCGCGACAGCCTGCTGTCGGCGGCCAAGCTGCTCGATGCCAAGATGCGCGAGATCCGCGGCAACAACCGCATGGCCGCGCTGGATCGCGTCGCCGTGCTGGCCGCACTCAATCTCGCCCACGACCTGCAGCAGTTGCGCAACGAACAATCGAGCCGCGACCGCGAATTTTCGCGCACGTTGACCGACCTGCATCGCCGCCTCGACGACCTGTTCGACCTGCCCGCGCGCTGAGTCGCGGGACTCTCTCTGGGCCGCTTGCGATCCGCATTGCGTGTCCACGCTCTGCAAATCGTGCACACGCGTGCACTGAACCGTTCCATCGCGATGCCGACGAGCGGGCATGCACTTCACAAGCTGCGCGCTATACTTCGCACCGTCCTCTGCTGTGCGCGACAGCGTGCGCAAACATTCGCCTTGTCCCTTATTGACGACACCGGGGGCGCGACGGGGGCCCGGAGTGCAGGTCCGCCTCGTAGCGGGAAGCCCGAAGGCATCCAAGCGTTCCCACTTGAACCCCGGGTTCAAGGTCGTTTCGCAAGCATCGCCATCGGCGGAGGACTACTCATTCAGGGGTGCCGATCTGCGTGATCGCCGCCTCGACCGTTGCCACGCTCCAGACTCCAGGTAGCAACGATCAAACCCAGGACCGGGCGCGACTTCGCGCCCGATCTTTTTTACCCTGTCCCCTCCCGGCGGCTTTCCTGACCGCTGCAGCAAAGGATCGAGCGCCGCATGACGGCTGACCGCGCGGCGCTGCGCCGCGAACTCCGCGACCGCCGCCGCGCCCTGGGCGCTGGCGACCGTATTGCCGCCGCCGAACGCCTGGCCGCGCACCTGCTGGCATTGCCATTCGCGCCGACCTCCGGCTACGTCTCCGGCTACTGGGCCACCGACGGCGAGATCGCCCTGCACGTGTGGCAGCTGCGGCTGCCGCGCGAATGCGTGTACTGCCTGCCGGTGCTGAACGAGGACGGCCGCCTGCGCTTCGCGCCGTGGCGCTCCGGCGACCCGCTGGTCAGCAACCGCCATGGCATCCCCGAACCGGACGTGGCGCCCAGCTCCCTGCTCGATCCGGAGCAGATGAGCCTGGTGGTGACGCCGCTGGTGGGCTTCGACCTGCGCGGCCACCGGCTGGGCATGGGCGGTGGCTGGTACGATCGCAGCTTCGCATTCCGCCACCAGCGCCCGGCCCCGCCGTGGCTGGTTGGCGCGGCGTTCGACACGCAACAGGTCGAAACGCTCGACCGCGCCGACTGGGACGTCGCCCTGGACGCGGTCTGCACCGAATCGACGACCATCGATTGCAGCAGCAGGGCCACCGCATGACCGCACGCCGCCGCTACTGGCTGATGAAGTCCGAACCGGATGCGTTCTCGATCGACGACCTCAAGCGGGTCGGCACCGAGCCGTGGAATGGCGTCCGCAACTACCAGGCGCGCAACTTCATGCGCGACGGCATGCAGGTCGGCGACGGCGTGCTGTTCTACCACTCCAATACCGAAGTTCCCGGAATCGTCGGCACCGCCACGGTGGCCAGCAAGGCCTATCCGGACGAGACCCAGTTCGAGCCCAAATCCGACTACTTCGACCCCAAGAGCACGCGCGAGGAACCGCGCTGGTTCCTGGTCGATGTCGCCTTCGATCGCAAGCTCAAGCGCACGATTTCACTGGACGAGATCAAGAAGCATGCCGACAAGCTGGGCGAGGACTTCGCGCTGATCCGCAAGGGCAACCGGCTTTCGGTGTTCCCGGTGCAGGCGGCGCAGTGGAAGTACCTGCTGTCGCTCGAGTAATCGCCCTGCCTCCCTCCGAGCGCAGCGAGAAAGAATCCAGACCAACGAGTTGAAACCATGAGCGAAGCCAAGCGCCTGGCCGGCGAAAAAGCCATCGAGTACGTCGAGGACGGCATGATCGTCGGCGTCGGCACCGGCTCCACGGTCGCCTTCTTCATCGATGCCCTGGCCCGTATCCAGGACCGCATCAAGGGCGCGGTGTCGAGCTCGGAACAGAGCACGCAGCGCCTGCGTGCGCACGGTATCGAAGTGCTCGATCTCAATGCCACCGGCCCGCTGTCGCTGTACGTCGACGGCGCCGATGAGTGCGATCCGCACAAGCGCCTGATCAAGGGCGGTGGCGCGGCATTGACGCGCGAGAAGATCATCGCCGAGGCCAGCCAGAAGTTCGTCTGCATCGTCGACCCGAGCAAGCGCGTCGACGTGCTGGGCAAGTTCCCGCTGCCGGTCGAAGTGATCCCGATGGCGCGCAGCCTGGTGGCGCGGGAGATCCTGGCGATGACGCGCGGCCAGCCCGTGTGGCGCCAGGACGCCGCCGGCAATGGCGTGGTCACCGACAACGGCAACATCATCCTCGACATCCACGGCCTGGCGATCGTCGATCCGGTCGCGATGGAGCAGGCGATCAACCAGATTCCCGGCGTGGTCAGCGTGGGCCTGTTCGCCCGCCGCCCTGCCGACGTGGTGATCATCGGCGGCGAGCCGCCGACGCTGCTGTAATCGGTCCGGCCCCGGCAGGCATCTCGCCCCGGGGCTCTACCGGCGTTTTCTTGGGCGAACGCGCTCGCCCCAGATAATCCGCGGCAACGCCAGCATTAACTTTCCGGAACCTGACTCCTGTAGGAGCGAGCTTGCTCGCGACCTTAGCGTCTGTGATCCCGGAACCGCCCGATCGCGGGCAAGCGCGCACCTGCGCACCGGTTTCGTGCGCGCAAAAAGAAACCCCCAGCCTGTTGGCTGGGGGTTTCGGGGTAAAGCCCCTGGCGATGACCTACTCTTGCATGG
>NZ_JBDGKK010000005.1:0-268583 GCF_057656415.1 Lysobacter sp. Soil_C_59 | reverse complement strand
GCATCAGACAGGATGTCTGACTAAGGGGCGGAGCAATCCCCGGCCCGGCGGACGACGCCGCTCCGCAGACGCAAGCCGGCCGCACGCACGCAGCTGCGCCCCGGAAAAAGTAAAAGGCCGGCAATGCCGGCCTTTTTCATGCGCAACCGCTGACCTCAGTCGGCCAGGTTGCGGCCGTGGTAGAGCTCTTCGATCTCGCGCTTGAGGCGCGCTTCGATCTTCATGCGCTCCTTGAACGACAGGTTCTTGGCCTTCTCCTCGAACAGATAGTTGTCGAGGTCGAACTCCTTCAGGTGCATCTTCGTGTGGAAGATGTTTTCCTGGTAGACATTCACGTCGAGCATCTCGTAGCGCGACTTGATGTTCTTGGCCAGGTAATCCTGGATCGAATTGATCTTGTGGTCGATGTAGTGCTTGCGGCCCTTGATGTCGCGCGTGAAGCCGCGCACCCGGTAGTCCATGATGACGATGTCGGACTCGAGGCTCTCGATCAGGTAGTTCAACGCCTTCAGCGGCGAAATCACGCCGCAGGTGGCCACGTCGATGTCGGCGCGGAAGGTCGCGATGCCGTTGTCCGGATGCGTCTCCGGATAGGTGTGCACGGTGATGTGCGACTTGTCCATGTGCGCGACGACGGCGTCGGAAATGATCTCCTTGCCCGCATCCTTCTTGTCGATCACCGGCTCCTCGGAAATGAGGATGGTCACCGACGCGCCCTGCGGATCGTAATCCTGGCGCGCGATGTTGAGGATGTTGGCGCCAATGATCTCCGCCACATCCGTCAGGATCTGGGTCAACCGGTCGGCGTTGTAGGCCTCGTCGATGTACTCGATGTAGCGACGGCGCTCGTCCTCGGATGCCGCGAAGCAGACATCGTAGATATTGAACGAGAGAGCCTTGGTGAGGTTGTTGAAACCCTGCAACCTCAGGCGAGGCAACGGCTTGACCACGGTGGGGGGTCCCGGTACGGCGGTGAGGGGCGAGATTATGAGGCAATTGTCGTTACGGGGGAACGCGCGTGTACCGACGGGTCCACCGAGCCCCGCCGAACCTGAACCGGCACTGCCGTCACAGGTTCGGCCTCCGCCGGGTGACGCTCTACGGCGGATATTTGCCCAAAGCGTTAGTTCGGCCTAAGCTCGACGCATCACAAAACCTTCACGCCCATGTCCGCCAATCCGGTTGTTCCCTCGCCTGCCCTGCGCCGAACCAACAGCCCACTGCTGCCGGACGGCGCGACCATTGAGCGATTCCTTGCTCATTGCCACCGTCGTCGTTACCCGTCGCGCACCGACGTGTTCCGGCCCGGTGACCCGGCCAGCACGCTCTATTACATCGTCTCAGGCTCGGTCAGCATCATCACCGAGGAAGAGGACGGTCGCGAACTGGTGCTGGGCTACTTCGGCCCCGGCGAGTTCGTCGGTGAGCTGGGCTTGTTCATCGCCAGCGACCAGCGCGAGGTGATCCTGCGCACGCGCAGCACCTGCGAGCTGGCCGAAATCGGCCACGAGCGCCTCTACGACCTGTTCCTGACGCGCCTGTCGCTGGACGCCCCGAAGCTGCTCTACGCCATCGGCGCGCAGATCTCGCGGCGCCTGCTCGACACCAGCAGGAAGGCCGGTCGCCTGGCCTTCCTCGACGTGACCGACCGCATCGTCCGTGCCCTGCACGACCTTGCCAAGGAACCGGAGGCGATGAGCCATCCGCAGGGCACCCAGATCCGCGTCTCGCGCCAGGAGCTGTCGCGCCTGGTGGGTTGCTCGCGCGAGATGGCGGGCCGCGTGCTCAAGAAGCTGCAGGCTGACGAGAAGCTCCACGCCCGCGGCAAGACTGTCGTCCTCTTCGGCACCCGCTAGTGGGACGCGTCGCCGGTTCCGCCGACACCTCGATCCGGGTGCGGGCCGCGGAACTCGGCGACGCCAGCGACGTCGCGAGGCTGCTGGGCGAGCTGGGCTACCCGTGCAAGCGTGACGAGGCCGCCGAACGCATCGCGGTCGTCCGCCATGACCCGCGCCAGCACCTGCTGCTGGCCGAAATCGACGGCGAAACCTGCGGCCTGGTGTCGCTGTACACCCTCTACTCGGTCGTCCACGGCGACGAACTGGCGCGCATCACCGGACTGGTGGTGCAGGCCGGCTGCCAGGGCCAGGGCATCGGCCGGCGCCTGTTGCGCGAAGTCGAACTGATCTCCCGCCGCCTCGGCGTGCGCCGCATCGAAGTCACCAGCAACGCCCGCCGCGCCGAAGCCCACGCCTTCTATCGCCATTGCGGCTACGCTGACGGCTCGCTGCGCTTCATCAAGGCGCTCGGCGACTAAACTCCCGCCTCCGCCAGTTCCATTTTTCAACTATTTCAGCAAGGACCGCCGATGCAGTGCCCGAAGTGCAGTTCGCCGATGGAAACCATCGACCTTCTTTCTTCGCGCTCGCAGCGCTGCACCCATTGCAGCGGGCTGTGGTTCTTCATGGGCGAGGAGCGCCTGCTCAAGGCCCAGGCCGAGGTCGTGGACACCGGCGATGCCGCGGTGGGCGCGCAGTACAACCACGTCGACCGCATCAAGTGCCCGAACTGCGTCGACAGCCAACTGGTGCGCATGGTCGACCCGCAGCAGCCGCACATCTGGTTCGAAAGCTGCAGCTTCTGCTTCGGACGCTTCTACGACGCCGGCGAGTTCCGCGACTTCGCCGAGCGCACGCTGCTGGAGTTCTTCCAGGACATGGACGCGCCCGAGCGCGTCTAGCCCGTCTGGCGAGCGATCACGAAACCCGGTCGCCGCCGCGCTGCTTGCAGCCCCAGTTGAGGATCGGCGTCCCCGGCGGCAGCACGCGGCGGAACATCGCCACCCGGCTGTGCTTGGGGTTGACCACCACCGGCTTGCGCGCCGCCTGCAGCAACGGCAGGTCGGCGCTGCTGTCGGAATAGGCCACCGCGATCTGGTCGTAACCGGCGTCCCAGATCATCCGCATCTTGTTGCGGTGATGGCAGTGTTCGACCGTGATCATGCCGCCCAGGAACGGACCGCTGATGCTGCCGATCACCGGCAGGTCCTCGTGCGCGACGAAATCGAGGATCGCGCGCGCCAGTTCCGGCGAGGCGCCGGTGGCGATGATCACGCGGTCGCCGGCATCGCGGTGGCGCTGCAGCACCTTGAGCGCCACCGGCAGCAGCCGCGCGCGGATCTGCCGCATGTGGATGCGCACGTACTCGTCGATCAGATGGTCCATGTCGCCCCGGCGGTGCGTGCCGACGGTGCCGATCCACAGGTAGACCGAGATCGCCCGCCGCCGGGTCGGCAGCCACGCGATCATCGGCAGGAGCAGCGGTGACAGCATCAGCGCCGCGGTGATCCGCGCCCAGTGACGCTGGATCAGCCACAGCACCAGGTGGCTGCCGGAATCGCCGTCGTACAGCGTGTGGTCGAAGTCGAACACGACCAGCGGCGAGTACGGACGCCCGGGATCCGTCTCCGTGCTCATGCCGCGAACAGCCTGTGGAGCGCGGCGCCCGGGTCGGTTTCGCGCATGAACGACTCGCCGATCAGGAACGTCTGCACGCCGGCCTCGCGCAACATCGCCACGTCAGTGCGGGTCGCGATGCCGCTTTCGGTCACCAGGGTGCGGTCGGGCGGCACGGCGGTGCGCAGCGCCAGCGTGGTGTCGAGCGAGACCTCGAACGTGCGCAGGTTGCGATTGTTCACGCCGATCAGCTCGCAATCGGTCTGCAGCGCGCGCTCGAGCTCGTCGATGTCGTGCACCTCGACCAGCACGTCCATGCCCAGCTCCATCGCCAGGTTGGCCATCTCCACCAGCGGACCGTCCTCGAGGGCGGCGACGATCAGCAGGATGCAGTCGGCGCCGATCGCGCGGGCTTCGTAGACCTGGTACGGGTCGATCGTGAAGTCCTTGCGCAGCACCGGCAGCGAGCAGGCACCGCGTGCTTCGCCCAGGAACAGGTTGCTGCCCTGGAAGAAATCGACGTCGGTCAGCACCGACAGGCATGCGGCGCCGCCTGCTTCGTAACTGCGGGCGATGTCGGCAGGATGGAAGTCCTTGCGGATCAGCCCCTTCGACGGGCTGGCCTTCTTCACCTCGGCGATCACCGCCGACTCGCCGGCAAGGTGGCGCTTGCGGATCGCCTCGACGAAGCCGCGCGTCGGCGGCTGCTGCAGGGCGCGGTCGCGCATCTCCGCGAGCGTTCGCACCCGGCTGCGTTGCTGGATCTCCTCCGCCTTGCGGGCGAGGATGGTGTTGAGGATGTCGCTCATGGGCTGTGGACCAGTGAAATGTGCGGAAAGGGAAAGCGGGATGGACGCGACCTGGACTGTTACTCGCTGCTGTCCACCCGTTCTTTCGCCATCGCCTTGCCGTAGGCGCGCTCGACTTTCGCCACGCGCAGTTCGTAATGCTCGTACCAGTGCTGGCGCCCGTAGGCGCGGGTCGCCGCATGTTCGGCCTGCTGGCGCCAGGCAACGATCGCGGCCTCGCTTTCCCAGTACGACACGGTGATGCCGAAGCCATCGCCACCACGCGTGGACTCCACGCCGAGGTAGCCCGGCTGCTGCGCGGCCAGCTCGACCATGCGCTGCGCCGCCTGCGCGTAACCGGCATCGTCGTCGCCATTGCGACGGGACGAGAAGATCACCGCGTAGTACGGCGGTTGCGGCAGGCGGGCGAAGGCGTCGTCCATCTCACGCCCCCACTGCAGGCTGGGACTGTTCGGCCAGCTCGCGCGTCGCGGCGACGAATTCCTCCAGCTTGGCGTGCGCCGCACCGGAGGCCAGCGCCGCGCGTGCGCGATCGATGCCCTCGGCAATGCTGTCGGCGACGCCGGCGGCGTAGATCGCCGCGCCGGCGTTGAGCGCGACGATCTCGCGCGGCAGGCCGCTTTCATTGCGCAGCGCCTGCAACAGCAGCGCGCGCGACTCGTTGGCGTCATTCACGCGCAGGTTGCGGCTGGCGGCCATGGCAATGCCGAAGTCCTCCGGATGCACTTCGTATTCGCGCACCACGCCGTCGCGCAGTTCGCCGACCAGGCTGCCGGCGCCGAGCGAGAGTTCGTCCATGCCGTCGCGGCCCCACACAACCAGGGCGCGGCGGGCACCGAGTTCCTGCAGCACGCGCACCTGGATGCCGACCAAGTCGGGATGGAACACGCCCATCAGGATGCTCGGCGCGCCGGCCGGATTGGTCAGCGGGCCGAGGATGTTGAAGATCGTGCGTACGGCCATTTCACGGCGCACCGGCGCCACCACCTTCATCGCCGGGTGGTGGACCGGGGCGAACATGAAGCCGATGCCGCAGCGGTCGATGCACCGGGCGACCTGCTCGGGCTGCAGCTCGATCGCCGCGCCCAGCGCCTCGAGCACGTCGGCGCTGCCGGACTTGGACGAGACGCTGCGGTTGCCGTGCTTGGCCACCTTGGCCCCGGCCGCGGCGACGACGAACATGCTGGCGGTGGAGATGTTGAAGGTGTGCGCGCCATCGCCGCCGGTGCCGACGATGTCGACCAGCCCGGTGCGGTCGGCGACCTCGACCGGCCGCGCGAACTCGCGCAGCACGGTGGCGGCCCCGGCGATCTCGCCCACCGTCTCCTTCTTCACCCGCAGGCCGGTGAGGATCGCCGCGGTCATGGTCGGCGACACTTCGCCGCGCATGATCATGCGCATCAGCTCGACCATCTCGTCGTGGAAGATCTCGCGATGCTCGATGGTGCGCTGCAGGGCTTCTTGCGGGGTGATGGGCATGGGGGGCTGCCAGGTGCTCGGATGCGACGGGAAGTGGTGGACGAAAGACCGGTTGCCCGGCCGTCAACGGTCCAGGAAATGCTTGAGCAGCGCGTGGCCGTGCTCGGTCAGGATCGATTCGGGGTGGAACTGCACGCCTTCGACCGGGAACTCGCGATGGCGCAGACCCATGATCTCGTCGAACTCCACCGCGCCGGTGGCGTCGTCCGCGGTCTCGCTCCAGGCGGTGATCTCCAGGCACTCGGGCAGCGTCTCGCGCGACACCACCAGCGAGTGGTAGCGGGTGGCCTCGTAACCATCAGGAAGGCCGGCGAACACGCCCTTGCCCTCGTGGCGGATGCGCGAGGTCTTGCCGTGCATGATGCGCTTGGCGCGGATGACGTCGCCGCCATAGGCCTGGCCGAGGCTCTGGTGGCCCAGGCAGACGCCGAAGACGGGGATGCGCGGGCCGAGCTGGCGGATCACGTCCACCGACACGCCGGCCTCGTTGGGCGTGCACGGCCCCGGCGACACCACGATCCGCTCCGGCTGCAGCGCCTCGATCTGGGCGACGCTGAGCTCGTCGTTGCGGACCACCTTCACTTCAGCCCCGAGCGTCTGCAGGTACTGCACGAGGTTGTAGGTGAAGCTGTCGTAGTTGTCGATCATCAGCAGCATGACGCGCTTTCCGCCTTGGTTCCGAGCACCCAGCCCTGAATGATAGCGGCAGCGGCGCCGCGAGGCTGGCACCGGGCAGGATCCGGCGCGCGCGGGGATTCCGGCCCGGACTGCTGGCCGGACCATGGACGTCCTGTTTGCCCTACTGGGCGGCCGCCCAGACCAGGTGAGCGACTTCGGGCCGGGCGATGTCGCTGTGCGCGCCCGAGGGCGGACTGCCTTCGCGGATCACCGTGCTGCATTCGACGTTGTAGATGCGCCGGGGCTGGAAGCCGTAGGCGGCGTCCTTGCCCTGTACGGTGAGGTCGGCGATATCGAGGCCACCGCCGCGCAGGCCGAACGTGCCCACGCCGCCGTACCTGGGCAGCTCACCGGGTGCGAACGCCACCTGCCGGGCGACGCCGGCCGCGGCCGGATACAGGCTGCCTACGGCCATGTCGCGGCTGGACTGGGTGGTGACGATCGGTCCCGCCACCGCGTTCCCGGAGACCAGTTTGCGGAAATAACCCGGCTTTCCGGGTGCCGACGGGATGGCATCGCAGTACGACCACAACGACAGCGCCCCCTGCACCAGCACCATCGAATGCACCGGCCGCGGTAGCCGGCTGCCTGCTGGACCGGCGACGCTGGCCGAAGCGGCGATGCAGCCAAAGCTGTGCCCCATCAGATGCACGCGGACGTCGCGCCCTTCGCTGGCGCGCATCAACGCGGTCAGGAAGGCGAAGCCTCCGCGCTCGCCGAACTCCCGGGCGCGGTCCTTCATCTTCCAGAACGACAGTTGCACCAGCGGCGAGAGCAAGGCGTTGCGCACGCCACCACCGCCGAAGCTGGCGGCATCGTCGAGGGCATCGGCGTACGCGGCTTCGGCGTCGAACCGTTCACGGTCGCCGCCGGGATCGCCGCCGACACCTTCGGCACCCATGCCCGATTCGCGATCGAGCGCAGCGTAGGCTTCGCGCACGTCGTCGGGCAGCGTCGCCGGGGCGAACTGCATCTGCGCGGCTTCGAAGATCGTGCGCAGTGCCGCGCGCGCGGCCGGTGTGTCGGCGATCTGCCCGGCGCAGCGCTCGATCTCCGCTTCCAGGCCATCGGCCGCGCCGGGAGCGAACGAGGTTCCCGGCTCGAACGACTCCTCGCCGAACGGCAGGCTCGGCCAGTGCAGCCCCACCAGCAGCGGCTTGAAGCCCGGCCGCTGCTGCCTGGCCCGTTGCAGGTCGGCGTCGAGCGCCATCATCGCGCCCATCCACGCGCCGTATTGCTTGCGCGCGGCCGGGATGTCGCCCTTCCAGCCGTGGATGAAGACGAAGACATCGCTGGGTTGTTCGTCGCGCAGCGCCTGCAGCACGCGCTCGCTCATGCGTCCGTCGGAGTCGTCGTCGCGCTCGCGGCCCTTGGCGTCGAAGGTGACCAGGTAATAGGGAATGGTGGTCCCGGGGACGGTTTCGATGGTCATGGCGGCAACTCCGTGCAGGGCATCAGTTGGGATCAGGGGATCTGGACGGCCGGGTCGCCGATCACGACATAGCTGCGCGCGTCGTTGTTGGCAGTCCACAGCCCGGCCAGGCTGCGGTCGTCGGGGCGGGCGCCGAACTTGAGGTCTTCCAGCTCGCCATTGAGGCTGACGGCCAGGTCGGCGTGCTTCATCGAGAACGCGTCCATCGCCGCGCCGACGCGCGCGCCCTTCATCAACTCGCCCAGGCAGCTCTCGAAGGTGTGCGTCTGCGCGCCAAGACCGGGCCAGGTGAACGAGTAGGTCCAGGCGCGCTCGACGTGCCCGACCACGGCCAGCGTGCCGCCCTGTTCGCGCCCGAGCAGGCGACGCGGCAGGCTCGCCAGGAACGGCGCGGCAGCGATCTCGGCGCGCACGCCGTCGGCATGGGCGTAGTCGTCGAGTTGCGGCGTGCCGGCGCCGTAGCAGGCGAAATGGAACGCGATCGCCGGTGACGTCGATGCACCGTCGGCGACATCGTCCGCCGAGAAATAATGCTCGCCCGGAATCGCGCCGCGGTGCGCGCGCGGCCCGGGCCAGTCCTGGCACAGCAGCGCGCCCTGGTGCCGCAGCTGCAGCGGATCGTCCTTGGGAAATCCCATGCCATGGCTGGCGGTGACCAGCAGTGCCGGCGCATCGTCGCCGTTGAGCTGACTGGCAAGCGCGGCCTTGGTCGCCTCGGCCGCCATCAGTGTCTGCACCTGCCACGCGCGCGTTGTCGCCGGACCGGCCTGCAGCGATGCCGCCAGTGGCGTCATCAGCAGGTCGCAGCTCATCTGGGTGGCGCGGTCATCGTCGTTGCGCACGGCGAAGAAGCAGGCGCGGCGCATGGCCGGACGGCGTTGCTCGGCGGCGATCACGTTTTGCGCGTAATGCCCGTACTCCTGCGCGCTGTCGAAGGCGATGCGACCCACCGCGTAGTTCACGCCAAGCTCGTACTGGAAGCGGAACGGAATCGATTCGGGGCCGCCGACGATCAACAGGTAGTACGGCACGCGTTTGACCTGCGCCTGGCCGAGTTCGGCACCATTGCGTCCGAGCCAGGCGCGTGCCTTCTCGCCGGGGCGGTAGGCGCTGGCATCGGCGAACGTCTTGAAGAGGTCGCCGCTTTGCGCGCGGCGCAGATCCAGCAGCGGCTTGAGCGCCAGCACCACGTCCGCGGCGACATCGTGGGCGAACACCACGCCCCACCCCACCTGCGCCAGATCCTGCGGATCGATGCCGAGCGGTGCACCGAAGGTGAGATCGGTCGCCTCGTGGCGGACGCGCAGCTCGCCGCTAACGATCGCCTCCACCGGTTCGCCCCGCGCGATCCTCGCGATCTGGTCCAGGCTCAACGCCGACAGGTAGGAACCGGTGGCGCCATTGATGCCGTTCAATACGGGTACGTCGTCGCGATCGATCACGGCGTTCATGCAGGTCCTCGCAGGCTCACTTGCCGCGCGCCTTGGCGGTGGCCACGGCCCTGGCCGGGCGGCCCGTCAATGCACGCGCGGTGGCTTCGACGTTCGCCGGCGAGTAGTCCCATGCCAGCAGTTCCTCGCCGGCCGTCACCAGGAACGTTCCGTCCGCGCCCAGGGCGATGGCATTGACTGGCTTGCCCGAGCGCGGCGCGATGTCGATCGTGGAGCCGGTGATTGATCCCTTCGACCATTCCACGACGTTGCCGTCGCGGTCGGCCGACACCAGCACGGCGTCGGCACCGCGCGCCGGCGCGGAGTACGCCAGCGCGGTGACGGCGCGCTCGTGGTGCGGCACGGGATTCTTGATGCGGGTCAGCTCCGGCACGTTCCATTGCGCCAGCCAGCCGTCTTCACCGCCGGATACCACCACGTTGCCATCGGGTCGGAACGCCAGCGCCAGCACGTTCTTGCCGGCGTCGACCCAGCGCCGGTCGGTGCTGAAGGTGGGGTTGTCGCGCGCCTTCAGCCACAGCCGGATCAGTCCGGCTTCCGAACCGACCGCGAGACGGTCGGAACCGGGCCCGAACGCGAGGCTGGCGATGGGATCCTCGTTCTTGCCCAGCGACGGATCCACCACCGGGCGCGTGAGCAGCTGGGTGGATTGCATCCGCCAGCTGTCATCGCTGCCACGACGCCACAGGCTCAGCTTGGCGCCGACGCTGGTAGCCAGGAACTGTCCGTCGTTGCTGACAGCCGGTGTCGCCGGCACGCACTTGGCATCGCCGTGTCCTTCGCCATCGCCGCCCGACAGCACCGCGCGTTGCGCAGCCGCGCCTTCGCGCAATGCCCAGCGCAGCACCTTGCCGTCGCAGTCGGCGCTGATCAGGTGCGTGCCACCGGGTTCGAGCACGAAAGCAGCACGGCGGCCGGTGGACAGACTCCATTGCGGTTGTTGCTGCAAGCCGTTGCCGAACTTCTTCCAGAAGTGGATGCGGTCGTCCGGGCCAGCCGCTGCGAGCACGGATGAGTTGCGATCCAGCGACAGTGCCCGCCATGCCGCAGGTTCTATTCCGGTGAACGGCAACGGCTTCGCCAGTACCGAGCCGTTGCCGCGCTTGAGGTCGACCAGCCAGATCGAACGCGTGCCACCGACGGCGATCACGTCATCGCTGCCGGGCTGGTAGGTGGTGCTGTACAGACGCTCGCCGACTTCGCCGTAGCGCTTGGCGACGGTGCGACTGTCGATGTCGTCTGGCCCGGTGGCATTGGCCGGCAAGCGCCAGCGGATCACATAGCCATCGAGGCCGACGCTGACGAAATCGAGCGAGCCCGGCGCGAACGCGATGCCGCGAACCTGCGCATCCAGCTGGCCACGGCCGTGGAAGGCGACCGTCAGGCGCGTGCCGCTGGTCGCTGCGTTTGCCGCGGCCAGGTCCCAGACGTGCAGGAATCCTTCCGAGTCGCCGGCGACGAAGTAGCGCCCCGACGGATCGGCAGCGGCACTGAAGATGCCGACTTCGCGGGCCAGGTGGTCGCGGATGCTGAACCTGCGCCACAGCGCCGGTCGTCCGCTCTGTCCCGGCGCAATGGTCCAGATGCGCACGTTGCCTTCCAGGTCGGTCGACGCCAGGCGCTCGTCGCCGCCACCGGCCGGTGGTGGCAGGAACAGGATCTTCTGGATCGGCGCGGCCGATTCGCCGAACGCCGTCAGCGCGCGCGGCGCGGCCGGATTGGAGACATCCCACAACTCCACCATCTTGTCCCAGCCCGCAACCGCCAGCATGCGCCCATCGGCACTGAAGGCCACCGTGGTCATCTGCCTTCGCTGTCGTCCTGGCGTCGGATCGAGCAGGCCGATGCGTTGCAATCCGCCACCCTGCAGGCGCCAGAGCACGACGCGACCGTCGATGTAGGTGGATGCCACCAGTTTCGTTGGCTCGTACATCACCACCTGGTACGTCTCGGCGCCCTGGTCGGGCGTCATGTAGGCCGGGCCCGTCGTCTGCGGTTCCTGCAACGAAATGCGACCGTCCCAGGACCCCGCCAGCAGTTGCCGGCCGTCGCCGGTGAACACCAGCGACCACACCACGTGTCCGTGTGGATTGAGCCCGCGAACCACCGCCGCCGGCATGCCGCCGAGGCGTTCGCGCATGGCGCGACCGATCCGCTGCGACAACGACTGCCCTTCGGGCAAGGCATCGGCGCGCTCGCGCAGGCCGACCAGCATGTCCAGCGCCTGCACCGGCGGGTAGTCGCCGGTGCTGCGCACTTCGCGCGAGATCTCCGAGCGCTTTTCGCTTGCCTCCAGTTCCTGCTGTTCCTTCTTCAGGTCGAAGAACCAGTAGCCAAGCAGCGCCACCACCGCCAGTACGGCGGTGCCGCCAAGGGCGAGGTAGCGACGCCGCTCACGGGTGGCGCGTTTGTGTTCCTGTTCGCATGCCTGCAGGAACTGCTCTTCGTTGCTGTTGAGGTAGTCCGGATGCTGGCGGGCGAACTCGCGCGCCTCCTCCAGCTCGCGACCGGTGATCAGCCAGTTGCGGTCGTTGTGCGCGTCGGCCATCTGCCAGCGCTTGGCGCGCATCTGGAACGGCGTGAGGTGCGTGCGCTCCCACGCTTCGTTGGCCGCGTGGATCGGCGCCAGCAGGCGATCGTGCGATAGCTCCACCCATTCGCGGTCGTTGCGCACGTCCGAGCGCAGCAGGTGGGCGTCGATCAGGCGTCCAATGGCCGCGTCGATATCGCCCAGCGCAGTCGCATCGCGCAACGCCTGGGTGCGCACGCCGCCGGCGGTGACCAGCTGCGTGCTGATCCATTCGCGCAGCCTGCGTTCGGAGACGCCGGCGCCCGCGGCCGCCGCGTCCACTTCGCGGTCGAAGTAGGAGCGCAGTGCGAGATCGACCTCGCTGGCCTCGCAGGTGGCGACGTCGTCGGCCTGGATGCTGCGCTTCTCGCCGACGACGATGCGCTCCCACAAATCGCGGCAGACCACCTGCAACTGCACCGGCTCGACGAAACGTCCCTGGCGCGGTGTCTCGACGCCCTCGGCATCGCGAACCACCACCGTGCACAGGTCCCGCACCAGCTGCTGCGCGGCATCGGCCGACATGCGGTCGCCGGCGGGTTCGGCGATCGCCTCGCGGGCGGCATCCAGTGCCAGCGCGTCCATTCGATAGCGGAACGCCAGCGAAGTCGGAATGAGGTCCAGGTAGGGCTCGAGCTCGGCGACGCGGTCCTCGCGCATCGCGAACAGCGCCCAGATCGGCACCTGCGTGCCGTCGTCGGCATCCAGCCCGGCCAGCAGCGCGCCGAGTTCGTCGAGGAATGCGCGCTTGTCCTCCTCGTCGAGCGGATTGACCGTGAGCAGTTCCTCGAACTGATCGATGATCAGCAGCCAGTAACGCGACACCTCGCCCGGTGGCGTCGGCCCGAGGCGCTGCTGGAAATAACGCGCCAGCGAATACTCGGCCAAGGCCTGGTCCGTCAGCTGCTCGGCCTGCGGCAGGCGCCGCTCCAGTGCGCGCAGCATCGCCAGGCGGTAACGGTTGGTGACGGCGGCCGTTCCCCAGTCAGGGCAGAAGTAGCCCAAACGGATGATCGGCAACGGTTGCAGCTCGTAGAGCTCGCGCAGCGCCGGCGCCAGTGCGGCCTGGATCAGCGAGGTCTTGCCCGCGCCCGACGGCGACAACAGCAGGACCACGCGCTTGCTGACGATCAGGTCGACCAGTTCGTCGGTCTCGCGCTCGCGTCCGTACAGCTTCTGCCCGTCCGACAGCGGCACCGGTCCGACGTACGGATTCTCGCCGCGCACGTTGGCGTCCGGTCCTGGTGGCAGGGGCGCGTCGATCGTCATGGCCTAGTCGGTCTCGTCCTCGAAGCGTTCGATCAGCTTGACCATGAATTCCTCCGGCGAGCCCCAGAACAGGTTGATGCGCGCGTTCTCGCGGAAGTAGTTACGCAGGTACTGGTAGGTCTTGGACGGATCGGCCGACTGCGCCTCGTCCGGGCTCATCTGGATCGCCACGCGCGTGCGCATGCGCGACAGGTCGATGCCGGGCTGGCGCACGATGCTGCTGAACAGCACGCGGAAGTCCCAGGCATCCATCTGGAAGCCGAGCAGCATCAGGCCGGAACTGGCCAATGCGCGACTGACTTCCAGCGGAATACTGAGGTTGCGCGCCTCGTTGCGCGTCACCGCGGTAAGGAAGTCGAAGTAGTCGTCCTCGGTCATCACCAGGCTTTCGGGGTACTGGAAGTTGCCGAAGACGTGGAAGATCAGCGGCTCGGCGGCACTGGGCTTGTACTTCGGCTCCGGCACCGGGCCCTGCGGCAGCGTGCGGTCGCCGAGGCTGCGCCAGGTGCATAGCTGCACGTGTGGCTTGCGTCCGGCCTCGACCAGCGCGTCGTGCAGCATGTTGTCGCGGTTGGCGTTGACGTAGATGGCCACGGGCAGCTTCGCCAGCAGCTTGTGCACTTCGCTGGGATTGCCGACGCGCTCGGCGGCACCGATGTGCGAGATCAGTTCGTCGACCAGGCCCTCGCGCACCGGTCCCTGCTTGAGGTCCGGCGGAAGGCGGTCGGGAAACTCGCGGCGCAGGTAACGCGTGAGGTAGCCACGCAACTGACGCAGCACGTAGGCACGGCTCTGCTGGTACGCCAGGTACTGCGCCACCTGGGCCAGGTCGTCGCGATTGCGCGGCGCCAGCGGGAACTCGTAGCGCTCGGCCCACTCGCGCGCCATGGCGCGGGTCGACCCGAACACGCTCTCGACCAGTCCCGGCCCGAGCACCGGCACGCAGCGGCCGTCCTGGAGATCGCCCACTACCGCATCCCAACGGTCGAAGGATTCGGCGTCGACGTTGCGCGCAGGCCACAGTGCGCCGCTGCGCGAATGCGTGTAAAGCGCCGGCATCCACCAGTCGCGCTGGTCGCCGATATCGGCGCGCGCGGCGGCGACGGCGCGGTCGATCTGGCCGTCATCGACCAGCTCGCGGAACAGCCGCGGCATGAAGCGGGCAACCGAGGCCAGGGTGACATCGCCGCGCATCGCCAGCACGTTCGGCACGCCGGCCTGTGCCAGCCTCGGCGCCAGCGCGCCCAGTCCCTCGCCGTTCTTGCTGCCCGCGCTCTGGCACGAGGCCAGGATCACCAGCCGCGGCCGCTCGTTCGCGGCGGCGATGCGCTCGACCAGCTGCTCGCCCTTGACCATCTCGCCCAGGCCGTCTTCGTCTTCCAGCAGCAGGCGCGGTTCGCCGTCGGCGGTCAACGTGCCGTGGCAGGCCAGGTAGACGACATCGGAATAGCTCTCGCGCATGTCGCTGACGAGGTTGTAGACGGTGGCGTGCTTCTCCAGCCGGCGGATGGCGATGCGGCGGACACCGGGCACCAGCTGGGAGCGGATCGCTTGCGAGGCCGCTTCGAATTCATGGTCGGCATCGAGCGCCGGCTGGTTCCACTTCGTCGACAGGTCGCTGGGATTGGCGACCACCACCAGCACCTGCACGCTGTCGGGATCCTGCAACGGATGCAGGCGCAGGTCGCCGGTGCTGAGGAAGCGCGAGAACCAGATCGTCGGACTCGCCAGCAGCGGCTTGCCGGTGCCGGGCTCGTGGATCAGTTCCCAGTGCAGCGCATGCAGCTCCGGCGCGCTGGCCTGCACGTGCAGGCGGATGCGCAGGCCGTCGCGCGCAGCCGAGGCCACCCGCGCGCGCAGGAACGCCTCGTGGATCGGGTCGCCGGGATTGCCGAACAGCATCTGCGACAGCGCGGCACCGTAGGCGTCGGGATCCAGGGCGAGATCGCGCAGCTTCGGCAGGTCGATTGCCACGCGCACCGGATCGAGGATGTCGTTCTCGCGGTCCTGTTCGGTGTCGATGTACTTGCCGCCGACGAAGTAGACACCTCGATCCAGCCACTGGATGCGCAGTTCGAGTTCGCTGTACTGGGCGGCCATGGCGTCTGATCGTCCGCGCTCAGGGGTGGATCCAGAACGCGTTCTCGGCGAACGTTTCGCGGTTCCACCACCCCGGTTGCGCGGTGCCGTAGCGGAAATTGACCACGCCGGCCTGGCTTTGCAGGGGCGAGGTCACCTCGCCGGCGGCATCGCGCTTTGCGACGTGGTCGTCTCGTTCGGGCACGACCATGACGATGTGGCCGGAGCGGCCGTCGTCGCGGCGCCGCGCGACGATCAGCGCCACGGCGCCCTGGTTGGCGGCAAGCTGCAGCTTGGTCAGCGTACCGGTGCGGCGCCAGCCGAACATCGGCCCGAAATCGCGCAGCCAGCGGAACAGGTCGTTGGCGCGCATTTCGCGCAGGGTGTCGCCGATCAGCGAAGCCACGTCCTCGCCGCGCTGCAGCGCCAGCAAGGCCGGCGTCGACCACCACACGCGCGGCAGGTAGACGCCGGCCAGGTGGCAGTAGTCGTGGCAATAGATGTTGCAGAACGTCAGGCCGTCGCGCGGACGGTAGCGCCGGTGCGCGTCCTTGTCGACGCCGAGCCAGTCGATGATGGCCGCCAGTTCCAGCCGCAGCGTATCGACGTCGGTGCCATGTCGCCCCGGTTGTCCGTCTTCGTTGAGCGAGTGCGCACCGGCGGGATCGGCGCGTCGCGTGACCAGGCCACGACGGCGCGGCATGACGGCTTTTGGCAGCGCAGCAACCGCCTCGGTGGTCGCGACCGGTGCCCCGTCGGTGCCGCTGTCGGGGCGCAGGAACTGCGTCGATGCGAAGCCGCGCAGCAGCGCGCCCGACAAGCTGGTCTCCACCGCCATGAAGCCGTTGGTCGGCCGGCCGGTGATGGCGCGCACGCGCTGGCCATCAGGCAGCTCGCCGATCACGTTGGCGCGCAACGGCCTGGACTTGCGCGGCTGGCTGCGCAGGAACAGCGTCGACACCCGCGTATCGACGCGCATCGCCGGACCCGTCGCCTCGACCGGACTGGGCGGCGGCACGATCGCCTCGCCGCGCCGCGGCGGTTCGATCAATGGCTCCTCGCCGGCGACGGCGACCGTCTCGGACAGTCGCAGGAAGTCGAGCACCGCTTCGCCATAGAACTTTCCGCCTTCGGGACGGAATCCCTGGCGCAGACCGCGCCGCGGATCGAAGTTGCCGGTGTTGTAGGCGATCGCCACGGCAACCTGTTCGAGGATGCTCAGCGTGCCACGACCGCCGAAGCCGATCCTTTGTTGCTTCGAATGCAGCTCGCCCAACGCATGTGCAAGCGTCTGGTCGAACCTGGCATAGCGCTGCTCGAGGAAGTACGGCGCATCGACGCGGAAGAATTGCAGGTCGCGCTGGAACAGGCCGAAGCCGCGGCAGAACTTCTGCGGTTGCCGCGCCGCGCCGCGATAGGCGGGAACGTGCACGGCCATCTCGACCAGCGCCTGCCGGGCTATGGCGAGCATCGCCGCGCCGCCTCCGACCGACAGCAGCTGCGCCTTGTCGCGCGGAAAGGCGCGGCGGCCGCGACCATCGGGACGCCCGTCGATGGTGTCGCCGACACACAGTCGCAGCACTTCGGCTTCGCCCAGGCCCTGGCGACGCAGCAGCGGCCAGATCTCGCCGGTCTCCTGGCAGGCCAGCGCCACCATGAAATCGAGGCTGAAAGGCGTGTCCGCGATCGCGCGCCCGATGCGCGTCGCGAAGCGCGTCTTGAACCATCGAATGTCTGCACGATCGGGCACGACGGCAGTCCTTTGCTGGGGGATCGCAAAGCGGGCACGCGTCTTCGCCCACGCCGCAGGCGTGTTGGCGAAATTCCAGGCAGTTCACTGGATTCAACGCAGCCACTCTAGCGTGGCGGCCAGAGGGGTCACGCGCGCAGACCGTCGCTGCTAGGCCGAGCCAGTGTGAATGGGCGGCAGCAGCACCTGCACGCGCAGCCCGGGTGTCTGATCGAGCAGAAGGACCCGACCGCCGTGACGATGCACGATCGCCCGCACGAGACTCAGGCCGAGGCCGCTGCCGGGCGAACCGCGGTGGCTCTCCAGGCGCTGGAAGCGATCGAACACGCGTTCGCGTTCCGCCGCGGGAATGCCGGGACCCTGGTCGTCGATCTGCAGCAGCGCGCCCTGCGGCGTCGCGTGCAGGCGGACATCGACCGCGCTGTCGGCAGGTGCGTACTTGAGTGCGTTGTCGAGCAGGTTGACCAGCAGCTGGAACAACTGGTCGCGATCGCCGCGCACCTGCACCGGCTGCAGGTCCGCCTGCAGGCGGATGCCACGCTCGCCGGCGCTGGGCGTATAGAGCTCGACCGCGTCGGCCACCAGGGCCGCCAGTTCCAGCTGCGGTTCGTCCTGCGCCGGTGCCTGTGCCTCGATGCGGGCCAGCCACAGCAACGAGGCGAAGGTGCGCAGCAGCTGGTCGGTTTCGGCCACCGCCGCGTCCAGCGCCGCATCGCGCCCGAGGTCGCCGGGCTGCCGGCGCAAGTCCTCCAGGCCATTGCGCAACCGTGTCAGCGGCGTGCGCAGATCGTGGGCGATGTGATCGGTGGCATGGCGCACGCCGCTGAGCAGATCCTCGATGCGGTCGAGCATGCCGTTGAAGCGTCGCGCCAGCCGATCGAACGCGTCATCGCTGCCATCGAGCGGCACGCGCAGCGCGAGTTCGCCGCCACCGACCCGCTCGGCGGTCGCATCCAGGCTGCGCAGGCGCCCGGACACCCAGCGCGAGGTCAGCCAGCCGACCAGTGCGCCCAGGGTCGCCGCGACCAGCAATGCCGCCAAAGCGGCACGCAGCATCAGTTCGAGAAAACGGTCCTGCGAATGCAGGCGTAGTCCGACCAGCAGCGTGCTGCCGTCATCAAGCGGCTGCAGATACGCGATGACCCGGCGTGGCCCATCGGCGTCGCCGACATCGGCGGCTTCGAAGGTGATCCAGCGAGCTCGGGGCGCCGCATGCGCCTGCAGGCCCGAAGTCGCGACTACCGTGAGTCCATCGCGATCGACCAGCTCGTAGACCGCATCGGGATCCTCTGGCGATACGAGCCGATTACGCAGTTCGGCGATGAGTGCGGCACGCCCGCTGTCGCGATGGATCTCGGCCAGGCCGGAGGCATCGGTGCGCGCCAGTTCGCGTGCATCCTGCAGCAGCAGTGTCGACACGGCCAGATACACGCCTGCGCCGAGCAGAACGAATGCAACCAGGAACGAAGCCATGACCGCCAGCGCCAGCTGCGCGCTCTTGGATCGCGGCCACGGCATCGTCATTCGCGTCACTCGCCTAGCCGGTAGCCGGCACCACGCACCGTATGCAGCAACGGCGAATCGAAGCCGTGGTCGATCTTCTGCCGCAGCCGGCTGATGTGCACGTCGATGACGTTGGTCTGCGGATCGAAATGGTAGTCCCACACCGCTTCGAGCAGCATCGTGCGGGTGACGACGCGCCCGGCCTGGCGCATCAGGTATTCGAGCAGGCGGAATTCGCGCGGCTGCAGTTCGATGTGCTTGCCGCCGCGCTGTGCGCCGCGTCCGAGCAGGTCCAGTTCCAGGTCGGCCACGCGCAGGCGGGTGGGTTCGCGCTCCTGTCCGTCGCGACCGCGGCGGACGATGCTGTCCAGGCGTGCGCTCAGTTCGGAATAGGCAAACGGTTTGACCAGGTAGTCGTCGGCGCCGGCGCGCAGGCCTTCGACGCGATGCTCGACTTCACCCAGTGCGGTGAGCAGAAGCAGTGGGGTGGGATTGCCGGCGCCGCGCAGTGTCTGCAGCAGCACCAGGCCGTCGACCAGCGGCAGCATGCGATCGAGGACGATCGCGTCGTACTTCTCGGTGGTGGCCAGGAACAATCCCTGGCGTCCGTCGTTGGCGTGGTCGATGGCGTGTCCGTCCTCGCGCAGCCCCTTGGCGATGAAGGCGGCGGTGTGGGGATCGTCTTCGACCAGCAGGACTCGCATTCGGCTCGGCTCCGGCAACGCGAAAAAGGATACCCCGCCGAAGCACCTCGACGGGGTATCCGCCCGCTTGCACACGGGCTCCGGGGGGATCGTGGAATTAGTGCGGTGGTTCAGTGCAATGGTTCAGTGGAGGGGTTTTAGCTGCGGATCAGCTCTCCTTGCCGTCGCTGGCCTTCGGGGCCTTCTTGTCGGTCTTGCTGTCGGCCTTGGCGTGCTTGTGCTTGCTGACGCTGCTCTTGGCCGGGGCCATCGGGGTGGTGGCCGGGGTGGCGGCGAGTGCGGATCCGGCGAGTGCGGTCAGGGCGAGGGCGATCAGGGGCTTGCGGATGTTCATGGCGGTGTGACTCCGGGACTGGGTACGTTGACGAGGTACGTGGGGGAATCTCTCTTGTCGGTGGGGTCACTCCCCATCGCAGGTACAGATTGCGCGCGGCCGCTTCTCCACGATCTTTCCGGAGCATGAACAATCGGTAATGTTTGGCCCGCCCGCGGTCACGTCATCCCGGCGCACGCCGGGATCCATCTTGACGTTGCGGTTGGCCGCGAGCTTCTACGTCGGAGCGGCTTCCGCCTTCGGAGCGGCGTCGTCCGCAGGGGCGGGGAGTGCCCCGTCCCTTAGTCAGACATCCTGTCTGATGCGGGACGCGGGACATCCATGTCCCGCTGCGGTGCACTCCCCACCCCTGCGGCCAACGCTCTGGCGATTGGCTGCACGGTCTTCGGTAAGCGAAGAAGCAGAAGCAACGACACTGGGTTCCCGCCTTCGCGGGAATGACGGGCATACCTCACCGTCATCCCCGCGAAGGCGGGGATCCAGGGACGTTGGCTTTGGACCGGCCTTCGGCCTTTTCTTTTTGGTTACTTCTCCTTTGGCCCAGCAAAGAAAAAGTGACCCGCCGCTTTAGTGGCGGAAGCTGTTGACGTTGCCTACTTCGCCGGAATCTTCTCCGCGATGCGCGCCAGCATGTACGCATGGAACGGGTTGTAGCTGAGCCGACTGAGGCTCTCCTGCGAAACCACCAGCACATTGCGCTCGCCACGCACCGCCAACGCTCCAAGCTGCACGATCGGCTTTCCGGACGGCACGTTGCCGTAAAGCGCATCGTCCTGCGCGAACGGCAAACCAATGTGCGACAACGAATACACATCGGGCGGATAGCGCATCCCGACTGGTTGCTGCTGAACTACGCCCGCCCCCACGTCGCGCGTGCGCGCCACCACCGCTGCATCCTCGGACGAGGCCGCCCCCACCACCGTGAGCGTGTAGCGCCGCGCCGGATCCTGCAGCACATCGCCCACCCAGTCGGTCGGCGCAGTACGCAGGACCGGCGCGATCACACGGCTGCGGTTGACGTCGAACAGCACCAGCTCGCTGCCATTGGCCGCAAGCCGATCGAACAGCTGCGTCATGACGGCATGTGCACCGACCGTGTCGTCGACCACCGACTGGAACGCCAGGATCGGTGGCACCTGGTCCAGGCGCCTTTGCGCGGTCACTTCCTCCATCACCACGCGCAGCTCGTCGGTGACCAGGTACGACTCGCGCGCCGCGCGCACCGGGAAGGAGTTGTACTTGAATGCGTTGAACTCCGGCAGCACGTCCAGCCAGGCAGACTTGGCGTAGCGACTGAACAACGCCGGCCAGCCGGCGATGCCGGCGAAGCGGGCAAAGCGGTTCACCTCGATCATCGGCGACATCAGCACGATGCGGTCGACGTCGCGCTTGTCGCCGCGTTCGATCCGCGCCAGCACGTAATGCATCGCCAGCGCCGCGCCGTTGGAGTAGCCGACCAGGTGAACCGGCAGGCGCCCGCCAGCACGGTGCCGGGCTTCGGCCATCGCCATTTCCACCGTCGCATGCCACTCCTTGCGTCCGGCCTTCGTCAGTCCAGCCGGCACGGTGCCATGTCCCGGCATTCGCGGCGCGATGGCAATGAAGCCGTGCCGTCGATACAGCTCGGCCACGCTGCGCATGCTGTACGGCGAGTCCGTGAGGCCGTGCACCAGCACGACAACACCTTTCGCCGGGGCCTCGGGCTCGAGCACGTACGAGCGGTTCCAGTCGCGGCCGAATGCCTCGGGTGAGGTCAGGCTGGCGACGTAATAGCGATTGAGCAGCGTGCGGTCGCCTGGCTTCATGGCGCTGTCTAGCTTGCGACGCAGTTGCGCGTACATGCGCTGCTCGGCGGCTACGTAGCCTTGCCAGTTGCCGGCGGCAATCTCGCTGGCGCCAGGCTCCTCGGGAATGATCGTGTGCCACGGTTGCAGCGACGGCCCCTGCGTCGACTGGCACGCGCGCACGCAGACGGCCACGAGCACCAGCAGCGCCACGAGCACAGCGCCCTTGCGCAGCAGCGTGCCAGCAACGGCAAACAGTCGTGACACGAGGGACGATTCCGGCGGCCGGTCGAGGTCGTCATCATCGGGACTGGTGACCATGCGCGTTTACCTGCGGGGACCAAGTTGCGACGGATGGTCGCACGATCCGCGGCTGCCGCCAGTGTCCGCCCGGCCCGGTCCGAAGCCCCCCAGGCAGCGTTCGTGATGCCCAGATGGGCATCACATGGCCGCTGCTAGACTCCGGGCCACCCCGTCTCCCCCGAACGGATTCCGCCATGAACCTACGCCCGCTTGCCTGTGCCCTGGCCCTGAGCCTGATCGCCGGACTCGCCTCGCCGCCCGCCGATGCGCAGAAGAAGCGCGCTGCCAAACCCAAGGCCGCCGCCGCGGCAAGCGCGTGCAGCGACTTCTACGCCAACGCCAACGCCGACTGGCTCAAGGGCAACACGTTGCTGCCCAACGTCGGCTCGGTCTCTGCGCTGGAGCAACTGGGCGCACGCTCGCGCCAGCAGCAGCTGGACCTGCTCGATGCCGCGTCCAAGGCGCCGCAGGGCAACGTGCAGCGACTGCTCGGCGACTTCTGGGCCAGCGGCCTGGACGAGGCCGCGGTCGAACGCGACGGAGCCCAGCCGATCGCGCCGCTGATCGGTCGCATCGATGCGATCAAGAGTGCCAAGGACATCCCGCCGGCGATCGCGGCATTGCATCAGGTCGGCATCCCGGTGCTGTTCAACTTCGGCGCCGACATCGATCTCAACGACTTCAATCGCCACATCGGTTACTTCGCCCAGGGCGGGCTCGGCCTGCCCGATCCGGCCTACTACACCCGCACCGATGCCGACACGCGTGCGCTGATGGGGCGTTACAGCAACTACGTGCAGAAGATCCTGGCCCTGACCGGCACGCCGCAGGCACAGCTGGCGGCCGACGCGCAGGGTGTGATCGATCTGGAAACACGGATCGCCTCCGCATCCAGGCCGCTCCTCGACCTGCGTGACCCGCGCGGCAACTTCGGACCGGTGGCGACCAACACGTTGGGCAAGAAGTACAAGCGCCTGCAGCTGGACCAGTTCCTCAAGGTACAGGGCGTCAACGACGACACCGTGTCGATGGCCAACCCGGCGCTGTTCGCGCAGCTCGACAACCTGGTTGGCAGCCTCAAGCCGGCGCAGTGGAAGGCGTACCTGCGCTGGCGCATCGGCGATGCGATGGCACCGTACCTGGCCAAGCAATTCCGCGATGCCAGCTTCGAGTTCCGCGGCCAGGTGCTGCAGGGCCTGGCCGCGCCACCGTCACGGCCGCAGGCGGTGCTCGATGCGATCACGCTTGCCGCCGGCCCGATGGTCGGACACGAGTACGCCGCGCGCTACCTGCCCGCCGCCACCGACAAGCGCGCCGAAGAGATCGCGGCGAAAGTGCGCGATGCCCTCGGCCAGGCACTCGATCGCGACACGCGTTTCAGCGCGGCCGCCAAGGCCGAAGCCAAGGCCAAGCTTGACGCGCTGAAGATCGAAGTCGGCACGCCCAATCGCGACCTCGACTACACCGTGCAGCCGATGGGACGCGGCAGCTTCGGCAGCAACATGCTGATCGCATCGACCTGGCGCCATCGCGAAGAGATGAAGCGGATTGGTCGGGGCAATGCCGATCGTCGCTGGGATGTGTTGCCGCAGGAACCTTCGCTGGCCTACGACATCACCCAGAACCGCCTGATCGTGACCGCGGCGATGCTGCAGCCGCCGGTGTTCGACACCGGCAAGTCGGCGGCCTGGCTGTACGGATCGTATGGCGCGCTGGTCGGACACGAACTCAGCCACGGCTTCGACAACCGCGGCCGCTTCGTCGATGCCAAACAGGAACTGCGCGACTGGTGGACGCCGGCGGAAACCTCGGCGTGGGATGCGTTGAGCAAGCGCGTGGCCGTGCAGTACGGCGGCTTCGAGTATCCGGAACTGGGCGGCACGCGGGTCAATGGCATGCAGACCGCGGGCGAAGACATTGCCGACATCGCCGGTGTCGAACTGGCGTTGGCGGCCTGGCGTGCATCCGAACCGGCTGCCGCGAAACCGGCGAGCCAGGATTTCTACAAGGGCTGGGCCGCGTTGTGGCCGCAGCACATGACCACCGAGGCGGCGAGACAGCGCGCGGCCACCAGCGTGCATGCACCGGGGCGCTGGCGTGCGAATGGGCCACTGCTCAACCAGGCCGCCTTTGGTGAGGCGTTCGGGTGCAAGGCCGGCAGTGGCATGCAGCTGGCGGCGGATCAACAGATCAAGCTGTTCCCGTAAGGAGCAACGGCAACGTCACGATGGATCCCGGCTTGCGCCGGGATGACGTGACTGGGCTGTTGACTTGCGGGCCTGGGTCCCGGCGTTCGCCGGGACGACGGTGACACTGTTCCCGGCGTTCGCCGGGACGACGGTGACGGGTTAGCGCACTACCCGCATTTTTGGCGGGCCCTTCTTCTTGCCGAAGGGAGGCTGCCCGCGCCAGTAGCGGATCAGCAACCAGCCGAACAACATGCCGCCCAGGTGCGCGAAATGCGCAACGCCCGGCATCGCATTGGTCACGCCGAGCAGCAACTCGATCGCGCCATAGACCAGCACCAGCGTGCGCGCCTTCATCGGAATCGGCGGGATCAACAGCATCACCCGCTGGTTCGGGAACAACAGGCCGTAGGCGAGCAACAGGCCGAAGATGCCGCCGGACGCGCCCACGGTCGGATAGGCTTCGCCACCCTGCGACATGGTCCACATGCCCACGCCGATCTGGCACAGCGCCGCACCGGCCACGCACACCAGGTAGTAGGTCAGGTAACGGCGATCGCCCCACACGTGTTCCAGCGGCGCGCCGAACATCGCCAGCGCCAGCATGTTGAACAGCAGGTGGGCGAAGTTGCCATGCATGAAGCCGTAGGTGAGCAACTGCCATGGCATGAAGCCGACGCCGTCCAGCTCGCCGCCACCGGGCGGCCACAGCATGAACTGCGCGAGCGCGATGTCGCCGAGCGCCCATTGCAACAGGAACACCAGCCCGTTGGCGATCAGCAGGGCCTTGGTGACGGGGGGAAGGTTGGAAAACATTGCGACTCCTGAGGCTGCGCTACATGGTAGCCGCTGACCGGCACGATCGGGCCGGAGGAATGATTCGCTGAGCCTGCAGCCTCAGCCCGGGCGCTTGGCGCGTGCGGGTGCCTTGCCGGGCGCGGCCGACTGCTTTGCAGGGGTTGTCCGCGCGCGTCGCGGCTTCAATGACCCGGGGGCCGCCATGGGCATGCCCCACACCTGCTCGTCGAGCGTGGCGGCCGCGCGCTGGCCGCGCACGCGCCCGGCCTCGACCCGCACGCCCTCGGCGCGCAGCCGCTGGCCCTGCTCACGAAAGCCCTTGGACCCTTCGGGGAAGGCGATGCGGCCGTCGGAGCGCAGCACGCGGTGCCACGGCAGGCCCGGGTCTTCGTTCTGCCCGAGGATCCGCGCCACCAGGCGCGCCCTGCCCGGCAAGCCGGCGCGACGTGCGACCTCGCCATAGCCTGCGACTTCGCCCGCCGGGATCGCACGGATCGCGGCCAGGATGCGCGTTGCGGCGGCGTCCTTTGCGGCAGTGGGCTTGCTCATCGCGGTAGCATACCGATCATCCCCCGGAAGGAGCCGCCACGTGCGCAACTTCGAATCCATCCGTCGCCATCTCAAAGCGGCCGATTTCAACACCACCGAACATGGCGCCGATCTGATCTGCATCGAGCTGTCTCTCGAGCAGGGAACGCGTCACCAGGCGATCTTCCTGTCCGAACTGGACGACGACGACGGCCGTCCCTACCTGCGGGTCAGCACTGCGGTCTCGCCGATCACCGGCCTGGATGCCAGGCGCGCACTGATCTTCAACTGGCAAAGCCGCGTCGGCTATCTCGCCATCGGCGATCTCGACGGCGTGCCGCATCTGCAGCTGTGCGAGAACCGTCCGTACGAAGGCCTCGATGCGGCCGAGATCGACCGCCTGGTGCTGGAGATCGGCGGACTGGGCGACCGCATGGAGCGGTCGCTGTCGGCGGGTGGGGATCTGTTCTGAAAAACCCTGTCACCGTTCGTCCTGAGCGTAGGCGCAAAGCGCCGAAGTCGAAGGATGGACGGGGTACAGCGCGCGGGATCCTTCGACTTCGGCCTGCGGCCTACGCTCAGGACGAACGGTGACTACCTCGTGGGGCTGGCTTACGCCCAGCCCATCGCCCGGAACAACTCGAAGAACATGTAGGCGATACCACCTGCGGCCGGGATCGTCAGGATCCACGCCCAGATCATCTTCTCCACCACGGTCCACTTGATCGCGTTGAAGCGCTTGGCCGTGCCCACGCCCATGATCGCAGACGAGATGTTGTGCGTGGTCGACACCGGGATGCCCAGCGACGACGCCGCCATGATCACCGCGGCGGCGCTGGTCTCGGCAGCGAAGCCATTGATCGGGTGCAGCTTCACCAGCTTGTGACCCAGCGTCTTGATGATGCGCCAGCCGCCCGCGGCGGTACCGGCGGCCATCACGATGGCGCAGGTGAACTTGATCCACGTGTCGATGTCGTTGTTTTCCAGCGCCTCGCGCGAGGGATGCAGGAAGGCGAGCCACGACGGCAGGTTGTCGAGCGTGCCGGCCGACTGCGCGCCGACCAGCGCCAGGGCGATGATGCCCATCGTCTTCTGCGCATCGTTCATGCCGTGGGCAAAGCCCATGCCGGCGGCGCTGACCAGCTGCGCCTTGCCGAAGAACGCATTGACCCAGCGCGGCCGCGCCATGCGCGCGAGGAAACCGCCGCTGCTGGCCATCGCCGAGATGATCGCGAACAGCACGCCCATCACCAGGAAGCCGGAGGCGAAGCCGAGCAGCGGCGAGCTGAACATCGGCACGACCACCTTCCACAGCACGCCGGCGCTCTTGTACCAGGGGTCGGCAGGCTGCGACCAGATCACCGCGTGGAAGTTGTTGCTGGCCGCCGCAACTGCCGCGCCGCACAGTCCGCCGATCAGCGCGTGCGAGGACGAGGACGGAAGGCCCTTCCACCAGGTGATCAGGTTCCACACGATCGCGCCCAGCAGCGCGCACAGGATCAGCTGCGAGGTGACCTGGACGACGCCGTTGTCGAGCAGGCCCGACGCGATGGTCTTGGCCACCGCCGTGCCCCACAGCGCGCCGAGCAGGTTGGTCGTCGCCGCCATCGCCACCGCCTGCATCGGCGACAGCACTTTGGTCGCGACCACGGTCGCGATCGAGTTGGCGGTGTCATGGAAGCCGTTGATGTATTCGAAGGCGAGTGCCGCGAATACCACGACCAGGACCAGGGTCAACATCGGCCCGGCCCTCAGGAATTCTTCAGCACGATTTCGTAGGCCACCACGCCCGCCTCGCGGCAGCGGTCGATGGCTTTCTCGAGGATCTCGAAGAACTCCTTGAGCAGGAACATCTGCAGGTTGTCCAGGCGACCGGAATAGATGTCGCGGTACAGCTCCAGCATCAGCCGGTCGGCCTCGTTCTCGATCGAACGCAGCTGGTCGTTGAGCGCCTTCATCGGCTCCAGCTTCAGGTGGCGCAGCTGGTGGACCATCTGCACCACGACCCCCGACGCCTGCTCCAGCATCGCCGCGCGCGGCGCGAAGTCGATGTGCTCCAGGTGGCGCGTCGCCAGCGAATAGCGGTCGGCGAACTTCTCGACCTGCTTGGGGATCTTGTACAGCGCAGTGCCCAGCGCCTCGATGTCTTCGCGCTCGATCGGGGTGATGAAGCTGTTGACCAGCTCCTGGCTGATCTTGTCCGAGGCGTCACGCTCGCGCTGGCGGGCCAGCTTGAAGGCGTCCAGGGCCGGTTGGCGGTCGGCCGCCTTGAGCATGGCGTGCAGCGCCTTGGTGCTGTCGTGGGCGGCGACTGCGGCCTCTTCCAGCAGGGTATAGAACTGGTTGCCTTGGCCGAAGATCGTTTGCAGGGAGAACATGCGGGAGGTGCCTTCTAGGTGCCGGACTGGCGGCTCGGTGGGGTTCTGCGGGCGGAATTATGACGGTTCGGGGACAGCCGCGCTTGCCTGACGGGTTGAATTCGGCGGCCCTGCTACCATCCCTGCTGCTTGCGCCCCCCTTTTCCCTGCCCCCGGCCCCATGGACGACGACCCAAAACAGCCCTCCGCGCACGCCTGCCCCCCTCTCCCCCATCACGGCGTGTGCACTCCGGCCTGCCATCCTGAGGTAGGGACCGCATGCTGGAACTGCTGACCGTCATCGCCCTGATCATCCTCAACGCCTTCTTCGCACTGTCGGAGATGGCGCTGATGACCTCGCGCAAATTGCGCCTGAAGCAGATGGCCGAAGACCCGGTCCATCCCAGCCGCGGCGCCCGCACCGCCCTGCTCCTGGCCGAGCACCCCGACAACCTGCTCTCGACCGTGCAGGTCGGCATCACCCTGATCGGCGTGCTGACCGGCGTCTTCGGCGGCGAGGCGATCGGCCTGGCCATCGCCGGCTGGATGCACGACCTGTGGCCGGCCGCGGCCAAGTACAGCCGCGCCATTGGCATAGGCACCGCGGTCAGCCTGATCACCGCCGCGCAGGTGATCTTCGGTGAGCTGATCCCCAAGCGCCTGGCCCTGACCAACCCCGAACGCATCGCCAGCGCGATCGCGTTGCCGCTGTATGGCCTTTCGCGCGCGGCCCGGCCGGTGGTGGCCACGCTGGGTGCGATCAATCGCCTCGTGCTGCGCATGCTCGGCATCAAGGACGACGCCCGCAGCGCCATCAGCGAAGAGGAAATCCGCCTGCTGGTCAGCGAAAGCCACGAGCAGGGCGTCATCGATGCCGACGAGCGCAAGATGATGAACCGCGTGCTGAGCCTGGGCGACCGCACCGCCGAGAGCCTGATGACGCCGCGCACGCGCATCGCCTGGCTGGACGCCGCCGCGGAATTCGCCGAGAACCTGGCGGCAATGCGCGAGACACCGTTCTCGCGCTACCCGGTCTATCGCGGCAACGACAGCGAAGTGCTCGGCACCCTGGAGGTGAAGGCGCTCCTCGACCGCCTGGACGAGAAGGCGCCGGATCTGTTCAAGCATTTGCGCGAACCGCTGTTCGTTTCCGAGTCCACGCATGCGATGAAGCTGCTGGAGATCTTCCGCGAGGAGCAGCAGTCGCTGGCCCTGGTGGTCGACGAGTACGGCGACATCAGCGGCATGGTCACTGTCGGTGACCTGATGGACGCGGTGGTCGGTCGCATCCATTCCAGCACCGTCCATTCCGGCGAAGCCGAAGAGGACAGTTCACCGGTGGTGGAACGCGCCGACGGCTCGTACCTGCTCGACGGGTCCCTGGCCATCGAGGACCTGCGCGAGCTGATCGGCGGCGGCCGCCTGCCTGACGAAGACGAGCACGATTTCCACACCGCCGCAGGCATGGTGATCGCCCACTTCGGCCGCATCCCCTACGTCGGCGAGCACTTCGACTGGAACCAGTGGCGCATCGAAGTGGTCGACCTCGACGGCCCACGCATCGACAAGTTGCTGCTGCAACGCATCGAACAGGAACCGATTCCGGATGACACAGCGGGCTAGCCACGAGCGGCGCCACGAAGCTGGGCCCGAAGCCGGTACGCGCGCACTGCTCGACGGCTTCGCGGAAGGCGACCCGAACGAGCAGTTGCGCATGAGCGACGTGCTGCACGGCCTGGGCGACCGCTCGTTCGGCATGCTGCTGTTCGTATCCACGATTCCGGCCTTCATCCCGATACCGGGACTGGGCGGCGCGATCAGCGGCCCGCTGGTGATCCTGATCGGCCTGCAGCAATTGTTCGGCATGCGCGAACCGTGGCTGCCCGGATTCCTGGCACGTCGCGGTCCGCACCGCAGCGCGATGGCGCGCTTCCGCGACCTGCTGGCGCCGTGGCTGTCGCGGCTGGAGAAACTGGTACGTCCGCGCGCCACCGGGATGCTCGATCACCGCCTCGCCGACTTCTTCACCGGGTTGCTGCTGGTGCTGCTGGGCCTGCTGCTGTCACTGCCGATCCCGTTCACCAACTTCCTGTTCGGCGGATTGTTTGTGGTGTTCGCGCTGGCGCTGCTCGAGCGCGACGGCTACCTGATGGCGATCGCCTGGGTTGCCGGCGTGATAGCGATCGCGGTGTTCGGAATCCTGTCCGGGAGCCTGGCGGCCGCTGCGGCGCGCTGGATAGACATGTTGATGTGAGGCGCTGCGCGCCTCTCCCCCTCTTCCGCCCTTCGGGCACCTTCTCCCACAAGGGGAGAAGGACGATTCCCTCTCCCCTTGTGGGAGAGGGACAGGCCGCCCTAGGCGGCCAGGGAGAGGGGAACGCGCATCAGCAAGCGACCGCCATGAACTCTTCCGCCGTCACCGGATGTCCCAGCCAGTAGCCCTGGGCGAAATCGCAGCCGCGCTCGCGCAGGATCGCGTACTGCCCTTCCTTCTCGACGCCCTCGGCCACGACCAGGATTCCCAGCGAGTGCGCCATGGCGATGATGGCCGTCGTCAGCGCCAGGTCATCGGGATCGCGCAGCACGTCGGCGACGAAGCTGCGGTCGATCTTGACGCCGTCCACCGGCACGCGGCGCAGATGGCTCAGCCCCGAGAAACCGGTGCCGAAGTCGTCCAGCCACACCTTCACGCCCATGCCGCGCAGCTGCGAGAGCAGGCTGCTGGCGTGGCGCTCATCGCCGATCACCGCGGTCTCGGTCAGCTCCAGGTGCAGCAGGTCGGCCGGCAATCCGGTTTCGCGCAGCGACGCTTCCACCACATCCGGCAGGTCGCCGTTGCGCAGCTGGCGCGGTGACACGTTGACCGCGAGGAATAGCGGTTCTTCGCCCGAACGCGATTCCTGCCAGCGCACGGCATCAGCACAGGCCTGGCGCAGCACCTGCGGGCCCAGCACTTCGATCAGGCCGCTCTGTTCGGCGACGTCGATGAACACCGAAGGCGCAACCACGCCCAGCTCCGGATGTTTCCAGCGCAGCAGCGCCTCGGCGCCGATCATCGCGCCGTCGACCAGGCGGAACACCGGCTGGTAGGCAAGGCTCAGTTCGCCGCGGTCCCAGGCACCGCGCAGTTCGTGCTCCAGGTGGACGCGACGCTCGACCGCCTGGTCCATCGCGCGGCTGTAGAAGCGGAAGCAGTTCTTGCCGGCGACCTTGGCCTGGTACATCGCGATGTCGCCGTTCTTCATCAGCGAGGTCGCGCCGGAGGCATCTTCCGGGAACAGGGTGATGCCGATCGAGGTGCCGAGGAACACCTGGCGGTCCTGCACCATGATCGGTTCACCCAGTTCGGTCACCAGCGTCTCGGCCAGGTGCGTGGCTATCTTGCGCACGTCGGCGTTGGGGTCGTGGTTGGCCTGGACGAGGATGACGAATTCGTCGCCGCCGAAGCGCGCCAGCATCGCCTCGTCGCCACCGATTCGCTGCACGGTGTGCTCGATGCGGCGCGCGCACTGCAGAAGCACGTCGTCGCCGGCATCGTGGCCGAGGGTGTCGTTGACGCGCTTGAAGTCGTCGATGTCGGCAAACAGCAGCGCCAGTTGGCAGCCGGCGCCGTGCAACTGCAGCAGGCGCTGGTCGAGCGATTCGCGGAACGCCAGTCGATTGGCGAGCCCGGTCAGCGCGTCGGTGTAGGCCATGCGCCGGATCTCGCGATCGTGACGCGCCAGGCTGCGGCTCATCCGGTCGAAGGCCAGCATCAGATCGCCGACTTCGTCGTTGCGGTTGTCGATCGGCGTGGCGGTATCGAAGCGACCGGCCTCGATTGCGCGCGCCGACTCGGCCAGCTCGCGGATCGGGCGCACCAGCAGGCGCTGGATCAGCCACAACGAGAGCGCGCCGAAGGCGAGCATGCCCGCGCCCAACAGGCCGATCCAGATCACGTAGCGTTGGCTGAGCGCGTCGAGGCGGCCGCGCAGCTGGCCCACGGCCTGCTCCTGGTAGCGCCGCATCGCACCAAGGTCGTAACCGATGCGAACGCCGCCGATGCGCTGCTGGCCGATCATGATCGGCGCCGACACGTCCATCACCTTTTCATTGCATTGCGTCAGCAGCGCCCTGGAGGCGATGACCTTGCCGGACATCGCATCGTCCATGCGCTTGCCGTAATTGACGATTGCCTCGCTGCCGTCGTGCAGGACCTGGCCGGCGTCGTCATAGACGATCACGTAGCGCACGTCGCGGTTGCGCAGCGTGGCCCGGCTGAGCACGCCGATCGCGTCCAGGTCGGAGTAGTACATCGGATTGGTCAGCGTGGCCGCCAGCTGCGAGACGGCACCCTCGCCCTGCCGGCGCAGGCTTTCGCCCATCATCGTGCGCATGGTCTGGCGGCTGACGCCCTCGACTTCCATGCGCATGCGCTCTTGCCGGTTGAACAGCAGCGCGACCAGCGCCAGCACCACCAGCAAGGCGATGCCCATCAACAGCATGAACTTGGCTTGCAGGCCGAATCGAAGGTTCATTCGACCTCCGCCCGGACCCGCGTCACGCCGTTGGCGATGTGGTCCAGCGCGCGCTTGGACTCGGGATCAATCGGCATGAACCGCGTGGTGCCGAAGAACCGCAGCAGGGCGTCGCCGGCTTCGGGGTCACCGGCGGCGTCGATGAGGACTTCGCGCAGGCGCGCTTCGACGCGCGGGTCGAGGTCGCCGCGCACCATTTCTATGGCGCGAGGGTATTCCTCGCTCTCGCCGATCACGACCAGGTCGTTGCGGAACGCCGGCGGCATCCGTCGCGGATTGCCCCAGTCGAGGTTGCTCATCACGCCGACATCGGCCAGGCCCTTGTGCACCCAGGTCGAGATGTTGAGTTCGGACCAGGCGAACATGTAGCCGACCGCGCCGCTTTCGATGCGGTCATCCGGCGACAGCAGGATCTCCAGCGACAGCCCGCGATCGAGCAGTTCGATCGCCGGTACGAAGTAGGCACTGGTCGAGGTCGGCCGCTGGAAGGCGACACTGTGACCGCGCAGGTCGGCGATCGAACGCAGGCCGCTGTCGCGACGGGCGAAGAACAGGCTGTGGTAGTGGCTGGTGCCGTCACGCTCGGTCAGCAGCAGGGGCTTGGCCGTGGCGCGCTGGCGCAGCAGCATCGCGGTGCCCGTGGTTTCGGTGACCCAGTCGACCCGGCCGCGGCGCAGATAGCTGGCCATCTGCTGCGTGTCCTTGGCCATCAGGATGCGGCCCTCGCGGATGCCGACGTCGGCCATGCGCGGCACCACGTAGTCGAGCAGCGGCTTGAGCTGCTCGTAGTGGGTCTTGGGGTCGTCACTGATGCGCCCGAGCACCAGCACGCCGGAGTCATTGCCGGCCATTGTCGGAAACGACACGGCCGCCGATGCCAGCGCGAGTACGGACAACAGGGCAATACGACTCAGGCTAGCGATCAAGTACGGACAACCCGTCAAAGTGCCGGGGCCAGCCTAATACGAAACGCCGGCGGGCCGATACTGCAAACCCACGGCCGGACCGCAGTTCAGGCGTCTGGTCCGGAACCGGGGTCTGGCCGGCCGTCAGTCCCCTTTTCGGGCGAGGGACGCCATGCGCTGGGCATCGGCCAGGATCCCGCGCAGGATCCGCACCTCGCGCGAGTCCAGCGCCGCCCGCAGGTACAGCCGGCGCAGCTTGCGCATGGCCGACTCCGGGGCCCGGCCCTTGTGGAAGTCGATCGCGTCGAGGGTGTCGCCTAGCTGGGCGAAAAAGCCTTCCATCTCGGCATGCGATGCCGGCGGTTCGCGCCGTTCCGGACCTTCGCCGTCTGCCGCGACCGGGGCAGCCGCGGCCAGCACGGCCAGGCGCAGCTCGTAGCTGAGCACCTGCACGGCGGCGGCCAGGTTGAGGGAGCTGTAGTCCGGATTGGCCGGGATATGGACCGAGGCGTGGCACAGCTGCAGCTCGTCATTGCTCAGGCCAGTGCGCTCGCGACCGAACACCAGCGCGACTTCGGCGCCGGCCGCCGCCTCGCCGACCGCGCGGGCGGCGGCATCGCGCGGCAGCAGCTCTTCCAGCGCGACGCGCCGGCTGCGCGCCGTGCAGCCCAGCACCAGCCGGCAATCGGCCACGGCCTCGGCCAGGGTCGCGCAGGTGGTGGCGCCGGCCAGGACGTCGTCGGCGCCGGCGGCCAGGGCGTAGGACTCGACGCTGGGCGCCTTCTCCGGCGCCACCAGCACCAGTCGCGTCAGCCCCATCGTCTTCATCGCGCGCGCCGCCGAGCCGATGTTGCCGGGGTGCTGGGTGCCGACGAGCACGATGCGCAGGCGATCGGCGGGGCCGGGAACGTGGTTGGACGGTGAGGGGACAGGGTCGGACACGGTTTTCGTTTCGGAAGTCACGGCCTGCAATGGTAAACTCCGCGCCCCGGCCCCGAGCCGGTCCGCTCTTTGCCGCCGCCAGTCCGTCCCCCACCTCCCCCTACGAGGCCGCTTGCCATGCAGAAACCCGCCGTCACCCTCATGGTCAAGGCCGCCCGCGCCGCCGGCAACGTGCTGCTGCGGCACATGAACAAGCTCGATGCGCTCAACGTGGTCGAGAAGGACCGGATGGACTATGCCAGTGAAGTCGACAGCCTGGCCGAGAAAGAGATCATCAAGGAATTCCGCCGCGCGACCCCCGACTACGCCATCCTGGGCGAGGAAAGCGGTCCGATCGGCAACAGCCGTTTCACGTGGGTCATCGATCCGCTCGACGGCACCAGCAACTACCTGCACGGCATCCCGCATTTCTGCGTGTCGATCGCCCTGGTCGAGAACGGCGAGCCGGTCCACGGCGTGATCTTCGATCCGCTGCGCAACGAGCTGTTCACCACCAGCCGCGGCAGTGGCGCCACGCTCAACGACCGCAAGATCCGCGTCGCCGACCGCAAGGACCTCAACGGTGCGATGCTGATCACCGGCTTCCCGCCGCGTGAGCGCGCCCGCACCAGCGCCCACCTCAAGTGCATCGACACGCTGCTGACCGAGGCCGAGGACATCCGCCGCACGGGTTCGGCCGCGCTCGACCTGGCCTACGTCGCTTGCGGTCGCGCCGATGCTTACTTCGAGGCCGGCGTGAAGCCGTGGGACATCGCCGCAGGCGCGCTGCTGGTGCGCGAGGCAGGCGGCAAGGTCGTCGATTTCCGCGGCCGCAGCACCGGGCCGATGGACACCCGGGGCCAGATGCCGCGCCAGCTGGTCGCCGGCAACCTGAAGATCTGCGACGCGCTGCAGAGCAAGATCGTCAACACGGGGTATGCGTCGGCGTTCGACTGATTCAGCCAGCACTGACGCCAGGAGAGCCGCGCATTGCGCGGCTTTTTTTGTGCCCTTTCCGTCATCCCGGCGAACGCCGGGATCCAGGCCTGCACCGCACGAGCTCCCTCACCGTCATCCCGGCGAACGCCGGGATCCATCTTGACCTGGTTGCCAGGGCCTATCGTCTGCGGAGCGGCGGCAGCGATCGAAGGAGCAACGTCGCTGGGTTCCCGCCTTCGCGGGAACGACGATCGGCAAAGACCGGGCAATGAAATGCCGAAGCGTCGTCCGCCGGGTCGGGGATTGCGGAGCAGCGGGACATGGATGTCCCGCGCCCCGACTAAAGCCAGGATGGCGTCTGGAGGGGCGGAGCAATCCCCGGCGCGGCGGACGACGCCGCTCCGAAGGCAGAAAGCCCTGACAGCAACGTCAAGATGGATCACGGCAGTCGCCGGGATGACGGGCAAAGAAAAAGGCCGCGCAATGCGCGGCCTTTTCCGTCAAACCACAGCAGCCGTTACGGGCGGCGAGCCAGTGCCGCCTCGTCCTTGGCCTTCGGCATCAGGTCTTGCTTGGTGACCTTCAGGAAGCCGATGGTCAACAGCGGGCAGGCCACGAAGATCGACGACAGCGTGCCGATGATGATGCCGATCATCTGCGACTCGGCCATGCCTTCCAGCGAACCGCCACCGTAGAGGTACAGCGCGAACACGGTCAGGAATGCCACGAACGACGTGATCACCGTACGCGACAGCGTCTGGTTGATCGACTTGTTGAGGATCTCCTCCGGCGAAGCGCGCATCGAACGGAAGTTCTCGCGGACGCGGTCGAACACCACGATCGTGTCGTTGATCGAGAAGCCCATCACCGACAGCACGCCGGCGAGCACCGTCAGGTCGAACTCGTGGCCACTGAGCGCAAACCAGCCCGTCACCACCACCACGTCGTGCAGCGTGGTCAGCACGGCCGCGATCGCGAACTTCTTCTCGAAGCGGAACGAAATGTAGATCAGGAAGCCGACGACCACGAAGATCAGCGCCCACAGACCATTGATCGCCAGGTCCTTGCCGACCTGCGGACCGACCACCTCGCTGCGCAGCACCTTGCCCGGGTTGTCCTCGAACGCCAGCGCGTTCTGCACGTCGCTGGCGGTCGTGTTGCCCTTGTCCTCGGCACCGGCCGCAGCCTGCTTGGGCTGCAGGCGGATCAGCAGATCGTTGCCGCTGCCGAAGGACTGCACCTGGGCGCCTTCATAGCCGGCGCGGTCGAGGCGCTCGCGGACGTCATCGACGTCGACGGGCTTCTCGAAACGCATCTCGGTGACGGCGCCGCCAGTGAAGTCGAGGGCGAAGTTGAAGCCCTTGACGAACATGCCGCCGACGGCGACCAGCAGCATCGCCAGGGCGACGCCCAGCGACAGCCAGCGCAAGCGGATGAAGTTGATGTTGCTGTCGTAGGGGAAGACGTTGAACGGTTTCATTTTCGTGATCTTCCCGTCAGATCCAGATCGACTTGATCTTGCGGCGACCGCCGTAGATCAGGGTGGCAATGGCGCGCGAGACGCCCACCGCGGTGTACATCGAAGTCGCGATACCGACGATCAGCGACACGGCGAAGCCCTTGACCGGGCCGGTGCCGAACGCGAACAGGGCGACACCGGCGAGGATGGCGGTGAGGTTGGCGTCGGCGATGGTGCCCGATGCGCGCGCGTAGCCTTCGGCGATGGCAGTCTGCGGAGGCAGCCCCAACCTGAGCTCCTCGCGTATGCGTTCGTTGATCAGCACGTTGGCGTCGACCGACATGCCCACCGTCAGCGCGATGCCGGCCAGGCCAGGCAAGGTCAGGGTGGCGTTGAACAGCGACATCACCGCGATCAGCATCAGCATGTTCAGCAGCAGCGCCAGGCAGGTGATGATGCCGAACACGCGGTAGTAGAACAGGAAGAACGCCAGCGCAAAGGCGAACGAATACATCACCGCGGTCAGGCCGCGCTCGATGTTCTCGCGACCCAGGCTCGGGCCGACGATGCGCTCTTCGATGAAGTCCATCGGCGCGGCCAGCGAACCCGAACGCAGCAGCAGGGCCAGGTCGGCGGCTTCCTTGGAGCTGTCCAGGCCGGTGGTCTGGAACTCCTTGCCGAACACGCCGTTGATGTTGGCCACCGAGATCACTTCCTCGTTGATCTTGGTCGTGCGCACTTCCTTGCCGTCGACCATGCGCACCTCGGGGATGCGCTCGATGTAGACCACGGCCATCGGCTTGCCGACGTGCTCGGTGGTGTAGTCGAACATGCGCTGGCCGCCGACGCCGTTCAGGCGCACCGAGACCGCCGGGGTGCCGGTCTGCGGGTCCATCATCGAGGTCGCGCCGACCAGCTGGTCACCGGAGGCGATCACGCGCTTGTTGAGCAGCACCGGCATCGGCTTGCCGTCCGGGCCCAGCTCGCGGCGGTAGTACACGCGCGCGCCGGCCGGCACGGTGCCGGTGGAGACGGCGTCATACGGATTGCCCTCGACCACGCCGCGATATTCCAGCGTGGCGGTGGCACCGAGGATGCGCTTGGCCTGCGCCGTGTCCTGCACGCCCGGCAGCTGCACGACGATGCGGTCGCTGCCCTGGCGCTGGATGATCGGTTCCGACACGCCCAGCGCGTTGATGCGGTTGCGCAGCGTGCCGACGTTCTGTTCGATCGCCTCCACCGCCATGCGCTGCATCTCGGCTTCCGAGATCTGCACCGTCAGGGTGTTGCCCTGCACGTCGAGCAGCAGGTTCGGCTGGCTCTTGGCGATCTCGACGCGTGCCTTCTCGGCATCGGCGGGGCTGGCCAGCGTGGCGACGATTGAATTGGCGCCGCGACGCTCGACCGACTCGTACAGGACTCGACCATCGCGCAGGCTCACGCGCACGTCTTCGGCAGTGGCGTCCATGCGCTTGTCGAGGGCGGCCTTCTGGTCGACCTGCATCAGGAAGTGCACGCCACCCTGGAGATCCAGGCCCAGCAGCATGGGTTTTGCGCCGATCTTCTCGAGCCAGTTCGGCACGGTCGAGGCAAGGTTCAGCGCAACCACGTAGTTGCTGCCGAGCTTCTCGCGCAGGACGTCGTTGGCCTTGATCTGCTGGTCGGGGTTGCTCAGGCGCACTAGCAGGTTGCCGTTGTCGAGTTCGACCGACTTGGGCGCGACCCCGCCTTGCTTGAGCATGGTGCTGACCTGTGCACTAAGCGCCGGATCGATCTTGGCGCCGCGGCTGGCCGTGACCTGCACGGAGGGATCCTGCGGATAGATGTTCGGCAACGCATACAGAGCGCTGAGCAACAGAACAATCAGGATGACGAAGTATTTCCAGCGCGCGTAAGTCAGCATCTAGAGCCCCTGCGGCGGCCACCCCGGCCGCCGTATGTCAAATTCTTCTGGAGACGGCTTACGCCGACTTCAAGGTGCCCTTCGGCAGCACGTTGGCGATGGCGCCCTTCTGCACGCGGATGCGCACGTTGTCGGCGATCTCGACCGTGATGAAGTTCTCGCCGATATCGCTCACCGTGCCGGCGATGCCGCCGTTGGTGATGACTTCGTCGCCCTTGGTCAGCTTCTCGAGCATCGCGCGATGCTCCTTCTGGCGCTTCATCTGCGGACGGATCATCAGGAAGTACATGACGCCGATCAGCAGGATCGGGAACAGCAGCGACATGCCGAAGCCGCTACCGCCGGCCGGAGCGGCCGCCTGGGCGTAGGCGGGGGATACCACGAGATCAAGCAGGTTCATGACGATTGTCCTGGATCGAAAAATAGCGGGGGATTATGCCACGGGGCGGGGCCCTGCCCCGCGACCCCTCCCCCCCTCCCTGGCCGCCTGCGGCGGCCGTCCCTCTCCCACAAGGGGAGAGGGTGAAGCGCTGCCCCTTCTCCCCTTGTGGGAGAAGGTGCCCCGAAGGGGCGGATGAGGGGTGCTCTTGCTCTGCCTTGCCCCTAAACCGGCTCGGCAGCCCTTGCGGCGTAGAAAGACTCGCGGAAGGCCGAAAAGGTTCCCTGGGCGATCGCATCGCGCATCTGCGCCATCAGGCGCTGGTAGTAGCGCAGGTTGTGCAGGGTGCCCAGCATCGGCGCCAGCATCTCGTTGCAGCGGTCCAGGTGGCGCAGGTAACTGCGGCTGAAACCGTTGCGGCAGGCGTAGCAGTCGCAGCCTTCCTCGATCGGGCGCAGGTCGCGCTCGTACTTGGCGTTGCGCACGCGGACTGTGCCGAAACTGGTGAAGTAGTGGCCGTTGCGGGCGTTGCGGGTCGGCATGACGCAATCGAACATGTCGATGCCGCGGGCGACACCCTCGACCAGGTCCTCCGGCCGCCCCACCCCCATCAGGTAGCGCGGGCGGTCGGCCGGCAGCTGCGGGCAGGTGTGCTCGAGCATGTGGTTGCGCTCGGCCTCCGGCTCGCCGACGGCGAGGCCGCCGATCGCGTAGCCGTCGAATCCGATCGCCTTGAGCCCTTCGGCCGAACGGTCGCGCAGCGCCGGGTGGACGCCGCCCTGGACGATGCCGAACAGCGCCGCGTCGTTGCCCTCGTGCGCCTTCTTCGAGCGCTCGGCCCAGCGCAGGCTCAGCTCCATCGACTTGCGCGCGACTTCTTCGGTAGCCGGGTACGGCGTGCACTCGTCGAAGATCATCACCACGTCCGAGTCGAGCACCTTCTGGATGTGCATGCTCTCTTCGGGACCAAGGAAGACCTTGCTGCCGTCGGTCGGCGCGGCGAAGGTCACGCCCTGCTCGGTGATCTTGCGCTTGTGCGCCAGCGAGAACACCTGGAAGCCGCCGGAGTCGGTCAGGATCGGCCCGCTCCAGCGGCCGAAGCCGTGCAGGCCGCCGTGGTCGCCGATCACGTCCAGGCCCGGGCGCAGATACAGATGGAAGGTGTTGCCCAGGATGATCTCGGCGCCCAGCTCACGGATCTGCTCGGGCATCACGCCCTTGACCGAACCGTAGGTGCCGACCGGCATGAACGCCGGCGTCTCCACCGTGCCACGCGGGAAGGTCAGGCGGCCGCGGCGTGCAGCGCCGTCGGTGGCGAGCAGGTCGAACGACATGCGGCTCATGCGGAGTGCTCCGTTGCGGTCTGCTCCGGATAAAGCAGCATCGCGTCGCCGTAAGAGAAGAAGCGGTAGCGCGAGGCGATCGCGTGGTCGTAGGCGGCGAACATGCGCGCCTTGCCGGCGAAGGCGGATACCAGCATCAGCAGGGTGCTCTCGGGCAAGTGGAAGTTGGTGATCAGCGCGTCGACCGAACGGATCCGGTAGCCCGGCAGGATGAACAAGCGGGTTTCGCCGGCGTACGGCTGCAGTTCGCGCTCGCCGGCGTCGTTGCTGCGCATCGCGCTTTCCAGCGCGCGCACCACCGTCGTGCCGACCGCGATCACGCGACCGCCGCCGGCGCGCGTGCGCTGGATCTGCTCGATCAGCGCGGCACCGACGTTGAGCCATTCGCTGTGCATCACATGCTGGCCCAGGTCATCCACGCGCACCGGCTGGAACGTGCCGGCGCCGACATGCAGGGTGACATGGCCGAACTGCACGCCACGCTCGCTCAGATGTTGCAGCAACGCCTCATCGAAGTGCAGGCCGGCGGTGGGCGCGGCAACCGCGCCGACCTCGCGCGCGAACACGGTCTGGTAGCGGGTGTCGTCGTCGCTGCCGGCTTCGCGCTGGATGTACGGCGGCAACGGCAGGCGGCCGGCGTGCAGCAGCCACTGCTCGAGCGATTCGGGCACATCGAAGCGCAGGCGATAGAACTCGCCGTCGCGGCCGAGCACCTCGGCTTCGCCGCCGGCATCGAGCACGATCTTCGCGCCGGCCTTGGGCGACTTGCTCACGCCCAATTGCGCACGCACTTCGTGGCCGCCCAGCAGGCGCTCGATCAGGATCTCGACGCGTCCGCCGCTGGTCTTCTGGCCATACAGGCGCGCCGGGATCACGCGGGTGTCGTTGAACACCAGCAGGTCGCCAGGGGCCAGCAGGTCAGGCAGGTCGCGGAAGATGCGGTCCTGGAACTCGAAGGTGGCCGTCGGTGGCACCACCAGCAGGCGGCTGGCCGAGCGCTCGGGCAAGGGCGCCTGCGCGATCAGTTCGGGCGGCAGGTCGTAATGGAAATCGGATTTCTTCAAGGCGGGGGGCTGGCTGGCGGCTTGACTGGCCGCAGGACGGGGCATTGTAAGAGGTTCCGGTGCGCAGGCCGGCCATCCGCACAATCCCCCCCACGTCATCCCGGCGGAAGCCGGGATCCAGCGCCGTCACGCTGGACGGCGCGCTAGACACCGGGTACTGCCGGGGTTGAGGGCCTGGATCCCGGCCTTCGCCGGGATGACGGTCATTACCGCTCGAACTTGGCCGACAGGATGATCGCCGAGGTGGTCCGCTCGACCCCGTCGATCGCGCCGATCCGGTCGGTCAGCTCGTCCATCGCCTCCACCGTCGGCACCACGCCCAGCGCGATCAGGTCGAACGGCCCGCTGACCGAATGCAGCGCGCGCACCTCCGGCATCCCGTGCAGGACCGTCACCACCGAGGCCATCTGCTTGGGCAGCACGGTCACCATGATGTGGGCGCGGATATGGCCGCGCTCGGCCTCGTCGTGGACGCGGACGGTGTAGCCGTCGATCACGCCCTGCCGTTCCAGGCGCTCGATGCGGCTGTGGACCGTGGTCCGCGACAGCTTCAGGCGGCGGGCGATGTCGGCCGTGGAGGCCCGCGCGTTCTCGCGCAGGACCGAGAGCAGCTGCTGGTCGGCGTCGGTAATCTTCATGTCGCCCAAATTGTTCGTCGTATCGACGATATTGTCCAGTAATTCGTACAAATCAGCACTGTCTACCGACGAATTATTCCAGATAATAGGGAGATTGCGTACCGACAGGAGAAAGACCATGGCCGTCCTCGACCGCCTCGCCCCCTTGCGCGCCCACAAGGGCCTTCGTCGCACCCAGGGCCTGGACGACGCCACGATCACCCGCTTCGCCGCCAGCCACGCCGAGCTGATCGAAGCGATCGAAGCGGCCGACCAGGAGTACCAGCGCCTGAAGGACGACTTCGCCGAGCTGCTCGACCTCGACGAGGACGCGCAGATCCAGGCCGTGCTGGCCGGCTACATCAATTTCTACCCGGACGACGCGGTCAATCCGTACGTCGCCCTGGCCGCGCGCGGCCCGTGGGTGGTCACGCTCAAGGGCGCCGTGCTGCACGACTCCGGCGGCTACGGCATGCTCGGTTTCGGCCACGCGCCCAAGTCGGTGATCGCGGCGATGGCCAAGCCGCAGGCGATGGCCAACATCATGACGCCGTCGCTGTCGCAGCTGCGCTTCGACCGCGCGCTGCGCGCCGCCATTGGCGCCGGCCGCGGTGGCTGTCCGTACGAGAAGTTCCTGTGCCTGAACTCCGGTTCGGAGTCGGTCTCGCTGGCCTCGCGCATCGCCGACGTCAACACCAAGCTGATGACCGACCCGGGTGGTCGCCACGCCGGCCGCGCGATCAAGCGCGTCGTGGTCAAGGGCAGCTTCCATGGCCGCACCGAGCGCCCGGCGCTGTACTCGGACTCCTCGCGCAAGACCTACATGCAGCACCTGGCCAGCTTCCGCGGCGAGGACACCCTGCTGACCGTCGAGCCGTATGACGTCGACGCGCTCAAGAAGATCTTCGCCGACGCCGACGCCAATGGCTGGTTCATCGAGGCGATGTTCCTCGAGCCGGTGATGGGCGAAGGCGACCCGGGTCGCGGCGTGCCGCCGGCGTTCTACGCCGCCGCGCGCGAGCTCACCCGCGCCCACGGCTCACTGCTGCTGGTCGACTCGATCCAGGCCGGCCTGCGCGCGCACGGCGTGCTGTCGGTCATCGACTACCCGGGCTTCGAGCAGATGGATCCGCCGGACATGGAGACCTACTCCAAGGCGCTCAACGCCGGCCAGTACCCGCTGTCGGTGCTTGCCGTCGGCAAGCGCGCGGCCGAACTCTACAAGAAGGGCCTGTACGGCAACACGATGACCAGCAACCCGCGCGCGCTCGATGTCGCCTGCGCCGTGCTGGAGCAGGTGACCCCTGCCCTGCAGGAGAACATCCGCGCCCGTGGCGCCGAGGCGCTGGAGAAGCTCGAGAAGCTCAAGGGCGAGCTCGGTGGAATGATCACCAAGGTCCAGGGCACCGGACTGCTGTTCTCGTGCGAGCTGGCACCGCAGTTCAAGTGCTATGGCACGCGCTCGACCGAAGAGTGGCTGCGCGAGCGTGGCATCGGCGTGATCCACGGCGGCGCCAATTCGCTGCGCTTCACCCCGACGTTCACCATCACCAGCGAGGAAATCGATCTGCTGGTGGCGATGGTGGCGAAGGCGCTGAAGGAAGGGCCGCGGGCCGAGCAGGCCGTGGCGGCGTAACTACCTCTCCCTGGCGCCGCCCCCCCTCTCCCTGGCGCTGCGCGCCTGTCCCTCTCCCACGAGGGGAGAGGGCAACGCGGATCCTTCGAACGCTACCTGCCCTCCCCCAAACAACGGTAGAGCTTGAAGCATCCGCGTTACCCTCTCCCCTTGTGGGAGAGGGACGACCGCGAACGCGGTCAGGGAGAGGGGGAACGCGGTCAGGGAGAGGGGGCTTTGCAATCCCGCAGCGACAACGCCCGCGCAATATCCCGCCAATCAAACGCCGCCACCGCCTGGTCGTCATCGACCGCGTAGAACACGCCCTGCGGGAAGCGCGTGCTCGCACTCTGGTCCAGCCACACGCCATCGGTGTTGGCGGTCCTGCCACCGGCAAACGCACCCACATGCTCCAGCGTGTCGCGATCGAACACATGGAACAGGCTGCGATCCTTGAACTGGTCGGTGGCAATCCAGTAACCGCTGCCATCGGCGCAGCGCGCCAGCGCCATGCCCTCGGCCTGCGCCTTGAACAGCCCGACACCGATGTCGCGGCCACGGTACTGGCCATCGAGGCCGTACTCGCGGATACGCGTGCCGATGGCGACATCCTCTTCGGCCACGAGCAGGCGATCGTTGCCGACATCGCCGAACACCGATTCGGCGATGCGGATCGCCCCGGCCTCACCGGTGTCGCCGAACACACCCATCAGCCGCGCCTGCCAGCCACCCGGCACGCGCCGTAGCTGGTAGCGCTTGAAGCGTTCGCCCAGCTGCGCCAGCGGCGGCGGCAGGTCCTCGTTCTGCGGCGACATGTAGTTGTCGCTGACGATCACCTCATAGCTGTCCTTCTGCGCCCGCACCCACAGGCCGTACGGCTGTTTGAGGTCGTCGCCGCCGAACACCAGCAGCGGCTTGAGGTCGGGCAACTGGAACATCTGCACGCGGTGGTTGTCGCGCTCTACCACCAGTGCATAGCTGTCGATCACGGCGATGCCATTGGGACGCTGCATCTGTCCCAGCGCAGTGCCGGGGCCGCCGACGCTGCGGACCGACTTGCCGCTGTCGCCGTCATAGACCACCAGCTTGTCGGTGGCCTTGCCGGTGGCGACCAGCCAGCGCTTGCCGTCCGCCGATCGCCAGCTGGCCGGCGAGTCGATGTTGTCGGCCGGCGTGGCGGCGGTGACGAACGCTTCGGCCACCACCTTGTGCGGCACGCCCGCCTGGCTCAGCAGCGGATCGACTTCCGCGGTCTTCTCATCGGGTTCTGGCTCGTGGCCATTGCGCGGCGGCGCCGGCGCGGTGGTCGCGCACGCGGTGAGCGCGAGGACGAGTGCGAACGTGGTCAGGCGTGATGTCACGGATCCCCCGGAAGATGGAATGCAAACCTCGACTTTCTACGGGGTCATTGTGACGGTGTCGTTGCACCTCGCACCAATACCTCGTTTGGCCGAAGTGCAGTTTCGCTGTCACGTTTCCGCCATCCCCGCCACGTACAAATCGCGGTTTGTTTGCCGCCGTCTTGCATGGGGATGCAGATCGAATGAAACGAAACCTCCTGTCGCGCGCCCTGTCGCGTGCATTGCTTGTTGCCGTGCTGGCGCCTGCCAGCTTCGCCGCCTCCGCCGATGACGGTGGCGATCCGGCACCGGATCCGAAGCAGCTCGACGCCGTCGTCGTCCAGGCCGACATCGCCTACCGCAACCGCACCGACGCCATTGCGCCGGTGCTGTCCTACGACCTGGAATACTTCCAGCGCTTCGAGCCGCTCACCGTGGGCGACATGCTCAAGCGCGTGCCCAGCGTCGCCTTCGTCTCCGACGTGCTGGAGTACGACGGTGCACAGCTGCGCGGCCTGGATCCGGGCTATACGCAGATCCTGATCAACGGCAAGAAGGTACCCGGTGCCGGCAACGACCGCTCCTTCTTCGTCGACCGCATCCCGGCCGAACTGGTCGAGCGCATCGAGATCGTCCGCAGCGCCAGCGCCAACCGCTCCGGCGACGCCGTGGCCGGCGCGCTCAACATCGTCCTGCGCGATGCCTACGAGTTCGACGGCAACTACGTCCGCGGCGGCGTCATGCACTTCGACGACGGCAAGTACAAGAACACCTACGGCGCGGTCAGCAGCGTCGAAGTCGGCGGTGGCCGCCTGCTCGGCGGCTTCAATGTGCAGGGACGCTACAACCCGAAGGTCAAGCGCAGCGACCGCTTCGAGGAGCCGGGCGGCGATTTCGTCGACCGCGAGGACCAGGCCGACACCCGCGACGGCACCGACTACTCGGCCAACGCGTCCTACACCCACGACATCGGAAGCGGCCGCCTGTCGCTGGACGGCTTCTACGTGCGCACCGACCGCGACGAGACCGAGCATTCGCTGGAGTACAACGACCCGACCAGCACCAGCCGCGGCAACCGGCTGTCGGTCAACGACCAGTTCGAGAACATCAAGCAGGACAACTGGTCGTTCGGTGCCAACTACGAGTTCGACATGCTCGGTGGCCGCACCGAGCTCGACCTCGACTACGCCCGCTTCGACGACGACACCGTGTCGACCGAAGAAGAGACCGGCTACGACGACGAGGACACGCCGCCGTCGTTCGACGACCGCGAAGGCACACGCACGCTAAGCGACATCCGCGACGACGAGCTCGGCTTCAAGGCCGCGCACAAGCGCGGGTTCGGCAACGCCAGGGTCGAGTTCGGCGTCGACTACCTCGACAAGCAGCGCGACACGGGCCTGCAGATCGCCGAGGTCGAATCCGACGACGAGGACGTCGCCCTGCCGGCCTATGAAGACTTCGATGGCATGGCCAGTCGGATCGACGAGACCCGCATCGACCCGTACCTGATGTTCTCGGGCGCCTCCGGTGCACTCGCCTGGGAAGCCGGCCTGCGTTACGAGACGACCGACGTGGACGTCCGTGCCGATGACACCGCCGCCTCCAACGACTACTCGACCCTGCTGCCGTCCGCGCACCTGAAGTGGGACCTGACCGCCGACGACCGCATCAGCCTGTCGCTGGCGCGCACCGTGCGTCGCCCCAACTTCGACCAGATCCTGCCGCTGACGCTGGAAGAGGAGTTCGGCGACAACGACTTCGTCGGCAACCCGCTGCTCGAACCCGAGCGCGCCTGGGGCCTGGACCTGGGCTACGAGCGTCGCCTGGGCCAGCGCGGCGTGTTCGGCGTCAACGCGTTCTACCGCGACATCCAGGACCTGATCGAGACGGTCAACACCGGCGAACCGAGCTCGACCGCGCTGGGCGACTTCGAGGACGAGGTCGAGGAGTTCCTCGACGAGAATCCCGGCGCCAACGAGAACACGCCGGGCTATCCGCCGTTCGATCCGGACAGCTTCGTCTACACCGCGCGCAACGTCGGCGACGGTTACGTCTACGGCATCGAGTTCGACCTGTCGACGCCGCTGACCGTGCTCGGCCTGCCCGACACCGGCGTGTTCGTGAACTACTCGTGGCTGGACAGCTCGGTCGACGACGAGTTCGGCGAGCGCCGTTTCAACAACCAGGCCAGGTACGTCTACAACGTCGGCTTCATCCAGAACCTCCCCGACTGGGGCGTCTCGTTCGGTGCCAGCTACCGCCGCCAGGGCGATGCCTACTCGCGCATCGTCAGCGAGGAAGTCACCACGAGCTACGACGGCGACCTGGAGGTGTTCGTCGAGAAGCGCTTCGGCGATCGCATGTCGGTGCGCCTGACCGGCTCGAACCTGCTCGATGCCTCCAAGGACGAAGCCTTCAACAAGTTCGACAACGCCGCCGACCAGGTCGATCGCGACTTCGACGAGTACGAACTGGAGCGCGAGAAAGCCGGCCCGGTGTTCCAGCTGATCGCGCGCTTCTCGTTCTGACGCCGCCTACATTCGCGCCAGCACCAGGTGCGAATGCATGGGCACCACGACCTGGCCGTCGCGGATCTGATCGCGGAGTGCGTCGGCCATGCGTACTTCAGCCGCTCGGGTCAGGTCCGCGCGGGCCCGGTCATCCAGGTGCTGGGTGGCCGGGTTCGCCGCGGCGATGACATCCACTTCCATCGCCACGAAGCTGGCCGGATCGGGGAACACCGCCGGCATGGCCCGCGCCTGGATGGAGATGTCGCGGAAACCCGCGTCGCGCAGCAGGTGTTCGATCTCCGCGCCGTCGCCAAGTTCGAAGGGCGCAGCCAGCGCAGGTATGCCCATCAGCTCCATCAGCACGTCGTTGAACCGCGACCAGAACGGGTGGTGATCGAGCCCTCGCCACACCGCCAGCGCGAGGCGGCCGTCGTCGCGCAGCACGCGTCGCGCCTCGCCCAGTGCCGCGGCGCGATCGGGGACGAATTGCAGGCCGTGCTGGCACAGCGCCAGGTCGAATTCGGCCTCGGCGAACGGCAGCACTTCCAGCCGCCCCTGCTTCCATTCGATGTCGAGCCCTTCCAGCGCACCCTGGACCTGCGCCACGCCGAGCATGTCGGGGTTGAGGTCGACGCCGACCACTCGCCCGTCCGGTGCCACCCGCGGCGCGGCCAGGCGCGCGACGATGCCGGTGCCGCAGGCCAAGTCGAGCAGGTGCTCACCCGGCGCCGGTTGCGCCAGGTCGAGCAGCGCGCCGACCCAGGGCCGGAACAGCACCGGGACCATCTCGCGTTCGTAGGTGACGGCAGGATTGCTCATGGGGCTCCTTCGGCGCTCCTTGCCGGACGCCTCGATATTCGGCCGTCCATGCGGACGGGAACGTGTAGGCGCCCGGGCTCCGGCCTGGCATGCCAGGCGCGCCCGGCTGCGCTAGGCTTGCGCGATGAAAATCATCGAAGTCCGCCACCCGCTGGTGCAGCACAAGCTTGGCCTGATGCGCCTGGCCGGCATCAGCACCAAGGAATTCCGCGAACTCGCCTCCGAGGTGGCCACGCTGCTCACCTACGAGGCCACCGCCGACCTGGAGACCGAGGAAGTCATGGTCGAGGGCTGGGCCGGGCCGGTGAAGACGCGCCGCATCAAGGGCGCGAAGGTGACCCTGGTGCCGATCCTGCGCGCCGGCCTGGGCATGCTGCCGGGCGTGCTCGAGCTGATTCCCGCCGCCAAGGTTGGCGTGGTCGGCCTGCAGCGCGATGAGCGCACGCTGGAGCCGGTCGGCTACTACGAAAAACTCACCGGTCGCATGGACGAGCGTACTGCGCTGATCCTCGATCCGATGCTGGCCACCGGCGGCACGCTGGTCGCCACCGTCGACATGCTCAAGGCGGCGGGCTGCAAGCGCATCAAGGGACTGTTCCTGGTCGCGGCGCCGGAAGGGCTGCGCGTGCTCGAGAGTCGCCACCCGGATGTCGAGGTGTATACCGCCTCGATCGACGACCGCCTCAACGACGTCGGCTACATCCTGCCGGGCCTGGGCGACGCCGGCGACAAGATCTTCGGCACGCGGCACAACGGCTGACGATGCCCGTCTTCCCCGCGAAGGTGGGGATGACGGTGTACTAGCCGCGCCTGCGTCGCACGCGCCGCCACACCAGCGCAGCGCCGAGCAGCATCGCCGCCGCGCCCAGCAACCACGGCAACAGCCTCTGGTCCGTTCCCGGCGGCAACTCAACGACCGTGGATGCACGCTCCGCACTCAATGCCTGCGCGGCCGCTTCCGGCGACAGCACCCAGCGTTCACCGCGAAGTTCCACCTTTCCTTCCAGCGGCGGCAGGCTCAGCTCGCGCCAGGTGATGCGGATGTCGCCGATCTGCGGATCGAGCGGATTCTCGGCGCTGCCCAGGCCGTCGCCTTCGGGTTGGAACGACGCCGCCAGGTTCGCCGGCAAGCGCGAGAAGTTGGGTCGGAACACGCGCCATTGGCCCAGCGTCTGCAGCACCGCAAGGTCGATCGGCTTGCCTTCCAGCGTCGCGTCGTCGGACCACCAGCGTCGGTTTTCCAACGGCAACCTCTTCGGATTGGCGTGCCCGGGCGCGAAGTGCGACGAGTCGATCGCAGCCGTGTTCCAGACGCGCGCGTAGGCGTCTCGGTTGGCACGCCACTGGTACATCTCGACCTTTCGATCCAGGCCGAAGCTGCGCGTACCAACGCCGAAATCCCGGTCGCGCAACGCCTTGCCGGCTTGCGGCGGATCGAGCGAATCATCGACAACCGCAGGCTGCGCCCATGCCTTGCTGCAGCACGCCGCGGCCATGGCGAGCGTGCAGGCCAGCGACAGCCAGGCCGTCGCTCCGGGCCGCGTCATGCGCCCAGCGCCCTCGCCTGCAGTTCGGCCACCTCGTGGGTCGTGCCGAATTTGCCCTTGTCGTCCTGGGTGACCTGCGCCAGCGCGCACTGCGGATCGTGGGTAAAGAACAGATGCACGTTACGGCGCAGCTTGTCGGCGAGGAAGGCCTTCTTCTCGTCGATCAGCAACTCGGCGTTGCGGTCGTAACCCATCGTGATCGGCACGTGCACCCAGGGGCGTCCCGGGATCAGGTCGGCGCAGAACACCACGCCACCGTGCGTCTCGCCGTCGACCTGGTCGGGGCCGACGATCTCGGCCAGCATCAGTCCCGGCGTATGGCCGTCGCTGTAGTGGAAACGCACCGTCTTGCCGAGCGTGCGCGAGTACTCGCCATCGACCAGTTCGAGGCGACCGGTAGCTTCGAGCAGTCCGGGCAGTTCCGGAATGAAGCTGGCGCGGTCGCGCGGATGCGGATGCAGCGCGCGCTCGTAATGCTCGCGACCGACGACATAGGTCGCGTTCGGGAACAGCAGCTTGGGCGCCTCGCCTTCCTTCCACGGCGCGAGCAGTCCGCCGGCATGATCGAAGTGCAGGTGCGACAGCACCACCACGTCGACATCCTCCGGGGCGAAGCCTGCCGCTGCCAGCGACTGCACCAGCACGTGCTGGTCTTCGACCACGCCGTAGCGCTCGCGCAGCTTCGGCTCGAAGAACGCACCGATGCCGGTTTCGAACAGCACGGTCTTGCCGGCAAGCGGGCTGGCGAGCAGCGCCCGGCAGGCCAGTTCGATACGGTTTTGCTCGTCGGGCGCGGACCACTTGGCCCACATCGCGCGCGGCGCGTTGCCGAACATCGCGCCGCCATCGAGCTTCTGGCTGTTGCCGAGTATTGACCAGAGTTTCATGGGACTAGGGTAACTCCCCTCGCGTTAGGTTCGCGATATCGCAATCTGGCGATGCATGGGCTCAGCGCCCCTCGACGGCGCCCTTGCCCACCGGGTTGCGCGGATCCGTGCCGGCTTCCAGCACGTTGCTTCGCTTGTCCCAGGACACCGTCTGCAGGTTGCCCCAGGTGTTTTCGCCGGCATTGACCTTGTGCCCCATCGCTTCCAGCGCGGTCACCGTCTGCGCGTCCAGCGTGCCCTTCTCGGCGGAAATCACGTCCGGCATCCACTGGTGGTGGATGCGCGGCAATGCGGCAACTTCCTGCGCGCCCAGGCCGGCGTCGTAGCCGAGGATGCCCAGCAGCACTTCGGTGATGATGCGGCTGCCACCGGGCGCGCCGATCACGGCCAGCTTGTCCTTGGATTCGATGAAGCTCGGCGTCATCGAGCTGAGCATGCGCTTGCCCGCTGCCGGCGCGTTGGCGGCGAAGCCCATCACACCGAACGCATTCGGCGTGCCCGGACGCAGGGCGAAGTCGTCCATCTCGTTGTTGAGCAGCACGCCGGTACCCGGCGCGACCATGCCCGAGCCATACAGCAGGTTCACGGTCTGCGTGGTCGAGACGCGGTTGCCGGCGGCATCGATGATCGAGAAGTGCGTGGTTTCGTCGTCTTCCAGCGGTGCCGGCTGGCCCGGCAGCAGATCGCTGGGCGTGGCCTTCTCCGGGTGGATCGTCGCGCGCAGCCCGGCGGCGTAGTCGGCGCTGGTCAGTCGCGACAGCGGCATCTTCACGAAGTCCGGATCGCCCAGGTAGATCGTGCGGTCGCGGAAGGCGCGACGCATGACCTCGGTGATCAGGTGGGTGCGGTGCGCCTGGTCGAGCTTGGACAGATCCCAGCCCGACAGCATCTGCAGCATCTCCGCCAGCGCCACGCCACCCGACGACGGCGGCGGTGCGGTGGTGACGGTCCAGTCGCGGTACTGGAAGTGCAGCGGCTCGCGTTCCTTGACGCGATAGCCCGCCAGTTCGTCAGCGCGCCATTGCCCGCCTTCTTCCTTCACCGCAGCCAGCAACTTGGCGGCCACTTCACCGCGATAGAAGCCATCGAACCCCTTGTCGGCCAGCAACTCCAGCGTGCGCGCCAAGTCGGGTTGCTTGAGGATTTCGCCGGCCTTGACCGGGCTGCCGTCGGCCAGGAACACCTCGCGCGTGCCGCGGTAACGTTCCATGACTTCGCGACGGCTGCCATAACCACGTTCCAGTCGCGGGTACACCTCGAAGCCTTCGCGCGCGATGCGGATCGCAGGCGCCAGCGTCGTCTTCAGCGGCAAGCGGCCGTACTTGCCCGAGACATGCACCAGCGCTGCAGGCAGGCCCGGGATTCCGGCCGACCACGGGCCGTTGGTGGCGCGGTCGCGGTTGAGTTCGCCCTTGTCGTCGAGGTAAGCGGCTGGCGTCGCCGCGGCCACCGCGGTCTCGCGTGCATCGACGAAGACATCCTTGCCGCTCTTCGCATCGTGCAACAGGAAGAAACCGCCGCCGCCGATGCCCGAGCTGATCGGCTCGACCACGGCCAGCGTGGCCGACACCGCGACCGCGGCGTCGAAGGCATTGCCGCCGGCGCGGATCATCTCCATGCCGGCATCGGTGGCCAGCGCGTGGGCACTGGCGATCGCGACACCCGGCGGATGGCCGGCAGGCCTGGCGGCTTTCTGCGCTGCATGAAGCGGCAGCGTCGCGGTGAGCAGGAGACCGGCGGACAACACACTGGCGCTCACCAGCGCACGCAACGCTTGACGCATCATTTCAGCTCCTGCTGCAGGCGCGCGAGCTTGGCCAGCAACTGTTCGTTGGTTTCCGGGTGGTCCGCATCGGGGTCGATGCACTCGACGGGACAGACGACCACGCACTGGGGTTCGTCGAAATGGCCGACGCATTCGGTGCAGCGCGCCGGATCGATCACGTAGATGGTCTCGCCCTGCGAAATCGCCTGGTTCGGACAGGCCGGTTCGCAGACATCGCAGTTGACGCAGAGCTCGTTGATCTTGAGGGACATGGGGGACTCAGGCCGACGGCGGGGGGAAACTCATTCCATCAGGCCATTGATTTCTCGTCGTTCCCGCGAAGGCGGGAACCCAAGGACGCTGGCTCTTGATATGCGTGCCGTTGACGGCAAAAGCAACGTCCTTGGATCCCCGCCTTCGCGGGGATGACGTTCCGGCAAAGGCGTGGCCGCTAATGCGGCCACGCGCCGGAACGTCACTTGGCTTCGATGAACTCGTACTTGGCGCCCGACGGCTCGACGGCAGCCTTGACGCGCTCGCTGTCGGCGCTGGCGCCGATGAACATCACGCGCACGCCCTTCATCGTGCCTGCCTGGGCCTGGGCGAACGAGGCGATCGCCAGGTCAGCCGACTTGGCCGAGTTCTGCGAGCCGAAAGCCAGCAGCGTGCCCTCGACGCCACCGCGGGCGACGTCGCCCTGCGCCTTCTCGAGCTGGCGTGCGTACTCGCCCTCGAAGTCGGCACCGGTCGGGTCCGGCAGGGTGTACAGGTAAACGTTGGTGGCGCCTTCTATGTTGCGCTTGACCACTTCGGTCAGATAGGTGTCCCAGGCAGCGCCTTCGTTGGTGGTCGGCGCGACCAGCGGCGCTTCGACGACGGCGGGCTTGTCTTCGCCCTTGTTGCAGGCAACCAGCAGCGGCATCGACAGGCAGGCAAGCAGCAGCAGGCGGGTGGTGGTCTTCATCGGGGTCCCCTTCGGTGACTATTGGTGTGTTGAGTAACGGTGGAACTGGTGGAGGTTCTGGATGCTTTGAGCGCGTCCGCGCGGACGCCGTCGCGGATCAACGGTGGTTGCGTTGCCATTGCGCCTGCAACGCTGCGGCTACCGCCGGCGGCACGAAACCCGAGACATCGCCGCCCAGGCGGGAGATCTCGCGCACCAGCGAAGAGGAAATGAAGCCGTACTGCTCGGCAGGTGTCAGGAACAGCGTCTCGACTTCCGGGATCAGATGGCGGTTCATGCTGGCCAGCTGGAACTCGTACTCGAAGTCCGACACCGCGCGCAGACCGCGCAGCAGCACGCCCCCGCCGACCTGGTCGACGAAGTGCGCGAGCAGGCTGTCGAAGCCGCGGACCTCGACATTGGCGTGGTGGGCGACCGCCTTGCGCGCCAGCTCGACCCGCAGGTCCAGCGGCAGCGCCGGGCTCTTGCCCGGGCTTTCGGCGACACCGATGATCAGCCGCTCGAACAGCGGCGCTGCGCGGTCGACCAGGTCGATATGGCCGTTGGTGATCGGGTCGAAGGTGCCGGGGTATACGGCGATTCGGTTTCGGGCCACGGTCATTCGGTCGTCGACAGGTGGCCGAAGTGTAACAGCGGCTCAAAACCGGGTGGCGCCGGCAGCCCCGGCCCGCCTGCGACACAGCATTCCGTCGCCCCTACCCCTGCGACGAGGTCCGCCTATATCCGCCTGTAGAGGGCAAAACGCACCTCGCGCGTCCGTCCTTCCCGGTGCAGGCGCCAGTCCGGCGGCAATTGCGGCGCTGCGTCATGCGGCGCCTCGATGTACAGCCAGGCATCGGGCCCGAGCGTGGCCACCACCAGCGGCAGTGCCTTGTCCCACAGGCCGGCGGCGAAGGGCGGATCGAGGAACGCCAGGTCGAAACCCGCTCCCGCCTGCCCTGCCAGCCAGGAAAGCGAGTCGCCCTGGACGACGGTCGCCGCCTCCCCGCCGGGCAGGCGTGCCGCCAGATCGCGCAAGGCATTGGCCAGGCCGGCGTCGCGCTCGACCAGCACCGCACTGGCGGCACCGCGCGAAAGCGCCTCCATGCCCAGCGCGCCGCTGCCGGCAAACACATCAAGGACGCGGGCGCCGGGCAGCATCGGCATCAACCAGTTGAACAGGGTCTCGCGGACGCGGTCCGAAGTCGGCCGCAGGCCGTCGACGGCCGGCACGGTCAGCCGCGTACCGCGCCAGCGTCCACCGATCAGGCGCACCTTCCCCGCGGCCGTGGCGGCAGGCATCGTGGCGGTGCCGGGAAGGCGTCGGGGCGGTTTGTTCATCGGGGTCGGGAGGGGGCCGGTGCTAGCATGTGTGCATTCTCGCGCATTCCCCCATTGCCCTCGATGCTCAGTTTTTTCCGCCGCAAGAAACCCCAGACTCCAGCCGAAGCGGCAAAGCCGGGCGCCAGCGAGGGCGCCTACAGCATCGAGGAACTCGCCGCGGCATTCCCGGCGCCGCTCGAAGCCGAGGCGACTGAGGCCGAACCGGTCGTCGAGCCGCCGCAGCCCGAGCGCCGCGAACCCGAGCCCGTACCGGCCGAGATCATCGCCGCCGCACTGGACGTCGAGCCAGTCCAGACCCGGGCCGTCGAGCCGGAACCGCAGCCTTCGCTTCCGCCCGAAGCCGCCCTGGCTACCCATCCCATCGTCGCCCCTGCCGCGCCGGGCAAGACCGGCTGGCGCGAGCGCCTGCGCGGCAGCAGCTTCGCGCGCAGCTTCAGCGGCCTGTTCTCGCGCAATCCCAAGCTCGACGACGACCTGCTCGACGAGATCGAAACCGCGCTGATCACCGCCGACGTCGGCGTCGGCGCGACCACCGAGCTGATCGAGTCGCTGCGCAAGCGCATGAAGGCGCGCGAGTTCGCCGATGCCCGCGCATTGCTGGCGGCGTTGCGCGCTGACCTGCTGGCGATGCTGCAACCCGTCGCGCAGCCGCTGCAGATCGACACCAATGCCAAGCCCTTCGTGCTGCTCACCGTCGGCGTCAACGGCGTCGGCAAGACCACCACGATCGGCAAGCTCGCCAAGCGCTTCAAGGACGAGAACCGCCCGCTGATGCTGGCCGCCGGCGACACCTTCCGCGCCGCCGCCGTCGCCCAGCTGCAAGCCTGGGGCGATCGCAACGGCGTGCCGGTGGTCGCCCAGGGCCAGAACGCCGACGCCGCGTCGGTCGCCTTCGATGCCCTGCAGGCGGCCAAGGCGCGCGGCACGCAGGTGCTGATCGCAGACACTGCCGGCCGCCTGCACACCCAGCAGGGCCTGATGGCCGAATTGGGCAAGATCAAGCGTGTGATCCAGAAGATCGACGTCAACGCACCGCACGAGGTCCTGATGGTGATCGATGGCACCACCGGACAGAACGCCCTCTCGCAGCTGCGCCAGTTCCATGCCGCGGTCGGCGTGACGGGACTGGTCGTGACCAAGCTCGACGGCACCGCCAAGGGTGGCGTGGTGTTCGCGCTCGCACGCGAGTTCGGCATTCCGATCCGCTTCGCCGGAATCGGTGAGCGTCCCGAGGACCTGCGCGTGTTCGACGCCGAAGCCTTCGTCGACGCCCTGCTGCCCGGGTCGCTCGGCGCCTGACGCGGCCGACGCCACCCATGGCCACGCCGGAACCCGCCATCCCGCGTCGCCTTTTGCGCCGCCGCAATGTCTTCCTGATCGCGCTGGTTGTCGCGTTCGCGCTGCTCGTGCTCGCATTGCGCTGGGTCGGGCAACCCAGCCGTGTCGCCGGATTGATCCTCTCCCAGGCAGGCGATGCCCTCGGCCTGGAGATCACCGCCGCCGGCGCCAGCGAGTACCGCCTGCGCGGCACGCCGATGCTGCTGCTACGTGATGTCGTCGCCCGCCAGCCCGGCGCGCCCACGCCACTGCTGCGCGCCGAGCGCATCCAGCTCGAATTACCCTGGGCCACCATCCGCGCCGCCGGTGACGACCTGACGGTCCGCCGCATCGAGCTGGACGCGCCGCAACTGGACCTCGCGGCACTGCAGCGCTGGCAGGCCACGCGTCCTCCATCGAAGACGCGCATCCCCACCCTCACCGACGGCATGCGCCTGCAGCGTGGCCGCGTCATCGGCGACGGCTGGTCGGTCGATGCGCTCGACATCGACCTGCCCGCGCTATATCCCGACCGCGCACTGAGCGCTCACCTGCGCGGACGTTTCATCAGCGGCACGCTCGCCGCGCCCTTCGACCTCGATGCAGCGCTGACCCGCTTCGCCGCCAACGCCGGCCTTGGCCTTAGCGGCGATGTCGGCGTCGAATCACCTCCGTGGTCGCTGCCGATGCGGCTGACGTTGTCCGGGCGCGTGCGCGATGGCGACGATGGCATGGGCGTCGACGTGATCCGTCTTGGCGCGGTCGCGCGCTACCGCAACGGCGAGACCGAACTGCCATTCGTGTTCGGACTGGCTGGCCCGCTGCGCCTGCGTTCGGGTGAAGTGACGATGACACCGCTCGGCGTTGCCCTGCGCGGGCGCGACGCCATGCCGAGCTTTCATGCGCGTGGCGGTTTCGCATTTGGCGACGCGTTGGCGTTGCGCCTCGACGGCATGATCGCCGACTGGCCGAAGGCCTGGCCGGCATTGCCGGAACCGATGGAGTCATCGGTGTCGGCACTTCCTTTCAAGTACGAATATCGAGGCCGCACCGACTTGTCCGACACCAGCGCGCTGCAGCTGCAGCGCGACGCCACCCGCTTCGACGGACACTTCCGCGTGCCTGAAATGCTGACGTGGATCGATGGCATCGACCAGGGAACGCCGCTGCCACCCTTGGCCGGGCATCTGTCGACGCCGAAGCTGGAGATTGCCGGCGGTACGCTGGAAGGCGTCGAAGTCGATTTCGCCCCGTCGCCCGGCGAGGCGATGACGCCGTGAGCACGACGATGCCGATGGACCCGTTCGCCACGCGCCTGCTTGCCTGGTTCGACGTCAGCGGCCGCCATGACCTGCCCTGGCAGCACCCGCGCTCGCCGTACCGCGTGTGGCTGTCGGAGATCATGCTGCAGCAGACCCAGGTCAAGACCGCCGCGCCCTACTTCGAGCGTTTCGTCGCCGCGTTGCCGACCTTGCGCGACCTCGCCGCCGCACCGCTCGACGACGTGCTCGCGCTGTGGTCGGGCCTGGGCTACTACGCCCGCGCACGCAACCTGCACGCCGCAGCCAAACGCTGCGTCGAACTGCACGATGGCGACCTGCCACGCGATCTGGATGCACTCACCGCCCTGCCCGGCATCGGCCGCAGCACCGCCGCGGCGATCGCCTCGCAGGCGTGGGGCGAGCGTTGCGCGATCCTCGACGGCAACGTCAAGCGCGTGCTCACCCGCTACCACGGCATCGACGGCTACCCCGGCCTGCCGGCGGTCGAGAAGAAACTCTGGTCGCTGGCCGAGGACCACGTCGCCCGCGCGAAATTGCCACCACTGCGGATGGCCGACTACACCCAGGCGCAGATGGACCTCGGCGCCACTCTGTGCACTCGCGCCGACCCGGCCTGCGTGTTGTGCCCGATGCAGGACGATTGCGTCGCCCGCCGCGAAGGCCGCGTCGCCGACCTGCCAACGCCCAAGCCCGGCAAGACACCGCCGCAGAAGTACGCGCATGTGCTGTGGGCCGAAGACAGCGACGGCCGCATCCTGTTGCAGCGGCGACCGCCGAGCGGCATCTGGGCATCGCTGTGGACCCTGCCGCAGGCCGAGGACGACACGCTGGCGCAGGACTGGTTCCAGCAGCACCTCACGGGCGAGTTCGCGCACGCGCAGAAGTTGCCCGCCATCGACCACGCCTTCAGCCACTACAAGCTGCAACTGCAGCCACTGCGCTGGCGCGGCACCGCACTGCGCGGCCGGATCGGCGACAATGACGACCTGCGCTGGGTCGCACGCGAGGAACTCGGCGCGATCGGCATTCCAGCACCGATCCGCAAACTGCTGGAAGCCAGCGCCCGGGAACCGTGAACCATGCCCCGCACCGTCTACTGCGAATACGAAAAGCGCGAAACCGAAGGCCTCGACTACGTGCCGTGGCCGGGTGAGCTGGGCAAGCGCATCTTCGCCCACATCGGCAAACCCGCCTGGGCGGCGTGGCTGGCGCACCAGACCATGCTGATCAACGAGAACCGGCTGTCGCCGCTCGATCCCAAGCACCGCGCCTTCCTCGAAGGCGAGATGGAGAAGTTCCTGTTCGGCGGCGACGCGGCCAAACCCGCCGGCTACGTCGCGCCCGAAAACTGATACCGGGCCTGAGTCAGGCTTTCTCGCGCTCGGCGACCTGCGCGGCGCGCTTCTCGCTTTCGGCCTGCTTCAACGCCTTGGCATCGACCGGACGGATTTCCTTGATCCAGCACGGGATCTGGTTGGCCCCCTGGCCCAGCACGATGACCTTGTCGAAGTTCTGGTACACCCGCCCGAACTGGTTGGTCACGGTGATGGCCTGGGCGAAGTCCAGGTCCTGGCAGGTGCCCTTGAGCTCGAGCAGGTAGACCTCGCTGGGCTTGGTCCACACCGCCAGCGCCGTCTCGCCCAGGGGCGTCCAGCCGTCGAGGCGGCCGTAGTACTGGAAGTTCGGAACCGGCGCACCTGCATGGGCGCGGTACAACTGCAGCTTGTCGGCATCGCTGATGCGCGACTGGCTGGCGCAGCCGCTGGCGAGCAACGCGGCCAGGCAAGCGAAGACGAGGGCTTTCATGACGCTCTCCTGCAGCCACGGGCCGCCTGTGGAAGAACACGCCCCAATCTTGCACCGCCCCGGCGCCGGCGCTGCAGCCGGCCGCGAACCCGTTCAGCGCACATCCGGCTTGCCATGCCCGCCCGTGATCCGTATCATTCCGCTCCTCGCACGGCCTGACCGTCGCGGAATGGCCGGGTAGCTCAGTTGGTAGAGCAGGGGATTGAAAATCCCCGTGTCGGGGGTTCGATTCCCTCCCCGGCCACCATTCAAATACAGCGTCAAATCAAGGGCTTGCAGAGATGCAGGCCCTTTTGCTGTGGGCAGCTCTATGGACCGGGGTAACGCGGGGGTAACTTCGGCTGCCAATGCACCCCCTAGACGCAACGTGTTGGGTTGTTGAACATCTTTCGAGAGAAGGGGGGCTGCGATGAAGAGCGCTTGGGAGAAGCCAGAGGGGGTCGAGTGGGAGCGATACAAGGCGACCGTCGATGGCACGTCGCGATTTGCGCGCAACGCGGCTCCACTGGCGTTCACTTGGCTGGGGTGGTGTGCCCTGCTCGCGCTGATTCGCTACGTGGAAATCAAAACTGGTCTTTGGCCACTTACCGCCTTGAAGTGGCTTCTTGGCTTATTCCTTTGGGGATACTTCATGGACTTTGTGTCCTCCAGCGCGCCGGAATGGGTCCCTAAGGAACAGCTTCTATCCAAAGCCCGGATGGCGACCATGCTATTGAGCCTGTGCGCAACCGCCGGGATGGTAGCTGCCAGCTACTGGTTTGCTGAGGCCTTCATGAAGCACCCCCTGTGACGGGGCTCTAACGCAAACCACTTGGAGAAGAGATGAGGACGGCAATTGTCGCGGGATCGCTGCTGCTTTCACTTTCCGCCTGCACCTATGGTGGCCACTACGCCCGTTCCGGCCCGTGCGAGGGCTGGCATACCGACAACGCCGCGTGCTTAAGGTCCCACGACAACTCAGTTGCCATCGGCAAGGTCAAGATCGGGCAGACCGTCGCGGAGGTCCGGGACGCCATGGGCAAGGAGCCCGAGCGCCGCGAGGCCAGAGCCAACACTGAGAGCTGGGGCTACCTGACCAACTACGCGGAGCACCTGGTTACCACCGTGCGCTTCACTAACGGCATCGTTACCGAGATCAAACTGGACCCGTCAGGCGACTAGTTGCATCGCCCCCACTGTCTCGCATTGGCGAACCGAGCATGCCTCGCAAAGTCCTCATTGACCCACTGTCTGGAAGCTCGTTGCGAATCGAGCCATTCTTCGGACTGACCCCCCTTGCGACGGCAACTGGCTTCACTGTCACGTTCGGTGGGCAGCCCTACCTGATTACGAACTGGCACGTTGTATCTGGCCGCGACCCAGATTCGGGCGTGTGCCTCGACCGAAACGCTGCGACCCCCGACCGCCTCGTGGTCGCCTTCCACACGTCCGGCGATCTCGGCAAGTGGTCCCCCCTAGAAATTCCCCTCCTTTCCGGGGAGGGAGATCCTTTGTGGTTGGAACACCCACTCGGGTCAACTGTGGACGTCGTTGCCATACCGCTAGAACTTCCATTGCACATAGCGATGTACCCGCTCGATCTCGCATTGGCGGAGGAAGACATGGTGGTAAGGCCGGCAATGCCGGTATCGGTAATTGGCTTTCCGCTCGGGCTTCGAGCAGGAGAAAACTGGCCCATATGGAAGACAGGCCACGTTGCCTCGGATCCCGATGTGGACTTTCAACTTGGCCGACCCGCATTCCTCATCGACGCAACAACGCGCTCAGGCATGTCGGGGGCGCCCGTGGTCCTAAGGTTGAATGGTGGCTACACCACGCGAACTGGATCCCAGATCATGGCAGGAGGAATGGCTACCAAGTTTCTCGGGGTGTACGCCGGGCGCATCCATGAGAATTCTGAGATCGGTCGAGTTTGGCGCCCACATGTGATCCAGGAGATCCTCGGCAGACGGCTCTTGTTTAATGACGAATCGGGAAGGGTACTTCCCAACAGGAACGAATCATGCCCATGCGGCAGCAAGAAGCGATTCAAGCACTGTTGCGGGCTTCCCAACGTTGACCCGCCAAAAGTCGAAGCAATTCACCCAAGTGGTGACCGATAGATCATTCAAGGATTAGAAGATGGACGAGAAAGACGCTTTCCTCGAAGGCCAGCTAACGGCCATGCAATGGGCTCTATTGGCATTGATTGAAGCCTCCCCTTCCCGCGAGGCCATCTGCGCGACGGCACTTCGGGGAGTGGCCGTGCACGATGAGCGCTATCGCCAGAGTGACCTCAGCCCCGCAGTTCGCGATGAGTTTCTGAAAGGGCTGCACACCGTCGCCGATCTGCTGTTCGCGCCACGGGGTAACACCTAGGCAGGATTGTCCAGCACCTAACTTAAGGGGAGTGGCATGCATTCGGCCCAAGAGGAACACTATGTGTTTCTTCGTTTCGCGCACGCGGACATTGATTCCGCGATCAGCAGCATTGCCGAGTACAGCGAGAATCTTCCACTTCGAGCCGGATACGCCCTCCTCCAGATGGCTGTCATTTCGTACATGCGGCCCTTCACTCCGGCGCGCAGTGTCTTTGAGCATCCGCAGCCCAAGGGCAAGCCCGCCATGAAGATCAAGCTACTGAGAGATGAAATCGTTCCCAGCGGAATGACAACGATCCATGACGAACTGACTCGCTATCGGGACTCTGCCTACGCCCATACAGACCTCGATCAACGCCGTCCGAGGTTGACGTATTGGAAGGACTCGCCGCTGGCTGAGTTTCCAATTGGTTTCACACCAGTCGACTCCAAACCGCTGCATCTGCACCTCAAGCCAATCCTTGCCTTGATGGAATACGTCAGAGACGAGTTGGTTAACCGTATTCGAGCAGAAGAGGCAAAGCTCAAAGCCAGTACAACACAGCCCTAGAGCAAGTGGAAAACCTCACATCAGCAGGAGCGCTATGCAGGCATCTGGGGATACCAGTGAAGCTCGAACACACAACCCTAAGACGGCTTCGGCACGCTCATGCAAAGGCCGGACCGCATCCGTCCTTGAGCAGCGGCGCGTCCGGAAAACTGTGCGGTTGTTGCGGGATGGGGCCCGCTCCAAACCGCATCTGTAACTCAAACCCAAGTTCATCCCGGGTGCCGAATGCATACCGCACTAGCGGTGGATTGGGGGCAATGACGGTTTCCAGACAAGCAGCCAAGACTGAAAACATGTCTCCCCGGAGCAGCGTCATAAGGACTTCCGGCTCCGTCCAGCCACCGTTTACTCGCCTCGTTAGCTGCGGCGTTCCGCCGTGTGTGTACTTGTGGAGCCACTTGGCAGTTCCGCCCGCCTTAAGACCATCAGACATCTTCTGTATTCCCGGAAAGGCTGGGATGAGAGCCTTGATCATTTCCGCCAATCCAGGGATATCGGTCACAGGGTTATCCTCGGATGTCGTTGGCAGCGCTTGGATCTCGCGGCAGCTAGCGACATAGACGAACCAAGAGGCCGCTGTTGACGCCTCAAGTACCGGCCTCAGTAGCGCTCCTCCGGTTCCATACTCTCCAGCCTCCACCACCCGAATTAGTGCAGAGTGGTGCTCAAGTGCCAGGTCTATGGCACATCTCGCAAAATTTGCACGAAGAGATGGAGCTTCGCCACTTGGCATCAGCGCCTTCATGCGGTCGTTGTGCCCTCGGGAAACCTGGCAACGCTCCCGGATTACTTGAATAGACTCTGGAGTCATCCGCTTCCCCTTTTGGCGGGCCGTCAGTCAGGCGCCAGACTACTCGACCTCGCCAACCGGCTCCTCAAGCCCGTCACAGCGAGCTTGCAATAACAACTTCTTTCACCGCTCCCCTCAAATGCGGTCGCGCGGGATTAGATGTCATTAGTGCCTACGAACTCCAAGAACTTCCTACCCAAGGAAGTGACACCCAATGGGCGGACGGATGAATCTTCAGTCACGAAGCTGTGCTGCTTGGATTCGTATTCGGGCAACTCTTCCAGGTCACTGGCTCTTACTAGAAACCTTGAATCAAGATCATGCAGGAACGTCCTAAAGACTGCGCGATCCAGCCCGCCCGGCATCAATTCGTTCAACTTCCCATAGACCTGCTCAAGCTTCTCAAAGCGAGCAAACTGCCCCGCGTGCCTATGCAGCAGACCCAACATGGACAAGTGCGTGACAGTCAGTTCGTCAATGAGTCGCAGGAACTGAAAAGCAACATCCTCATCGGCAGACGATATCCCCGTTGAGGCCACAATTGCGTTTCGAAGGGCGACTCGCTTCTTGAACTGATGATTCTTCAATGCAAGAACTGTCGCTTGAAAGAGGAAAGAGATAAACCTCTCATCCCGCTCCAAGTGTTCAGGGAGAAGATTGAAGCGCTCCTCGATCTCGGAGAGAGCAGATGAGACGTCTTCCATCCAAGCCTGCTTCCTCTTTTCGAGTGGATTCAAATAGAGGTTACCGACCTCCGCGACCACACCGCCAACGATCGGTATTGCGGACACAGCACCCTTCAGAATTGCTGCTGTTGCTTCGGTCTTTGGACCAGTTGGCGGCTGAATCATTGCACTCTCCCTCTAGGGCGAAAGTCGTAAGTTGGTGCAATCCTAGCGGAATCGTCGGACCTTCAGCGCCTCAGTCGGATTTGGTGAACCGATGAATCAGCAACAGGTGCTCGGGCCGCTCATGCTCGGCCATCCGGGCGTACTCATCCTCGAAGGCCGCCTTCTCTTCCGGTGTATGGAACGTCCGAATCAGGAAGGCCTGACGGGTCGGGCTACGGGCTTCTAGGCGGCTAACGCGGCTCTCTAGGGGGGACTTCATCGTTTCTCTCCTAAGCGGTTTTCCAGAGCGCTCAGCCGCGCTTCCAGCTCGGTCATTTCCCGCAAGCGAGCAACCGCGCTGAGGGCTTGCAAAAACTCGGCGCCCGCGTCCGAGCTGATATCTCCTTGGCTGATGGCGGCCACGACCGCTTCGGCCTGCTCGGCCAAGGTCCCCTGAGGCAAAGGGAACCGAACCTCAGGCGCGCTGGCACGGAGCTTTGGCCACACGCGATCTAGGAGCGCACTGGCCGCCGAGACGTCGCCCGTCTTCGCCTTCTCGATCAGCGAGCTGACAATCGCCTGCCTCTCTGCCTCGGGCAGTAAGGCATCCAACGCTCGTGTGTTGCGGTTGCGGGTGCCCTTGGGCTTACCCATGGGGTTGCCGCTTTGACCTGGACGGAATCGAGCCATCAGCGCCTCCGGTGCTCAAGTCGGCCTGCGTGGGCCAGCAGACGCTGGTAGACGCGGGGCTGCAGGATGATGTGCGCGTACTCGTCCAGGTACTCATCAAGCTGCCCGCTAGACTTCGCATTGAGGTCATCAAGCAAGCGAGTCAGCGCTGCCTGCTGCTGGCGGAACTCAGCCTCTCCGAGCAGACCGATGAGGGTGCTCTCCGTGCGCCGGGCCAGTTGCTCAAACTCGGCATCGGGCATGTCCTCGCCTACGCGCCTCGCTTCATCCACCAGGATCTTGAGGAACGCATTGCCCTCCTGCTGCGGGAAGTTGGCGTGCCAGAGCAGTGACTGGGCGGCCTGGACTTCCCTAAGCAGCTCAGGAGTCGGCTCGTCAGTCAGTGCCGGCATCCGGTAGTCGCCGGGGCGCTCGGCTGGGGAGTCGATCGATGTAGTCAGCTCCTCGAACGTTTCGGACCGGGGATCGCGCTCTATGCGCTCATCCGGGCCCAGTTCGGGCATGGGAGGCGCCCAAGCGGGCCATGTCGAAGGAGCCTCCGAGGCAGGAGCGGGTGCTGGCGCTTCCGTTTGCGGGCCAGTTGCCTCCGATGGGATGGCAGCCTGCGCTTCAGTCTCCATGGCGGGTCTCCGGTCGGAAGCTCAGCCAATAGGCAGCAGCGCTGGCGTGCTGTTCCATCAGCGACGGATGCTGCTGCATCTCCCAGAGGAGGCCATTGCCGCTTTCGTCATCGCGAGCGCTGGCAACTGCGAGCAAGCGGACGGCGGTTGCGTGCAGGTTGATGAACTCCGCGTCCAGCGAGTGACCGTTACGTGGTGCGTAGCGAATCGGCAACTCCACCCACGCTTGGCGCGCAGCGTCTTCGGCCTCCCGTACGGACACGCCCGCTTCCTTGAGCGCTTGCGCCATGCGTGCAAATGCCTCCTCTCGCACCTTGAGTGCCGCTTCGCAGGCATCCCAACGCTTCTGCGCCTCCCTAGCCGTCTCGGCGTCCTGCAGGGCTTTGAGGCGCTTCTGCGTCGATGCGCGCAGCCCTTGGAGACGGCGGAGGTCTCGCTCAAGTCTCGCAAGCTCGGCATCCAGAGAATCGAGGTCTGCTGGCTTGGTGCTCGCGGAAACGCGGTCACCGTAGCTCTGCTGCGCAGCCATCAACTGACGGCTAGCCTCCTCGCAGCGAGCATCCAGGTCGTGCAGCTCAACCGAGAGGTTCGCCTGGTCGTTCCTTGTTGAGTACAGCTTCTTCAGTAGTTCCAACATGTCATTGCTCCTGTTCCGGTCTAGAAAATTCAGCGCGCCCAATCCAACTGTCTTGCTTGTCCTGTGCTGTCTTGTTGTCCTTCGTCTTGCAGGACTGCTGTCGTCCTGTTGGGGGGTGTCTATAGACACCCACAGGACAGACAGCCCCGGACACGTCACTCACCACCCGAAGCCCTCCGGTATTCGTCTGCCTGCCGTTGGAGTACGGACAGCTCGTGTTCGACCTTGGCTTTGGTAACCCCCAAGTGGTCGGCAATCTTCCGAATGCTCCAGCCCTCGGCCCTGAGCTTCTGAATCTCCTGCCGTAGCTCGCGGGCTCGGCTGTGCGCGTCGTCTGCGTCTGCAAGGTTGAGGACCAAGGTCGTCTCCATGGCGTCCTCCACAGGCACGTCCACGACGTGGCGATCCAGCAGTAGTTCGGGAGGCTTCGGCCAGTCCTTCTCTTTGGTACTTCGGACCGTGACCCTGCCGCCGTCGCTGCTGACCAGTAGTTCGCTGTCCAGGGCGGCGTAATAGGCGCTTGAGCCTCGGCCGCGCTCCTTGGTGTTCTCACCGTGGCCCGTGTGGTGGATCACAAGCACGCAGCAGCCCCAGCGCTCCCGGATCCAGTCCAGTCCACTGATCAAGCGACCCACGTCAGCAGCGCTGTTCTCGTCCCTACCTGCCATCGCTCTGGCAAAGGTGTCGATGACCAAGAGCTTGGGTTCGAAGGATCCCGCGGCGAAGTACAGTTGCTCCGCGACCTCGCCCACCTCGGATATGACGGCTGCGACGTTCATCTCATCGGCAAGTGACGGCAGCGAACTGGCGATGTAGAGGGGTGCATCCTGGAGCGGGGTGTCGGCATGGGTTGACCACCCGTCAAACCGCTTTCGGATGCCTGAGCGGCCCTCGCCACCCAAGTAGAAGACGGCTCCCTGCTGGACGCTTCGACCCATCCACGGGGTGCCCGTGGCGATTGCGGCGCACATTCCCTGCACGAGGAACGATTTGCAGCAGCCTGAGCGACCGACAACGCTGCCCAGGGTGTCCTCGTACAAGAAGCCATCGATTAGAGGCTTGAGAGGTGCTCTCTTGATTTGGTCGATCCGCTCAAAGGTGACGACCTTCCGCGACTCCTGGGGAGCACGGGCAATCGGAGTCACGTTCGCGGGGACCGAGCCGGCCTTCATGCAGCGGCCTTCGGTTCAACACGACCTGCGGCAAGGAAGGCATCAAGGTCGGCAACGTCGTAAACGACACGCCTGCCTAGCTTGGAATAGGCCGGACCAACGCCACGGATTCGCCAGTCTTGGAGCGTGCGAACCGCTACCGCCCCCAAGTATTCGGATGCCTCACGTTCGCTGAGGCGGCGCGGGGGCGTAGAGCTTTGAGTTGCGTCCATATCTCACCATGAGTTGCCGTAGTGGGCAGGGCTCATGGTGGAACTACGGGGTTCCTCAGTCTCGGGAAGTAGTAGGCCTATTTCTTCCCGTCTGCGCGCCGGGTCTTTGCTTGGCGGGAATGACGTCGCACTTCGGCTGCCAAGCCCGTGTCGCTGAGGTACGGATTCAGCCCCTCTCCCAGCCCATGAGTTGGCGCCATCTCTACTAACCTCCGCGCTTGCTGTTCCTTTGATAGGCCCGGATACATGGCCTCGATCAGCTCGGCATCGATAGCAACCTTTGCAGATCGAATGGCTCCGCCCTTGCTCTTAGGATTGGCGATCAGTTGCTCAATGTCTTTGACAATCGAGATTGACCTCAGAGGCTCGGGCGTATCGTCGTACAGGCGGATGATCGCGGTGAGGCGCTTGGCGTTGATGGCCATGGTTAGCGCCCCTTGGGCCGCATGGCGACCACGTTATCGACAGAGCCCTCACTTGATAGCGCCGTGCGCTCCAGCCGCTCCATGGGTCCTCGCAGGCGGTTCACGTCGTCCGTCAGGTACCCAGCCGTTACGTCACCCTCCTGGCTGTGAGCTGCAATCCGCTTGAGCGCATAGGCCGATACGTCCATGGCCTCCAAGAGCGTCAGAGCGGTCCGCCTGAGGTCGTGTGGCGACCAGGTAATGACGACACCCTCACTGTCCTTGACCTTCTCCAGGAACCGCTTGGACAGCCTTCCAAGAGGCGCCAGCACGGGCTTCCCTTTCACGACCTTCTCCAGCCCTGGAAACACATAGCGCTCCGAGCGGGGATGGTGCTTTCGTGCCTTCAGGATCCCCATCATTTCGGGCCCCAGCGGCAGCGAATGCTCGGCCTTGCCTTTCATGCGGTCCGCCGGAACCGTAATGGTCTTGTTCCGAAAATCGACCTCCGACCACTCCAGCCCGGCTGCACTGGACCAGCGCAATCCAGTGCATAGCAGCAGCAGGGTTAGGTCGCGCTGGGTGCCCGTGAGGTCCGGCGGGAGGTCATCAGGCAGCGCACGGAGGGCCACTACAAACTCACTGAGCGTCTCCCCCAGGAGCGCCCGCTTACGCCGAGGTGCGTTGCCCCACCCGCGCGTCGCCGTGATTTTGCTGGCGACGTCTGACAGCTCCATGTCCCGCGTTACCCGCAGGAAGTTCACGACGGCCCGCAGAGCGCGTACAGCGCCGTCTGCGCGGCTCGGACTCGCCTTGATCCTCTGGCGGGCCTGCGCCGTCGCCACCCTCGCCTGCGCCCGTATAGGACGATTCTTCCGGTCCCGGTGACGGTCCCTCACCTTGTCAGCCGTCAGCTCCATCAAAGGGCGGTCGAGGTAGTCACCGAACGTGGTGCGGATGTCCCGCTCATAGGTCAGACGAGTGGCGGGCCTAAGGTTGTCCTTCTCGGCGAGGTAGATCGACAGGCCATCCGCCAGGGTCAGTTGCTCCCGCGCTGCCTCTCCGCGCCGCTGGCGTTTCTCGGCGCCGGGATTCTTGCCGTCCAGGATCGAGGCAACCGTCTTGATGGCGCGCTTGCGGGCGAGCTCCACGGACAGTTCATCAGCGCGCCCAAGCAAGATGCGAAGCAGCTCACCACTGGGTGCCCGCTTGAGGACATACCAGGAGGCGGCTGTCGGGCTGACGCGAAGCCTCAGGGCACCCACCTCTTCATCCTGGTACTCGTGCCGACCGGACTTCGTATCTGCCCGGATCTTGGCTACGCGAGCTTCGCTGAACCTGACAACATCCATGGGCGCTCCTGTCTCGGGGTAACACCGGGGTAACAGGCGGAGCCGTAATCCCCAGCAATCTACCGACGATGATGCGCCGTAACATGCTGTTTAACAAGGGGTAACCGTAAGTCTCCGTATCTGGCCGATGACCGGGCGCCCGGATTGAAAATCCCCGTGTCGGGGGTTCGATTCCCTCCCCGGCCACCATTATTCAAACGTAGACCCTGCAAGGCTTTCAGCGCTTTGCGGGGTTTTTCGTTTCTAGCGCCACGAAACTCCTTAGCAGGCGCATGACAGTCTGCGAGCCCGGCCGCCCGCGCTCACCACCTGTGCGCGGGATACTCGTTGCATGCGGAGACGAATGTCGCATGGCCGTTATCGCAGAAGCCGACGCTCATCGACGTCGAGCAACAACAGGACCGCGAGTACAGAGCACGCCTTCCGTCGGCCCATCATCAAAGCAACTTGACACATTTCGATAGTTAGCTAACTATCGCAATATGAGCCAGGTCTTCAAAGCCCTATCCGACCCGACCCGACGGCAGGTGCTGCAACTCCTGCGCAAAGGCCCACTCACCGCGGGAGAGCTGAGCGATCACTTCGACGTCTCCAAGCCGACCATGTCCGCCCACTTCGCGGTGCTGAAGGAGGCCGACCTGGTCCACGCGGAGAAGGCCGGGAAGTCCGTCATCTACCACCTGAAGCTGTCGGTGCTGGAGGAAGCATTGCTCGGCTTCGTTCATTCCTTCGGCGTTGGCACCGAGAAACCGAAGGCCCGGAAGGAGAAAGCACGATGAACAAAGAGCTGGTTTCAGACCTCGCCTGGGGTGTCGGCATCGTGGTGCTCGCGCTTGCCTCGAGTTACGCACGCAAGCTGGGATACATCGAAGCCGAGACGGTCACGCGAATCGTCATGTGCTCCATAGGCTTGATGGTTGTCTGGTTCGGCAACCGGATGCCCAAGAAGTTCGTCCCCAACGACTTGGCGCGCCGGGCCGCACGCGTCGGGGGCTGGTCGATGGCACTCAGTGGACTCGTCTATGCCTCGCTCTGGGTGTTCGCCCCGACGCAGGTCGCAGTAGCAGGAGGATCTGCTGCCGTCATCCTGGGAATACTGGTGACAATCGGCTACTGCCTGTCGTTGCGGAGCAAAGGAAAGACGCGTTCAGCCCCCTGAAGCGCAATGTCCGCATTCGCGAAATCTGTCTCCACTGTGAGAGACCAGTAGCGCCAAATGAAGAGGGCCGCGGGCTCCATTCAGGAGACGGGCGGCCCTCCGGCGCCTGGCGCGTTAACGCGCTTGCGTCGGCCGATTCGGCTCGTCCAGGAGGTCGGCGGAAGTGCCTGCTCCTCGTTTCCGGATCGACACGGAAAAACTAGCGCGGATTGCGAAATCCCAGCGTGATGGTTGCGCCGCGAAAGCACCACCTGACCCTAACAATCTCAGAACTCCACCGCGCCAATATCCGCCCGCACGCCCTTCTCCCGCGGGAAGCCCGGCCCCCGCTGGTCGTACAGGCGGCCAAGGACATTGTTGCCATGATCGATCGCAGGGCTGCCTGGCATCAGCAAGAGATTGTCCGTCACCCCGCCGTTGGGCATGGGAGTCCGTTCAAGCAGCGGATCGCCGGAAATCGTGTCGGCGGGCACTCTCACCAATGATCTGCCGATCAGGTTGTTGGCGCCGGTGAGCGTATAGCCCTCCCACGACCGTCCGCCGATGTCGTAGGGCTGAATGCTGGCGACGCAGCCGTTGCTGGCGGCGATTGTGCTCTGCAACTTCAGATGACGCGCACGAATCGTGCCGGTGCATTCGTTTGCCGATTGCTCGACGTTGTAGGCGATGGTGCTGTTGCTGATGGTCGCGTCATCCGACAACTCTCCGGCGCTCAGGAAGGTGGCGAGGTTGCGGGTAAACGTGCTGTCGAGGATGCTGGTGCGGCCGGTTCCGACGATGCAGAGCCCGCCGCATCGAAGCTGCGCTTCGTTGGCCACGAACGCGGACTTGTTGATCGTGACGCTGCCGCCGGCCGCCTCCATCCCTCCGTTGTTGCGGGCCAGGTTGCCGGAGATGTTCGAGTAGGTAACGGTGGCGCCACCAAGGGTCGAGACGCCGCCGCCGGCGCCGGCTTCATTGTTCAGGACGGACGAGCGGAAGATCGTGACCCGACCCTCCGTGCTGATCCCGCCACCGTGTCCCGTATCGGCCGTGGCCTTGTTGACCGATAGCGAGCTGTGCCGCAGCAGCGCCGTGTTGGCGTACACGCCGCCACCGAGCGCCATCGAATCCGTGCCTTCGCCGAGCGCCTGGCAACTGGCGACTGCCGAACTCACCAGTTTCACGTTGCCATCCGAATGCAGGCAGCCGCCGGTTGCGAAGTTGGCGACGAGGAGTCCGTTGCTCAGCAGCAACCGTTCGAAGCGCACGGTGCCCGAGCCGGTATGCAGGATCACGCGCCCCGTGCGGTTTGCGTCGATCGTGATGCCCTGTCGTCCGACAAACGCGAGATTGTCCTGCGGCACATGGATCTGACCTGACGTCAGGGAGACCGGGTTGCATTCCAATGCACTCAGGTCAATGGTGTCCCCATCCGCCGCCGCAGCGACTGCATCGCGCAGGCTACCCGCTCCGATGTCTTCGCAATTGCTCACGATGAGCGTGGCCGCCCGGGCATCGACAGGATGTAGGGCGGCCATGGCAAGCGCGGTGCCGGCAATGCCAAGGAAGATGATTCGTAATGCCGTCGAACCGAACATGTTCGGTCCCCCGCCCTGCGCCGCCTGCGCGGCGATCGTGGCCGCAGGATTCGCCCCTGGCCATCAAGAGTCGGTGAAAGCAGGAGCGATTGCGTTCAGCTACGCGACCCCTGCTGACTGATCACTCTTCCTGCGCCCAGCGCGCCAGGTTCTGCTTGATCCGCTCGATGCCCTCCCACGGATCCTTTCGTCGCCGCCTGAGCTTGGCGGGCACATTCTTCAGGTTGAATGCATCTGGCTTGGTCAGTTTGGAAAGTTCTGTCCATGCCAGCGGCATTGCCACCGGCGCACCGGCTCGTGCGCGAAGCGAGTACGAAGCCACCGCGGTGGCGCCGCGACCATTGCGCAGGTAGTCCACGAAGATGCGCTTGTCGCGCAGGCTCTTCGTGGCGGTGGCCAGGAAGCGCAGGGGTTCCGTGCGCGCCAGCGCGTCGGCGAAGCCGCGCGCAAAACGCTTGGTCAGGTCCCAGTCGCATCCGGGATTGAGTGGAACGACAACGTGGAGGCCCTTGCCACCCGAGACACGCAGGAACGATTCCAGTTCCAGATGGGCCAGGTGATTGCGAATGTCGACGGCAGCCCTCTTCACTTCCGCAAACGACACACCTGCCCCAGGATCGAGGTCGAACACCACCCGGTCCGCCTGGTCGGGGTTGTCGGCGTGCGAGCCCCACGGATGGAATTCAAGCGCGTTGAACTGGACCAGTTCCATCAGCGCCGCGGCATCCTCCACGACCAGGTAGTAAGCGTTGGCGCCGCCCTCCTCCTTCAGGCGCACCGATGAGACCAGCTCCAGTCCGGCGGTGTGGTGCTTCTGGAAAAAGCAGGGTTTTTCCGTACCGCCCGGGCAGCGTATGACGGACAGCGGCCGACCTTCGATTTCCGGCAGCAGGTGGTCCAGTACCGCCGTGTAGTAGTCCCAGACATCCTGCTTCGTCGCGGGGACGTCAGGGAATATGACCTTGGTCGGGCTCGAGAGCTTCGGCATGGCCCGCTTCGCCGGCGCCTTCTTCGTGCCCACCGCCCTGGTGGCCTCTGGAGGCGCGTCGGCGCGATCGGAATCGGCGAGATCGTCGACGTCCTTGTCCCAGCGAACCGCCTTGAGTGAAGGCTGTCGCAGGAGCTGTTGCCGGCCCATCCCGCGGTAGAACACTTCCACCACGAACTTCGGCGCGAACCAGGTTGCGGCACGCAAGTCCGTATCGGTGGTGCCTACGAACGCGGTGGGCTTCTTGCCGCCTGCCTTGCCCAGCTTCCTGGTGACTTCGCGCATCGAGGCGTCGTTGAATCCCGTACCGACTCGACCCACGTAGCGCCAGCCATGACGCGCATCCGGCCTGGCTAACAACAGCGAGCCAAAGCCCTGTCTTCCGCCCTTGGGTGCGGTGTAACCGACTACCGCGAACTCGTCGCTGGCCAGTTGCTTGGTCTTGCGCCAACCGTCACTGCGCCCGCCGTGGTACGGCCGGTCAATGCGCTTGGAGATGATGCCTTCGTAGTGACGCTCGCCCGCCAGCTGGAAGGCAGCTTCGCCATCGCCCTCGATGTGGGAACTGAAGGCCAGGTGCGGCGGCGGGTCCTTCAACAGTTCCTGGAGCAACGCCTTGCGCTCCAGCAGTGGCGCGCCGCTCACATCGACACCATCGACGTGCAGCAAATCGAACAGCGCCAGCACGAGCGAGCCTTGCCCCTCGCCGGACAGGGTCGACTGCAGGAGATTGAAATCCTCCTTCGTGCCCGTACCGGCGATGAGCTCACCGTCCAGCGCACCGGACTTCAGCCCCAGTGCTTCGACAGCGGCGCGGATGTCGGGAACCTTTTCCGTCCATTCCAGGGCGTTGCGCGACCAGAGGCGGACGTTGCCGTCCTCGATCGTCACCAGGATGCGGTACCCGTCCCACTTGAGTTCGTGCAGCCACTGCTCTCCCTGTGGCGGTGACTCGCCCAGCTTGGCCAGTTGCGGTTCGAACGGTCCGCTCGGCGCCTTGGCCTTTCGCGCCTCGCCCAGTGCGAGCGCCTTCTTCGCCCATTCCTTGCGCCGCCCCTTGCGCACAGGCACGGCAGCGAGCTTCTTCTTCGCAGCCTTGCCTGCGCCTGCACGCTTCACATCGGCCGGGGGCGGTGCCGCCACGTCCGCCAGCAGGTCATCGGCTTCCAGCGTGCCGGCGAAGGCGTCCTTGTCCTTGAAGAGCAACCACTGTGGCTGCCTGGCCGCCTTGCCTGATCGCACCAGGTGCCAGCCGCCCTTGAGCTTGCTGCCGAACAGTTCGAAGCGCAGGTGCCCCTTGGCGAGTTGCTCCTCCGGGTCGCCGTCGGTCGACCAGATGCCCTGGTCGAACTGCGCCACGTGCCCTCCACCGTACTGGTCCTTCGGAATCTGGCCCTCGAACGTGGCGTAATCGAGGGGATGGTCCTCCACCTCGACGGCCATGCGCTTGACCGCCGGGTCATAGCTCGGCCCCTTGGGAACCGCCCAGCTCTTGAGTGCCCCGCCCACCTGCAGCCGGAAATCGTAGTGGCGACGACTGGCGTGATGCAGCTGGACCACGAAGATCGGCCGCTGCCCCTTCGGCACGGCCTTGCCTGGCTCCGGTTCGCGCGTCTTGTCGAAGCTGCGCTTGCGACGGTAGTCCACCAGGCTCATGCGCTGGCGGCCTTCTTGCGCGCTGTCTTCTTCGTGGCCTTGCGTGCCTTCTTGGCCGGCTGCCGGGTTTTCTTCGCAGCCGCGGACTTCGCCGGCGTGCGCTTCTTCGTCTTGAGGCTTTGCTGCAGCAGTGACATGAAGTCCACGACGTTGGTCGCGGCGTCCTCCCTCGGTTCGGGCTCTTCGAACTTCGTGGTGGCACCGGCGGACTTGATGCGCTTTTTGATGGTGGCCGACAAGCGCGTACGGAACTCGTCTTGATAACCCTGCGGCATCCATTGCGAGCTCATCGACTCGATCAGCTGCTCCGCCATCGCCGCTTCCTTCGGCGTGACGCGATGGTCGGCGGCCTTTCCGGTCGGCAGCTTGTACTCGTCCGGCTCGATGAGCTCCTGCGGGTAGCGCAGCAGGATCAGGACCAGTGCATTGTCTTCGGGCATCACCGCACACAGGTACTCGCGCGTGCGGATGACCACCCGCGCTATGCCAACCTTCCCGGTCTTCTTCAGCGTGTCGCGCAACAGCACGTAGCCCTTCTCCGCGCGCTTTCCAGGCGTCAGCACGTAGGGCTTCTCGAAGTAGCGCAGGTTGATGCTGTCGGCATCCACGAACGTCTCGACTTCCACCGTCTCGTGCGTTTCCGGAGCGGCAGCGGCGATGTCCTCCTTCTCGATCACCACGTAGCTGCCCTTGGCGTACTCGTATGCCTTGACGATGTCCTTCCAGGGCACCTCCTCGCCGGTATCCGCGTTCACCCGCTCGAAGCGGATGGGCTTCTTGTCGCGCGAGTCGAGCATGCGGAAACTCAGGTCGGTCTTGCGTTCACCGGACATCAGTGAGACCGGAATGTTGAGCAGCCCGAATGAAATCGAACCGCTCCAGATGGGTCGAGCCACGGTGGCGTCTCCTGCAGGGCCTACCGGTTTTCTATGCCCGGACCCGTGAAACCGCTGTCACGCTGTCCGCGCACGGCCCCTTCACGCAGCCGATCCTTGCGTCCCGATGGCAAGGACTTCCTATCGAGTCGCCAATCCTGGCAAACCTTGATCAGCTACGCTTGGAATTCGTGGAAGTGACCTGGAAGTGAAAAAGAACCCCTCGACCCGGAGGCAACATGGAATTGCTGACTTCAGTCGTACTCGCTGCCGCACTCGCCGCTGGACCGGCCGCGCCGGTTCCGCAATACCTGGATGACGCCGTAGCCCCCACCGACGCGATAAGCGCCGGCGATCTCGACGAGCGGGTTCGCTTCGTGGCCAACTTCCCCAACGAGCTGTACCGCCTTTACGGAAGCGAGGCCGCAGGCAAAGGCCATTGGAAAGACGCGCTGCGCAATTTCACCAAGGCCGCGCACTACGCCGACAAGTACTCCCAGCACCGCATCAGCCTGATGTACTGGCATGGCGCAGGCGTGGCGCGCGATCCGGCGCTGGCTTACGCATGGGCGGACCTTGCTGCCGAACGCGCCTATCCGAACTTCCTCGTGTTGCGCGAGAAGATCTGGATGTCGCTGAGCCCGGTGGAGAAAGACCGGGCCTTGAGCGAGGGCGAAGAACTCTATGCCAAGTACGGCGACAAAGTGGCCAAGCCGCGCCTGGCCGCGGCGATCCTGCGGCAGAACACCCAGATCACCGGCAGTCGCACCGGTCAGATAACCAGCAAGGTCCAGGTGCGCTCACCTCCGGCAGGCGCTGCCGATCTGTGGGACAACGCCAGCTACGAGATGAACGCGATGTACGCCAGCTGGCGACTGGATCCGGAACGGTACTGGGCGGTCGAAGACGCGATCTGGAAGGACGGCGCCGTCGAGATCGGGCCGGCCGAGAAGACCGTGGACGCGCAGCGGCCGTAGATCAGCTGCTGCGCAGGTACTCGCGCACCTCGTTGGTCGAGGTGCCCACGGCACGTACCGCAGCGCGCAGCTCGTCCTCGGTGACATCCAGCGACGCCATCCAGTAACGCAACTCGTGGTCCTGGTTGACGTTGATGCGGGAGCGGTCGGGCTCGCCGCGGTTGGTGGTGCTGTCGCTCATTGTCGCGTCTCGATCGGGTCGGGGACACGACGCTAGCGACCCGCCCGCGGAGGCGCGGTGAGAGAGCCGTTACGATTTCCTTAGGCAGCCGGGCCGGATCAAAGGCCCGGTGTCGCCACTCCGTGGCGATGAAGGATGTCCTCGACCTGCGCCTGCGCCTGCAGGCTGTCTACTGCACGCTCGAGCACCGGCTCCGCGTAGCAGGTAAATGCGGTAAGGACATCCTCCTGTGGCACCACTTCCATGATCACAGGAACCATCGCCTCTAGGGCTTGCAGATCTTCTTCGTGCAGCGTGGACATCGCCGTTCTCACCCCTGGGGATGGAAAACGTGCCTCCGGCCCGGTTAAACCGTCGTCAATTCAGCGTCGAATGATCGTGAACCTTGGCATCGCGAGGGTGATCAACGCTTCTGATAAGGATGGAATATGTAGTTCTTGTCCGCCACTTTCACGTGGCAGGCATGTCCGCAATCCGAGACGCCCGTGGGATCGACCGTCATCGTGTCATTGGCAGCGCTGTAGTTGAACAGCGCGTACCCCCAGCCACCGCTCTTCGGAAACCGCTTGCTGTCCTTCTCCATCAAGAAGGCCTGCGTGAAGACTTCCGGGACGTCGACATCGAATGGGGCGTCCGTGCTCTTCTTCGGCTTCCACTGCAGTTTCGCGATCTTGGCGCCATCGGGGAACGGCTGGCCGTTGCCTGGAATTCCGGACTTGTACGCCTTGATCATGATCGGATTGGCAACGATGACTTTCAATACATCAGTCTTGGCGGAAGAGACCACCGCCCAGTCCTCGTAGCCCTTGAAGTCGGCGAATGCGACCCCGCTCGGCGATACGAGTGCGTACTTGTCCTGCGCACCGATAGCGGCGCCTGCGATGACGGCAAGCGCAGCCGCTGCCGAGGCGATCCAGATTCTGGTCTTGCGGTTCATGGTGGTTCCTTTGCGATCAGCGTCCGGCCGGCTTTCCCGGCGAATTGAACTTCACGGTCTGCGAGGTCAGCAGCCCACCCTCAGGATCGACCGCCTCGATCAGAACTTTGTGTTCGCCTCGAGGCAGGTTGACCAGGATGATGGTGTCGCTGCGGCCATAGTCCGCCCACGCCCATGGCAGGTCGTCGACGGTGATGTGCAGGTGCCCTACCCGAGGCGAGACGGTCTTTGAGTGAGGTCCACCGATCGGCAGGATGCGCAGGTTCTCCACGCGGTACGGGATATAGGCGACGCCAGTCGCGAGTGGCCCCGGCAGTGGTTGCCCCACGATCAGCCTGGCGGCGGGCTCATTCTCGACGGGCACCACCAGTGACGTCGGGCTCTGTGCGAAGCAGTTCGCCGCGAGCAGCAGTCCGCCCGCAGTCGTCGCGAGCGCCTTGTTGAATGCGTTCATTCCCTTCTCCGTGCCCTAGGCGCTTTCGAGGAAGATCGACTTCACGTCCATCGTGATGGGCGCGAAGCTCTTGTCGGCGACGCCATGCGCGTCATGCAGGTAGACACGTCGGCTTGTGGGGAAAACGAAGCCGTCGAAGGTCCGGTGATCGTCGCTGTAATGCGCTACCGGAGGGCTGCCGGTGACGTCCGGCGAGTAGTCCATGCGCCTTTGCATGAACGCATCGTCGAAGTAGAAGACCTGCTCGGCGTTATGGTTTGCATTCGATTCCGGGAACGTCACGGCCAATCGCCGCCAGCTGTCTTCGCCCTCGATCCATGGTTCGATTTCCCTCGCTTCAACACCGGGTCGCGCGAACACGAAAGGAGCGGTCAGGTAGTTCCAGACCGCCGCGCTGGTGAAGTAGGCCACCTGGACCGCATCCCATGGAGTTGTCATGGGATCGAATGGGTGTGGGAACGACCCGCGTGGATTCAGGCGCTCCTCGACGACCTCACCTTCGCTGGTCAAGGCGATACGTTCGGGATCGACATCCAGAACCGAAGTGCGGCCGGCTCCCGCGAATGGGGCGAACCGGATGTGCTGATGGTGTGGATCAAGGGTGACGGTTTGGCCGGCGTAGACGTCGGGCCATCCCCTGGCAGCCCAGAACGGGCCTCCGAGTGTCATTTCTGCTGTTATTTGTCTGAGGGCGGCCCACTTTTCGAGGTCGCCATGTGCATCGAGAACTGCCCTTAGCAAGGTGTCCATCTTCGTATCCATTGGGAACGTGTTCTGGTGGCAATGCGTTCGAGACCGGACCAGCAGGCGGGCGCAGCGATTCCCAGCCACGTGGCGATGCCGACGTGGGGCATTGGTCGATTGGATTCACTGCGTGGAGCGGAGCAAGCACGAACGTCGATTGGCCGGGGCGAAATGCCCGCAGCAAACGGTTGGGGGTTCGTCGAAGAGCGCCTACTCCGTAAGCGCCACGGCGTGGATAGACCGGGTGGAACCGCGGACTACTGCCTTGAGTTGATACCGGCTGTGCCGGCCGCGAGGCAACTTCTACTACTCGCCATCCCTGTTCTACGCCTCGCGCATGCGCACCGCAACACTGGCCCCGCACCTTGGCCGGGATCGCGCCACGGACGGCAACGACCCTGTGGCTCAAAACGAGGGATCTACGTCGTTTAGGCCGCCCTGGAAGCGGCGTAGATTTGCGTCCGAACCCCGGGAACCGGGCCACAGGAAACGTCATGAACTCTCGCATTCACAAGGGCACCGCCTTGATCACCGGTGCCTCGTCCGGCATTGGTGCCGTCTACGCCGACCGCCTCGCCCGCGACGGCTACGATCTGATCCTTGTCGCCCGCCGGGCCGACAAGCTTCGCGACCTGGCGCGAGAGCTGACCACTCGTACAGGTCGCTCGGTCGAAACCATCGCCACCGACCTCACCGATGCCGACGGCGTGGCCCGTGTGCAGGAAGTACTGCGCACGGACGCCAGCATCACGATGCTCGTCAACAACGCCGGCATTGGCGCAACCGCACCGCTGTTGCAGTCAGGCATCGACGACATGGACCGCATGATCACGCTGAACGTGAACGTGCTGACCCGACTGGCCTACGCCGTCGCACCTGCATTCGTCGCCCGCGGTAACGGCACGATCATCAACATCGCATCCATCGTTGCCCTGGCACCGGAACTGCTCAACGGCGTCTACGGTGGCAGCAAGGCGTACGTGCTGGCGTTCTCGCAGTCGCTGCAGCACGAACTTGCCGACAAGGGCGTTCGCGTCCAGGCCGTGCTTCCCGGCGCCACCGCGACCGATTTCTGGGACGTGGCGGGACTGCCGGTCGACAACCTTCCGCAAGAGATCGTGATGTCGGTGGAAGCGATGGTCGATGCCGCGCTTGCCGGCCTCGCGCAGGGCGAGCTGGTGACCATTCCCGCGCTGGCCGAGCTCAGGGACTGGAACACGCTGGAGAGCGCACGCAAGGCGCTGGCGCCGCAGCTGTCGAGTTCCGCTCCGGCGCCGCGTTACCGCGCCGCTTCCACTGCGAACACGTAATCCACACACCGCCACTCTGTTCGTTTGTACTGCATCTCGCAGTACTTTCATGAGTATTTGAATCGTGACCATCTTCAAAGCCGCCGCCGTGCAGTTCAGCCCGGTGCTCTACAGCCGCGAGGCGACCGTCGACAAAGTCGTGCGCAAGATCCTCGAACTGGGCGAACTGGGCGTGCAGTTCGCCACGTTCCCGGAAACCGTGGTGCCGTACTACCCCTATTTCTCGGCGGTGCAGACGCCACTCGAACTGCTGGCCGGCAAGGAACACCTGCGTCTGCTCGACCAGGCCGTCACCGTGCCGTCGGCCGCGACCGATGCGATCGGCCAGGCCGCGCGCAAGGCCGGCATGGTGGTCTCCATCGGCGTCAATGAACGCGACGGCGGCACCTTGTACAACACCCAGTTGTTGTTCGACGCCGATGGCACCCTGGTCCAGCGTCGCCGCAAGATCACGCCAACGCATTTCGAACGGATGATCTGGGGCCAGGGCGATGGCTCGGGCCTGCGTGCCGTCGACACCAGCGTCGGTCGCATCGGCCAGCTGGCGTGTTTCGAACACAACAACCCCTTGGCGCGCTATGCGCTGATGGCCGACGGTGAGCAGATCCATTCGGCGATGTACCCGGGTTCGGCATTCGGCGAAGGGTTCGCACAGCGGATGGAGATCAATATCCGCCAGCATGCGCTCGAATCGGGCTGCTTCGTTGTCAACGCCACTGCGTGGCTCGATGCCGATCAGCAAGCACGGATCATGCAGGACACTGGATGCGCGATCGAGCCGATTTCGGGCGGATGCTTCACGGCGATCGTGGCGCCGGATGGAATGCTGATCGGCGAGCCTTTGCGCTCCGGCGAAGGTGTCGTCATTGCCGACCTGGACTTCTCGCTGGTCGACCGCCGCAAGATGCTGATGGACTCCCGCGGCCACTACAACCGGCCCGAGCTGCTGTCGCTCCTGATCGATCGCACCCCCGCGACCAACTTCCACGAGCGACAGGGTTTCCCTGCCGTCGAAGCCCGCACTGGTGTAGAGATTCTCTAGCGCCCCAAAGCCGCGCCGAAGCGCTGGCGTGCTGTCACGCCAGCGCCTCGCCCATGCGGGCATTGCGGCGCAGCACCTGGGGCGGTTGTCCGAACGCACGCAGAAACGCGCGCCGCATGCGCTCGGTGTCGGCAAAGCCGGTTTCGGTGGCGACTTCGTCCATCGAATGCCGGCTCTGCTCGACCATCACGCGCGCCGCCTCGACGCGCAGGTGTTCGACCGCTTTCGCAGGCGACTGGCCGGTTTCCGCACGAAAGGCACGGGTGAACTGGCGCGGGCTCAAGTGGGCCGCCTCGGCCAGTTCATCGACGGTCAGCGGCGCGCGCAGGTTCTGCCGCGCGTACGCGAGCGCGCTTTGGATCCGGTCGGACTTGGCATCGAGCTCCAGCAACGCGGAGTGCTGCGACTGACCTCCGGCACGCCGGTGGTAGACGACAAGGTTCTGCGCCACCTTGCGTGACAGGTCCGCGCCGAAGTCCTTCTCGATCATGCCCAGGGCAAGATCGACGCTGGCGCTCATCCCCGCCGACGTCCAGATGCTTCCGTCGATGATGTAGATCCGATCGTCCTCGACGTGCGCCTGCGGGAACTGCTTCTGGAGGTCGCGCGCATGGAACCAGTGCGTGGTGACGCGAAGGCCATCGAGCAGGCCGGTTTCACCGAGGATGAACGCACCCGTGCACACCGACGCCGTGCGACGCGCGGTCTCGGTGGCCCTGCGAACCTGCCGGAGCAGCTCGGGCGTGGACGGCGCCGGCACCAGCAGGCCAGTCACAATCAGCGTATCGACCCGGTTGCGGGCCAACGGCCGGGTTTCGACCGGGATACCGAAGGAGTTCGGCACGGGACCACCGCGTTCCGACAGCAGAAGCACGCGGTAGAGCTGTTCCTTGGCAACCACGTTGGCCAGTTCGAACGCGGACGCCGCGGCCAGGCCCATGATCTGGAACCCGGGCGGAAGGACAAAACCTACGGTAAGCATGACGGCGAAACTCGGGCGACCTGAAACGAGGTATATGGCGCTTTACGCCATCTTCAAGTCCCCATTCAGCCCCCTACTGACCAGCCAGCCCAGACGGGCACGGTGCCGCCGTCTGGGCTGCCATCTGACCTCCGATGCTGGCCTCGGAGATCAGAATGCCCGGCTGATGGTGAAGCTCCCGAACACCGGCGTCTCGCGCTGGCCGTCGAACTCGCGCGTGCCGTGGTAGCGCGCCAGCGCGAACTTCCAGCGATGCCGCATCAGCGCCACGCCGTAACCGATGTTGGCCACGGCCTGCCGCTTGTCGACGCTATGGCTGTCGCGGAAAGTGTTGCCGTCGAGCGTGATGTCATACAACACCCAGCGCGTATCGAAGGTCACGAACAGGTGCGCGCCGGGCACGTACTGGCCCTGTGGCTCGCGCGTCGGGGCCGTGTTCTCGCCGGCCGGGCGCAGCGGCGTGCTGCCGAAGTCGTCGGGAAGATTCACGCCGAAGCGGAACTCCGCGCCGGTGTTGAGGTAGGTCGCCAGATTGCCGAAGCTGCCGCCGTAGTGGGCGATCGTGTCCCAACCCCATCCGTGCGCGCCGTCGCTGGAGGAGAAGCGACGCATGCGCTCGTGGACGATGCGGAAGACCGGCTCGTTCTCGAGCTGGTTGTCCCAGCCGCGGAACTTCTCGCTGCCAGTGATCTGGTGCACGGCATCCTGCGCCTGCTTGCCCAGCGCGGCCGGGCCGACAATGCCGACCTGCAGCTGCGTGGTGCGCAGCGTGTCGCCTTCGCGTGCGTTGTAGCCAAGGCCGACCAGCAGCGCGGCGGCGTACGGCCGATCGTCCTCGATCAGGTCACTGCGACTGAAATCGGTCGGGGTGAAGATCCCCTGCGAGAACGTGGCGATCATGTTCTGCTGCTCGAACGTCTCCGGCTGCAGCGCGCCCAGGTAGCTGTTGACCCATTGGGCGAGCCGCGGGATGCAGGGATCGTTGGTGTAGTCGCGCAGGTTGGGCGAAACCAGCGTCAGCTGCACGCCGTTGCTGTAGCCCTGGTCCTGGCCGCCGATCACGTCGTTGTCGACGCGCAGGTTGACGATGGGCGGAAGCCGCGTGCGGCCGCTGGTGCAGTCCTCGCGTCCGTGCGCCTGGGCGGTGCCTGTGGAGCAAAACGAGATCGCAGTGGCTGCCAGCAGCCACTTGCCAATGAACTGGGAACGCATGTTTTCCTGCTATCAAGCCCCGGGGCGCGCCATCGGGCTTGACCGGTACGGGCATTGGGTTGGCGCTTCTGGTCCGCCGTATCGTCGTGTCGCTGATCGGTAATTCGCGGAGACACCGCGCCGACGTAGGTTGTCCCGTGCACGAACGGGTGGAAAGTGCACGCCCTTTACAGCAGCCTCGACGACCTGACACCCGTCGTCTTCGTTACGGCGGACAAAAAGCATTTGTCGCTCCATTGACCCCTGCCCGGTCCCGCATGCCTGCGACGGGAACGGAGGTTCAACGAACTCCACGCAGTCCTCGATCCGGAAGACTGGCGCAAGATTAGAGTCCCGCCCGCACCCTGGGTAGCCCTCGCGACGGACCCTGTGTGTTGTCCGCGGCGCAACAATCTTCCGGTCTGGCGAACCGGAACGCGGCGCCCAAGCGCTACGGCGAGCCACCGGCCTTCGCCGCAGCCTCGGCGATGCGCTCCAGCGGGACGTCTTCAACGTCCTCCGAAACCACGCGCGCGACTCGACCTTCGCCATCGCGCTCGAATCGCAGCGGCCCAAGGCCACCGTCCATGGCAAACCTGGACTGCGTCAACGGCACCAGTTCCTTTGGCGGAGCCTGGCCATCGACTACGTGCAATTTGCCGTGCTGCAACTCGATCCGCAGGGTCCAGTCGTACTCGTCTATCCGATAGCTACCGACGTAGTCACGCAGCAGGCGCTCGGGCACTGCTATCCCGCGCACTGGCAGGAGACGGTTGGCACTTCCCAGAGGATGCTCCCCTCCACACACCGCGCAGGCGGTGGCCGGACCGAGATTGCTGATGCGATGCGAGACAGGGTGACGCGTCTTGAGGAATGCATGCAGGGCGCTGAGGTCGGCATCGTTGAGGCGCCGATAGAAGAGCCACGGCATTTCCGGTGCGAGCAGGCCTGCCTTGCCGGTGCGGATCACCTGGATGAAGCCCGCCGCGTCGTACGACATGCCGGTCGGGTCGGGGGTGATGTTGGCGCTGAACACCGTGCGTCCATCCCGCCCGACCTCGTTGCCTCCGGCAAAGGCGCCAGGCAGGCGCTTGCCATCCCACAGCGTGTGGCAGCCGCCGCAGTCGGCAAGTCCGGCGAGGTAGCGCCCGCGCTCTTCGGGTGTGGTGTGCGGGGGTTCGGGCACTGGTGCGGTGATCGGCCGGGGCTCGCCGACAAAGCGCTTTACCTGCTCGTCCGAGAGCACCGTCTGCGGCAGCGTATTGCGCACGGCGGGCAGCGAGCGCAGGTACACGACCACCGATGCCAGGTCCTCGTCGGAAAGCAGCCGGAACGACCGATACCACATCTGCGGATGCAGCAGGCGACCGTCATGACCGATGCCCTCGCGTATCGCGCGGGCGATCATGTCGTCGCTCCATCGGCCTGCACCGGTATGTGGCTCGGGCGTGATGTTCGGCGCGACCAGCCAGGTCTTGCCATCGGTCTTCCAGACCCGACCGGCATACGCGCGGCCGGCGACGATGGGTCCGCCCGGCTTTTGCCAGTCGCGCTCGGAATGGCAGGCGGCGCAAGCAAGGATGCCTTCGGCCAAGTACTCGCCACGGGCCCGCCGCGCCTGGGTTCGTTCGAACATGCGGTCGGTAAGGGGTCGAACCTTCAGGCCCGGGATCGGGGCGAGCTGCACGATGGGCTTGGGCGTGTGCGCCAGGGATGCGGGGTCGCCCGCGGAGCAACTTGCCAGCGCCAGTGCGAGCAAGTGCGCCAGGCCGAGCCGGACATACGACCTCATCGCGATGCTCCGTTGCTGGGCCTTAGCGCTTCAACGGTCCGCAGGTCATTGTCCGGCCATGAGATCCGTCCATTTCGGTCCGGCGACGCTGTCGGCGTTCATTGCAAGCTGAATAGCGGCCCCGGTTTCGACCGCGACTTTTTCTCGCACACATGGTGGTTCGGTGCGGCTCGAAGGGCTGCTAGATTCGGTCCCCTGTCACATTACAGTTGGGGGACTGTATGCGACCTCTCGTTTTCTCCTTGCTCGCGCTGCTGACAGCGCCGGGCCGGGAAACCGCGCACGAGCACGGCGGCAGCATCCATGCGTAGAAGACTCACCGACACCAGCAGATACCTCAGCTACGTACTGCGCCATGCACCCGGCGCGATCGGACTGACGCTGGATCGCGAAGGATGGGCGGACATCGACGACCTGATCGCAAGCGCGCGACAGGCCGGACATGTGCTCGACCCGCGCGTGATCCGCGCCGTCGTCGAAGGCAACGACAAGCAGCGCTTCGCCCTGTCCGGCTGCGGCCGGCGCATCCGCGCGGTGCAGGGGCATTCGACCGACACCGTCGCCATCCAGCGCGAGCCGGTGCTGCCGCCCGAACGCCTGTTCCATGGCACGGCCACGCGTTTCCTCGACTCGATCCTCACCGAAGGACTGCGTCCCGGCATCCGCCACCACGTGCATCTTTCCGAAGACATCGCCACCGCCGCCCAGGTTGGCCAGCGCCATGGCACTCCGGTCGTGCTGACGATCCAATCCAGGCAAATGCACCAGCAGGGTTACGAGTTCTACCTGGCCGACAACGGCGTGTGGCTGACCGGGCCGATCCCGAAGGCATTCATCACCGCCTGAGCGAAGGCACTACGCTGCCTCGGCCAGGTGCACGAACAGCCGCCCCAGCGTCACCACGTCCTGCAGGTTGTGCTCGGCCACGCGGCGCAGGTTGTGCGATGAGCCGCCGCGCAGGAACGACAGCCATGCCGCCGGTGCTTCCGAGCCTGGCAGGTCGTCTTCGCGCACGATGCGCAGCGCCTCGCGTTCGATCGTGGCCAGGCGGCAGTTCTCCCACACGCCGCGGTAACGGCGCCGGGTCGGGAACAACAGGTCGACATGGTCGAGCGGGCTGATCGGATCGCCCATGCGCGCCAGGCGGAAGCGTGTCTTCAGCAGCGGCGCGTCGTAGCACCGTCCGTTGTAGCTGCACAGCACGGTCCGTGGTGACAGCCACTGCGCGAACGTGCGCAGCATCGCCGGCTCGGCTGCCAGCGTGGTGATGGTCAACTGGCGGATGCGCAACGTGCCGGCGCACCAGTCGGCGGCACCGATCATGAAAGCGCGGGTGCCGGTGCCGCCGGCCAGCCCGGTGGTCTCGGTGTCGAAGAACAGCAGCGCATCGGTGTCCACGGAGTCTTCGCGTTTGGCGAACGCCAGTGGCACCGACGGCGGTGCCTGCATGGGTCGAGAGGACTCTGCCAGGAACAGCCCGGGTTCGATCTCGATGCCGGGGATGCTGCGATCGCGGGAAGCCAACGGAGCGGGCGAATGGCGCTGGCGTACGCCGAGCATGCGTCGCAACGCATCCAGCTGCGCGCCCGGATCAGGCCGTGGCGCGCCGGCAACGGGTGCTGCAAACAGCGCCTGCGGAATGCCGCCCTCGCCTGCACGATTGCCGCTTGTCGTTTCACCGGCCTGCCTGCGCAGCGCGCGCAGCTTGTCGAGGGTGACCGTCATATGGCCACCACGTTGCCACTGCCGCCGGGCTCCAGCTCACGGGCTTCGACCAACAACGACAGCACCCGCCGCGCCAGCGCCTTCGGCGTGGCGCCCTCGCCTTCCTCGCTCGCGGCCAGGATCGGACCGACGCAGGCCGGACAGCCACTGCGGCAATCGCATCGCTCGACCAGCTCCATCGCGCGCAGCACCAGCTCTTCCTGGCGTCGCCACAGCGGTTCGCTGAGGCCGACACCGCCGGGGAAGTTGTCGTACAGGTACACCGTCGGCACGAACTGCTGCACGTCCGCCAGCTCGATGCTGCCTTCCACGCCACGCAGCGTGCCGCGGCCGCCCTGGTCGCTGCTGGCGAACCAGGCGCCGTCGCCGTTGCCGACGGCCTTCTGCAGGTCGCGCGCGTCGGCCATCACCGCCACGGTCGCAACGATGTGCAACGCATAGGCGGCGCCGAGGAAGCCATCGAGCGCGTCCTGACGGCTGGCGAACCACGACAACAGCGTCGCCTGCGGCAGCTGCCACCACACCGAGGTGGAGTGCAGTTCCTGGTCGGGAAGATTGACCGGACCGTAGCCGATGTTCTCGTGGGTGTAGTAGCGGATCTTCTTGTAGCCGGACACCCGCCTGACCACGTGCACTTCGCCATGGCTGGCGTCGCCCTGTCCCGCGGCGCAGCCATCGAAGCGCTCCAGCACCTTGAGCTTGGTGTAGTCGATGGAGTCGGTGTAGTAGTCGACGTTGGTGCGCTGCACGTAGGCCTTGCGCCCTTCCCAGTCCAGCCGCTCGACCTGGTACGGCGTGGACTGGACCATGTGGATCGCGCCCTCGTACAGCGTCAGTGCCGCCGCCGAGTAATCGACCTCGGCAATGATCGTCTGGCGACCGTCGGTGCGATCGACCACGACGAAGTTGCCGTCGGCGACCGAACGCAGCGACACAGCGTTGGCCGGGTAGCTGTCGGCAATCCACTCCCAGCGCTCGCCTTCGCGATGGACCACGGCAGACTCGGCGAGCGCTTCCAGATACACCTCCGGCTCGATCGGACCGAACATCTCGCGCACGTGGAAAGGCAGCTCGAAGGCCGCGCAGCGGATGTGGTCGAACAGGATCAGCGGCTGGTCCGGCGCGGTGCGCGCATGCTCGGGCGGGCTGTCGGCGAAGAAGTCCGGATGCCGCACCATGTACTGGTCCAGCGGCTGCGAGTTGGCGACCAGGATTCCCAGGCTGGGCTGTTGCCTGCGGCCAGCGCGGCCGAAGCGCTGCCAGGTCGCGGCGACGGTGCCCGGGTAACCGTTGAGGACGACCACGTCGAGGCTGCCGATGTCGACACCCAGTTCGAGCGCCGATGTCGAGATGATTCCGTCGATGCGGCCATCGCGCATCGCCCGTTCGGCATCGCGCCGCTCGCTTGGCAGGTAGCCACCGCGGTAGGCGCGGATGCGTGGTGGTTTGCGCGGGTCGTGGTCGAACACGTCCTTGAGGTACTTGGTCAGCACCTCGACCATCAGCCGCGATTGCGCGAACACCAGCGTCTTGAGCCCGGACTTGATCGCGATGCGGGCGATGCGATTGCTCTGCGAACGCGCCGAGGCACGCAGGCCGAGGTCGGCATTGACCACCGGCGGGTTCCACAACAGCACGTGCTTGTCGCCGGTCGGCGCGCCGGATTCGGTGATGGCATGCACGCGGTCCTCGATCAAGGCTTCGGCATGCGCCTGCGGGTTGCCGATTGTTGCCGAGCACAGGATGAATTGCGGCCGCGCCCCATAGAACGCGCAGATCCGCTTGAGCCTGCGCAGCACGTTGGTGACATGGCTGCCGAACACGCCGCGATAGGTATGCACTTCATCGATCACCACGTAGCGCAGGTTCTCGAAGAACTGCGCCCACTTGGTGTGGTGCGGCAGGATCGCCTGGTGCAGCATGTCCGGGTTCGACACCACGATGTCGCCGTGCAGGCGGATCGCCTGGCGCGCATCGCCCGGCGTATCGCCGTCGAAGGTGAACGCCTTGACGCCCAGATCTCCGGCGCGATTCAGCTCCAGCAATTCGGCGACCTGATCCTGCGCCAGCGCCTTGGTCGGGAACAGATAAAGCGCCTTGGCCCGCGAGGTCATCGCCGCCGCCACCACCGGCAGCGTGTAGCACAGCGATTTGCCCGATGCGGTCGGCGTGACGATGGCGACGTTGTCGCCTCGTCCTGCCGCCTCCCAGGCCTGCGCCTGGTGGCTGTAGAGCCGCTCGATGCCGCGTGCGCGCAAGGCCTGCGCCAGCGCCGGCGGCAGGTCCGGCGGCAGGTCCGCATACCGCCCCTCGCTGCCCGGAACCGTGAAGCTGCCGGTGATGCGGCCGGCATAGCGCCGCGACAGCGCCTGCGCGAGCAGGCCACTGTCTGCCCCGCCACTATCAATGACGGCAGGGCCGTCCTCGCGCAACGCGATCGCACGCTCGTCGCTGTCGTGGTTCAGGGCAAGCGCATGGGTGGGCGGCGACATCGTCTTCTCCTGCTGGGCGCCCGCGAGTGGACGCGATGGCCGTCTCATTGGTTGCGACGGCGGAAGACGATCTGTTGACGTGGCCCTATCAATCGAAGGCGTACGTTCGTCCAGTTGGAGTCTTGTTCCCTGAGACGGCGGAAGTAGAGGCTGCCGCCATGACCCATCCCACCCCAGGCCTGCATGGCCCGATCGCTGTCCGGCCCCGGCCTTCACCGTTCGCCGGTTCCAATCCCTACCTCGATCGGCCCTTGTCGCAACTGTTCTCCGCCTGCCAGCAACGCGCTGACGGGCTGCTGCGCCGTGACCAGAGCTACACCGCCGAGGAACGCGCCAGCCTCGCCCAGGACACCGCCCACCTGCTGCTGGCGGTATCGCCGGCGCTGGCCCACGGCGAGGAGATGCCGGGCAGCCCGGCGCGGGCGATCCTGCAGGGACGCGGCGACTTCGTCGAAGAGCACTGGCGCGCGCACGAGTCGGCGTTGCGCAGCGCGCGATACCGGACGCTTGTGATGGCCTCCGATCTGGCCCTTGGCGGCCACGCCCGCATCTGGCGGCGCGATGCCCGCGTCGACGGCGAGTTGATCTACGACCTGGCCCTGTCCAGCGAGATGGGGTTGCTGCGTGCGCTCAGCGAACTGGCGAAGCTGCGCACGGCCGCCGCGCGACGGCGATGACCCCCTGTCTGGCGCGGACCTCCACTGAAGTGCGCCATGCGAGCCTCCCTTGCCGCCTGGATGTTGATCGCGTGTGCGACGGCGGGTTCGGTGGCCGCGCAGGAGCCCTCGCCAAGCATCGTCGAGCCACGCATCGTTGAAATCCGCCTCGTCGGCAACGAGAAGACGCGCGACAAGGTCATCCTGCGCGAACTGGACCTTGCACCCGGTGACGTCGCTGACCCGGCAGCGATCGAGGATGGCCGCCAGGCCGTACTCGACCTGGGCCTGTTCCGCGAGGTCAAGGCAACCACGCATGCCGTGGCCGGTGGCGTGGTGCTGGAGCTGGCGGTGCGCGAGAAGTACCACCTGCTGGTGCTGCCGCGCATCGATGCCAGCTCCGACAACGACTACAGCTATGGCGCGCAGCTGCGCTGGAGCAACGTGTGGGGGCTCAACCACCGCCTCAACCTGACGGTCGAGAAGGGCAAGTTCCCGAACGAACGCGACCGCCTGGAGGAAACCAGCGCGCGCCTGGGTTACCGCGCGCCGTACATATTCGACAGCCCTTACGAGTTGCGCGTGCGCCTTGAACGCCGCGAGCGGGTGACGCCGATCATCGACCCGGTCAGCAACGAAGTCAGTGACGACAGCTTCGATGAAACCTTCGACCACTTCGAAGTGGGTATAGCGCGCGATTTCCGCGGCAACCGCCCGCGCAGTGGCTGGATCCTCGGCGGCGCACTGTTCTGGCAGCGCCAGGACACCGAAGGAGAATTCGCACCGCCGCCGGATGGCCAGGCGCTCGCGCTGGTCGGGACGGCCGATTACGACGACATGCGTTTCCACGTCTACAGCGAGACCGGGCGCCGCTTCAATGCGCGCGTGGAAGTGGCCGCCGAAGGCGTGGCGTCCGACTACGACTACACGCGCAGCACCGCCAGCTACTTCCAGTCACGCGCGATCGGCGAGGTGCCGCACCAGACCGTGCATGTGCTTGGCAGCGCCGGCGTGCTCACCGGCGGCACGGGCAGCCGCAACGAGTTCTCCCTCGGTGGCTCGGGGCAGATGCGCGGCTACGACTCCGACTTCCTCGAGGGCAACTATTACTATTACGGCTCGCTCGAGTACCTTCGCCCGGTCAAGTGGGACTGGCTGCGCCTGCTCGCATTCGTCGAGGTAGGCGGCAGCGGCGACGACCGGGAAGGTCTGCGCGACGGTTCGCCGTATGCCGACATCGGCGTGGGGGTGCGCATCCGCCTGAGCTGGTTCGTCGGCGTCGAGATCGAGCTGGGCTGGGCCTACCCCCTGCGCGGCGGCGAGGGGGCGAATTTCTTCGCCGGTGGCAATTGAGCCGCCCGCGATCGCCTGAGTCAGAAAATCCCTACCCCTGCTCGCGCCCTATGCCGATGGCATTGCCTTAGGTTCAGGCGCGATTCTGTCCATGCCCCGGCAGCCCGGTTTATGCGACAGCACGGATGCCGCTCAGCAAGGGAAGATGACCGTCACCTTGAGCAGGTGAATAGCTGGGCCGGGGTTCCTTCAGCTTTGCTGGTACACAATCTCGCCATCGCAGCACCACGGAAACGTGTCCCCCCTATGGCTACGACCAATGCCAGCGAGCGTGCGCTCGCCAGGATCCGTATTCCCTCCAGCGCCACGCGCCTGTCGCGCGCGGCCCGCGCACGTCGCGCGGTGCTTCGCTATCTGGCGGTCTGGGGCGCCGTTGCCGCCCTAGCCCTTATCGCGCAGGCCGTGGCGCCAGCCGCCGCCTGACACCCCTGCTGGCGTCGCCATGCGCCGTAGTATGCTCGCCGTCCCAACACGGCGGAGCTGCGGCATGAGGCACGAGGCGATCTGGAAACGCTGGAGCGGTCTGGCGCTGCTGCTGTCCCTGCTGACGGCGCTCACGCTGGCCGGCTGTTCCAGCGGCCCGGTCCGCCGCGTCTCCGAGCCTTCCGCACGCATCCAGCAACTGACAGTGCGCGCCGACGGCAGCTGGTCGGCCGAACTTCGCATCGAGAACTTCAGCAGCATCCCGATGCGCTTCGACACCGTCGACCTCGCGCTCAAGGTCGCCGACACGGCGGCCGGCAGCCTGCGCGCGCAACCCGGACTTTCGATCGGCCCCGAATCGGCCGACGTGATCACCGTGACCCTGGCCCCGCAGGCCGCGGCCAAGCTCGCCGCCGCCGATGCCCTCGCCGCGGGCCGCAGCCTCGCCTACGAACTCAGCGGCCATATCGACGCGACCCCGGACCAGGGCAAGTTGCGCAGCTTCGAAGTCGAGCGCAGCAGCGCACTGAGTCCGGCGCCGGGCCTGCCGGGCGTGCTGCGCTGATCTTTTCCCACGTTGATGCCGGACCTCGGTAGCCGGGATCACCCACGCTTTCAATGACGAGATTCCAATGAGCAGCTACAACGCCCCCCTTGCCGACATGCGCTTCGTCCTGTTCGACGTGCTCGGCGCAGAAGCGCAGTTCCAGCGCATGGGTTTCACCGATGCCACGCGCGATGTGCTCGATGCGGTTCTCGACGAAGCAGCACGCTTCACCGAGACCGTGCTCGCGCCGCTCAATGGCATCGGCGATCGCGAAGGCTGCAAGCTCGACCAGGCCACCGGCAAGGTCACCACGCCGCCTGGCTTCAAGCAGGCCTACACGCAGTTTGTCGAAGGCGGTTGGTCGGGCCTGACCTCGCCGGCGGAGTTCGGCGGCCAGGGAATGCCGCATGCCGCCGGCGTGCCGCTCAAGGAAATGATCGACGCGGCCAACCTGGCCTGGGGCAACTTCCCCCTGCTGTCGCACGGCGCCACCGAGGCGCTGCTGCACCATGGCGAGGCATGGCAGCAGGAAGCGTTCCTCAAGCCGCTGGTCGAAGGTCGCTGGACCGGCACCATGTGCCTGACCGAACCGCATTGCGGCACCGACCTGGGCCTGTTGCGCACGCGCGCCGAGCCGCAGGCGGACGGCAGCTATTCCATCACCGGCACCAAGATCTTCATCACCGCCGGCGAGCACGACTTCACCGACAACATCGTCCACCTGGTGCTGGCGCGCCTGCCGGATGCACCGGCGGGCAGCAAGGGCATCTCGCTGTTCGTCGTGCCCAAGCGCCGGGTCGATCGCGACGGCAATGTCGGCGCTGCCAACGCGGTGCGCTGCGGGAGCCTTGAACACAAGATGGGCATCCATGCCTCGGCCACCTGCGTGCTCAATTTCGATGGCGCGCAAGGCTACCTGATCGGCCATCCGCACAAGGGCCTGGCAGCGATGTTCACCATGATGAATACCGCCCGCCTCGCGGTCGGCCTGCAAGGCCTGGGTCTGTCGGACCGCGCCCTGCAGAACGCGCTGCGCTATTCGCGCGAGCGCCTGCAAATGCGCGCCCCCGCCGGGCCGATATTCCCGGCCAAGCCGGCCGATCCGATCATCGTCCACCCGGACGTGCGACGCATGCTGCTGACCTGCAAGGCGCTGGTCGAAGGCGGCCGCATGATGGGTTACGACGCCGCGCTGCAGGTCGACATCGCCCACCACGCACCCGATCACGCCGAACGCAAGAAGGCCGATGACCTCGTCGGCTTCATCACGCCGATCGTCAAGGCATGCCTGACCGAGTGGGGCGTGGAGTGCACCTACCACGCACTGCAATGCTTCGGTGGCCACGGTTACATCGCCGAACATGGCATGGAGCAGCTCGCACGCGATGCCCGCATCACCACGCTGTATGAGGGCACCACCGGCATCCAGGCGCTCGACCTGCTGGGTCGAAAGATCATGCAGATGCAGGGCGCGGGACTGAAGGTGTTCCTAGGCGAGGTCGCGGCGTTCTGCGATGCGCATGGCAATGATCCGGCGCTGGCCGATTTCATTGCGCCGCTGCGCGAGAAGGCGGCCCAGTGGCAGCAGATCACGATGCAGGTCGGCAAGCGCGCGGCTGCCAATCCGGACGAGATCGGTGCGGCTTCCTACGACTACCTGATGTACTCGGGCTATGTCGTGCTGGCCTACTGGTGGGCGCGTAGTGTCGCCGCCGCCGAGGCATCGGCGCAGTCGCAGGCATTCAAGGACGACAAGCGCGCCACCGCCCGCTTCTATTTCGCCCGCATCCTGCCGCGCACGCTGGCCCATGCGGCCGCGATCGAAAGCGGCTCGGCCGCCCTGCCGGAACTCGACGTGGCCATCGCCTGACGTCGGTCGTACCTGCTCGGCGAAGCTCGACCGCGGCCCGCTACGGCCGCAGTCATTCGCTGCGGGTACACAAAATGTAAACAAAGGCGTATAAGCTGGTTTCCCAATGGAGACCGATAGAGCACCGCTTCGTTTGGTCAGAACCGGAACCAGTCTGGGTCCGGACACTCCCTCCTTCGCTCCGCGACCGGCACTCGACCGGCTCAACTCGGTGCGACTGCTCTCACTCGATGCGCACGGCCGGGTCCTTGACTGGATGAGCTGGCAGGATGCGACCTGCCTTTATGTACGCGGCGCGGTTGCCTGGACGCTCGGTGATCCTTGCCTGCAGGTGCACGGCGGCATCAACCGGATCAGCGGCGAGCAGAGCGTCATCGAACTGCATCCGATCGTCGCCGCCCGCAGCCATGCCCGCGCCCATGCACTCGACCCGACCCCGGCACTGACCAATGCCGCGCTGTTCGCGCGCGATGGCTACCTGTGCATGTACTGCGGCCACGACTTCAGCCGGCCACATCTGACCCGCGACCATGTCATGCCGGTATCGAAAGGCGGGCGCGACATCTGGGAAAATGTCGTGGCTGCCTGCTTCCACTGCAACTCGCGCAAAGGCAACCGCACCCCGCAGCAGGCGAGCATGCCGCTGCTGGCCGTGCCGTACCGGCCGAGCTGGGTCGAGCACCTGATCCTGTCGAACCGCAACATCCTCGCCGACCAGATGGCGTTCCTGCGCAATCAGCTGCCGAAGAACGCGCGACTGCAGGCCTGAGCGGCCTGCATCCCTGTAGCGTGGGGCTTGCGCCCTTCCAGGCCTCCAGCCGGGGGCCAAGACCCTTTCCCCCCGACCTGGATCGTGATGGGTATCGCGCTTTGCCGCGCCCATTCCGACAATCTAAATGCACACCTGACACAAAACGCTCACTTTCGACGCGGAGCGCGCGTTGACGAGCTTGTGGGCGTCCGCAACACTCGCGAACCATTGCAATTCAAACGGAAGCGACGATGCGCCTGACCCTAGGTCTGACAGGCATGGATCCGGCCACGGAGTCCGCCCTGCAGGCGGCCTTCCAGGCCGCCAACGGTCGCCTCGGCGAACGCTGGCAGATGTTGCCGGACACCCAGGCCGACTATGTCATCGTCGACATGGACAGCATGTACGGTCCGATGAGCTGGCTGCGGCTGCATGCCGCCGGCAAGAGCGTGATCGCCCTGACCGCTTCCCAGCGCAGCCAGACCGACTTCCGCCTGGCCAATCCGTTCGACGCCAACAGCGTCGGTGCCCTGCTGCGCGAGATCGGCATGCAGGCCGGCGTTTCGTTCGACGAAGCCCCGGCCGCAGCCGCGCCGCCTGCCGCAGTGGCCGCTCCGGCGCCCGTGGCTGCGCCTGCGCCGGCACCGGTGGCTGCGCCGACCCCGGTACCCGCTCCTGCCCCCAGCGTCGCCGCAGTGGCGCCTCAGGCCGCTCCGGCTGCCGTCGCCGCAGCGCCTGTCGCCGCGCCTGCTCCCGCAGCCGCCGCACAGCCGGCCAGGTCGGGCGCGGACACCCTGCTCGACTGGCTCGACAACGACCGCCTGAAGGGTCGCATGCGCGTTCGCGGCGACGAGGTCGTGCTGATCGACATGGAGCAGCGCGTCTACCACGGCCCGTCGGCGCTGAAACCGCTGTCGGCCCTGTTCGAGGGCAAGCTCTCCACGGCGGACTTCATTTCCGTCGATGCCGCCACCTGGGACACCGAAAGCGCGCGCCTGGGCGCGGCGATGCCGCTGGTACGACTGGTGTGGTTCGGCAACCTGCTCGCCGGCAAGGGCGCCCTGGCGCCCGAGCATGATCCGCAGCGCCGCTACCAGATGGTCAAGTGGCCGCAGACCGAGCGCGACTACCCCAAGCACTTCCGCATCGCCACGGTCATGATGAAGGGCCCGGCCCTGATCCCGGAGATCGCCGATGCCAGCGGCGTGTCGGTGGCCGAAGTCGCCGACTTCATCAATGCCAACCTGGCCACCGGTTTCGCCGAAGTCGAGCGCGAGCCGGAGCCGCTGGAAGCCGGCAAGTCCGGCAGCGGCCTGTTCGGCCGCCTGCGCGGCCGCTGACGGCCCCGTCACGACGAAAACTGAATGCTGCGCCTTGCCCGCCCCCGACTGGGGCGGGACAATGGCGAACTTGCCGTCTGATAACGTCGTGATGATTGACCCGCAGCGCTATCCCCGTCTTTCCCGGATCGAAGTCCCCGCCGATCTGCGCCAGTTCCCGGAAGAGGAGCTGCCGGCCATCGCCGAGGAGCTTCGCGCGTACCTGATCGAACAGGTCGCCCTGGTCGGCGGACACTTCGGCGCCGGCCTGGGCGTGATCGAACTCACCGTCGCCTTGCACTGGCTCTTCGAGACGCCGGTGGATCGCCTGGTGTGGGACGTCGGCCACCAGACCTACCCGCACAAGATCCTCACCGGTCGCCGCGACATCATCCACACCGTCAAGCAGAAGGACGGCGTGGCGCCGTTCCCGAAGCGCGAGGAGAGCGAGTACGACACCTTCGGCGTCGGCCACAGCTCGACCAGCATCTCGGCCGCGCTGGGCATGGCGATCGCGCTGCAGCAGATGGGCGACGAGCGCAAGGTCGTGGCGGTGATCGGCGACGGCGCGATGACGGCCGGCATGGCCTTCGAGGCGCTCAACCACGGCGGCGGCATGGACCCGGAGCCGAACCTGCTGGTGATCCTCAACGACAACCAGATGTCGATCTCCGAGAACGTCGGCGGTCTGACCCAGATGCTTGGCCGCCTCACCGGCAGCCGCACGCTCAACGCCATCCGCGAGGGCGGCAAGCGCCTGCTCGGCGACAAGAACAAGCCGGCGGCGAAGTTCGTCAAGCGCTGGGAAGAACACTGGAAGGGCATGTTCGTGCCGTCCACGCTGTTCGAGGAAATGGGCTTCCACTACACCGGCCCGATCGACGGCCACGACCTGCCCGCGCTGATGTCGGCGCTGAAGGTGCTCAAGACCCTCAAGGGTCCGCAGCTGCTCCACATCATCACCACCAAGGGCAAGGGCTACGAACTGGCCGAAGGCGACCAGATCGGTTACCACGCGGTCGGCCCGTTCGATCCGTCGACCGGCCTTGTCAGCAAGCCCGGCGCAAAGAAGCCGACCTATACCGATGTCTTCGGCGAGTGGCTTTGCGACATGGCCGCCGCCGAACCCAAGCTGCTCGGCATCACTCCGGCGATGCGCGAAGGCTCCGGCCTGGTGCGCTTCAGCAAGGAATACCCGCAGCGTTACTTCGACGTCGCCATCGCCGAGCAGCACGCGGTCACGCTCGCGGCCGGCATGGCCTGCGAAGGCGCCAAGCCGGTGGTGGCGATCTATTCGACGTTCCTGCAACGCGGTTACGACCAGCTGGTGCATGACGTCGCGATCCAGAACCTGGACGTGCTGTTCGCGCTCGATCGCGGCGGCGTGGTGGGACCGGACGGCGCAACGCATGCCGGCAACCTCGACCTGAGCTACCTGCGCTGCGTGCCGAACATGGTGGTGATGGCGCCGTCGGACGAGAACGAGTGCCGGCAGATGCTCAGCACCGGTTACCACTTCCACGGTCCGGCCGCGGTCCGCTATCCGCGCGGCACCGGCCCCGGCGTGGCCGTGCAGGCCAACCTGGACACGCTGCCGATCGGCAAGGCCGAGCTGCGTCGCCAAGGCTCGCGCATCGCCCTGCTCGCCTTCGGCGCGATCGTGCCGGCGGCGGAGAAGGCGGCAGAGGAACTCGGCCTGACCGTGGTCAACATGCGCTTCGTCAAACCGCTCGATCGCGCGCTGATTCTTGAGCTTGCACGCAGCCACGAAGGCTTCGTGACGCTCGAGGACAACGTCGTCGCCGGCGGTGCCGGTTCCGGCGTCGCCGAACTGCTGGCCGCCGAAGGCATCGCAATGCCGATCCTGCACCTGGGCCTGCCGGACGAATACCAGCACCACGCCAGTCGCGAACAGCTGCTGGCCGAAGCCGGGCTGGACGTTGCCGGCATCCGCGCTGCCGTGCTCAAGCGCTGGCCGTTGCTGCTCAAGCCGCAGCCGCAGAGCGCTTCGCTCTGAACCCCACTGCCCCGGTTCGCACCGGGGCTGTCGAGCAAGCGCTGGCGTAACGGCCTACGGTGCTGCTGTGGCGGCAGCGGGCTCCCCGGGCTCCTCGACGGAATAGCCGCGCGCGCGCAACTGCGCGGCGTAACCATCGGGCTTGAGCAACTCGCGCATCGGCAACACCGCCAGGCTCACGCGGTTGTTTTTCAGCGCCAGCTCGGCGGCGTCCAGCCAGCGCTCACGCACCTGCGATTCGATGTCGCCGGTGCGCTTGCGCAGCACGGCCGCCTGCGACACCGCCTTGATGCAGGCTTCGTTCTGGTCGGTGTAAGGCAAAGCCTTCAGGGTCGCGATGTCACCGACCGCCCAGGCGTTGGCGCGCTCGCGCATCATCTGCAGATCCGACTCGAGCCGCTGCATCGTCTTGCCGAAGCAATCGACGTCGTCGAGTTTCGACTCGCGGAACTCCTGCAATGCAACCTTCGGATCCTCGATGACGATGGTGACCCGCGTGGTCGTCAACGGCACCTTGTGGCGACGTGCCATCTTCTCGACCACCGGCGAAATCATGCCGTACTGCTTGAGGTCGTTGTCGTCCATCGCTTCATCGTAAAGTTCCAGCGCCGCCATCATCGGCCGCCATTGCTCCACACCCTCGTCGCGCCCCATGTACTTGCGCTTGAGCACCAGCCAGCGCGCGTACATGTCGGCCGGCACCACCTGTTGCAGGGTCTGGCCGTCGGGATTCTTGCGCGCGCTCAGCGCCTTGGGCGCGAGCAACAGGCGCTGGAAGATGCCGAGCTTTCCATCGATGCTCACGCTCGGCGCCTGGATCACTTCCTGCGCCTGGGCGATCACGTTCTCGACATCGCGCGACTCCCACTCCATGCGCTTGGGCAGGGGCGACAGCGTTCCGAGCACGTAGAGCGTGTGATCGTCGCGTGTGATCTTCCACATGCCGGGGCCGGGCTGCACTCCGCTGACGACGAGCGTGTCCATGTCGCGGATCGGGGGTAGCGGCGCCTGTGCCGCTGCCGGCACTGCGGCGAAGGCGATCGACAATCCGAGCATTGCGGGGGCAAGGCCAGTTCGCATTTCCACTCCTTGTGGGGGACTCGATTCCGGGAAATGGACCACGGCTGGCCGGGCGAGTTCAGCCCCAGCGTGCCCGCAACCCGGAGGCCAATCAAACCTCCACCCGTTCATTCCCGCGAAGGCGGAACCAGGGGCAGGACCGCCATCGGCCGTATCGTCCCGCTCACGCAGAGTGAACGAACGGGCGCGCATCTTCCACGCCTCGGGGGTACCGTCACATCGATCAGGGAAGCCGGATTACATAGGGAAGCGGCCGGCCGCGAGGCCGTCTGGACGGTGCTGCTACCGGGAAGGCAGTTCCGCGATCGTCCAATGTCATTTGAGGAGGTCACCGTGGTCAAGAGTGTCATGAGCGTTCTCACCCTGGCATGCCTGCTTCCAATCACGGCCCAGGCAGCCCCCGGCTCGCGCCAGATTGGCGTCAACGTGCTGCTCAATACCGCCCCTTCACCGGCGATCCTCGCGCAGCTTGGCGCCCACGGCAGCGTGCGCAAGGTGCTGACCGAGATCGATGCGGTCACCCTCAAGACTACCGAAAGCCAACTGGCGGCGATTCGCGCGCTTGATTTCGTGTTGTCCGCAAACCCGGATGCCGAACGCAAGGGCGCACCGGTGGATACGGTCAGTGCCACCAGTTTCGTCACCGGCTTGAGCACCTGGGACCAGGACGCAGTCGACGTCACCAACCTCGGACAAGGCCGCACCATTGCGCAGGACGGCAACGGTGTTTATGTCGCCGTGCTCGACACGGGCCTGCTCGACACGTGGCGCCAGTACTTCCCGCAAGAACGCATTGCCGCCCAGTTCGCCAAGGCCTTCAACGGCGGTGGCGGTGAACAAGGCGGCATCTCCGAACCTCCCAACAAATGGGAACACGACCAGAACTCCCACGGCACGCACGTGACCAGCACCATCCTGGGTTACAGCCTCAACGGGGTGCCCATCAACGGCACGGCGCCGCTGGCGACCGTGATCCCGGTAAAGGTGTTGAACCAGAACGGATCGGGGTGGTCGTCGGTGGTCGCCGCCGGCATCGTGTACGTGGCCGACCTCAAGGCCAGCGGCGCATTGGGCAACGCACCCGTGGTAATCAACATGAGCCTGGGCGGCTCGGAGCTGGATGCACTCGAGAAGGCCGCCATCGACTTCGCGATCGACGAGGGCGTGATCATCGTCGCTTCGGGCGGCAATGAGGGCGAGTCCGGCATGGGATTTCCCGGCGCCTATGCACCGGTGATCTCGGTGGCCGCATCGGGCTGGAACGGGCAATGGAAGCCTGGCGCTGACGGCAATCCCGGCAACTGGTGGAATGCCGACAACGTGCCCGACCCGACGTCGGTTTCCGATTTCCACATCGCGGACTTCTCCAGCCGCGAACTGGCCGGCCAGGACCTGGACGTGGTCGCCCCGGGCTCGTGGGTCGTCGGTCCGTACCAGACGCAGAGCGGCAAGACGTCGTACTTCTATCTCAGTGGCACGTCGATGGCCTCGCCGCATGTCGCGGGCATAGCGGCGCTGATGCTGCAGAAGAACCCGACCCTGCTACAGGCCGACGTCGAGGACATCCTGGAAACAGCCGCACTTCCGATGCCCGCCGGTTGCGCGCTGTTGACGCAGCCTTCTGGCCCACCGGCGCAGACCTGCTGGGGCGCTGACGCCACTGGCGAAGGGTTGATCACCGCGGCGAATGCGCTGTCGCTGACGCCCTGACGTGACGCAAGGCCGCCGGCCATGGCGGGCGGCCTTGTCGCATTCCTGCAGCCGCTCCTGGCGAAGGGACTGGGCCAGGGCCGCACACTTGCAGCCAACCTGGAGTCGACGTATGACTGGAAGGGAAGCCAGTGGACCGTGTCCATCAACCTGGGCTACAGCAAGGTCAGCAAGATCGGCAGCCAGCTGGTGAGCTATCAGGGCGGAATCCGCTACTACGCGCAAGCGCCGGACAATGGCGCCGACTGGGGCTCCGATTCACCTTCACCTTGCTCTATCCCAAGTAGTAGCTGCCCATGCGCGAAAGCACGGCGGCCACTTCACTGCTCCCATCCAGCATTTCGAACCCTTCCCAGACGAATCCTGGCGATACCGTGCATGCCACGAGCGCGTACTCACCCAGCGGACGCGCCGCCTGCCAGCGCCCGCCCGGGACGACATGCATCTGCGCGCCCTGCCCGCTGCGATCGAGGAGCGTGGTCGTAAGCGCAGCGGTGGCCGGGTCGAACTCCAGCAGCTCCAGCGCATCGCCCTCCTGCCAATGCCAGCACTCGTCCGCATCGATCCGGTGCCATTGGCTGACCTGCCCGCGGGCAAGCAGGAAGCGGATGGCGGTCAGTGCCGGCCGCGATGTTCCGGCCGCTTCCACGCTCGTATCCGATGCATACACGCGGCGGAAGTAGCCACCTTCCGGATGCGGAGCGAGTTGCAGTTCGCTGATCAGGTGTTCTGCGCGGGGATGCATGTGCCGCCGTGAGTATTTGTTATGGCCAAGTGTTCCCGGTTCGGCGATTTCCTCACGCTGGAATTTCGCCAGCCCCACTATGCTTGCCATGCCGATCCGGTGACGAAGAGTAGATCAGGATCATCTAGCTCAGATCATCGATCTCCCGTACGAGCCGAATCGGTCGACGTTGGCATGCTCCAAGCATGCCATTCGCCGGAGGGTCGCGAGCCTCCCTGTGAGGCGCGCGGCCCTTTTTTGTTGGGCGCGGCACGGCCAGCAAAGTTGCGGCCGGCTGGCGGCTCGCCTAGTCTCGCCCCGGGGCGCCCACCTTCGTGGGCGGATCGCGATCCATGACGAACACCGAGTCGAACAACGCGTTGTGCGCCATCGCGTACGTCAGTACCGCCACGCGCCCGCTTCAGCCTGCCGAAATCGACGGGCTGCTGCTCGACGCACGCGGGTTCAATGCGATGTCCGGAGTTACCGGGGCGCTGTTCTTCAATGGCGAGCAGTTCTTCCAGTACTTCGAAGGACTGCCAGATAGCGTCCACGCCGTGTATGAGCGAATCCACCAGGCGCGCTGCCACACCGACATCCGCGAACTCATGAACGCGCCTGTCGCCAACCGCCAGTTCGACGCCTGGCACATGGGATTTTGCAACGCGACGGCATCCACGCTGCAGGAACTGGCACAGGCGCGCTGGGAAGAATCGATTCCGGTGACCCGTACTTCCTTCAAGCGAAACGATGGCGTTGCATTGCTGATGCATTACTGGAGCAAGTGGCAAGCCGAGAATCCGGTCGCCCCGGCCTGAGCCAAGGAGAACGCAATGCGCCCCCTTCGTTATTCCATCAACATCACGCTGGATGGCTGCTGCGATCATCGTGCAGGCATGGCCGACGAAGAACTGCATCGGCACCACGCCCGCAATCTCGCACAAGCCGATGCCCTCCTCTTCGGCCGGGTGACTTACCAGATGATGGAAGACGCGTGGCGGGAGCCGGCGGAGACAGGCGTCGTGCCCGATTGGGCGGAGCCCTGGGTGATGCCTTTCGTACATACGATCCACGCAGCCAGGAAATACGTGGTCTCTGCCACCCTCGACCATGTCGACTGGAATGCCGAGCTCTTGCGCGGAGACTTGCGGGAATCCGTGCAACGGCTCAAGCAGGAGCCGGGCAAGGGAATTTTTGTAGGCGGTGTGACGTTGCCGTTCGCCCTGGCGGAGATGGGCCTGATCGATGAGTACGAGTTCGTCGTGCAACCCAGGATCGCGGGCCATGGGCCGACGCTGTTCGCCGGGCTGTCGAAGTATGTCGACCTGAAGCTGGTGGGCAGGCACGAGCTCGGCTCGGGCGCGCTGGCGCTGCGGTACGTGCCGAAAGGTTAGCGATCCGGCTTGCGGTGACGCGTTCACTCCACGCCACACAATGACTTGATGCAATGGTCGGGACGGCCGGATTTGAACCGACGACCCTCTGCCCCCCAGGCATGTGCCGTGTCGGCCCGATCTGACTGATTCAAAAGGCCTTCTAGCCCGCCGAGTCCCCTTCAAAGATGCCGAGTGCGATCATTTCAAATCAAACACTTGCAAGCCGATAGGGTGATCGGCGAATGTCCGCTTTCGACCCGAAGCGGTCATTGGCCAGGTCATTCAACCAAACCCGCTGGGTTCGGACCCACGGGTCCGTCTATTAGGTAGCTAGGCCCATGAGATCGTCTGCATTTCTACTCGCAAGCATCTTGGCCTCGTGCTCCGCGTTGGCTCAAGTGACGGACAATCTAGCCACACCGGCTAGCTTGCTCCGTAATGTGGACACAACCGATGGCGTTAGTCGCGCAGAGGCGAATGACATCGCTGGGGCGTATTTCTTGCGGCATGTTGGTTGCGGCAGCTACTCCGGAGTTTCCGAACTGCCAGACTCTTGGGTGGTGGAGGGCTCGTTCGGCTACGCGGGAAAACCGATTATCGGCTTCTTCATCAGCAAGAGAACTGGCGCCATCACATCACCCGTGGGCCCAAGTTATGCCCATCCCGGTGACATGCTGGGGCCTAATAATTCATTGAAGCCGAAGCCGCTTCGCGGCTCGGCTTAACTCAGGCATTGGATGTCCGCTTATGGCCGTTAGCGGTCATTGGGCAGGGCGGGGCGATCTGGGTGGTGCTAATGTCCGCAACCGACTCTTAGCGGTCAGTTCGCAATTGGCGATTGAGCCCCGAGCGCTGGGCTGGTTCATACACGCAGGCGCGCTGATAGCATTGCCCAACGTCAACCGCCAACGCGAGTCGCTGTTGTCCTACATGTCCCCTCAGGCTCCGCTGGCACCGGGTAGCGCGAGCGAAGTGTTCCGCGTCTTCCTGCGTCTGGGGCTGACATCGTTCGGCGGTCCGATCGCGCATCTGGCCTATTTTCGCGAGGAGTTCGTCTGTCGGCGCGGTTGGCTGGACGATACCCACTTCGCGCAGTTGCTGTCCGTCTGCCAGTTCCTGCCGGGCCCAGCCAGCAGTCAGATGGGTTTTGCGATCGGCCTGTTCCGGGGCGGCTGGCCTGGCGCGCTGGCAGCCTTCATTGCATTCACCGTGCCGTCGGCACTGCTGATGTTCGGCTTCGCTGCGTTAGCGCCGTACCTCGGGCAGGGCGTTGGTGCGGCCGCCGTCCATGGCCTGAAGCTGGTCGCGGTTGTCGTGGTCGCGCACGGCCTGCTTGGCATGGTGCGGCAACTGGCACCGGATGCACCACGTGCCCTGATCGCTGCGGGGGCAGTCACCTTGATCGTTTTGACCGGCAACGCCTGGGCGCAACTAATCGCGATTGCACTTGGCGGGATGCTTGGGACGTGGCTGTGCCGGCATGTGATCGCACCGGCAACTGCGGCCTTTCCGGTGCGCTACGGCCATCGCGGTGGAGCCGCGTTTCTGACCGTTTTCCTGGTCGGCTTGGCTGGCTCGTTGATGTGGCCATCCACGAATGTACCCACGGCCGGAGGACTGTCGGCCGCGTTCTACAAAGCCGGGGCACTGGTGTTCGGCGGTGGCCACGTCGTGCTTCCACTGCTGCAGCAGGCGGTAGTCGATACTGGCTGGGTGGGCCCAGATAGATTCCTTGCTGGCTACGGTGCGGCACAGGCGATGCCCGGGCCGATGTTCTCCTTGGCAGCTTTCCTTGGCGCTGAAGTGCCCTTGGGCCTGCCGGCTGCGGCGGGCGCGACGATCGCTTTGCTAGCCGTGTTTCTGCCAGGCATCCTGTTGCTGTTGGCGGTGCTGCCGCTGTGGGAGCGCTTGGCGCGGCGACCTTGGGCCGCCAGCACAATGGCAGGCATCAACGCCGCAGTCGTAGGACTGCTAATTGCGGCGTTCTACGACCCAGTCTTGACTGAAGGCGTGCACGGCTCGGCCGACTTTGTCATTGCCATGATTGGGTTTGCGCTGCTGGCATCCATGCGGGTTTCTGCGTTGGGGATCGTGCTCTGGTGTGTAACCGCGTCCCTCGCGGCGAGCCTCCTCGGATAGTTCTCCGTCGAAGCATCTCGAAACGCGTGGGCATAACGGCGCCCGATTGCGACCACTGTTGTTAGCGGTCACAGCGGATCGGGTTCACAGTGATTTCACGCCGTCCTGATAAGTCTGCATGGCGCTTGAACAGAAGGTTCAGCGAGTAGGGCTGTCGCCGCTTGCACAGCTTCCGGGATCCATCGGTATTCCGGCCGGTCTACGAGACCTCTGTGCGCCAAGGAAACGGAGAATCGCATGAAGTCTGCTCTCCCCCGTCTGAAGGTCCGTAGTCTCGTCATCACCATCGGTGCGCTGCTGCTGTCGGCGCCCGCATTCGCCCAGGAGTCGTTGCCGTTTTCTCCCACTCCCTCCGGCAGTAAGGCCGGCCCAACCATCGCCGAGTCGACCTACAGTCCGTTGCCAGCTAAGCCGCACCTACCGGCCAACGCTCCCAATGTCGTGGTGATCATGCTCGACGACGTCGGGCCGGCACTTGCGGGCACGTTCGGCGGGCCGATAAACACACCGACATTGACTCGCCTGTCGAAACAGGGCGTGTCCTACAACCGATTCCACAACGCTGCGATGTGTTCGCCCACGCGCGCAGCCCTGCTGACCGGGCGCAACCATCATCGGGTCGGTAACGGCCAGATCGCGGAGTTGGCCAACGACTGGGATGGCTACACCGGCCGCATACCGCGCACGTCGGCCACGGCAGCGAAGGTGCTCGGCTACTACGGTTATGCCACCGCAGCATTCGGCAAGTGGCACAACACACCCGCCAACGAAACGACGGCGGTTGGCCCCTACACCGACTGGCCCGCCGGCGAAGGCATTGGCTTCGACTACTTCTATGGCTTTCTCGCTGGCGAGTCGTCCCAGTGGGAACCGGCGGTGGTCGAGAACACCGTGCGCATCGACCCGTCACACGGCAAAGAGGGCTACCACTTCACCCAAGACATGACCGACAAGGCGGTGTCGTGGATGAAGCAGGTGCACGCCCTGACACCGGATCGGCCGTTCTTCATGTATTGGGCACCCGGCGCTGCGCACGGCCCCCACCACATCTCTAACGACTGGGCCAACCGCTACAAGGGCAAGTTCGACAACGGCTGGGATCAGATGCGCGAGGACGTATTTGCCCAGCAAAAGAAGCTCGGCTGGATCCCGAAGGACACTGAACTTACACAGCGTCCCGACTCACTCGCGGCATGGTCTGACATCCCCGAGGACGAGAAACCCTTCCAGCGGCGGTTGATGGAAGTTTTCGCCGGATACACCGAGCACGCCGATGTACAAGCCGGCCGCCTCATCGACGCACTGGAGGAAATGGGAATTCGCGACAACACGCTCATCTTCTATGTTTGGGGCGACAACGGATCCAGCGCGGAAGGCCAGAACGGAACGATCAGCGAACTGTTGGCGCAGAACGGCATTCGCACCGAGATCAAGGACCACATCCGCGCGATGAACGAGCTGGGCGGGCTGGACGTCCTCGGATCGCCCAAGGCCGACAACATGTACCACGCGGGCTGGGCGTGGGCGGGATCTACGCCGCATCGATCAACCAAGCTGGTGGCTGCGCACTTCGGCGGGACGCGCACGCCGCTGGTGGTCTCCTGGCCGGACAAGATCAAGCCGGATAAGAAACCGCGTACGCAGTTCCACCATGTCAACGATATCGTTCCGACGATCTACGACGTGCTGGACATCACGCCGCCGAAGCTGGTCGACGGCATCACGCAGGACCCGCTCGACGGCGTGAGCCTGGCCTATACGTTCAACTCAGAGAAGGCTCCGGGGCGCAAGAAGAGCCAGTACTTCGAGATCATGGGCAGTCGGGCGTTCTACCAGGACGACTGGATCGCGTCGGTCTTTGGCCCACGCATTCCGTGGAAGCCGGGCGTGGACCCGGCGATTTTCAAATGGTCGCCGGACCAGGACACTTGGGAGTTGCACGACCTGCGCACGGACTATTCGCAGGCCAAAGACGTTGCGGCCCAACACCCGGAGAAGCTGCAGGCGCTGAAGGCAGGATTCGGCGCGGATGCCCAGGCGAACAAGGTCTGGCCGGTGGGTGGCGGATTGTGGTCGGTGGTGTTCCATCCTGAAGATGCCCCGTCCAATCCGGCGACCGAGTTCAACTTCACCCAGGCCGTGGTCGGTGTTCCCGAATTCACCGCGCCCAAGGTCGGCGCCCGTAGCAACCTGGTCACCATCGAGACCGAACTCAAGCCAGACTCGCAGGGTGTGCTCTACGCGTTAGGGGCGTTCTCTGGCGGCGTAGCCCTGTGGGTGGATCAGGGAAAGTTGACGTACGAGTACAACCTCTTCGAAATCGAGCGCACGCAGCTCGCGTCTTCTGCACCGCTGCCCACGGGCAAGGTCAAGATCGAGGTCGAAACGCGCAAGGCCGGAACCGACCACGGCGGACCGCTCGATGTGGTCGTTCGCATCGATGGGAAGGAAGTTGCCAAGGGCACGGTTCCGCGTTCTGCACCACTGACTTTCACCGCCAACGATGCATTCGACGTGGGCCGAGACAGCTATTCGCCAGTGTCACTTGCGTACTTCGATCGCAAGCCGTTCGAGTTTAACGGGAAGATCGGTAGCCTCAACGTCAGGTATCTGAAATGAGCGAGATTCTGGTCCGGGCGAACCGTGAAGAGAACCAGGTGATGAGCTGGGTTTCCCGAGTCTCGGCGATCACCGCCGGTGCGCTTTGCATGATGGGCGCCTCCTTCTCCTCCCATGCGGCCGAGGGCGATGACTGGGAATGGATGATTGCACCTTACCTCTGGGCGCCAAGCATCAGCACAGATCTGCGCACGAACGAACCCCCTGCGGAAACCGACACATCGTTCTCGGACATCATCGACAAGATTGACGGCGCCTTCCTGATCCATGCCGAAGGACAGGGTGAGCAGTTCGGCATGTTCGCCGACTACATATTCCTTGGGCTCGAGGACGATAAGGACTTCACCCGTATCAGGACCCAGTCCGACCTCGACACGCAATTGTTCGAACTGGCCGCCGTGTGGAGTCCTGGCGCTGGGCGTTATAGTGGGCTCGACGTCTTCGGTGGTCTGCGCTATGTCGATGTAGACCTTCAGGTGAGGTTCGACCCGGTGAACCCCGTGTTCGCGCCGTCGGAGCGGAACTTCGACAAGGCGTACAGCGATTTCATGCTCGGCGCGCGCTACACGTGGATAACACCTGGTACGTCGACGAGCACGCTTGGCTAGCTGAGGGCGACGAGCTCGTCAGGCGCGTCCTCGACGAGGCCAGCTGAAGGCAATCTAGAGGACCAAGCCGTCGATCAAGTCGCGGCCGACGCGAATTCCAAAGGCGACGGCCTCTTCCGAGGTAGCGGCACAAACTTCTGCTCCCCGCGAAATCGATCCCCCCTCAGGTAGCTCGATGCGGATATCTAACAGCCAACCCAACTGGACTTCCCGGCTATTTGCAAACACCGTTATGACGTGACAGTCGTGGCACTGGCGACCAAAGCCCTGTTCGCTTGTGTTTCGATTGACCTTCAATGCCACCCCCTCGATCGGCATTCCCTGCCGACCTTCTTCGAGAGACTACAGCTTCCACACCTCGACACGGGCATCGAAGTTCAACTGGCAAACTCGGCCAAGTCGCTTTGCCGCTTGCCCCCATTCATTCAGGAATTCTGGAGTCAGATCATGGGACGCAGTCGATCGCGCAGCCGCCAAGGCTGGCCGCCCAACCTCTACCCGAACAAGACCGGCTTCAAGTACCGCAATCCGGTCACGAAGAAGGAGACGCGCCTAGGCGTCGACAAGGCCAGGGCCTTCGCTGCCGCCAAGAAGCTGAACTCCCTGCTGACGCCTACCAGCGACTTGGTCGCCAAGGTGATGGGCACGGAGAAAGCGGTCACCGATGCGATCAAGGTCTTCCGCGCCGACGACATCCCAGGGCGGAAGTGGGCACCGAAGACGGCCGAGGTCTACGAGAGCGTGATCCGCCGCATCGAGGGTGGCATCGGCGATCGCGAGCTCCAGGGACTGTCGGTGAAGGACTGCGCGGAGTTCATCCGCAACGTCACACCGTCTCCGCGATCGCGCCAGCAGTTCCGCCTGGTGTTGGGCTGGATCCTCGCGTGTGCCGTCGAGGAAGGCTGGATGGACGACAACCCGGCGATGGCTACCCGAAAGTTCACGCACGAGCGCAAGCGCGAACGGCTCACAATCGACGTCTATCGGAAGATCTGGGCGACGGCGCCGGAGTGGGTGCGCAACGCGATGGACCTGTCTCTGCTGACGCTTCTGCGCCGCGAGGACGTGGTCTCGCTGAAGTTCGCCGACGTCCGCGCTGGCGCGCTGTGGGTGGTGCCGACGAAAACCGAGGACAGCACCGGCGTGCGGTTGCAGATCGCCATCGGCGCGGAGCTGGAGGCCCTGCTGCAGCGCGCGCGTGACGACGTGGTGTCACCCTTCATCGTGCACCGGCTGCCGGAGAAGGCGCGGCCGCAGGACAAGCGCGCGAAGTCGCGTACGCACCACACGCAGGTTCTACCGGAGCAACTGTCCAGAGCGTTCGCAGATGCGCGCGATGAGGCCGGCGTCGACGGTGACAACCCGCCGACATTCCACGAGATCCGCAGCCTGGGCGGTGCGCTGCTACAGGACGCAGGGTGGACGCTGCAGCAGGTACAGGCGCTGATGGGCCACGCGAGCGAGGCGATGACCAAGGGATATTTGGAGGGCCACAACACGCCCTGGCAACCGGTTTCGACCGGCATCACGCTGCCGCGATAGGTTGAACTGGGTGACGCGTAAGCGCAGCGTCACCTGTGCCCTTTCCGGGCGAAAATATCAGAACAAGCCGCCAACAACGTGCTTGAAGTCTGGATCGAACAGATGCGGCACGTACTCGATAGGCACCTTCAGCGCGCGAGCGATCTCCTCGTCCGTCACCTCGCCTGCAGTCCTCCCGCGCTGGTAGTCCTGCCTGAGAGACTCGGGGCACAGTACGGCCAAGGCGCGCCACAGTGCGCGAACTTCAGAAACCATAGCGATCGAGTCGACCGGCTTCTCGGATGAGAATTCGTTCACCAATCCCTCGAATTCGGCTGGCGTGCCAACCTTTTCAAGATCGGTGTCGAAGTAGTGCATCATCTCTTTGATGATGACCAGGCGCTGCCACTCAGGTGACAGTTCACGAGCGACCTGAATCAACGGCTCACCATTACATCGGCGATGCATAGGGTGGGCAGAGGGAACGAACCACATCACGAGCCCACGAAGGATCGTAGGGTCGTATCCCACAAACATAATCCCCGGCCGGCCTTGGCGACCGGTCAGGGCAACGACTTTGTCGATGATTTCGAAACGGTTGGGACGGCGGTTCAGCGTGTTGCAGAAGTCATACAGCGCGCGATAGCTCAAAGGGGCTTTCCCTGCCTGCAGTGTTTAGCCAGCAACCATCTCGGTGGCATTGCCAGCCTCGATCTCAGCCAGTCCCTTTTTGATCTCCGCAGCAATCTGCTCCGGTGTGGCGAAACGGTTGCTCCCCGGGAACAACTTGACGTTGGCCACTCCCAATCCACCAGTGCCGAAAAGCAGCTCCTGGACTTCTCTCATTTGGGTGGTCATGTCGATCCTACGGACCTGACGATCCGTGCCTCCAGTTGATGGTACCTACACATATGCCTCTACCCAGGCATGGCCCGGGTTGAGTCGCAAGGGATATCCCCTGCTAAACCAGACAGTACACCAATTGCCTAGCTCTATTGGTGACAATACCTAAATAGTGTCAACCGCTAGTCAACGTCAATCCTGCCGTTCGTCACGTTTTCAATCGGGAAAACAGTGGACTGCTAGCCGCGCCGGGGGATGACGGCATGTAACTCATTGATTTCAATTGACTCTGGGACTCAGGGCCATACGGAACCAAGATGGTCGGCTATTCTCAAACAGCCCCCTTTGCGATGCAAGCCCCCCTAGCTCCGAAGCCCCCCGCCGGGGCCCAGAGCCGACGACTAGTCTTCCAGACCGGCTGGGGAGCGAGGAGGGCCCACAACAGCCTTGATCTCGTCACGACCTATGACGCGAAGCACAACGTCATCTTGGGCGCGGGCGGGGAGAGCGACCACGAACACGGTTGGGTCGATCGCCAGAACCAACCGCCATCGAGTGGACGCCTTGTCGTCGAGTAGCACTGGCAACTCAGTGGTCCCAGCGTAGAAGTCGAGCTTTGCCGACCAGGTACCGGCAGTCTGGAAGCCAAATATGAGGAATCCCAGAAGCACCGACGTGTACATCACAGCCTTCGCCTCCAAAAGTCGGATATGCCCTTCTTCGACCAACGCGATCATGAAGACCACAGCAATCGAAAGGCCTAACACCCCAAAGGCTATGAAGCCGAATCTGGCAGGCTTTGCCTCGTCCGAAAGGTCTGGGAAGTAAAAGCTGACGACGAATATCAGCCACAAGGCTGTCACCAACAGAAGCACCTGGAAAAGTGTTCTTGCCTTGATGCCGTGAAAGTGTACGAATATTAGACCCGTGCCAACAAACGTAACCAACGATAAGAGCACGGGCAGCGCCATCCCCATCATCGTTGTTGGTGAAATGAGCCCAACGACCCAGTCGGCCCCGACCTGTCGGAAATATGTGTCGAAGTAGCGACGGCCGCACAAATACGCCAGTGCGCATGCGCCAGCAATCAGCGCGGCAACTTTAACCAAAGGGCTGAGCAAGTCCTCAACTGTGCTCCACACGTGCGGGTTCGACACCGCAAGTGATCCTGCTTCATCCTCTTGCCGAGACCGTAGCGCACGATTCGGCCTATCGCGCGAGTTACCACGTCGCATACTCCCCCCACGCCCAACGAACGAGTCCCTTCAGGACGAATAGGGTGATATTAGGGTGACTTTAGGGTGACGCGTATACTCCACGTCACGTAAGTGCTTGATGCAATGGTCGGGACGGCCGGATTTGAACCGACGACCCTCTGCCCCCCAGGCAGATGCGCTACCAGGCTGCGCTACGCCCCGACGTGTATTGCGATCTCCGCCTTGCGGCGGGCGGCAAGTATAGCCGCTTGTTGCCGTGTCCGGCCATCCATCTGGCCATGAACACTACGAGGTGCCGCGTCAGCGGCGCAGCAGCGTGAGGACCTCTTCCAGCTCCATCCGCACCTGCTTGATGATCTGCGAGCTCAGCGCGGACTCGTCCTTGGCCGATTCGCCTTCCAGGCGCAGGCGGGCACCGCCGATGGTGTAGCCCTGTTCGTACAGCAGGCCGCGGATCTGCCGGACCATCAGCACCTCGTGGCGCTGGTAGTAGCGGCGGTTGCCGCGACGCTTGACCGGGTTGAGCATCGGGAACTCGGTCTCCCAGTAGCGCAGCACGTGCGGCTTGACGTCGCACAGCTCACTGACTTCACCGATGGTGAAGTAGCGCTTGGCCGGGATCGGCGGGAGTTCACGATTGCTGCCGGGATCAAGCATGCTTCGCTCCTGCGTGCTTCACGTCGGTTTGGTCAACGCCGCTATACGCTTCCACGCGTTCCTTGAGCTTCTGTCCGGGACGGAAGGTCACCACGGTGCGCGCGGAGATCGGAATCTCCTCGCCGGTCTTCGGGTTGCGGCCCGGCCGCTGGTTCTTGCGGCGCAGGTCGAAATTGCCGAAACCCGACAGCTTCACCTGGCGGCCCTGCTCCAGCGCCTCGCGCAGGGCGTCGAAGAAGGAATCGACGAATTCCTTCGCCTCGCGCTTGTTCAGCCCGACTTCGTCGAACAGGCGCTCGGCCATCTCAGCTTTGGTCAGTGCCATCTTTTTTCCTTCAACCTCAGCCCCGGATCACCGCACCGTGTTCGCGCTGCAGGGCATCGGTCACCGAAGCCACCGTTGCGTCTACCTCACGGTCAGTGAGCGTGCGCGATTCATCCTGCAGAATCAAGCCCATAGCAAGACTTTTGAAACCCGGTTCCACGCCCTTGCCCTGGTATTTGTCGAACAGGACGAGGTCGCGAAGCGCGGTGCCGGCGGCCCGACGAACGGCGGCCGACAAGGCACCCCAGGTGACCGATTCAGCCACCACGAACGCCAGGTCGCGGCGCACCGACGGGTACTTCGACAGTGCGCCGGCCTTGGCCACTGCGCGGCTGAACAGCGGCTCCAGATCGAGCTCGAAGGCCACCACGTCTACGTCGAGGTCCAGCGAGCGCTGCAGGCGCGGGTGCAGCTGGCCGATCCAGCCCAGGTACACACCATCGCGGTAGACGTCGGCCGAGCGACCCGGGTGCGCCCAGGCGGGCTGCGACGGGCGGTACTCGAGGTTGGCGCCGGCCAGCGCGGTCAGGCTGTCCAGGTCGCCCCGGAGGTCGTGGAAACCGGCCGGACGGGCGGTCGTCGCCCACTGCTCGGCGGTCGCTTCGCCACAGATGGCAGCAGCGATCCGTGGCGTCTCGCGCGGGGCATCGGCGCCATTTGCGCTGAAGACATTGCCCAGCTCGAACAGGCGCACGCGGGGCTGCTGGCGCACGGTGTTGCGTGCCAGCGCGGCGACCAGGCCCGGCAGCAGGGCCGTACGCATCACGCCGAGCTCGGCGCTGAGCGGGTTGGCCAGCGGCACGGCGCCGTCGGCCTTGCCCCACTTGGCCAGCAGGTCGGCGTCGACGAAGGCGTAGTTGACCGCTTCCAGGTAGTCGCGCGAGGCCATCTGGCAACGGGCGCTGGAATCCTCGACGCGGGTTTCGCTCGGCGCGACCAGGCGCGCGGCACCGCTGGGCAGCGTCGTGGGGATCGTGTCGTAGCCGTGGATGCGCGCGATCTCTTCGATCAGGTCTTCCTCGATCGCGAGGTCGAAGCGGCGGCTCGGCGGGATCACGCGCCAACCGTCAGCCAGGTTCTCCACCGACAGGCCAAGCGCGCGCAGGATGCGCTCGACTTCGGCATCGGCGACCTGCAGGCCCAGCACGCGCGCCAGGCGCGCGCGGCGCAGCGTGATCGGCTGCGACGGCTGCAGGTGTTCGGGCAATGCGGCTTCGATGATCGGGCCGGTGACGCCGCCGGCGATGTCGAGGATCAGCCTGGTCGCGTACTCGACTGCAATGCGCGGCAGCTCCGGATCGACACCACGTTCGAAACGATGGCCGGCGTCGGTGTGCATGCCCAGCCTGCGGCTGCGACCGATGATCGCCGACGGCACCCAGTGCGCGGCTTCGAGGAAGACGCTGCGGGTGGTATCGGTCACGCGGGTATCGAAGCCGCCCATGATGCCGCCCAGTGCGACGGCACGCGCGCCGTGGCCGCCGCTGCTGTCGGCGACGACGAGGAACTCCTCGTCGAGCGCGACCGTGCGGCCGTCGAGCAGCTTGACCTCTTCGCCTGCGCGCGCCGGACGCACGACGACCGCGCCTTCCAGCGTCGCCTTGTCGAAGGCGTGCATCGGCTGGCCGAGTTCGAGCATCACGTACTGGGTGACGTCGACAAGAAAGCTGATCGGACGCACGCCGCTGCGACGCAGGCGTTCGGCCATCCATGCCGGCGTCGCCACGGTGGCGTCGACGTCGTCGATGACGCGACCGACGAAGCGCGGCACGCGTGCACCGGCCTGCAACTCGACGGCCAGTGTCGCATCGCTCTGCGCTGCCACCGGCGTGGTGTCGAACTCACGCACTTCACTGGTGAGTGCCGCCGCGACGTCGTAAGCGATGCCGCGCACGCTGAAGCAGTCGGCACGGTTGGGCGTGAGCTTGATCTCGATGCTGGCATCGGGAAGGCCGAGGAACTGCGCGAGCGGCGCACCCACCGGTGCATCGACCGGCAACTCGAGCAGGCCCGAGGCATCCGGGTCCACGCCCAGCTCCTTCGCCGAGCACAGCATTCCCGACGACTCGACGCCGCGCAGCCTGGCGGCCTTGATGGCGATGCCGCCGGGCAGGTTCGCGCCGACCATCGCCAGCGGTGCCTTCAGGCCCGGGCGCGCATTGGGCGCGCCGCAGACGATCTGCACGGTGCCGTTGCCGGTGTCGACCTGGCAGACCTGCAGGCGGTCGGCTTCGGGATGCTTTTCGGCGCTGACGATGTGGCCGACGACGACGCCGTCGAGCGATTCGCCCAGCGCGGTCACTTCCTCGACTTCCAGGCCGATCGCGGTCAGCGTCGCGGCGAGATCGTCGCGCGTCGCGGTGGTCGGCACATGCTGTCGCAGCCAGTTTTCGGAGAATTTCATGGTTGCAGCCGGGAATAAGGAACGGGAGTGGTGAAGCGGGAATTGGGAACTAGAGGCCAAGGGCCCTTCGGGCCGGGACGGGGCCAATGGGGAAGACCGTCGTTCCCCACTCCCTGTTCCCGCTCCATATTCCCGCTGTCAGGCGAACTGCTTCAGGAAGCGCACGTCGTTATCGAAGAAGCTGCGCAGGTCGTCAACGCCATAACGCAGCATCGCGAAACGCTCCACGCCCAGGCCGAAGGCATAGCCGGTGTACTTCTCCGGATCGATGCCGACGTTGCGCAGCACGCTCGGGTGGACCATGCCGCAGCCAAGCACTTCCAGCCAGCGGGTCGAGCCGTCGGGCTGCTGCCAGGCGATGTCGACTTCGGCGGACGGCTCGGTGAAGGGGAAGTAGCTCGGGCGGAAACGCATCTCGAAGTCGCGCTCGAAGAACGCGCGCACGAACTCGGCCAGCGTGCCCTTGAGGTCGGCGAAGCTGGCGTGCTCGTCGACGAGCAGGCCTTCGCACTGGTGGAACATCGGCGTGTGGGTCTGGTCGCTGTCGCTGCGGTAGACCTTGCCCAGCGCGATCATGCGCAGCGGCGGACGGGTGTCCTGCATGTAGCGCACCTGCACGCCGGAGGTATGCGTGCGCAGCAGGCGGCCGTCGCCGAAGTAGAAGGTGTCGTGCATGGCCCGCGCCGGATGGTGCGGCGGGAAGTTCAGGGCCTCGAAGTTGTGCCAGTCGTCCTCGATCTCGGGGCCGTTGCTGAGCTCGAAGCCCAGGCGGCCGAAGATCTCGGCGATGCGCTCCATGGTGCGGCTGACCGGGTGCAGGCCGCCGCGGCCGGCGTCGATGCCCGGCAGGGTGACGTCGATGCTCTCGGAGGCCAGGCGCGAATCGAGCGCGGCATCGTCGAGCACGCGCTTGCGCTCGCCCAGGGCTTCGGTCAGCGCGTCACGCGCGCGGTTGATGGCCTCGCCGGCGCTCTTGCGCTGGTCGGCGGGCAGTGCGCCCAGCTGCTTGAGCTGCGCGGTGACGCTGCCCTGCTTGCCCAGCAGCGCGACGCGCAACGCCTCGACGGCGTCGGGCGTGTCGGCGGCGGCGATGTCGCCCAGCGCCTGCTGCGTCAGTGATTCGATTCCACTCATGTGCCAGCAACCCCTCGGACAAAAAGCATCGTCCAAAACGAAACATGGGGAAGGACTTGCGCCCTTCCCCATGCGTGTACTGCGTTGTGCCGCAGCAACACGATCCGCCGTGCGGACCGTGGCACCGGGCGAGCAACTTACGCCGCGAGCGCGCTCTTCGCCTTCTCTGCCAGCGCTGCAAAACCCTGTGCGTCGTGCACGGCGATGTCCGCCAGCACCTTACGGTCGAGGGTGATGCCAGCCTTCAGCAGGCCGTTGATGAAACGGCTGTAGCTCATGCCGTTGATGCGGGCAGCCGCATTGATGCGGGTGATCCACAGCGAACGGAAATGACGCTTCTTCTGCTTACGACCGATGTAGGCGTACTGCAGGGCCTTCGTCACCGCCTGCTTGGCGACGCGGAAGACCTTGCGACGGGCGTGATAGTAGCCCTTGGCCTGCTTCAGGATTTTCTTGTGACGGCGGCGCGCCGTTACACCACGCTTAACTCGAGCCATTGTTCAGTCCTCCTCAAAGATACGGCAGCATGCGGTCCAGACGGCCCGCGTCCTCGGCACGAACATGGTTCGTCTGCCGCAGGTTGCGCTTCCGCTTGGTCGCCTTCTTGGTGAGGATGTGGCTCTTGTTGGCGTGGCCGCACTTGTACTTGCCGGAAGCGGTCTTCCGGAAGCGCTTGGCTGCCGCCCGATTGGTTTTGATCTTGGGCATTGCGATGTCCTTTCGGAGTTCTGTCACTGGCCTGGGCGGTGGCTCGCGCCACTCTTTCCGTCCTGCCCTTGCCGGCTTGTAAGTCGTTGATCTTGAAATGATTCTACGACAGGTTCCTGGTACAGCACACAACAAACCCGGCGAACCGGGCCGCACATTATGCGGGCTGGCTGCCGGGCTTGCAAATGTTTTCTTTCAGAATCAGGGGTTTGGCCCCTGAGGCCCTCTCCGCAGGCGGGAGAGGGTGTAACGCGTCAGATCTTCTTCTTCGGCGCGATCATCATGACCATCTGCCGGCCTTCAAGGCGCGGACGCGATTCGATCACGATGTCCTCGCCCAGGTCGGCCTCGATCCGCGCAGCCATCTCGCGGCCGAGCTCCTGGTGGCTCATTTCGCGGCCACGGAAGCGGATGTTGACCTTGACCTTGTCGCCCTCTTCCAGGAAGCGGCGCATGTTGCGCAGCTTGATCTGGTAGTCGCCCTCGTCGGTCACCGGACGGAACTTGAGTTCCTTGATCTCGACCTGCTTGGTCTTCTTCTTCGCCTCGTTGGCCTTCTTCTGCTGCTCGAAGCGGAACTTGCCGAAGTCCATGACCTTGCAGACCGGCGGATCAGCGTTGGGCTGGATTTCGACGAGGTCGAGGCCTTCGTCTTCTGCCATGCGCAGCGCTTCGTCGCGCGTAAGCACGCCGATCATCTCGCCATCACTGCCAATCACGCGCACGCGCGGGACGCGGATTTCCTGGTTCTTGCGATTCGGCTTTTCGGGGGTACTGATGTTGCAATCTCCGGTATGGATCGTGCCGGCCGCCGGGGGATGGCAGCCGGACCTGGGCAGCTTACGGGCTTATTGAACGCCCTCATTGCGCAAACGCGAGGCGAATTCGGAGGCGGTCATCGTCCCGAGGTCCTCCCCTCCCCGCGTGCGCACAGAAATCTGGCCGTTTTCCTTCTCGCGGTCACCGACCACGAGCAGGTAGGGCACGCGCTGCAGGGTATGCTCGCGAATCTTATAGCCGATCTTTTCGTTGCGCAAATCGGCGTGGACCCGGAATCCTTGATTTGCAAGGGTTTTCCGGACTTCGTCCACGTAATCGCCCTGGGCGTCGGTGATGTTCATGACAACCGCCTGGATCGGGGCCAGCCAGGCCGGGAACTGGCCGGCATGGTGCTCGATCAGGATGCCGATGAAGCGTTCCATCGAGCCGACGATGGCCCGGTGCAGCATCACCGGGTGGCGGCGCTGGCTGCTTTCGTCGACATATTCGGCGCCCAGGCGGCCCGGCATCATGAAATCGACCTGCATGGTGCCCAGCTGCCAGGTCCGGCCGATGGCGTCCTTGAGGTGGTATTCGATCTTGGGGCCGTAGAAGGCGCCCTCGCCGGGCAGTTCCTCCCACTGCACGCCGGCCGCGCTCAGGGCCGAGCGCAGGGCATTCTCGGCCTTGTCCCAGGTGGCATCGTCGCCCAGGCGCTTGTCCGGGCGCAGGGCGATCTTGATCTGGATCTCACTGAAGCCGAAGACGTCGTAGACGGCCAGCGCCTGCTGGTGGAAGGCGCTGACCTCGGCCTCGATCTGGTCCTCGGTGCAGAAGATGTGGCCGTCGTCCTGGGTGAAGCCGCGCACGCGCAGGATGCCGTGCAGCGCGCCGGAGGGCTCGTTGCGGTGGCAGGCGCCGAACTCGCCGTAGCGGATCGGCAGGTCGCGGTAACTGTGCAGGCCGTGGTTGAACACCTGCACGTGGCCGGGGCAGTTCATCGGCTTGAGCGCGTAGGTGCGCTTCTCCGACTCGGTGAAGAACATGTTTTCCTGGTAGTTGTCCCAGTGGCCGGACTTCTGCCACAGCGACACGTCGAGGATCTGCGGGCAGCGCACTTCCTGGTAGCCGCTGTCGCGGTAGACCTTGCGCATGTACTGCTCGACGACCTGCCAGATCGACCAGCCCTTGGGATGCCAGAAGATCAGGCCCGGGGCCTCTTCCTGCAGGTGGAACAGGTCCTGCTGCTTGGCGATCTTGCGGTGGTCGCGCTTCTCGGCTTCCTCCAGCTGGGTCAGGTAGGCCTTGAGGTCCTTGTCGTTGAGCCAGGCGGTGCCGTAGATGCGGCTGAGCATCTGGTTGTTGGAATCGCCGCGCCAGTAGGCGCCGGCGACCTTCATCAGCTTGAACGCGCGCAGCTTGTCGGTGGACGGCACGTGCGGGCCGCGGCACAGGTCGGTGAACTCGCCCTGGCTGTACAGCGACAGGTCTTCGCTGGCCGGGATCGATTCGATGATCTCGGCCTTGTAGGCCTCGCCGATGCCGCGGAAGAAGGCCACTGCGTCATCGCGCGACTTCACGCTGCGCGAGACCGGCTGGGCTTCCTTGACGATCTTCTGCATCTCCGCCTCGATCGCCGGCAGGTCTTCCGGCGTGAACGGGCGCTCGTAGGCGAAGTCGTAGTAGAAGCCGTTGTCGATGACCGGGCCGATGGTGACCTGCGCGCCCGGGTACAGGCGCTGCACGGCCTGCGCCAGCAGGTGCGCGGTGGAGTGGCGCAGCACGTCGAGGGCGTCGGGGTGCTTTTCGGTGACGATCTCGAGCGAGGCGTCGTGGTCGATGCGGTAGCTGGAGTCGACGAGCTTGCCGTCGACCTTGCCGGCCAGTGCAGCCTTGGCCAGGCCGGCGCCGATCGAGGCGGCGACCTCGCCAACGGACACAGGCTGTTCGAATTCGCGGCGGCTGCCGTCAGGGAGGGTGATTGCGATCATGAGAGGGCGTCTTGCTGGCGCGCGGGTGCGCGGCTTGGCGGTTGGGGATCGTCGGAAGCGGCGGCAAATGTCGGCTTCCGGAAACAAAAACGGCGCCGCGGCGCCGTCCTGCAGGGGCGTCGTCGGCGTTCAGCGATGGGAAGTGGTAGTGCTCATGTCGCACGCTCGGCCGGCGGTGTTGCCGCGGGCCACCTCTGGGTCCTGCCTCCGGCCGATTGCCGGAGCCTGGTGAAATAGTTGGGTCTTCGCGCCGGCAAGTCAACGCCGAGCGCGTGCGGGCAGCGGAAATCCGGGGCCCGGAAAGCAGAACGGCCGGGCAGAGCCCGGCCGTTCGCAACATATTGGTGGGCGGTACAGGGTTCGAACCTGTGACCCCTACCATGTCAAGGTAGTGCTCTACCGCTGAGCTAACCGCCCTTCGTTTCGCCACAAGTGGCTCACGAGGGCGCGCAGTTTAGCCCGTCGGCGCGATGGCGGCAACACCCCAATTCCGTCACATGCGCGATTCCCGTCATTCCCGCGAAGGCGGGAACCCAGGGACTCTGCTCCTAGTGATGCAGCGACACCGGTCCGCATCGTCAGCCAACGCGTAGAGCAACGTCCCTGGGTTCCCGCCTTCGCGGGAATGACGGGCTTCTACGTCGTCAGGCAGCGAAGCCCGCGTCCTTCAACTGCCGCAACTGATCGCGCACCGCCGCGGCTTCCTCGAACTCCAGATCGCGCGCGTGCTGGTACATCTGCTGCTCCAGCGACTTGATGCGCGCGGCGAACTGGCTCGGGCTGAGGCGGGCGTACTCGGCCAGGTCCTCGGCCACCTTGCGCGCCTTGCCCCTGCCCTTCGCGGTCTCGCCCGGTTCGGCGCGGGCGCCTTCCATGACATCGACGATGGCTTTGGCGATCGACTTGGGCGTGATGCCGTGCTCGAGGTTGTATTCGACCTGCTTGGCGCGGCGACGGTCGGTCTCGTCGATCGCCTTCTGCATCGAGTTGGTGATGCGGTCGGCATACAGGATCGCCTTGCCGCGCAGGTTGCGGGCGGCGCGGCCGATGGTCTGGATCAGCGAGCCGGCCGAACGGAGGAAGCCTTCCTTGTCGGCGTCGAGGATCGCCACCAGCGACACCTCGGGCATGTCCAGGCCCTCGCGCAGAAGGTTGATGCCGACCAGCACGTCGAACTTGCCCAGGCGCAGGTCGCGGATGATTTCCACGCGCTCGACCGTCTCGATGTCCGAGTGCAGGTAACGCACGCGCACACCGTGCTCGCCCAGGTACTCGGTGAGGTTCTCGGCCATGCGCTTGGTCAGCGTGGTGATCAGCACGCGGTCGCCCATGGCGACGCGCTCGCGGATCTCGCCGAGGACGTCGTCGACCTGCGTGCCGACCGGGCGGATCTCGACTTCCGGATCGATCAGGCCGGTCGGGCGCACGACGAGTTCGACGATCTGATCTTCGGACTTGCGCAACTCGTACGGGCCCGGCGTCGCCGATACATAGACCGCGCGTGGCGAGCGGCCTTCCCATTCCTCGAAGCGCAGCGGCCGGTTGTCGAGCGCCGACGGCAGGCGGAAACCGAACTGCACCAGCGTTTCCTTGCGCGAGCGGTCGCCCTTGTACATCGCGCCGATCTGGGGGACGGTCACGTGCGATTCGTCGACCACCAGCAGCGCGTCCGGCGGCAGGTAGTCGAACAGGCACGGCGGCGGCTCGTCGGGCATGTGCCCGGTGAGGTGCCGGGAGTAGTTTTCGATGCCGTTGCAGTAGCCGACCTCGGCCAGCATCTCCAGGTCGAACTGGGTGCGCTGGGCCAGGCGCTGCGCCTCGACCAGCTTGTTCTCGGCGTAGAGCTGCTCCAGGCGCATGCGCAGCTCGTCCTTGATCGTCTCGATCGCATCGAGCACGGTGCGGCGCGTGGTGACGTAATGCGAACCGGGGTAGATGGTGTAGCGCGGCACGCGGCGCAGGGTCTCGCCGGTGAGCGGGTCGAACACGCTGAGCTGCTCGATCTCGCCGTCGAACAATTCGATCCGCAGCGCCTCGGAATCGCTTTCCGCGGGGTGCACATCGACCACTTCGCCGCGCACGCGATAGGTGGCGCGACGCAGTTCGGTGTCGTTGCGGGTGTACTGCATCTCGGTCAGGCGGCGGATCAGCTCGCGCTGGTCGATGCGCTCGCCACGGACCATGTGCAGGACCATGCGGAAGTATTCGTTCGGATCACCCAGGCCGTAGATCGCCGACACCGTGCAGACGATGATCGTGTCGCGGCGCTCCAGCAGCGCCTTGGTCGCCGACAGGCGCATCTGCTCGATGTGCTCGTTGACCGAGCTGTCCTTCTCGATGAAGGTGTCGCTCGACGGCACGTAGGCTTCGGGCTGGTAGTAGTCGTAGTAGCTGACGAAGTACTCGACCGCGTTGTGCGGGAAGTAAGCCTTGAACTCGCCGTACAGCTGCGCCGCCAGGGTCTTGTTGGGCGCCATCACCAGCGTCGGCTTCTGCACCGACTGGATGATGTTGGCGACGGTGAAGGTCTTGCCCGAGCCGGTCACGCCGAGCATGGTCTGCGAGGCCAGTCCGCTCTCGAAGCCATCCACCAGGCGCGCGATCGCCTGCGGCTGATCACCCGCGGGCTCGTAAGGCGAAACCAGTTGGAAGCCTGCGGGATGGAGACTGTCGTTCATCGGCGATCGCCCCGGGGGTAATTCTTCAGTGTAGTCGGTGCTGGAGATGGGGACAGCGACGTCGCTTCCCTACCCCGACCGACGTCCGCGCGCCGACTGGATTCAGCTGCCGTCGCGCGGATAGTCGGCTGCCCGCGACACCGGAGTTGGCCCCATGGACCGGCACATGCAAGGCCTGACCCTGCTGGAACTGCTGGTGGCCATGGCGATACTGGGCGTGACGCTGGGCCTGGGCGCTCCCGCGTTCAGGCAGGTAACGCTGGCGGTCCGGGCCAATGGCGTTTTCCACGAATTGACGGCATCGTTGGCGATGGCCAGAAGCCTGTCGCTGCTGCGCGACGGCCCTGTGGTGGTCTGCCCGAGCCAGGATGGCCTGACCTGCCGGCCGGACAGCGTCTGGGACCAGGGATGGATCACATTCACGGCACGCGATGGCAGGCTCGTGCGTGCTTCGTCCGGCGGACGCGGGCTGGTGATCAGGAGCACTCGTCCGCGCCTTCGTTTCCAGCCGGACGGTTTCAGCGAGGGCAGCAATCTCACCTTGTACGTGTACGCCAGCGCGGATGGCGCATTGATCGGTAGCATTTTCGTAAGCCAGGCGGGCCGGATCCGATCGGAACGCACGCCAATGGCCACGATCAGCAGTAATTCGCCCTGATCTCCGCTTGGACTATTGACCCTGTCCGCTGAGGCTTTACAATGCCCGTCCCCGCCCGAATAGCTCAGCCGGTTAGAGCACTTGACTGTTAATCAGGGGGTCGTTGGTTCGAGTCCAACTTCGGGCGCCAGATACAAGAGACCTGCGATCATGTCGCAGGTCTTTTTTTTTGGCCGCACTTGATGCCCGTCTCCGCGCTCCGCGCCGGTGCGCCAGATCACGTTGAGCTGCCCAGTCCGGATCCCGCAAAGAGCGAGGCCCGCATTGTTGCGGGCCCCTGAATCCATCGCTACCAGCACTCACTGTAGCTGGACGCGCTTCCGCTTTCCGTCTTCGTGCCGAGCTGGTTCAGCGTCAGCGTCCCGCACTTGGTGTCGCGGCTCGCCTGCTGATTCTTGGGAACGGCCTGCACTGTATAGGTCCGGGCAGTGGTCGCAGCCGTGACAATACTGACGGTATAGAAGTTCGTCAGGTCCTGCTTGCAGCCGCCATTGGGCAGCGCCGCGCCCACGTAGGTCAGGTTGGTCGTGTAGTAGCGCTCCATGAAGTGCGACTGCTCGACCAGGCAACCCGCCACGGCCGCGCGCCGGGTCTTGATGATGTGGTTCTGGTAATTCGGATAGGCGATCGCCATCAGGACGCCGATGATCAACACGACGATCATGATCTCGATCAGGGTGAAGCCCGCCTGGTGGTGCCCGCGACCTGCAGGTCGCGGGTAGTCGCTGCTGAAGGGGTGTGTCATCGGTTAGTCCTTGAGGATTTCGCGCCAGGAGATACGGCCGTCTTTGACTACTCGCTGGATCCCGACGCTGCCGGTGGTGCCCTTGGAGCCACCGACCACCACGAGGTTCTCCAGCACGGTCGGATCGGTCGGCATGCCCACGCCCAGATCGATCGAACCCACCGGGATGTTTGGCGAAGTGGTTTCGGTGCCGTTCTTCAGCGTGTCGAGATTGTTGAACGCACCGTCGCCATTGGCATCGAAGAACGGCGTGCTGACGGCGGCGCCGGTGAAAATGTCGACGGCGTTGACGAAGCCCCTGCCGCTGACGTCGCAATCGCTGCTCTGCGGAATGATGCTCGATGCCACCAGGATCGAACCACCCACCACAACCTGGCTGCCGACCATTCGCTCGCCGTCGGCCTTGTTGTTGGGAGGGCTGTCGAGATCGATGTACCAGCCGCTCTTGCCCGACATGTCGTTGGCCGCCGCTTGTTCGAACGAGCGCACCGCCCGGCCAGCGATCGTTCCGCCGACCACGATGTCGCGTGGCTTGAGGGCGCTGCGGCCGGCGATCGCGGTTCCCGTGTCCTGCATGCCGTACCAGGTCTGGACGGACATGTCGTCCTTGTCGCCGGCGGTCAGGTAACGGCCGGTGCCGAAGAAAATCCACGGCGTGAACGTATAGGGGTTGAACGACACTGTGATGCCACCGCTGATCGGCTGGCGCTTGTTGGCGTCGGTCGGGTCCACCGCGGTGAACAGACGCGTTGCGGTCCAGGACGCGGCGGCCGAGGCGGTCAGGTTGAACTTCCAGACATTGCCCTGGAGGTCTCCGGCGTACACGTAGTCGACGCTTCCGTTGCCGTCGACATCGACCGCCGTCGGCATCGACAGACCGTTGTCGGTTTCGTTGTTGGTCGAGATCTTGGCGATGTGCTCGCCGGTCGCAGCGTTGACGACGAACAGTGCGGCCTTGCCGCTGGCACTGTTGACGCCGTTGGAGATGATCGCCACGACAGTGCCGCCAGAGATCTTTGCGATCAGCGGCTTGCCGATTACAAGGCCCATGTCCGCCCGGTCAGCCGTCAGGCTGCCACCGTCGTACTCCCAGGCCTTGCCGGTGCTGGCGAAGGTGGAAGGACTCGAGACATCCAGGCCGTACACGCCCTTGCCACCACGGCCGAGCGCGCCGACGAGGTAGTTCTTGCCTGGCGTCTGGCGGCGGCTCGACACGACGATCGGGCCGTCGACGAAGTACTGATGCTCGAAATTGTTGACCACACTGAGATTCTTCAGCGTCGCCATGTTGAGCAGGTTCGGCACGTAGTTGAACAACTCGGTGCCGTCGCTGGCATCGAATGCATGCAGCATGCCGTCGTTGGAACCGATGTACACGGTTTCAACGACCGTCGTGCCGTCCAGTTCGCGAACGTAGGCCGGGGACGAGTTGACGATGTCGCCCAGCAGGTGCGTACGCGTACGGTAGGTGGTGCCTTCACCCGTGCGGTTGCCCTTGATGTAGGAGGCCACCGCCGAGGTCAGCACATCACTCTGGGCCTGCGTCGGGAACGTGGCCACCGCGGTGCCATTGCCTGCGCCCAGCGTGTAGACGTTGCTGCGCTCGTCGTCCGGAACCTCCTCGGAGGCCGTCCAGGTCGCAGGCGAACCGACGCCTCCGTTAGTGACCGGGAATGCCTGCAGCTCACCCCACCATTCGCCGGACTTGTACTTGGCGACGAATGCGCGAGTGTCGGTCTGCAGGCCGGTGCTGCTGAGGGTGACGTTGGAGCCAGAGTTCTCGCGCGCGATGATGTCCGCCAGTGCCGCCTGGAGCGCCTTGGCGAACTCCTGCGGATTGCTGGCCACGGCGAAGGCGCCATGGCCGTTGACTGCGGCATGCAGCAGGTCATCGATGCGCGCGCCGGTCTTGTTGGCGAAGGGGCTCGGCCAGGCAAAGGACGTCGCGCCGTCGCGCAGGACGTCTGCCACCGTGGTCTGCGACACCGTACCGGCCAGGCCGATGGAGATGCCGAAGGTCACCATGTGCTGCCAGAACGCCGGGTTCGCGGTCGACGCCGGGACGATGTTGTCCATCGCCGGCATCAGGTCGTTCTTCCAGTAGTACATGGCCACGTCCGCCAGCGTCTTGCTGACGCTGTCCGTGTAGGGCGCACCGGTGGTGAAATGCTTCTTCGCAGTTTCACCCGGCTTGGCGATGTCGGGACCATCGGTGTTGTCTTCGTTGGCGAAGGTCACACCAGTGGCGCCTTTCACATACCCGCTGAAGTCGGTTTCCGCGTCGTTGCCATCGGTGCCGTTCCAGTAGCCGTCGGTCGTCAGGATCGCGTAGTTCTGGCGGCAAGCCAGTTGGTTGGTGCTGGCCGGGCCATACGGGCCTGCGGAACCATTGTTGCCGGTCAGGGAGTCGGCGTAGTACTTGCCGACGCGATTGAGCGCGGTACGCAGCGGTGTGTAACCGTCGCCTTCGGCAGCATGGAGCAGGTTGAACCAGTTGGTCCGGTTGTAGGACGCTGCCGTGGTACCCGATGCGGTGACGTTCTCGAACAGGCCATTGTGCGTGGCCACCGGAACGTAGCTGGTGGAGCGATTGTGGATCGTGGTGAAGCCGACGCGGTACTTGGAACCGGTCAGGGTGCTGAAGGCCTCGCTGGCGCCGGCCTTGGCCGCCTTCATGCGCGTGCGGTGGAACGAGTACCACATCGCGTAGTTGGCCTTCTCCTGGGCCTCGTCACGGGCAGTGGTCGGCGTTTCGCGTACGCAATTGCGCCAGCCCCAGCCGGCAGTGATCATGCAGCCGACAGAGTTGCCCTGGACGTAGGTGACGGTGAGGGTCAGCCCGGAGTAGGCATTGTTGTTGCTGTCGTTGTAGACGCCGAGGTGGAAGGTGCCTGACTGCGGGCTCGGGAACAGGCAAGTATGCTCGCGGCCATCGGAGGTCTTCTTGCACTCGCCGTCATTGACGTCGTCGTCGGTGTTGAAATCCGGCGCCTCGCCTCGTTCGACATAGAGGTCGGGGTCTCCGCCGCTGCCGCCAGTGATCTTGAAGGTCACGTCCTTGGCGTCGGCCGGAACTTCAACGGTGTTGCGGTACCAGCTCCTGCCGTTCCCGGACAGAGTAGAGGGCGGACTGAACAAGGTGGTCGGATCCACCGCCGTCCCGTCCGCGTATTCGGCCTTCCAGATCTGGCCGTTGGTCAGGATCTGGTAACGGAAGTAGCTGGCCGTCTGGCCCAGGTCGGTCGCCGTCGCCTTGGGCACGTAGAACGTCTGCACGTTCTGGCTCAGGTCGCGATTGCCGGAGGCAAGGCTGTTGTCGTCATAGACGCCGGTGAACGAAGTGCCACCGCTCACGGTGCCGCCCGTCGCCGTCTTCCAGGCGGTATAGGTCACCGCCGGATTGTAGGAAAGTGTGTTCCGGGTGTAAGCCAGGCCGGAAATGTTGACCGGGCTGACCGAAGGGACGTTGTCGGGCATCGAGCCCTCTTCCATCGATCCCGAGTCATCGAGGATGAACATGATGTTCGGCGGGATCGGCGTGGCCGACTGCAGCGGCGTCGGCGGGATCACCAGCGCCGCATGTCCGGGCAAGCCCGCCAGCGTCGCCGCGAAACCCAGCCCGAGCGCCCACAAGCGGCTGGTCGCGTTGCGTTTGGCAGCGAGCTTGCGATTGTTGGAGTTGTTCAAGGTCATGGCCTCGTGCCCTTAGTAGCGACGATAAATCGACTGCAGGAGAACCTGCGATCGACCACCGGCCTGATAACGCGCGCTGATACGGTAGCGATGGCCCATGCAACCCGGCTGCATTTCGCCGGCGCCGCTCGTGACCTTGTCGCAGTTGTACCAATTGGGGAATTCGCCCAGGTACTCGACCAGGTACTGCAGGTCGCTGGCGGTCCCGACCGCCAGGGCGTTCTCGGTGCCGGTGCCGAGCGTTGCCGCATTGACCCAGCCGGTGGTGCCCAGCGAGCGGTCCTCGCCGGCGACCGGCTTACCGCAGACACCACTGGGATTGCTGCAGTCGGTTGCGGTGGGGATGGCAGTCAATCCCTGCACGACGGTCTCGCCCTGGCGCAGGGCCGACTCGGCGGACTGGAAGGCCAGGCTGCGATCGAACAGGTTACCTGCCATGCGCTCACCGAGCAGCGTGCCGCGCAGGCTGGCAAGCCCCAGCAGGGTCATGATCAGCAGGAGGATCAGCACGACCAGCAACGCGACACCGCGCTGCGAGGAACGGGACGGGACGGGACGCTTTCGCGGCATCATGAGGTGCGGTTCCGTAGAGAGACGACGTGGCGGATGGAGCGACGCAGGCCCTTGCCATCGGTGCCGGCCTTGACGGCGTCGGCATCGACGCCCTGCTGCCCTTCGAATTGGAGCTCGATGCGCACGGCCTTCACGCGTTTCCAGTTGCTTGCGGCGGCAATCGTGGCGGCGTTGGCGTAGGTCGTGGCGCCTTCGACCAGGTATGACAGCTGCAGACCGCCAACACCGGCGGCGGGTGTCGAAATACCCTCGAGGATCTCGGTTTCCTGGCCAAGGACACGGCGGTACAACGAGTTCCCGCCGCGCCCGTTGGCCTTCACCAGCCATTGCACGGCATTGAGCTTGGCAACCATCGTCGGCTTGTCACCACTGCCGTACGCGTAGGCAAAGGCGCCACAGGTGGGCCCCACGCCCAGATTCTGGCTGCAATTCTTGGCCGTGCTGCCTGCAACCCCGATGTCAGAGCCAGCAGGCGCATTGATGCGGAACATCGCCGCCTGGGTGTTGTCGCACGCAACGACGACGTCATCGGCAGCGAAATTGCTGGCGGCGCGCGTGAGCGTGAATGTGTTGGAAGCGTATGAAGCCACCGAGATCACGTTATCGGTCGCCGAGTGCAGTTCGATGGCGTCGGTGCCGGCAACCGTGCCGGTAAGGCCACCATTGTCGTAGCCGAGCACGCCATCGCCCCACGTGTTCCACCAGTCCGTGCTCACCACCACGTTCGCCATCGGCAGCATCGGCGCCTGGCCGGGCATCGCCGGACCAGGTTGCGCGCAGGCGGTCCCGTCCGCGTCACGGATGTCACGGGCCATCAGCTCGAATGCCGTCCGGGCGCTCTCCTGCATCCGGCCCATGCTCTCGGTGGCGGCATAGCTCTTGCGGTTGGTCATGAAGATGGCGACCGCCCCCATGGTGACCATGAGCCCGATCAGCATCGCCACCATCAATTCGATAAGCGTCACGCCGCGCATGCGGCGCATCGAGTGACCGATTCTGGAGTACGTCATATCTGCACCATCGTCGTCAGCTGCTGGGCATTGCTGCCGCCGGTGCCACGCGAGTCGTCCCATTCCACCGTGATGGCGTAGACACCGCTTCCCTTGTGTACGATCGCCCCGCAGGCACTGCTGCCCATCACCGCCTGCATGTCACGGATCCAATCCTGCTGGTCTGCATCGCGCAGCACGTCGGCGGGCGTGCCCGCCAGCGTCGGCACGGCGCAGGTGCGCGCCAGTGCGTAGTTGCCGGCACGCGCGCTGGTGCGGTTGGCGCGCATGGCGTCGAGGATGGTGTAACTGGCGATGACCGCCTGGTTGCGCTCAAGCGAGCTCTGGCTGTTGCGAAGCGCAGTCGCCTGCAGGGCGGCAACGCCCAGCAGGCCGATCGCGAGCACCAGCACTGCGATGAGGACTTCCAGCAGGCTCATGCCTCGCTGGGTGGCTGGCGTGGACGGTTGACGTCGGACCGCGTAGTTCATGAGGAAGGTTCCAGGAATGTTCTTGTCGGGCTCAATCGCACACACCGGCGGTCGCGGAAGACGCACGGATCACGCGGACGCGCCCGCCGGCGCCGATGTCGACGTTGCGGACGTTGTCGGCAGGAACCGTTGCCGGCATGCAGACGCGGAACTGACCGGTCAACAACTGGCCCGCCTTGTCGCGTGCGAGGCCGTCCGAGCGGAACATGACAATTCCGTCGGTGACCGCGTTGTTCGCCTTCAGCGTCAACGGCGCCGGCACGGAATTGGCCTGGATGGTCTCCTCACCCGCGTCGACCGAGTTGTCGGCATCGCCGTCGGCGAACACCACCCAGCCGCTGGAAGTGCCCACGCCGCTGCAGGACGCGCCATCGGCGGAACTGCACAGCACCACCCGGCCGTTCCTGCGGATGGCCTCCATTCGTGCGGCCTGGAGCGAAGCGACGAGCTCGTTGCTGCCGGCGCTAAGGCGGCCGGAGTTCTGCACGTAGCGGAAACTCGGAATGGCGACGGCCATCAGGACCCCGAGCACGCACAGGGTGATGGCGAGTTCGACCAGGGTGAAACCACGTTCCCCGCCCCTTGTCGATAGCTGCTGACGCTCAAATACTTGTCCGCGATGCGGCATCATCCCCTCCCCGGGAAGCTTGCCGGTCCAACATAGGGGGGCGTCCGAGGAAGCGCCAGCGACACCCGATTAGCGGACCCGGTGAAGGAATGAGCGGTGAGAACGCCACAGACCGCGGCGACAGGGCATCATGGTGGCTGGGTCCAGATTCCCCGGAAGACATGACCGCAACGGCACCAAGCCACCCGCTGGACACGCTTTGGCAGGCGCCCACCATCATCTGGGCATTGATTGCCGGCGAGGGGGTTTCGGTCGTGCTGGCGCTTGCACCCGGGAACAGCCAGGACCGCTGGGTGTATTTCGGGTTGGCTTCGATCCTGGTGCAGTGGGTACTGCTGCTCAGCCTGGCCCTGCTCTACCTGGTGCGGCGCCCCTTGGTCCGGCTCACGCCACAAAGCGTGGCCTACGTCGCACTTTGCGTGCTCCTGCTCAGCACGTGGCTGGTCGGCGCATGTGCCTGGCTGTTCCTGCAGGACTTGTGGCTCATGGAGCGCGATGACTGGCGTTCGCTGTTCCTGCGCCTGACCGGCATGGCATTGGCCGTAGGTCTATTGGGGCTGGCTGCTTTCCAGAACCACTGGAGGGCGCGCCAGTTGGCCGTGCAGGCAAAGCAGGCGCAACTCGAAGCCCTGCAAGCCCGCATCCGCCCGCATTTCCTCTTCAACACGCTCAACACCGGCGCGGCACTGGTTCACCGCAAGCCGGAGGAAGTCGAACGCCTGCTGCTGGACCTGGCCGACCTGTTCCGCGCGGCACTGGCCGGACCGAGGGACATCTCGCTGGAAGACGAACTGGCGCTGGCGCGGCGTTATCTGGAGATCGAACAACTGCGCTTCGGCGAACGGCTGCAGGTGGACTGGCAGCTGCCTCGCGAAATTCCGGACGTCACCGTCCCGGCCCTGTCCATCCAGCCGCTGGTCGAGAACGCCATCCGCCATGGCATCGAGCGTCGCCCCGGCGGTGGCCAGATCGAGATTGCCGTCACCACCACGCCGGAAACCGTGATCGTGCGCATCATCAATCCGTTGCCACCCAGCGGCAACGAAAGCCGTGGCCATCACGTCGGTCTGAACGCTTCCCAAGTACGGATCGAAGCGCTGACAGGCGGGCGCGGCAGCGTTCTCACGCAGCACGAAGGCAAACGCTTCATCGCAACAGTGCGGCTACCGGTGTCGAAGGCATAGCCGGCGGGTCCCTCTCCCGTCTCGCGGGAGAGAGGCAGGAAGCTTCAGGCCACGACGCGATAGCAGGGCCTGTACTCGCCCGCGATCTTCATGCGGCGCTGCTCGACGAAGGCGCGCAGCAGCGCATCGAGCGACTGCATCATGTCGGCGTCGCCGTGGATCTCGAACGGGCCGTGAGCCTCGATCCGGCGCATGCCGTCTTCCTTGACGTTGCCGGCGACGATGCCGGAGAACGCGCGGCGCAGGTCGGCGGCCAGCTCATGCGGCTTGCGGCCGTGGTGCAGGTCGAGCGAGGCCATTGCCTCGTGGCTCGGCACGAACGGACGCTGGAACGCCAGCGGGATGTCGACCGACCAGTTGAAGAAGAACGAGTCCTTCTGCGCGATGCGATGTTCGCGGACCTTGCGGATGCCCGCGGTCATGCGCTTGGCGACCTTGTCCGGCTCGCCGACGATGATCTCGTAGCGCTTCGTTGCTTCCTCGCCCAGCGTCAGGCGGATGAACTTGTCGATCTGCTCGAAGTACGGCGCCGATGCCGTCGGGCCGGTGAAGATCAGCGGGAACGGCAGGTGCGCGTTTTCTTCGCGCAGCAGGATGCCGAGCAGGTAGAGGATTTCCTCCGCCGTGCCGACGCCACCCGGGAACACGATGATGCCGTGGCCAAGCCGGACAAACGCCTCCAGGCGCTTCTCGATGTCCGGCATGATCACCAGGTGGTTGACGATCGGGTTCGGCGATTCGGCGGCGATGATGCCCGGCTCGGTGATGCCGATGTAGCGCGTGCGGCCGCGACGCTGCTTGGCGTGGGCGATGGTCGCGCCCTTCATCGGGCCCTTCATCGCGCCCGGGCCGCAGCCGGTGCAGATGTCGAGGCCGCGCAGGCCCAGCTCGTAGCCGACCTGCTTGGTGTAGACGTATTCGTCGCGCGAGATCGAGTGGCCACCCCAGCACACCACCAGGTTGGGTTCGGTCGGGTGCAGGATACGCGCGTTGCGCAGCAGGCCGAACACCGAGTCGGTGATGCCCGAGGAGGTTTCCAGGTCCTGGTTCGAATCAGGGCCCAGTTCCATCACCGTGTAGGCCAGGTCGCGGACCACGGCGAACAGCAGCTCGGCGACGCCGCGGATGATCTCGCCGTCGACGAAGGCCATCGCCGGCGCGTGGGTCAGGTCGATGCGGACGCCACGATCCTGCTGATGCACCTGGATGTCGAATTCGGGATACAGCTCGCGCGCGGCGCGCGGGTCGTCGGAGGCGCTGCCGCTGGTCAGCACCGCCAGCGCGCAACGGCGCAGCAGGTCGTGCATGCCGGTGGACACGTCGCGCAGGCGCGCGACCTCGTCACGGGAGAGGACGTCGAGCCCGCCCTTCGGGTAGATCCGGGCGTTGACGGTGGGGAGGGTGGTTTCAATGGTGGCGCTCATCTTTCTCTTCTTTTCTTCTGTTTACCGGCGTGACTCTAGCCTGCCTCCCCCACAAAAGAAAACGGCCGGGAAACCCGGCCGTTTTCAGGTACTTCAGACAGCCTGAGTCAGATCAGAACTTGTAACGCAGGCTGACCTGGGCGGCCCAGCGCGAGATGCCCTTGTCGTCGTAGACGGTCAGCGCATCCGGGGTGTTGACGCGGTAGATGTACTTGCCGGTCGCTGCATCGACGCCACCGTACTCGACCACGCCGCGCATGCCCGGGAACGCCATTTCCTCGACGCGGCCCCAGTCCTTGTTGAGCAGGTTGCCGATGTTGAGGACGTCGATCGAGATCTCGGCCTTGTGACCGTCCATGAAGCCCGGGAATTCCTGGGCGATGTGCAGGTCGAACTGGTTGACCCAGTCACTGGTCACGGCATTGCGCTCTGCCACCTGGCCGCGGTGCGAGTTGAGGTACTCGTTGTTGTTGATCAACGCCCAGAACGTCGCCTCTTCCGCGGCCTTCGTCGCGCCCTGGCCAATGATGACGTCGTCGAGACCGGCCGGGATGTACAGCAGGTCGTTGACGCGACCGTCGCCGTTGGCATCGTTGTCGAAGGTGTAGCTGTACGGACGGCCCGAGCGGCCTTCATAGACCAGCGACACGATGGTGTTGTTGCTGCCGAAGAAGGCGTGCTTCCATTGGGCCGTAGCCAGGAAGCGGTTCTCGATCTCGTAGCTCGAGGTCGCGCTGACTTCTTCGTTGGACTGGAACACTGACACGTTGCCCAGGTTCGAGCTCGAGGTCGAGCTGGTCAGCGGGCTGACTTCATTGGCGTTGGTGTAGGTGTACGACGCGGCCCATGCCCAGTCACCGTCATTGAACGGCTTGTTCAGGCCAATGGTCAGCTGCTGGCTTTCGCCCTTGCCGGTGCGCTTGGCGATGATGGCATCGTTGTAGGACCGATTACGGTTTTCGCGGGCGGCGGCGCCGCCGCTGGACACGCCATCGCGGTTCCAGTTGCTGCCAAGGTAGCCGGCGTTGTTCCAGTACAGCGCGCGGCCATCCGAGCCGATCTTGGTGGCGTTACCCAGGTTGAGCTGCTGGTAGTAGATGCCGTCCTTGACCGAGGTCAGCACCAGCTCGGCCGACGCGACCACGCCCCACCACGGCAGCTCGGTGTCGAACGCCAGGTTGGACTTCCACACGGACGGCTGCACGACATCGGAGTCGATGAAGTCGACTGACTGCGTACCCGGGGTACCGCCGCTCTGCGCCACGGCCAGCTGGCCGCGCGGATCCGGCGAGAACAGCGTGGTGCCATTCGAGTCGAAGTAGTCGGTGTAAGTCACGCCGTTGTTGGCAAACGGGTTGGCCAGCCACACCGTCGCCGCCGCCCCCTTGAACAGGCCGATACCACCGCGCACCTGGCTCGGGCGCTCGGTGTCCATGGTGTAGTTGAAGCCGAAGCGCGGCGACCACAGGTCAGCGCCATCGATGGTGTTGTCGTTACGCACGCCGAACAGCGACGAGGCTGCCGCATTGAACACCGGCTTGTCGTCGACGATCGAATGATCGAAGCGCAGGCCGTAGGTCAGCGTCAGGTTGCTGTTCACCGCCCAGCTGTCCTGCACGAACAGGCCCAGGTTCTCCTGGGTGAACACGGCCGCCATCGCGTCCAGGTCGCCGCCCTGCGGATAGAACAACTGGTAGCGGCTGGAGCGGTTGGCGGCGTAGTCGGCGATGCTGTTGAAGGTGTAGACGCCGTTCACGCGGCGGCCGAACAGGTTGTAGACCTCGTTCGACTCATAGTCCACGCCGAACTTGACGGTGTGGTCGCCCAGGAACAGGTTGCCGGCGAAGAAGCCGTTCCAGGTCTTCGTGCCGAGCACGTTGGCGTGGGTGTTCTCTTCTGTGCCGAAGTTCAGCGTGTTGCTGCCGATGCGCACGGCGATCGCCGGCAGGTCGGTAAGCGGGTTACGCACGGCGGTGTAGTCGCGGTACGAAACCTTGGCCTCGGTCGAGAACACGTCGGTCCAGTCACTGAACAGCTGCGCGCTGTAGGTCTCCAGTTCGAAGTCCTGCACGTAGTGGTAGGTGTTCAGTGCCAGCGACGTGTTGTTGAAGCCCTGCAGGAACGGCGTGCTCTGCTCGGTCTTGCCGTAACGGAAGCTGGCGCGCTGGGCGTCGGTGATGTTCCAGTCGATCTTCAGGCCGTACTCTTCGCTCTCGGTGTCGAGCGAAGGCTTGGCCAGCGTGCCGGGATTGAAGCCCTTGGCGTTGGACAGGGCGATGACCTGGTCGATCTGAGCCTGGGTGATGCCGACGATGTTGCTCTCACCCGAACCGACCGGACCGAAGCCGGAGTTGCCGGTGAACAGTTCCTTGCCGGTGTAGTTCTCGTAGTTGGCGAAGAAGAACAGCTTGTCCTTGATCAGCGGACCACCGAAGGTCATGCCGTAGGTCTGCTCGTTGTCGAACAGCTTCGGACGGATGTCGTTCTGGTTCTTGCCCGACCAGTCGTTGTCGCGGTAGATGCCGTAGACCGAACCGTGGAACTCGTTGGTACCCGACTTGGTGACGGCATTGATCACGCCGCCGGTACCGCCGGAAATGGTGACGTCGTAGTTGGCGACGTCGACCGCGATTTCATCGATGGTGTCCATCGAGAACGGCTGGCGCGGGGTCGGCAGGCCGTTGCCCTGCAGGCCGAACGAGTCGGCGCTGCTGATGCCGTCGACGCGGATCACGTTGTAGCGCGGGTTCTGGCCGCCAACGGTGATTTCGTTGCGTGCCTTGTCGCTCTGCACGATGCGCGGGTCGAGGCGGGCGAAGTCCTGCAGGTTGCGGTTGATGCTCGGCATCGTCTCAAGCTGCTCGCGGGTGATCTGCGAGCCGGCGCCCATCTTGTTGGCGCTGAAAACTTCCGAACCGCCGTACGAGATCGCCTGCACCGATTCCAGCGTGGTGACTTCGTTGTTCAGCGCCAGGTCGACCTGGTTGACCTTGTCGAGGTTGAGGTAGACGCCATCCTGGCTGGTCGTGCCGGCACCGGCCTTGTTGATGGTGACCGTGTACGGGCCACCGACGCGCAGGCCGCGGGCGTTGTAGCGACCATCGGCACCGGTGGTGGCGCGGCTGACCGTGCCCGACTCGGTGTGGGTGATGACGACTTCGGCGCCGGCGACCGGCTGGCCGTCTGCAGCGACAACGCGGCCACCGATACCGGCCGAGGTGGCCTGGGCGAACACGGAAGAGGTGGCGAGGGCGGCGAACAGACCAAGCGCGAGCTTGGACATGCGTACGCGGTTCGGATGGGTCATTGCAGATGGCCTCATGCGTCAGATCAAAGGAAGGAATGCGTTGCCTGCGCGGGACGACTTCCGCGCGGTGGATGCTTGAAAAATTGCGTGACCCCAACACCCGGTGGGTGTGGGCCCCCAGCCCGTTTGTTAACAGTAGTTTAACAGGCTAGGCGGGGCTTGTGACAGAGTCGTGACGGCTGTCAAGAATCGCCATGGGCGGCAAAGCCGGGGGGCGCCGCCCGCTGGCTTTGCTCCGGGAGTGTTCGGTGCTGCCCTCCCGCCCCGCGGGCTCGGCCTTTACGCCGACTCCGGGCAGGGCCGGGCCGCCCCGAAGGGGCCATCGGCCAGCACGGCCGCTTACGGGGGAGCGATCTGGAGGTAGGTGCCCAGTCCGTCCAGGAACATCTGCACCGAGATGGCCACCAGCAGCATGCCCATCAGGCGTTCGATCGCGGTCAGCGCGCGGATGCCCATGAGCTTGTAGAGCAAGGTGGCGCTGAAGAGGATCGCCGCGGTCGCCCCCCAGGCGATCAGCAGGGCCAGGCTCCATTCGCCCAGGCGGGTGGGCTCGTTGCTGCCCATCAGCATCACCGCGGCCATGCCCGACGGCCCCGCCACCAGCGGGATGGCCATGGGCACGATGAAAGGCTCGCCGTCGGGGATCTCGCCCATCAGCCCTTCCGGCGGCGGGAAGATCATGCGGATGCCGATCAGGAACAGGACGATGCCGCCGGCGATGGAGACCGACTCCTGGCGCAGGTGCATCAGTTCCAGGGCGTACTTGCCGCCCCACAGGAACATCATCAGCACGGCCAGGGCGATCAGCAGCTCGCGCGCCAGCACGATCCGCTGGCGCTTGGGCGGCAGGCCACGCAGCAGGCTCAGGAACACCGGCACGTTGCCGAGCGGATCCAGGATCAGGAACAGCAGCAGTGCTGCCGAGGCAATCGTCATGGGCGTGGCGTCATCGGAAAGGCGTCAGAGGCCGAGCGTCGGCAAGATCGGCAGCGCAGTGGCGGCCGGCGGGTTCCAGACCTGGCCACGATGGACCGCACCGGCCTGCGACAGCAGGGTGACGCAGGCGCCGGCATACGCCGTCGGCTCGACGGCACCGCGGTCGTTCTCTTCAACGTAGGCCTTGGCTCGCAGCGGCGTGCGCATCGGCCCGGGCTGCAGGCCGGCCACACGCACCGGCGTGTTGGCGAGCTCGCCGTGGAGCGTGCCGACCAGGCCGGCCAGGCCCTGCTTGGCGACGCCATAGCCACCCCAATAGGCCTTGCCGATGCGCGCCGGATCGTCGAGCACGAACACCACGGCGGCATCAGGCGCCTTGCCGAGCAACGGCAGGCAGGCCTGGGTCAGCCACCACGGCGCGGTGAGGTTGACATGGATCGCGCGGGCGAACGCGGCCGGGTCGGTCTGCGCCAGCGGCGTCAGTCCGGCGAACTCGGCGGCGCAGTGCAGCACGCCGTCCAACCGCCCTACTTCACTTTCCAGTCGCTGCGCCAGTTCGGCGTAATCGTCGGGCGATGCGCCTTCCAGGTCGAGCGGATACAGCAGCGGCTCCGGGCCGACCTGGGTCAGTGCGTCGTACACGCGGTTCAACTTCGGCAGCTTGCGTCCGAGCAGCACGACCGTTGCGCCGGCGCGCGCGCAGGCCAGCGCCGCGGCCTGGCCGAGGCCGCCGTGGGCGCCGGTCACCAGAACGACGCGCCCGTCGAGCGCGCGGTCAACCGCCGCACTCACTGGCTGTGGGTCTCGCTGATCATGCGCGCCAGCTCACCGGACTCGAACAGCTCCATGGTGATGTCGCACCCGCCGATCAGTTCGCCATGGATGAACAACTGCGGGAACGTCGGCCAGTTCGAATAACGCGGCAGGTTGGCGCGGATCTCCGGATCCTCCAGCACGTTGACGGTGTGCAGCTCGTCCGCACCGGCGGCCTTGAGCGCCTGCACAGCGCGGCTGGAGAAGCCGCACATCGGGAACTGCGCCGTCCCCTTCATGAAAAGGACGATCGGATGGCTTTCGACTTCAGCCTGGATCCGCTCCATTACGGACATGGGTGCAACTCCTGCGATGGTGCGTTGCGAACCTTTGACGGCACGGCAACGAAGCGTGGGGATAGAATGTCCAATTGTAAGCCTTCCCGAGCCGCGGACGCTCCGGCCACCCGGAACTCGCCCCCGGCCCTCCCCTTAGCCAGCCCTCTGGAGCCCGCAATGGCCATCGAACTGCCCGCCCTGCCCTACGACCGCACCGCGCTCGAACCGCACATCTCCGGCGAAACCATCGACTTCCACTACGGCAAGCACCACAAGACCTACGTCGACAACCTCAACAAGATGATCGAGGGCACCGAGTTCGCCGGCATGGCGCTCGAAGAGATCATCCGCAAGTCGCAGGGCGGCATGTTCAACAACGCCGCGCAGATCTGGAACCACACGTTCTACTGGAACTGCCTGGCCCCCAACGGCGGCGGCGAGCCCGGCGGCAAGCTGGCCGAGCTGATCAACAAGGCCTTCGGCGACTTCGCCAAGTTCAAGGAAGAGTTCACCAAGGTCACGGTCGGCACCTTCGGTTCGGGCTGGGGCTGGCTGGTGCAGCGTCCGGATGGTTCGCTGGCCTTGGTCAGCACTTCCAACGCCGCCACTCCGCTGACCGGCGACGACACCCCGCTGCTGACCTGCGACGTGTGGGAACACGCGTACTACATCGACTACCGCAACGCCCGTCCGAAGTACGTCGAGGCGTTCTGGAACCTGGTCAACTGGGACTTCGTGGCTGCAAACCTGAAGTAACAGCGCGCGATTCAACGCTGCAAAAGCGAACGGCCGGGGAAACCCGGCCGTTTGCGTTTCAGGACCTTGTCGGCAAGCGCTACGAACGAGCCAGCGCCGCGATCACCGGATCGACCTGCGGCTGTCGACCCAGGCCTTCGCCGACGCGCTGCAGTGCCGTCGCCAGCGCCTGCGCGGAGTCGGCGCGCACGGTGGCGTGGCCAACCTTGCGCCCGGCCCGCGGCAACTTGCCGTAGTCGTGCCAGTGGCCGCCCGGCTCTGCCAGCACCGGAGTTGCCGAGGGCATTTCGCCGATCCAGTTGAGCATGCAGGCCAGGCCGACCATGCGCGTGTCGCCCAGCGGCAAACCGAGCACCGCGCGCAGGTGGTTCTGGAACTGCGAGGTCTCGCTGCCTTCGATGGTCCAGTGACCGGAGTTGTGCACGCGCGGAGCCAGCTCGTTGGCGAGCAGTTCACCGTCACGGCAGAACAGCTCGAGCGCGAACACGCCGACGTAGTCCAGTGCCTCGCCCAGCTTGCGGGCATGCTCGTAAGCAACCTGCGCCAGGGCGCTGTCGACGCGAGCAGGAGCAAGGCTCGCCGACAGCACGCCGTCGACATGCCAGTTCTCGGTCAGCGGCCAGGTGCGGAACTCGCCATCGCGACCGCGCACGGCCACCACCGACAGTTCGCGTTCGAAGTGGACGAAGCCTTCCAGGATCAGGCCGACCTTGCTCGCCTGCGCGCCCAGCGCCTCCCACGCGGCATCGGCATCGGCGATCGACTTGATGCGGAACTGGCCCTTGCCGTCGTAGCCAAGACGGCGGGTCTTGAGGATGCACGGCGTACCGATCTGCGCGATCGCGGCGTCGAGCTGCTCGCGCGTGTCGATCGCGGCGAACGGCGGCACCGGAATGCCCAGCTGCTGGAACAGGGTCTTCTCGGCCAGCCGGTCCTGCGCCGTCGCCAGCGCGCGCGGATTCGGGAACACCTGCACGCGCTCGCTCAGCCACTGCGCCGACTCGGACGGCACGTTCTCGAAATCGAACGTGGCCACGTCGACGCGAGAGGCGAATTCGGCCAGCGTGGTCTCGTCGCGGTAGTCACCCACCACCATCGGCGCGAACTGGCCGGCGCAGGCATCGGCGACGTTGTCCATCACCAGGAAGCGCAGGCCGAGCGGCGCGCCGGAAAGGGCGAGCATGCGGGCCAGTTGCCCGCCGCCAAGGATGCCTACGGTGGTCATTTCCGCGGATCGTCGTTGGCGAGCACGTCGTCGGTCTGGCGCGTGCGGAAGGTTTCGAGCGCGGCGCCGATCGCCGGATGATCGGCGGACAGCATCGCGGCGGCGAACAGTGCGGCATTGGCGGCGCCGGCGTTGCCGATGGCGAAGGTCGCCACGGGAATGCCGGCCGGCATCTGCACGATCGACAGCAGCGAGTCCATGCCGTTGAGCGCCTTGCTCTGCACCGGCACGCCCAGCACCGGCACGGCGGTCTTGGCGGCGAGCATGCCCGGCAGGTGGGCGGCACCGCCGGCACCGGCGATGATCGCGCGCAGGCCGCGCGACTGCGCCGTGGCGGCGTAGTCGAACAGGACGTCGGGGGTGCGATGCGCCGAGACCACGCGGATCTCATGCGGGACGCCCAGCGCCTCCAGCTTGGCGGCGGCGTGCTGCATCGTCTCCCAGTCGGAGCGCGAGCCCATCACGATGCCCACCAGCGGGGCCAGTACGTTTTCGGACATTGGTCGAGCCTTGGTGCAAAGACGTATTCTAACCGCCTGTTCCGTTCTCCCGGCATCACACCGTATGGATCGCAAGCTGCTCGACCTGCTCGTCTGCCCGACCACCCGCCAGCCCCTGCAACTGCTGGACAGCCGCAGCCTGCAGGCCCTGAACGCCGCGATCCAGGCCGGCGGCATCGTCCGCGGCGACGGCGGCGCCCAGGCCGAACCGGTCAAGGAAGCGCTGGTCACCCGCGACCGCAAGATCGCCTACCGCATCGACGACGGCATCCCGGTGCTGCTGGCCGAAGAGGCCATCGCCACCGCCCAGGTCGACGCTTTCCCCAGCGCTTGACCACGCCATGACGTCCCCGTTTGAAGCCGCCCCGCCGCCGGCCGAGGTCATCGCCGCCGACGTCGCCCGCGCACTCGCCGAGGACCTCGGCAGCGGCGACGTCACCGCCTCGCTGCTGCCCGACGCCGCCGACAGCGCCTACCTGCTGTGCAAGGAAGACGCCGTGGTCTGCGGGCGCCCCTGGTTCGACGCCTGCCACCGCGCGCTCGATCCGGACGTGCGCATCGACTGGAGAGTCGCCGAGGGTGACCGCGTCGCCAAGGGCACGGTGCTGGCCATCCTGCAGGGCAGATCACGCGCCCTGGTGAGCGCCGAGCGCGCTTCACTGAACTTCCTGCAGACCCTGTCCGGCACCGCGACCACCACCGCGGCCTACGTCGATGCCGTGCGCGGCACCGGCGCGAAGATCCTCGACACGCGCAAGACGATCCCGGGCCTGCGCCTGGCGCAGAAGTACGCGGTGCGCGTCGGTGGCGGCGTGAACCACCGCATCGGATTGTTCGACGCGGTGATGCTCAAGGAGAACCACGTGCGCGCCGCAGGTTCATTGACCGCCGCCATCCGCGCCGCACGCCAGATGCATCCGCAGCTGCCGCTGATCGTTGAAGTGGAGACGATCGCGCAACTGGAAGAGGCGCTGCACGAAGGCTGCGATCGCATCCTGATCGACGACTTCGATGCGGAAACACGCCGCGAAGCGGTCCGCATCGCCGCCAACCCGCCATTCAACCGGCGCATCCCGCTGGAGGTTTCCGGCGGTGTCGACATGCAGACCCTGCGCTCGATTGCCGAGGACGGCGTCGACTGCATTTCCATTGGCGGACTGACCAAGCACGTCCGCGCCATCGACCTCTCGCTCAAGCTCGGCCCGCCGCCCGCCTGAGGCGGCGCGGTGCGCCGGCCTGCTCAAAGCATCTGCAGGCCGCCCGGCGCCATGACCACGTAGGCACCCGCTGCCGCCGATGCAAGCAGCGCGACGGCCAGCAGCCACGGCCACACCGGGCGTCGACGCGGCGCCGGACGCGGTGCCGCGACCACCTGCACCGGTTCGGCCTTCGCCGTGGCGGCAAGACGAAAACGCAGGGTGTCGAAGGCGATCTCGTCGCCGACCCTGGCTTCGCCGCGCAGCACGCGCTTGCCGTTGATGAAGCTGCCGTTGCTCGAACCCAGGTCCTCGACCTGCACGCCACTGTCGGTCGGCATCAGCCGGGCATGGTTGCGCGACAGGCCCGGTGAATCGAAACGCATCGTGCTTTCGCTGCTGCGGCCGACGGTGACGACACCGACCAGTGGGTCGCTGCGTCCGGACACTTCGGCCGACACGCCGCGAAGGAAGAAGCGCGGGACCACCGGTCGCACCGCGGTCACGCCCGGGTCGTCGTTGGCCGGCATCAGGTCAGGCCCGGTCGGCGGCGATTGCCGCGCAACCATGGGCGCCGGACCCAGGGCGGCGAGCTTGGCCTGGACCTGGTCGAAACCGACGCTGTCACCCGGCCGCAACGTGATCAGGCCCGCGACCTTGCGGCCGTTGACGGTGACCGCGGTACCGGGCGGGACATCGAGCATCACGCCCTGTGCGGTCACGTGCAGCTGGCAGTGCTGCGGCAACACCCCGGGGTGATCGATGACGATGGTGGAATGCGGATCGGAGCCGACGCGATTGATGCCGTGGCCCAGCAAAACCTGCGGGTGTTCGCCACCCGGAAAGACGAGTTTCATTCTTGGACCTGCTCCCCTGTCAGCAATGTCCTGTACCCCTTGCGGCCGGCGCGGCGCGCCGCCACATTTAGGACTTGGATAACCTATCCCGCGGTCCTGAATTGCATGCCGACTTTACTGATCCTGATGATTGCCGCTGCGATGGTGTTCGCATTCTGGAGCGCCGGGCGCGCCGCGGCCGAGCGTGCCGAGGCGGTCGGACGGGACGCCTGCAGGGCGGCCGGGGTGCAGTGGCTGGACCAGAGCGTGCACGCGACGGGCATCCGCCTGTGCCGCCATGACAACGGCTGGCTCGGCTGGGAGCGCACGTTCCGCTTCGATTACTCGATCGACGGCGAGGACCGGCACGTGGGCCGCATGGTCCTGCGCGGGGATCGGTTGATTGCCTTCAGCGGGCCGGTGACGCGGGCGCCTGCGCAATTGCACTGACTGACGATCCGTCATCCCCGCGAAGGCGGGGATCCAAGGACGTTGCTTCTCACCGCGGTCCCTCTACGTCCATGGATTCCCGCCTTCGCGGGAATGACGAGAGATGACCTGCAGACTTACTTGACGATGCGCAGATGCCCGCCGCGGCGCGGCGTCGGCGTCGGCGATTGCGGGCCGTCGTCGTCGCCTTCGGGGGCCGGATCGCTGGGGACCGCGCTGAGCGTCGTGGTCACGCCTTCTTCGGCGCTGTCGATGTCGCTGTCGAGGTCACTGTCGTCGCCCGCGGCATGCACGTCGTCCGGCAGTGCCATGCCCTGCCCGGTCTCGCGAGCGTAGATCGCCAGCACGGCCTGCACCGGCACGCTCACCGGATAGCTGACGCCGCCGAAGCGTGCACTGAAGCGGATCGCGTCGTTGCCCATCTCCAGGTGCGAGACCGCACGCTCGGCGATGTTGAGCACGATCTTGCCGTCCTTCACCGCATGCATGGGCACCTGCACGCTCGGCCGGGCGGCATCGACCAGCAGGTGCGGGGTCATGCCGTTGTCGGCGATCCATTCGTACAACGCCCGCAGCAGATAAGGGCGGTGGCTGGTCATCGGGGGACTTTCCTGACTCATGCGGCGAGTTTAGCGCCGTCGTGTCGTGGGCAGGTGGAAACCGGCGGCAAAAAAACCAAGCGGGCCATGCGGCCCGCTCGTCGAATCGGTAGTACCGGCGGCCGGATCAGGCCGGCATTTCGCGCAGTTTGCGTTCCTGTTCGGTCAGGCTGCGGGTGAAGCCGGGATTGCGGAAGATGCGGTTGCCGTAGTCCTCGATCGCCTTGCCGTCCTTCGGCATCGGCACGCCCAGCGCATCGAGCCGCCAGATGATCGGCGCCATCGCGCAGTCGGCCAGGCTCATCTCCGGATTGAGGAAGAACTTGCTCGCCTTGAACAGCGGCACCGAGGCGGTGAGCAGTTCCTTCAGGCGCTTGCGGCCGGCTTCGGCCTGGGCCTTGTTGCCCAGCTGGATGGCCTGCACCTGCGGCACCCAGTCGTGCTCCAGGCGCAGCATCGCCAGGCGCAGGCGTGCGCGCGAAAGCGGGTCGACCGGCATCAGCGGCGGGTGCGGGTAGCGTTCGTCGAGGTACTCGCTGACCACGCTGGCCGCATAGAGCACCAGGTCGCGCTCGACCAGGGTCGGCACCGAGTGGTAGGGGTTCAGATCGACGAGATCTTCGGGGGGGTTCTGCGGATCGACCGGGACCAGATCGTAGGTGACGCCTTTGGCCGCAAGCACCAGGCGCACGCGGTGACACAGCACGCAATCGGTGGAGGAAAACAGCGTCAGGGCATTACGCATACGTGGACTCGCCGCCATTATCGACCTCTCCCAGCCACCAGAATCCGCCGGTGGCAAGACGCCATCCACCCCGTGTGGACGGTCGTCACGGCCTCGATCGCGCAGCCCGCCGCATCAACCAAGGAGCCCGCACATTACTGGGCGGGCTCCAAGGGATACAGCAGCGATCAGTGCTTGTCCACGTCTCGCCAGTACTCGATCTTGAGCAGGTAGGCAATGATGGTGAACATCGCCAGGAACAGGATCACCCATACGCCGAGGTTCTGGCGCTTGAGGGCGGCCGGTTCGCCGGCGTACTCGAGGAAAGTGGTGATGTCGCGCACGGCCTGGTTGAAGCCCTGCTCGTCGAGCTGGCCCGCCTGGGTCACCTTCAGTCCGTGCACCGGACGCTCGCCGGTCTTCTTGTCGGCTTCGCCGAACTCGGCGTGCTGGAGACCCTGCAGTTCCCACAGCGGGTTCGGCATCGAAGCGTTCGGGAACAGCTGGTTGTTCCAGCCCAGCGGACGCGACTCGTCCAGGTAGAACGACTTCAGATAGGTGTAGATCCAGTCGCTGCCACGCACGCGCGAGATCAGGCTCAGGTCCGGCGGCATCTTGCCGAACCACTGGTTGGCGTGCTCCGGCGTCAGGCTGACCTGGATCTGCTCACCGACCTTGGCGCCGGTGAAATTCAGGTTGGCCATGACGTCGTCCTCGCTCAGGCCGAGGTCTTCGGCCATGCGCGAGTAACGCAGGTACTTGAGCGAGTGGCAGCCCGAGCAGTAGTTCATGTACAGCTTGGCGCCGCGCTGCAACGAGGCCTGGTCGCCCAGGTCCGTGCCCGACTGCTGCAGGTTGCCGCCCGAGGAAGCGTAGGCGGACACCGAGACCAACAGGCCGGCGGCAAAAATGGCGAGCTTCTTCACGATGTGCGTCTTCTGGAAGGGCTGGCGGACGTCGGTCTGGTTAGTCATGCATCGTCACCCGTTCCGGCACCGGCTTGGTCCTGTCGAACTTGGTCCACAGCGGCATGGTGATGAAGAAGACGAAGTACAGGAAAGTCAGCACGCGGCCAATGATCGTCTCGACCGGGTCGGTACCCGGGCCGGCGCCGATCTTGCCCAGCCACAGGAAGCAGATGGCGAGCATGCCGAGCATGATCTTGGTCAGCATGCCGCGGTAGCGGTGCGACTTGACCGGCGACTTGTCCAGCCACGGCACCAGGAACAGCACCGCGATCGCGGCGAACATCACGATCACGCCGCTGAGCTTGTGCGGGATGACGCGCAACATCGCGTAGTACGGGGTGTAGTACCAGACCGGCTTGATGTGCTCCGGCGTCACCAGGCGGTTGGCCTCGGTGAAGTTGTCATGCTCCAGGAACCAGCCACCGAAGGCCGGCGCGAAGAAGATGACGAACGCGCAGATGATCAGGAAGAAGCTGACGCCGAACAGATCCTTGACCGTGTAGTACGGGTGGAACGGGATGCCGTCGACCGGCTTGGTCGCGTCCCAGCGGTTGCCCTTCGGACCCTTCTTGATGTCGACGCCGTCGGGGTTGTTGGAACCGACCTCGTGCAGCGCACCCAGGTGCAGCACGACCAGCAGCAGCAGCACCAGCGGCAGTGCGATCACGTGCAGGGCGAAGAAGCGGTTGAGGGTGGCATCGCCGGGCAGGTAGTCGCCCATGATCCACTCGGTCAGGCCGTTGCCGATCACCGGGATCGCGCCGAACAAGGAGATGATCACCTTGGCGCCCCAGAACGACATCTGGCCCCACGGCAGCACGTAGCCCATGAAGGCTTCGGCCATCAGCACCAGGTAGATCAGCATGCCCAGGATCCACACCAGCTCGCGCGGCTTCTGGTAGGAGCCGTACATCAGGCCGCGGAACATGTGCAGGTAGACGACGATGAAGAACATCGACGCACCGGTGGAGTGCATGTAGCGGATCAGCCAGCCCCACTCCACGTCACGCATGATGTACTCGACCGACGAGAACGCTTCGGCCGCGGACGGCTTGAAGTGCATCGTCAGGAAGATGCCGGTGACGATCTGGTTGACCAGCACCAGCAGCGCCAGCGAACCCATGTAGTACCAGAAGTTGAAGTTCTTCGGCGCGTAGTACTCGGTCATGTGCTTGCGGTACGCCGGCATCATGCCGGGTGCGCGCGCGTTGACCCAATCCCAGGCGCCCACTGCGGTGCGGGTAATGATGTTCGACATGACTTACGCCGCTCCCTTGCTGCCGGACGACGGATCGACGCCGATCACGATCGTGGTGTCGCTCTCATAGTGGTGCGGCGGCACGACCAGGTTGGTCGGCGCCGGGACGCCCTGGAACACGCGACCGGCCATGTCGAAGCGCGACTTGTGGCAGGGGCAGAAATAACCGCCCTTCCAGTTCTCGTCGAACGGCTCCGGGCGGATCTCGGCCTTCATTTCCGGCGAGCAGCCCAGGTGCGTGCACAGGCCGACCAGCACGGAGATCTCCGGCTTGATCGAGCGCAGCTCACCGGTGATGTAGGCCGGCTGCTGGTCCTTGTTCTCGGACTTGGGATCGCGGAGGTGACCGTCGAGGGTCGGCAGCGCGGCAAGGATCGCCTTGGAGCGCTTGACGATCCAGATCGGCTGGCCGCGCCACTCCAGGATGATGCGCTGGCCTTCTTCCAACGCACTGATGTCCGCGGAAATCGGAGCGCCGGCGAGCTTGGCTCGGGCACTCGGGTTCCAGGACTTGATGAACGGTACCGCCACAAAACCGGCTCCGACCGCACCGACCACGGCAGTGGTCGCGGTCAGGAACCGACGGCGGCCCTGGTTGACAGGATCGTGGACCCCTTGGTTGGCCATCCGGCACTCCGCAAAGCTGTTCGAAGTTACACCGCGTAGCCAGCCACTGGCGACGGCTCGCGGCACAAAAGACGGGGAAGTGTAACGGAACGGTGAATGGCCCGACAATCCGCCGATGTTGCGCAAACCGCCCGCTGGGCCCCGGCAGGCACCCTGCGGCCTCACAAACCCCTCAAATCAGCGGACGACGCTGCCCGCGCCGCGGTAACGCTCGGCCAGCTGGGCCACGCGCACGACGTAGCGCTGGGTCTCACTGTAGGGCGGCACGCCCTTGTACTTGTCCACGGCGCCCTCGCCGGCGTTATAGCCGGCGGCCGCCAGGGTCAGGTTGTTGTTGAAGCGCTTGAGCAGCCAGGCCAGGTACTGCACGCCGCCCTGGATGTTCTGGCTGGCATCGAAAGCGTTGCTGACGCCGAAACGTCGTGCTGTCGCCGGCATCAGCTGCATCAGGCCCTGCGCGCCCACGCGCGAGAGCGCGTTGGGGTTGTAGGCCGACTCGGCATGGATGATCGCGCGCACGATCGACTCGTCCACGCCGTGCTGGCGGGCGGCGGCGGCGATCTCGTTGCGATAGGCGTCGGTATTGAGGCGGACCGTGCCGAAGTTGACGCCCGGCCGGGCACCGCAGGCGTAGCAGGCCTCGATGTAGCTGTAGCGGATGGTGCGCACGGCGCTGGCGCTGGCCACGCCGCGCGGCGCCTTGCTTGTGTAGTGGCGCACGCCATCCTGGATGTACGAGTAGACCTGGCCGCGCACCACGCGCGGGGCGGTGCTGCTGGTCTGGGACGGGGCGGCCGGTGCCGGCGCGGCTGTCGAGGCGACGGTCATGGCGACAGGCACGGCGACCGGTGCGGCCGGGGCATGGATCGAAACGGGAGAGCCGGCAACCGGACTGGCCGGGGTGGCGCTGCCCATTGCAGCCGGCGCCTTGGCGGGCGCGGCGAGCGGTCGGTCCGCCCCGCGGGACTGGCTGATCACGGTGCAACGGGCGCCCGCCGGCTTCTTGCTGACGTAGCTGCGACTGCCATCCGGCAGGTCGCAACGGTACAGAGCACCGGCCACGGACGGCGCCGCAGCCAGCAACAAGGCAATCCCCAGTAGCAGTGAGCCCCCCCTCATGGCCGCGAGTGTGTCCTGTCTCCCCGGGTGCTTCAAGTGCTTGATCAAACTAGGTGAATCGAAACGTGATCGGTACCCCGTCATGCCTGCCACTGGCGCCCCCCGGTGCCCGGTGCTGCTCCCATGGCGGGCGATGCCGGAGCCCCACCCCCGGCTTCGCCCCCTGGGCCCCTGTCTTTGCCTCGCTCAGGGCGACTGCCTGGCGTTGCGGTAGCGATCGGCCAGCACGGCGACCCGTTCGACGTAGCGCTGGGTCTCGCTGTAGGGCGGTACGCCCTGGTAGCGGTCGACCGCGCCTTCGCCGGCGTTGTAGCCGGCCGCGGCCAGCGTCAGGTTGCCGTTGAAGCGCTTGAGCAACCACGCCAGGTACTGCACGCCGCCGCGGATGTTCTGCCCGATGTCGAAGACATTGGCCACGCCGAAGCGCCGTGCCGTCGCCGGCATAAGCTGCATCAGGCCCTGCGCCCCGACCCGCGACAGCGCGCGCGGGTTGTAGGCCGATTCTGCGTGGATCACCGCCCGCACCACCGCCTCGTCGACGCCGAAGTCGCGCGCGGCCGCGGCGATCTCGCGCCGGTAGGCCTCGGTGTTGAGGCCGACGGTGCCGAAGTCCACGCCCGGCTGCAGGTCACAGGCGTAGCAGGTTTCCATGTAGGTGTAGCGCACCCGGCTGACCGGACCGATGCCGGCGCCGCGCTCCGGGCGGCGGCTGCTGTAGATGACGTCGCCACCGCTGCTGTAGCTGTAGATCTCGCCCTGGGCGACGCGCATCGGAACGGCGTTCGCCGGTTTTGCCGGTGCATGCGCCGGCGCGGCGCTGGCGACCTGGGGCTCCTGGAGTTCGCGGGCGACCGGCGGCAGCAGGTTCGTCTCGCCGACCCGTGCCGGCATCGACGGCTGGCTGACCCTGCCCAGCGGCGCAGTCTCGACGCTGCCCGGGCATGCGGCCGCGGAGGCTGCCGGGGTCGCCGACAGCGGCTCGGCGCCGCGTTCGCAGTGCTCGGGGCCAGCGGCCACGACCGGCGATAACGCCAGCAGGCACACGACCCGCAGCCACCACGAACCAGCCTTCACGGACATTCCCTCGACCCCGTTCGGCGCACCACGCGCCTGCCCTACTCCTGAGCCAACGCGAACCGGCCGCCAACCCGGCCCGCCCCTTGCTCCTCAACCGCCTGCCGCCGGCGCGGGTAGAATGACGCCCCCTCCGGAGCGGAATAACCGCCGCCCCTCCCGGAACGAGCCAGATGACCGACAAGACTGCCGCCAGCGCCCCCGCACCCGTCACCCCGGGTGCCCGCAAGCTCTACATCCAGACCCACGGTTGCCAGATGAACGAGTACGACTCGGCCAAGATGGCCGACGTGCTCGCCGCCAGCGACGGCATGGAACTGACCGACAACGTCGAGGAAGCCGACGTCATCCTGATCAACACCTGCTCGATCCGCGAGAAGGCGCAGGAAAAGGTCTTCAGCCAGCTCGGCCGCTGGAAGGCGCTGAAGAATGGCGGCCGCCCGGTGGTGATCGGCGTCGGCGGTTGCGTCGCTTCGCAGGAAGGCGAGGCGATCGTCAAACGCGCGCCGTACGTCGACCTGGTGTTCGGCCCGCAGACCCTGCACCGCCTGCCCGAACTGATCGCTGCCAAGCGCGCGACCGGCCTGCCGCAGGTCGACATCAGCTTCCCCGAGATCGAGAAGTTCGACCGACTGCCCGAGCCGCGCGCGGAAGGGCCCAGCGCGTTCGTCTCGATCATGGAAGGCTGCTCGAAGTACTGCTCGTTCTGCGTGGTGCCCTACACGCGCGGCGAGGAAATCAGCCGTCCGTTCGAGGACGTACTGGTCGAAGTCGCCGACCTGGCGTCGCAAGGCGTGCGCGAGATCAACCTGCTCGGCCAGAACGTCAACGCCTACCGCGGACCGATCGCGCCTGCCGAAGACGGCGGCGAGGCGGAGGTCGCCGACCTGGGCCTTCTGATCCGCACCATCGCCGAGATCGAAGGCATCGGCCGCATCCGCTTCACCACCTCGCATCCGCTGGAGTTCTCCGACTCGCTGATCGAGGCCTACCGCGACGTGCCCAAGCTGGCCAACTACCTGCACCTGCCGGTGCAGGCCGGCAGCGACCGCATCCTGGCGGCCATGAAGCGCGGCTACACCGCGCTCGAGTTCAAGCAGAAGATCCGCAAGCTGCGCGCCGTGCGTCCGGACATCTCGGTGTCGTCGGACTTCATCGTCGGCTTCCCGGGCGAGACCGATGCCGACTTCGAGAAGACCATGAAGCTGATCGAGGACGTCGGCTTCGACCAGTCGTTCTCCTTCATCTACTCGCGTCGCCCCGGCACTCCGGCCGCCGACCTGGAAGACAACGTCTCCAGCGAGGAAAAGCACGCGCGCCTGTCGCGCCTGCAGGCGACGATCAACGACAACGCCCGCAGGATCGGCCAGGCCATGGTCGGCAGCGTGCAGAGCGTGCTGGTCGAAGGTCCTTCGAAGAAGGATCCCAACGAGCTGACCGGCAAGACCGAGAACATGCGCTCGGTGAACTTCCCGGGACATCCGCGCCTGGTCGGCCAGTTCGTCGACGTGGTGATCACCGAGGCGCTGAGCAACTCGCTGCGCGGACGCGTGGCCATGGGCGAGCTCGAAGTCGCCAGACGTTTGAAGCCCCTCTCGCGCAAGCGCGGGAGGGGCACCCTGTCCTACTTCGCGGCGCTATACACCGCGCGACCGTCGACATAGGTCGCTTCAACGGTCAACTCACGCAAGCGAGCCGGCGGGATCGCCAGCGGGTCTTCTTTCAGCACGACGAAATCGGCGCGCTTGCCGATCTCGAGACTGCCGACTTCGGTCTCCGCGAATCCGGCGTAGGCGGCATCGAGGGTGAAGCCGCGCAGCGCTTCGAACGCGGTCAGCTTCTCCTGCGGGAACCAGCCGCCAACCGGCTGACCGTGCGAGTCAGCGCGCGTGGCCGCGGCGTACAGCCCGAAGCGCGGATCCACCGACTCCACCGGGAAGTCCGACCCCAGCGCCAGGCGCGCGCCGCTGTCGCGCAGCTGGCGCCAGGCATAGGCACCAACGATCCGCTGCGGGCCGACACGGTCCTGCGCCCACGGCATGTCGCTGGTGGCGTGGGTGGGCTGCATCGAGGCGATCACGTGCAACTGCGCCAGGCGCGGCAGGTCCTGCGGCGTCAGCACCTGCGCATGTTCGATGCGCCAGCGATGGTCGCCTGCCGAATCGGCACCGAGCGCCTTTGCATACGCTTGGAGCACCTCGTGGTTGCCGCGGTCGCCAATGGCGTGCGTCGCCACCTGCACACCGCAGCCCTTGGCCTTGATCGCCGCCGCCAGCAACGCCTCGGGCGACATCAGCATCAGGCCGCGATTGCCGTGGTCGTCGCTGTAGTCCTGCACCATTGCCGCGCCGCGACTGCCGAGCGCGCCGTCCGCATACAGCTTGACGGTGCGCATCTGCAGGCGGCCCGACGCGTGCCGGTAAAGACCATCACGGCAGATCCGAGCGAGTGCGTCACCGTCGCCGGCCGCCATCGCAGTGATGCGCAATGGCATCTGGTTGCGATCGGCCAGGTGCTGGTAACGCTGCAACTCGGCCAGGCTGACGCCGGCGTCGTGCACACCGGTCAGGCCGTGCTCGACGGCTGACTGCATGCCCAGCACCAGCGCGCGTTCGGCAGTGGCCTCGTCGAGCGGCGGTCGTGACCCGTCGACCAGGGCCATGGCGCCGTCGACGAAGATGCCGGTCGGTTTGCCGGCGGCATCGCGTTCGATGCGGCCACCGTCGGGCTGCCAGGTGCCGGCGAGGTCGCGCTTGACCGCGCGCAGCGCCGCACTGTTGGCCCAGCCGGCATGGCCGTCGATGCGTTCCAGCCAGACCGGACGATCGGGGAAGGCCACGTCGAGGTCGGCCGCGGTCGGGAAGCGCTTCTCGGGCCAGTCGTTCTGGTCCCAGCCGCGTCCGATCAGCCAGGCCTGCGCCGGCAATTTGGTGGCGAACTCGCGCAGGCGCTTGATCACCTCGTCCTTGCTGGTCGAGTCGACCAGGTCGGCGGTGAGCATGGTCATGCCCAGGCCGGAGACGTGCGCGTGCGCATCGATCAGGCCGGGAATGACCGTGGCGTCGGCCGCGTCGATCCGCTTGGCCTTGGGGTAACGCTTGAGCAGTGCGGCGGTGTCGCCCAGGGCGAGGATCCGTCCGCTGTCGTCGTACGCCAGTGCCTGCACGCGCGGCTGGGCGGTATCCATGGTGTGGATCCGGGCCGCGCTCAAAACCGTGACTTCGGCGGCAGTTGCGCTGCCTGCCAACGCCAGCAGCAAGGTCGATATGGTCAATCCAAGCTTTTGCATCACGCCCTCCCCAGGCGATCGGAGCCTGGCGACTTTGCGCAATGATGCGGCGAGGTGCAAGTCAATCCAGCCGCTTGCGGAACCGCAGGATCGCCGCCGTCATCATCACCGTGATGAAGGCCAGCAGCGCCAGCACCTCCGGCCACAGCTCGACCAGGTTGGCGCCGCGCAGCATCACGCCGCGGATCAGGCGCAGGAAGTGCGTCAGCGGCAGCACCTCGGCCAACCACTGCACGATCCTGGGCATGCCGGCGAACGGGAACATGAAGCCCGACAGCAGGATCGACGGCAGGAACACGAAGAAGGTCATCTGCATCGCCTGGAACTGCGACTGCGCCTTGGTCGAGATCAGCAGGCCGAGGGTCAGGTTGGCGATGATCAGCAGCACCGAGGCCAGGTAGACATCCAGCAGGCTGCCGCGGATCGGCACGTCGAACAGCCACACGCCAAGGATGATCACCAGCGTCGTCTGGATCAGTCCGATGCCGGCATACGGCAGCACCTTGCCGATCATCAGCTCGCTGCTGCTCAGCGGCGTGGCGATCAGGAGTTCCATGTTGCCGCGCTCACGCTCACGGACGATGGCGACGCCGGTAAACATCACCATGGTCATCGTCAGGATGATGCCGATCAGGCCCGGCACGATGTTCACCGCCGACCGCCGCTCGGGGTTGTAGAAACTGACCACCGCGATCTGCCCGGCCGCCACCTGGCCGGTGCCGGCACGCGTGGGGGCGAGGTTGTTGGTGGGCGTGTTGCTCAGCGGCAGCTGTGCCAGCTGCAACGCCGCGCTCTGCACGACGGTATCGCTGCCGTCGACGAGCACCTGTACCGCCTCGCGGCCTTCGAAGCGGCGCCGCTCGAAGTCCGGCGGGATCACCACACCGATGCTGATCTCGCCGCGGCGCAACTGCTCCATCAGTTCCTGCGGCGAGGTCGCGCTGAACTTCGGGTCGATCACCCCGGTGGCGATCATGTCCATGACCACCGCACGCGATCCGGCGGTGTTGGCCTGGTCGGCGACGCCGGTTTCCAGCCCGCGCAGGTTGAGGTTGATCGCGTAGCCGAACAGCACCAGCTGCATCACCGGGATGCCGACGATCATCGCCAGGGTGATGCGGTCGCGGCGCATCTGCCGCAACTCCTTCTGCACGATCGCGAACATGCGGCGCAGGTTCATGCGGCACGCTCCTGCGGCTTCTCGGCACGACCGCGCGTGGAGGCGACGAAGACGTCCTCCAGGTTCGGATGCGAGGCAGCCACGGTCGCCTCCAGCCCGGCATCAGTGAGTGCCTTCTGCAGTCGCGCCGCGGCGTCGCCGTTGGTTTCATTCAAGACCCGCAGCGTGTTGCCGATCTGCGCGACGCTCAGCACGCCCGGCACCTTGACCAGCATCTGCTGGGCGCGCCGCGGCTGCGCCGCCAGCACTTCCACCGTACGTCCGGCCAGGGCATGGGTGAGGTCGTCCGGCGTGCCGTCGGCCACCAGCACGCCGCGATCGAGGATGGCGATGCGATGGCAGCGCTCGGCCTCGTCCATGTAGTGGGTCGAGACCAGGATGGTGGTGCCGGCGTCGGCGAGGTCGAAGAGTTTTTCCCAGAAATCGCGGCGCGACTCCGGATCAACGGCGCTGGTCGGCTCGTCCAGGAACAGCAGCTCCGGGTTCTGGATCACCGCGCCAGCCAGCGCCAGGCGCTGTTTCTGGCCGCCGCTCATGGTGCCGGCCAGCTGCTTCTGGCGATCGGCGAAGTGGTAGTGCTCGACCAGTTCGTCGATGCGCTTTGCCGCCTGCGCGCGCGGGATGTCGTGCACGGCGGCGAGGAACTCGAAGTTCTCGCGCACCGTCAGGTCCTCGAACAACGAGAACTTCTGCGTCATGTAACCGATGCGCTTGCGCAGTTCCTCGGCCTGCTCGGGAATGCGCAGGCCCAGCACTTCGACATCGCCTTCGCTGGGTGTCAGCAAACCGCAGAGCATGCGGATGGTGGTGGTCTTGCCCGAGCCGTTGGGCCCGAGGAAGCCGTAGACATTCGCGCGCGGCACGCTCAGCTCGACATGGTCGACCGCGACCAGCGAACCGAAGCGCTTGGTCAGTCCGCGCGCGCGGATGGCCAGCTCGTCCGCGCCTGCGTTCATTTCGTACCGGCCTCGAATTCGACCCGCACCGGCAGTCCCGCCGGCAGGTCCGTGGCCTTGCCGCCGACCAGTTCGACTTCGGCCAGGTAGCTCAGCCGTGCCGCGTCGTTGCCGATCAGCGCGTAGTACGGGGTGAAGCTCGCCTCGTTGCGGATCATCCGCACTCGGCCCTCGAGCGAGCCGTCGCGGCCGTCGATGAACACCCGCGCGGACTGGCCGACGCGCACGTTGGCGCGGATCGGCTCGGGCACGTAGACACGCGCATACGGCGCGTCGCCGACGAGCATGATCGCCAGCGGCGCGCCGACCGGCGCCTGGTCGCCAAGGCGGTACGGCAGGCTGTCGACCACACCGGCGCGCGGCGCGACCAGGTCGAGTTTGTGCAGCGTCACTTCCTGCGAAGCGGCCTGCGCGGTGGCGGCGGCCAGCGCCGATTGGCCCTGCGCGATCTGCTCGATTCGGGTGCCGCGCTCGAGTTCGAGCAGCGCCGCCTGTGCCGCCCGCACCTGCGCCTGCGAATTGCCGGCAGCAGCGCGCGCACGGTCGACGTCGGAAGCGGCGACCAGCTGCTGCCGACCCAGCGGCTGCAGGCGCGCGTAGAACGCACTTGCGTCGGCGGCTTCGGCCTGCGCCGCGGCGAGGTTGGCACGGGCCTGGGCGATGTCTTCACTGCGCGGGCCGGCTTCCAGTTCCGCCAGCACGTCGCCGGCCTGGCGGGCCTGCGCCTGCAGCGCCGTCAGCTCGGCCTGCGTGCGGGTGACTTCGAGTTGCACCAGGCGCGCGCCGGCCTTGACCCGCTCTCCTTCGCGTACGTCGATGCGGACGATGCGTTCCGGCGCCGTCGCCGGCAAGGCAATGCGGTCCCATTCCAGGGTGCCCAGTGCCTGCGGCGGTTCCTTGCCGCAGCCGGCCAGCAGCACGATGCATGCAAGGCCCAGCCAGGCGCCCGACGTTGTCGTGTGTTTGTTGGAGTTCATGGCTTCGCTCGTTTGTCCAACGCGTGTCATCGCACACCAAGTCCGCGATCCAGCAGCGCCAGCGTGTGTCGGCGCAGCGCATCGAAATCCAGGTCGTCGGCCTGGAACATGCGGCGCCAGATCGGGGCGCCGGCCGCGGGAAACAGGGTCAGACCGACCAGCGACACCATCAGCAGACGGGGGTCGAGGTCTTCGTTGAGTTCGCCGCGCTGCTGCGCCTGGGCGAAGCGCGCGGCCATCATCAGCGGCATCTGGGGGCCGATCCGTTCGAACAGGACCTCGCGCAGCGCACCGCCCTCGCACAGGACCTCGCGCACCCACAGCGCCGGCAACCAGGGATGCTCGGCGACCAGCAGGCCGATGCCCTTCACGAACGCTGCCACCAGGTCTGCGATGTCGTCGCCGGCGTGCATGAGCGGTTCGCGCAGGCGCGCGAAGGCAGGCAGCACGCGCTCGGAGACCACCGCCTCCTGCAACTGCGCCTTGTCACCGAAGTAGTAGTGAAGCAGCGCCGGCGTGACCCCGGCCTCGGTGGCGATCGCACGCAACGGGGTCGCCGCGATGCCCTGGCGGGCAAAACACGCGATGGCGCCGTCGAGCAGGCGCTCGCGCAGGTCGGGGCTGTCCGGGCCGGGCCGGCCGGGGGCACGGCGGACCGCACCCTTGGCGCCCTTGGCCGCCTTGCTGGCCGTTGCGGCCCTGGTTTTGGGGGACTCTGTCATGGGCGCTATATTTAATTCAACGATTAATTAGTTTCAACCCCAAGCCGACGAACGGTCAGGGGGCAGCCACCCGACCGCCCGGAGCGGCAAGCACCGGTGCCGCGGCCTGCCCTATCGTGTCGCTGCCATTGCCTGAGATCGCCATTGCCATGCCCGACCCTGCTCCCGTTCCCGGCCTGCTCCAGCGCTGCGCACTGGGACTGTGGTTCTGCGCCATCGCCGCACTCGGGTTGCTGCGCTATGCGATGCGCTACCTCCGCGGCGGCGAGCATGCCGGCGACGTGGTGATGTGGCTGTGGCTGGTCGGCTCGCTCGTCGTCGGCGCCATTGGCGTGCGACTGGTCTATCGCGCACTGAAAACCCCGTCCCTGCCGCCGCGCGACTAGTCGCCGGACGCTTGCAAGCGGCGAGCGTTTTGCGAAATCGCCCGAGCAGGCGCAAGCTGTTTGCCCCCCGGCGCGCAAGCGAGTGCGTCCCCCGTTCGCCACGGAAGACACTTTCTCTCGATGTCCTCTCGAACCACTTCCGAATTCGCCCTCGAACCTGCCGAGGCAGAACGCCTGGCCAACCTCACCGGCCCGTTCGACGGCCACCTGCGCATGATCGAACTGCGCCTGGGCGTGGAGATCGCCAATCGCGGAAACGTCTTCCGCATCGTCGGACCGCCGCTGGCCGTCAACCAGGCCGAGCGACTGCTGCGCGACCTGTGGCGTGATGCCGCCGAGGAGACGCTGACCGAACCTGCGATCCACCTGCGCCTCACCGAAATCGATGCCGACGGCGTCGCCAACGACGACGTCGAACCGCAGGAAGTGAGCATCCGCGTCAAGCGCGGCACGATCCGCGGCCGCGGCGCCAACCAGGCCAAGTACCTGCACGCGATCGCCACGCACGACATCAACTTCGGCATCGGGCCGGCCGGTACCGGCAAGACCTTCCTTGCCGTCGCCAGCGCGGTGGAAGCACTGAACGAAGCGCGCGTGCAGCGCCTGATCCTGGTGCGCCCCGCGGTGGAGGCCGGCGAGAAGCTCGGCTTCCTGCCGGGCGACCTGACCCAGAAAGTCGACCCGTACCTGCGCCCGCTGTACGACGCGCTCTACGAGATGCTCGGCGTGGAGAAGGTGGTCAAGCTGCTGGAGAAGAACGTCATCGAGATCGCGCCGCTGGCGTACATGCGCGGACGCACGCTTAACGATGCCTATGTGATTCTCGATGAAGCGCAGAACACCTCGATCGAGCAGATGAAGATGTTCCTGACCCGAATCGGCTACGGCAGCACTGCCGTCGTCACCGGCGACCTGACCCAGATCGATTTGCCCAAGCACCAGAAGTCCGGCCTGCGTGATGCGCTGGACGTGCTGCGTGGCGTTAACGGCATCAGCTTCACCTTCTTCGAATCGCGCGACGTGGTACGCCACCCGCTGGTGGCGCGCATCGTCAACGCCTATGACGCCCGCGATGCCCGCGACAACCGGGATGGCAACGCCGACACCGGCGACGCGCGACGCGGTCCGACCACCTGAGCGCAGACCTATGACCCGGGGCCCCATCCGACTCGACGTTTCGATCACCTACGCGGTGCCGCGCACCGGCATCCCGGCAGCGGTGAGTTTCCGCAAATGGGTGGCCGCCGCCCTGGAAAGCCGAATCCGCGAAGCCGACCTGGCCATCCGCATCGTCGGCACCAAGGAAGGCCGCGCGCTCAACCGCCATTACCGCGGCAAGGACTACGCGACCAACGTCCTCAGCTTCCCGGCCGAGCTGCCCGACGGCCTGCCCAAGGGCGTGAAGCTGCCACTGCTGGGCGACCTGGTGATCTGCGCACCGGTGGTCGCGCGCGAGGCCAAGGAACAGAAGAAGCCGCTTGCCGCCCACTACGCCCACCTCACCGTCCACGGCGCCCTGCACCTGCTGGGCTGGGACCACGAGGACGAGAAGGAGGCGATCTGCATGGAGCAGCTCGAGCGCGAGATCCTGGCCGGGATGGGGATCGAGGACCCGTACCGGGACGAGTGAGCGCGCCCCAGGGTGGGAACGACACTGGATCAGCCTGTCCCAGGCCCGAAACCCACCCCAGCCGCTTCCGAGGTAGACTCCTCCCGTCGCCCTTCCCCCTGGGCGCCTTCAAGAACGCAATGTCCGAGGACGACAGTAGTAGCTTCCACGCGCAGGAAACCCACGAGCGGCGGCACCACGAGAAGCCGCGCTCCTGGCTCGAACGCATCAGTTCGGCGCTTTCCGGCGAACCCACCACCCGCGAGGACCTGGTCGAACTGCTGCGCGACGCGCAAGCCGACGGCCTGATCGCCGCCGACACCCTGCGCATGATGGAAGGCGCAATCGCGGTGTCCGACCTGACCGTGGGCGACGTGATGATCCCGCGCTCGCAGATGGTCTCGTTGCCGGCCGACGGCAAGTTCCTCGACCTGATGCGCCAGGTGGTCGAGTCCGGCCATTCCCGCTTCCCGGTCCACGGCGACGACAAGGACGAGATCCTGGGCGTGCTGCTGGCCAAGGACCTGCTGCGTGGCGTCGTCGCCGATTACGGTCCCGGCAACGTCCATGAGCTGCTGCGCCCGGCCGTGCTGATCCCCGAGTCCAAGCGCCTGAACGTGCTGCTGCGCGAGTTCCGCCAGTCGCGCAACCACATGGCGATCGTGATCGACGAGCACGGCGGTGTCGCCGGCCTGGTCACCATCGAGGACGTGCTGGAGCAGATCGTCGGCGAGATCGACGACGAGCACGACGACGCCGAGGACCCCAGCGCCCTCATCGCCGCGCAGGCCGACGGCCAGTTCGTGGTCGACGCGCTGACGCCCATCTCCGACTTCAACGAGCGCTTCAGTGCCGACTTCGACGACGACGAATACGACACCATCGGCGGCCTGGTCACGGCCGCGATCGGCCACCTGCCCGAAGCCGGCGAGGAACTGACCCTTGGCCGCTTCGTGTTCCGTGTCTCCGGCGCCGACGCGCGCCGCGTCCACGCCTTCCATGTCGGCGTCCTGTCGGATGCGTGACGGGCGGGTGTGGGGGCGGGCAAAGCGACTCAGCCTCAACCTGCTGCTGGCGTTGCTGGCCCTGTTCGCCAGCCAGGCCTTCGCCGCCACGCCCCGCATCGGCGTGGCGACGATGCAGCCGGGCGAAATCTTCTTCGAGCGTTTCGGCCACAACGCGATAGTGGTTGTCGACCCCGACACCGGCGCCGCGACGTCCTACAACTTCGGCTTCTTCGACCCGGGCGAGCCGGACTTCATCAGCCGTTTCGTCCGCGGCCACATGCGCTACCAGCTGGCGGCACTGCCGTTCGAGCAGGACCTGCTGCAGTACCGCGCCGAAGGCCGTGGCGTCGACGTGCAGTGGCTCGACCTGAGCGACGCGCAGGCGAACGAACTGGCCGCGGCCCTGGCAGAGAACGCCAAGCCCGAGAACGCGCACTACGCCTATCAGTACTTTGACGACAACTGCTCAACGCGTGTGCGCGATTCGCTCGACCGCGTGCTCGACGGCGGCCTGCGCCGCCAGATCGAAGGCCGCTCGCATGGCAGCACCTACCGCAGCGAGGCCGTGCGCCTGGCCTCGCCGGCGTGGTGGATGTGGCTCGGCTTCGACGTCGGCCTGGGCCCGTCCTCGGACAAGCCGCTGCCGGTGTGGAACGAGTCGTACGTGCCGATGCGCCTGGCCGCGGCCCTGCGCGAAGTGAAGAACAGCGAAGGACGGCCGCTGGTGAAATCCGAGCAGCCGATCCTTCCGCACCGCCTGCCGCCGGAGCCGCAGGAGCCACCGCCGCGCTGGTGGCCGTGGTGCCCGCTCGGCCTCGCCCTCGGTATCGCCGCGGCGTGGGCCGGTCGCCGGCAGCCGCGGGTACTGGCTGCGGTCGCCTTGCCGCTCTGGACGCTGTCGGGCGTGCTCGGCGCGCTGATGCTGTTCATCTGGCTCGGCACGCAGCACCGCTACGGCTGGGCCAACAACAACCTGCTGCTGCTGAGCCCGCTGGCCTGGCTGTTGCTGCCGGGCGGATGGCGGGTGCTGCGCGGTCGCGATCCGGGGCCGTGGTTCCGGCGCTGGCTGGCCGTGTTTGCCGTCGCCGCGGTGGCGGCGCTGTTCCTGTATTGGCTGCCGGTGTACCCGCAACGCAACGCGCACTGGGTCGCGCTGTTGCTGCCGATCCAGCTGGGGCTGTGGCTGGCCTTCAGGCGCCCCCGGTAAGAGGACGCCGGTGAGAGCAGGCCGGGTTGCCGTGCCGGCCTGAGGCGGGCACGATCGCGCCATGAAAGATCCCACCCTCCCCCAGTGCGTGGTCAACTGCGCCGCCTACACCCGCGACGGCAAGCGCCGCGACATCACCCTGGACCAGATCAGCGACGTGCTCGCCGTCGATGACGGCACGTTCGTCTGGGTCGGCCTGTACGAGCCGGGCGACGACATCCTCGAGAAGCTGCAGGAGGAATTCTGCCTCCACGACCTGGCCATCGAGGACGCGCGCAACGCTCACCAGCGCCCGAAGATCGAGACCTACGGCAACTCGCTGTTCATCGTCGTACACACCGCGCAGAGTGTTGACAGCCATATCCGCTTCGGCGAAAGCCACATGTTCGTCGGTGAGCGCTACCTCGTCACCGTGCGCCATGGCGCGTCGACCAGCTACGCACCCGCGCGCGCCCGCTTCGAGCGCGACCCCGAGGACATGGCCCACGGCCCCGCCGCGGCGCTGTACGTGGTGCTGGACCAGATCGTCGACAACTTCCTGCCGATCGTCCAGGAGTTCAGCCAGGACCTCAACGAGCTCGAGCAGGACATCTTCGCCGACGAGTTCCGCAAGGACACCGTCAAGAAGCTCTACGAACTCAAGCGCGAACTGACCCGCATGCGGATGGCGGTGGCGCCGCTGCAGGACATCCTCGGCCAGCTCGCGCGCGCACGTGGCGCGATGGTCGACGAAGAGAGCGCGCTGTACTTCCGCGACGTGCTCGACCATGTCGTGCGCATCAACGAGTCCACCGACACCCTGCGCGAAATGCTCACCGCGGCGATGAGCGTGAACCTGTCCCTGGTCACCATCTACCAGGGCGAAGTGGTCAAGCGCCTGGCCGGCTGGGCCGCGCTGCTGGCCGCGCCCACGCTGATCGCCAGCTGGTACGGCATGAACTTCGAGGCCATGCCCGAACTGCACGGCCGCTACAGCTACGCGATCCTGATCGGCGTCACGGTTCTGGTGTGCCTGGTGCTCTTCGGCTTCCTGCGCCGGGCCAAGTGGCTGTAAACGCAGGGAATTGCCTCCTGCTTAGACCAAAGTCTCAGGTTTCATTGCGCACTGCGCATTGACCCGGTGCCATCGCCGGCGCGACCCTTCGGTGATCCTTACGGAGGCGTGTCATGAAAGCATTGTCCTGGCTTGGCTGGGTCGCGCTCGCGGTCCTTGCCGTGTTCTGCATCGGCACGATCGCCCTGCACCGTGGCGAGACCATCAGCGCGATGTGGCTGGTGGTGGCCTCGGTGTCGGTGTTCACCATCGCGTACCGCTTCTACGGTCTGTACATCGCGCGCAATGCGCTGATGGTCGACCCCACCCGCGCGACGCCGGCATGGCGTCGCAACGACGGCCTCGACTACGTCCCCACCCCGCGCAGCGTGCTGTTCGGCCACCACTTCGCCGCGATCGCCGGCGCCGGCCCGCTGGTGGGCCCGGTGCTGGCCGCGCAGATGGGCTACCTGCCCGGCACGATGTGGATCCTGTTCGGCGTGGTCCTGGCCGGTGCGGTCCAGGACATGCTGGTGCTGTTCTTCTCCACGCGCCGTGACGGCCGCTCGCTGGGCGAGATGATCCGCGCCGAGATGGGGCCGGCCGCCGGCGTGATCTCGATGATCGGCATCCTGATGATCATGGTGATCCTGCTGGCGGTGCTGGCACTGGTCGTGGTCAAGGCGCTCGCCGACAGCCCGTGGGGCACCTTCACCGTGGCGATGACCATCCCCATCGCGATCCTGATGGGCCTGTACCTGCGCTACTTCCGACCGGGCCGGATCATGGAGGTTTCGGTCATTGGCTTCGTCCTGCTGATCCTGGCGATCTGGAGCGGCGGCAAGGTTGCGGCCAACCCGGACTGGGCGCCGATGTTCCACCTCACCGGAACCACCCTGGCGTGGCTGATGATCGGCTACGGCTTCATCGCCGCGGTGTTGCCGGTGTGGCTGCTGCTGGCCCCGCGCGACTACCTGTCGACCTTCCTCAAGATCGGCACGGTGCTGGTGCTGGCATTGGCCATCCTGATCGCCATGCCCGACCTGCAGATGCCGGCGATGACCAAGTTCGTCGACGGCACCGGCCCGGTGTTCAGCGGCAAGCTCTTCCCGTTCCTGTTCATCACCATCGCCTGCGGCGCAGTCTCCGGCTTCCACTCGCTGATCAGCTCCGGCACCACGCCGAAGATGATCTCGAACGAATCGCAGATCCCGCTGATTGGCTATGGCGGCATGCTGATGGAAGCGTTCGTCGCGATCATGGCGCTGATCGCCGCCTGCGTGCTGCAGCCGGGCGTCTACTTCGCGATGAACGCACCGGCCGCGCTGATCGGCACCACCGCCGAGTCCGCGGCCGCGGCGATCTCCAGCTGGGGCTTCGTGCTCACGCCTGAAATCCTCACCGCTACCGCCAAGGAAATCGGCGAGACCACCATCCTCTCGCGCACCGGCGGCGCGCCGACGCTCGCGGTTGGCATGGCGCAGATCCTGCACGGCCTGGTCGGCGGCGAAGGCATGATGGCGTTCTGGTACCACTACGCGATCCTGTTCGAAGCCCTCTTCATCCTGACCACGGTCGATGCGGGCACGCGCGTGGCGCGCTTCATGATCCAGGAGCTGATCGGTCTGGCCTACGCGCCGTTCAAGCAGACCGAAAGCTGGGCGGCGAACGTGGCCTGCACGGCATTGGCGGTCGCGCTGTGGGGCTACTTCCTCTACCAGGGCGTGGTCGATCCGCTGGGCGGCATCAACACGCTGTGGCCACTGTTCGGCATCGCCAACCAGATGCTCGCCGGCCTGGCGCTGGTGTTCTGCAGCGTGGTGATGGTGAAGATGAAGCGCGAGAAGTTCCTGTGGATCCCGCTGATTCCGACCGCGTGGCTGCTGATCTGCACGCTGACCGCCGGCTGGCAGAAGCTCTTCCACCCGGATCCGAAGATCGGCTTCATTGCCAACGCCCGCAAGTTCGCCGACGCCGCCGCGCGCGGCGAGGTGCTGGCACCGGCGAAGTCGATGGACGACATGTCGCGGGTGATCTTCAACAACTACCTCGACGCCGGCCTGTGCGCACTGTTCGTGTTCGTGGTGCTGGCCACGGTCTACTTCGGCTTCAAGGCAGCATTGGCGGCGCGCCGCAACAACACCCCGACGGCCAAGGAGAGTGAGTATGTCGCGTTCGATGCGGTCGCTCGCTGAGGCCGGCATGCTGGGCCTGGAGCTGTTCGCACGCTGGTGGCGTGCGGCAGCCCAGACCGCGCGCCTGGCCATCGGCATTCCCGACTACGACAACTATGTCGAGCACATCCAGCGCAACCACCCGGACCGGCTGCCAATGAGCCGCGACGAGTTCTTCCACGAGCGGATGATGGCGCGCTACGGCAAGGGTAGTTCGCGCTGCTGCTGAGGCGTGCAAAGCCCCTCTTCCGCAAGCGGAAGAGGGGTTGGTGCGAAGACCTGCGGGATCAGCCTGCCGCTGCCGCCTGCGCCCGCACCACGTAATCCTGGTACGCCGGGATCGCGATCGCCGCAAGGATGGCCAGCCCCATCACGCCCACGATGACCACCAGCGACCAGATCGACCACTTGCGCTGAACGCGCTGGAAGTGCTCGACGCTGTCCCAGCGCTTGTTGCGCCAGGCCCACTCGCGGCCCTTGATGCCCAGGACGATCGACATCGCGAAGCCGACATAGGGAATGAAGCAAAGCAGGCCGATCCAGGTGCGGTTGCTCACCGCCCAGATCCAGTTGAGCAGGAACGCACCCCAGCTCCAGCCCGCCACGCCCGGCGGAATCGTCGCGTCCTTGCCCATGCCGGACGTGTTGCCGGCCATCGACGACAGCTCGGCCAGCGTCGCCGCCGGCGCCTGATACGGATTCTGCATTTGGTTTCCCCCTGGTTTGACGGATGGTGCCGACCTCGCGGCCGGCGTAATGGATGGCGCCGGTTGAGCCAGCGCCGCGGTGCCCTCCCCAGGACACCGCTCGCAGGATAGGCGCGGCCGACGGCCCGCCGCCAGAGGGCGCCGTGACCGCCGCGGTTCGTCAGTTACACCATTGCCGCTCGCAGGGCTGGCCGTCGCCGTTCCCGTCCATCTGCGTGTTCGGGCAGTGCTGCAGGAAGTACGTCGCTTCCGCGCACGAAGTCATCTGCGAGCACATGGTGCGACCGTCGCACTTGAACTGCGCGACTGCCGGCGACGCGGCGACGCGAGCGGCAGGCTTGGCGACGACGCTTTCGACGGGCGACGAGCTGATGAACTCACGATAGCCGTACATCGCAATGGCGGCGATGGCGGCGGCCGTGAGCACACCCGTCAGGCTGATCCTGCGAAGTCGTGCAGGCGCGGGGCGATGACGCGGCGCGCGCCTGGTGGCGCTACCGGGCCGCATGACCCGGATGGCGCGCACCTTGCCGTCAGGGCCGGCATGCGTCTCGAAGGAAATCAGCTCGCCCACCGTGGGACGCGGGCCGCCCGACGGAAACGAAGAGACATGGACGAAGATCTCGCCGGTTCCCTGCGCCGGCGATATGAAGCCGAAGCCGCGGTCGTCATTCCACTTCGAAAGTGTGCCGTGCGTTCGCGCGCCCATGCAGTCGTCCGTCAGTCCTGCTGGAATTCGGGCAGGAACGAGACGTCCATGTAGTAGCGGTCGCGACGCTGCGGATCGACGTGGACCATGACGTGCTCGTGCTTGATGAACACCGCCGGATCCTGCCAGAGGGTCCAGCTCCGGAACACCCGGACTTCTCCCGTGGCCGGATCCACGCACTGCGCTTCGATGCGGTAGGGCGAGCCACCATTGAGCTGGAACATCCCGCCGGCAACGACGCCGGTGATCCTGGCCTCCACCGCCCTGCCGTGCTGCAGCAGGTGGCTGGCGATGCTGCGCTGTCGCCATCGCCAGCACATGATCGAAAGACCGGCGCAGGCGACCGCGACGCCTATCAGTGATTCCAGTGGCTTCGCCGAGAACAGCAGGGTCGCGGCGAGGCCGCTGCCGAAGAACAGCAGCGCGGTCGATGCGAATGTCGAAGTGGGATAGCCAGAGACGCGACTCATGGCCGCGCCGCCCGAAGGACGCCGAAGACGTTCCGATTCAAGGAGCCCCCTTTTAGCCCCAATCCCCCGGGGAAGACGCTATCACCTGATCTGGCGATCGACAACCGGACGGCAGTGGGGAACTTCCAGACGCCAGTCTCAGGGCGCCAGCACACTCCCGCACAGCTCGACGAACGCATTGCCCTTGAAGCGCACACCCAGCGTGTGCTCCTCGTCCCACGCGGTGGTGTAGCCGAGTTCGGTAGTGAGATGGCCGCTCAGCGGAAGCACGGCAATGTACTGCAGCGACACGTGCCGCCAGACGTCAGCCGGCACAGCGATGACCGGAAATCCGTCACACGCCTCCTCTTCTCCCACCGCCACCGATTCGGCATAGGGTTGGTAGTGGTCGAACATCGCGTTCTCGATCGTGCCGCGCCAACCGGCAAGCCTGACCTGCACCTCGTTTGCGACGGCAAGCGCCATGGCGTCGGGCTCGGCGCGGGTTCCGGCCAGGACCAGCGGCGCCGGACCGGATTCGAGCTGGATGCTGCCGCGCCAGAAGCCGCGCCAGCGAACCAGCTCACCCATCATCGGATCGGAAAATGGAGCTGACTGGAACAGTCCGAACATGCAATCCCCGATTGACGCTTTCGCGCGGCGTTACCCCTCGCGGATCCTGACCGCCCGCGATCAAAGACTCAAGCCCCCGGCCACCCATGTGCGTTTCGGCAACACTCTGGTTCAACGAACTGGGTCTGAGGTCACTGCTGCGCCTCATGCATCGAAAATCACCAGGGTGCCCGTGCTTCCCGGCGCCACGGCATGTGCGACGCCGACAGGAACCACGTACAGCTCGCCGGCCCGCACCGTGACGGCATCGGAGCCCACCGTGAGGTTGAGCTGGCCGTCGACAACCAGCAAACCCTCCGGATAGTCATGCGATTCGTCAGGGTACGGTGCGCCGTCCATGCGCATTACCTTGATGTTTGCTCCCGCGACGCGGGCCAGGACGATGGACTTCCAGGTGTCCAGCTCTGCAACTGCGGATTCGAGGTTGATCAGATTCATTGGAGTCTTCGGGTTCGAACGAACTTTCAGGCCACGGCCGCGCCGTGCGGCTGCGTTGATCCGGAACGCCACCCCAGGATCCTGGCGGGCAGGAAAAGGATAGCCGCCAGCAGTGCGCACAGCGCAGAGAACGTGATGCCGACGAGACGAAACGGAAGCGAAACCAGCCAGGCAATCGGCCAGAGCACCAACGCCAGCAGGGCCACTGGCCAGCAAAGAACGAACAGGATGCACCATGCGACAACGGCAATGAGCGCCTTCATACCCCAGTCTCCCTGTGACTGACAGAAGGGGGAACGTTGCCGGCCGCAAGGACCATCAGCAACCCGCATGCGACGTACCGGCCAGAATCCCCGACGAGGCACTCAATACGGCGACGGAACCTGGTTACCCATCGCCATTCTCAGGCCGCTGGCGCACAGCCACCTGGTTTGAAAACGCGCACTGTCGATGCCGGGTTCCTTTCCAGCGCGCCACCGACGCGAGTGGGACGTCTGGAGAACGCCCCACCGCAGTTGGGACAGCGACCACCGAGCTTTGACTCAACGCAAGACGTGCAGAACGTGCACTCAAACGAACAGATCCAGGCGTCTTGCGAATCCGGCGCCAGATCAACATTGCAGCACTCACAACCTGGACGCATCTGAAGCATGTCGGCCTCCTGTCATCGGGCGCCATTATTGCGCAGCCTGGACGTCTGATGTGTGCCGAGCCGAAAAATGGCGCCGACTAAAATTAAACATCAGCGCGAGAAGCGGCGAAGTCCACCAACCAGGAAAACAACAAGGGCCACGATCTCAAAGCACACATAGGAGCGGTGCCGGCTCGAAAGAGTCGCTATGCGTCAAGCTCGCCAGCAACATACTCGGCAAGCTCCCGAGTGTTCTTGACGAACTCCGCCTCCAGATCAATTCCGCACTTGTTCGCAATCACGATGATCGACCATAAACAATCCGACAACTCGTGACCAAGTTTCGCCTTGCAGTCGTCAATGGTTCGGACGCCAGCATGTGCCTGGATCAGTTTTGCCAGATCGCCCACGTCCCCCATGAAACCAAGCGCGAGCTCCTCCGTGGTCCAGATGCGCCCATACCTCTTGATCTCAAGTTGCTCGTAGAGGTCGTTCAGCTGCAATGCTGACTTTTCGAGATCACTGAGTTTCATGCCGTGCCACCTTGCTCCCCAACTGAACCGCGCCGCGAAGCGGCGTCGACTTGAAATGGCTTGTCAGGCCTCTCCGCGCGGAAGGCCAGCGACGATAAGTTTAAGCCGAACCATGGCCTCCTCAGGACCAAAACGACCGGACCTGCCGTAGCTACCCGTTTCAGCGTGCGTGTCAGAGCAAACATGGGCCAGGACGGTCTCCGCTAGTTCCCGGTGTGGGACTATGCGACTCGCGAGCTTGTGCAGGACAGCTAGACCGGCATCGTCAGACTCGTGGCCGTCCAGCGCATACGTCCAATAGAAGTTGTCGTATGCGTCGCAGAAGTCCCAGAACGGCAAGCGCCCGGCAGCACACTGCCGCACCAGCTCATCGTGGTGATCCAAGGCAGCGACTAGCTCTGGCAGGTGCGCATCCACAAACTTGAGAGAGACCTATCGACTAACCAGGGCAAGCCACCAAGTGGCTCCGGATTGAATGAATTGGCAGGTGCCGGCCGTTGAGCTTTGACCGACACGCTCTGCGAGTTTGGCATATCCATCGCCACACCCTATCCAAGGCACCTGACGCCTGAAGTGAGCCGCACCATGGAGCGATGTCGGCTTGAGTGGATCGCTAGGTGTCATGGGGCGCCGCGCGGACCGCGTGCCAGTACCTAAGGCCCGCCGCGAGTGACAGCGCCACCCACGCGACGACCGGTACTGCAGCGAGTGCCCAGAAATTCTGTCAAGCACCCAAGCCGGAAGTGGTGATGGCATCTGGGCCCATACCATCACGGAAGAACCACGCCAGCCAAAGCAAGTTGGCCAGCGTCGCCAGCGACACCGACAAGAAGGTGCCGAACGAACGCCTGGAGCCAGAGACACCAGACGCATAGCGATTGGTGTTCGGCTTGAATGAATTGTCAGGCACGGCGTGAACCGGACCGGAGCCCCAGAACAAACGCCGCCACCCCTCCTGCGAAGAGTAGCAGGAGGCCCAGGCACGCCGCCCCGAATACGGTGTACTGCATGATCCCGGCCGGAGCCTCGTAAGCGTCACGCAGCGTGGATGAATTGTTAGACGCCTTGCCTCGAAGCAGTGAAGCGCCGTACTGCCGAAACCAACGCACGAAACATCTCAACAACAAGCACGATAATCAGAGCATAGGCCCAGCCGAAGACCAAGGTCATGGCCAAGGGGCCGGAATCATGAGCCGCCACCCAATCCGATTCTGCGCGTGTCTGGGCCGAAGCAGCCAAGATCTCCCACAGCATCGCTGTGCAAAATATCACCACGGGCCAACCCAGCAGCGCAGCCAATGGAACTCGAAAGAACCATCTCAGCCTCCCAAGACGCCAGGCTATGGCCGCAATTACAACAACCTCAAGGATTGCGATCGCGTTCGCTAACGGTGGATTCTGCATTGTGCCTATCGCCTGAATTCAGCCGAGCCACGAAGCGGCTTCGGCTTCGATGAACTGTCTGACCCTTGAGCCTGCGGACGTGCAGCCACAAAGTCAGGATGGCCAAGGCCACACCCAATGCGGCAGTGCCATACGAGGCCAGGAGTAGTTTCGTGGCGATCTGACAGGCGGCTTTTTCATGTTCCAAAGAGCTCGGACCGCAGTACCAGAAACGCAAAGATGCCGTGGCAATGGCCGAAAGGAACATGTAGCCGGCAGCGCCGAACGCCGCCAGTGTCGCAAGGCCCGCAATCCAGAATGACGCAGGTATCGTTCTCAAGGTCGCGCCTGACGCTCGAATAAGTTGGACGTCACTTCCGGGGGGCCTGCTTCTCCCAGCGTGACAAGATGGCATCGTTCATGTGTTGCCTTGCGCCGGGCCTTCCCCGGCGGGAATGTACCAGTTCGCGGAGCCTGCCCGGCGAGGTGTCCTCCACGCGACCTGACGCGCCCGATGGGACGCCCGCCTTCATCCGCCCGCTGCGCGATCACACCTAGAGTTGGCGCCACGTTCCGGTCCCTCCGGCCCGGGCGCCCTTTCCCGCAACGGAGTGATGCCATGTGGCATGACAACGACTTCACCCGGCGCTTGGGCCTGCGCTATCCAATCGTGCAGGGACCGTTCGGTGGCGGGCTGTCTTCGATCGATTTGATGGTCGCCGTATCCGAGGCCGGTGGCCTCGGCTCGTTTGGCGCGCACCATCTTGCGCCGGAGAAGCTCGGGGATCTCACTCGGCAGATCCGCGCCCGCACGCAGCAACCGTTCGCGCTGAACCTGTGGGTGTCCAACCAGGATCCCGGCGGCGATCGCCTCACGACCGAGCAGTTCGCTGCCGCCATCGAGCGCTTCCGTCCGTACTACGACGCGCTCGGCATGTCGCTGCCGCCGATGCCCGAGCGCTACGGCCAGCATTTCGAGGATCAGGTGCAGGCCATGCTCGATGCAGCGCCACCGGTGATGAGTTTCGTATTCGGGATCCCCTCCCCTGCAATCCTTTCGGATTGCAGGAGTCGCGGCATCGCCACGATGGGCACCATCACCACGATCGACGAGGCGATCGCGATGGACCAGGCCGGCGTGGATGTCATCGTCGCTACCGGCTTCGAGGCCGGCGGGCATCGCGTGTCGTTCCTGCGCTCGGCCGAAGAGTCTCTGACCGGGACCCTGGCGTTGATCCCGCAGGTAGCCGATCGCGTATCCAAACCGGTCATCGCCGCCGGCGGCATTGCCGACGGTCGTGGCGTCGCTGCCGCACTGACACTCGGTGCGCAGGGCGTGCAGATCGGCACGGCGTTCCTGGCCTGCGAGGAGTCCGGCACGAACGAACTGCATCGCAGGATGCTGTTCACTGACGACGCGAAGTACACCGCACTGACGCGCGCCTTCAGCGGGCGGCTTGCTCGCGGCATCCGCAATCGCTTCGTCGAAGACTGGGAAGGCGTGGCGCCACTGCCCTACCCGATCCAGAACTGGTTCACCGGGACGTTCAAGGCGACGGCCGCAGCGCAGGGGCGCGGCGAGATGATTTCGCTGTGGGCCGGACAGGGCGCGCCGTTGCTGAAGCATCGGCACGCGCAGGCACTGTTTGATGCGCTGGTCGCGGAGACGGGAGCGTTGTTGCGCTAACGTCGCGCCGCACACCCCACTCCCGAGAACGGGAGAGGGGCTTTCAAAGGTTTACTCGCCGATGTGCTGCTTCAACCAGGCATTGACCGTGTCATGCCACTGCACGGAGTTCTGCGGCTTGAGCACCCAGTGGTTCTCGTCCGGGAAGTACAGGAACTTCGACTCGATGCCCTTGAGCTGCAGCGTGGTGAACGCGCCGATGCCCTGCTCGACCGGGATGCGGAAGTCGAGCTGGCCGTGCACGACCAGCATCGGCACGCGCCAATCCTTGACGTGATTGACCGGGTTGAACTTCTCGTAGTTGGCAGCCTTGTCGATCGCGGTGCCGCCCTGCTCCCACTCGGTGAACCACAGCTCTTCGGTGGCGAAGCCCATCATGCGCTGGTCGAACACGCCGTCGTGGTTGACCAGGCACTTCCACGGCTGGTTCCAGTTGCCGGCGATCCAGTTGACCATGAAGCCGCCGTAGCTGGCGCCCAGCGCGCAGGCCTTGTCGCCGTTGAGGAAGCCGTACTTCTGCTGCGCCGCGGCCCAGCCCTTCTGCAGGTCTTCCAGCGGGCGGTCGCCCCAGTGCTGGCTGATCGCGTCGGTGAAGGCCTGGCCGTAACCGGTCGAGCCGTGGAAGTCGATCATGACCACCGCGTAGCCCTGGCCCGCGTACGTCTGCGGGTTCCAGCGGTAGCTCCAGCCGTTGCCGAAGCTGCCCTGCGGGCCGCCGTGGATCAGGAACGCGACCGGGTACTTCTTGCCTTCGACGTAGTTCCACGGCTTGACCACGTAGCCGTGCACGGTGTCGCCGTTCCAGCCCTTGAAGTTGAACTGCTCGAAGTCGCCGAACGCGACGTCCTTCAGCGTTTCACCGGTGGTCGCCGTGATCGCGCGCAGCGGCGCGGTGGCATCGCTGCTGGTGGTGTAAAGCACGTCGCCGCTCTTGAGCGAGTTGCGCGTCAGTGCCAGCGTCGGGCCGGCCAGGTCGATAGCCGACACACTGCCGTCGCCGACCAGCTTGCTGACCTTGCCGCTGGCGATGTCGACGGCGAACAGCGGGTGCTCACCCATGTCGGTCGCGGTCGTGTAGATGCTCTTGCCGTCGGCCGACAGCGTGATGCCGTCCGCCGAGCGGTCCCACTGCGGCGCGATCTCGCGACGCTGGCCGCTGGCCAGTTCGAGCGCGATCAGCGCAAAGCGGTCAGCCTCGAAGCCCGGACGCTTCATCGCGCGGTAGTACAGGGTCTTGCCGTCGGCGCTGAAGGTGGCGCCCGTGTCCCAGGCGGGATTGGCGGCGGTGAGGTTCTTCGCCGCGCCGGTGCCGTCGGCACTGGCCTGGTAGAGGTCGAAATTGGTCGAGGTCGGTTCCTTGGCGTCGGCGATGCGTGCGCTGAACACCAGGCTCTTGCCGTCCGGCGCCCAGGTGTACTCGCTGCTGTCACCGAACGGGCGCGACGGCACGTCGCCGATCACTTCACCGCTGACCAGCGTCGCCGTGGTCGCCGGCTTGTCGGCCAGGCTGGTCACGAACAGACGGTTGAGGCGGCCGTCGTTCCAGGCATCCCAGTGGCGGATGAAGATGCGGTCGAACAGCATGCCGCTGGTCTTCTGCTTGCCCTTGTCGTCCAGGCGCTTCTGCGAACAGGCGAAGTCGCCCTTGCAGTCGGCGAAGACTTCGGCGTTGAAGGCGATGCGCTTGCCGTCGGGCGAGAGCTTGTAGCCGCCCACGTCGGTGGAGAACGCAGTCAGCTGCTTCGGCGTGCCGCCACTGGCCGGGATCGCGTACAGCTGCGAGCTGCCCGACTTGGCGCTGAGGAAGTACACCGTCTTGCCGTCGGCAGAGAAGCTCGGCGAATTGACGTTCCAGCCTTCCGGCGTCAGTCGAACCGGCGGTGCGGCATCGCGCGCGAACAGGTCCTCGATCCACAGCGACGAGGCGCCCTTGTTGGCGGCGAAATCGACGACGCGCTTGGCGAACACGACGCGGCGGCCGTCCGGCGACAGGGTCGGCGACGAGACGCGGTCGAGGGTGGCCATGTCGCGGACCTCGAAGCCACGCGGGGCGGCCGAGGCGGCAAGTGGGGACAGCGCGGCCGCCAGCATCAGCGGCAGAAGGGCGCAGCGAAACGTCATGACGGCTCCAGCGGGACAAGACCCGGATGCAAAGACCGTCGATGTTAGGCGTCCGTGACGGCGGCCGCAAAGGCCAATGCGCCCGCCGTCATTGCCGGGTTTGCCGGTTGACCGGCATGCCCCATTCAGTTCGCCAGGTCAGGCCGCCGCAGCCTTCGCGCTGACGCGCTCGGCCCAGCGGTACAGGACGAACACGACCGCGACGAACGCCGCGCCGCCGATCCACACGGCCGGACCCGCGAAGCCGTCACCGACCAGGCCCAGCGGGAAGTCCTCGCCGGAGAACGCCACGATCGCGGCGATCGCCACGCCGATCAGTCCTTCGCCGACGATCATGCCCGAGGCCAGCAGCACGCCCATCTGCTTGGTCGATTCGGGCTTGGCGCTGCGCTCGGCACGGCGGTCGTAGAGCCAGCCGATGACCGCGCCCACCACCACCATCAGCGTCGCCGAGGTCGGCAGGTAGATGCCCAGGCCGACGGCCAGCGGCGACAGGTGCGCCGACTTGGTCGTGCGGCGCAGGATCATATCGACGACGATCAGGCCGGCGCCGATGTAGGCACCGATGCGGATCAGGCTCCAGTCGATGTTGCCCAGGATCACGCCCTGCGCCAGCGCCGAAATCAGGCCCGCCTGCGGCGCGGCCAGCGCGCGGCCCGGCACCGCACCCGGCGCACCGGTGAAGCCGTAGGCCTGGTTGAGCAGGTCGAGGATCGGCGGAATGATCGCCGCGCCGGCCAGCACGCCCACGACCAGCGCCCACTGCTGCTTGGACGGCGTCGCGTCCACCAACTGCCCGGTCTTGAGGTCCTGCAGGTTGTTGTTGGCGATGGTCGCCACGGCAAACACCACCGCGGTGACGAACAGCGCGAATGCGACCAGGCCTTTTTCATTGCCCGGCGCCAGCAGCGGCTTGATGCCGAAGACCAGCAGCAGCGCCGCGCCGATCACCACCAGGATGCCGATGCCCGACAGCGGGCTGTTGGACGAACCGATCAGGCCGGCCATGTAGCCGCACACCGCCGACACCAGGAAGCTCATCACGATCACGTACAGCAGGCCGCCGATGACCAGCTTCCACATGTGCTCGCCCAGTCCGCTGCCGAGGGCGAAGTGCCCCAGCAGGAAGGCGATCGGAATGAAGCAGGCGATGGAGATCAGCCCGACCATTCCGATCGGGATGTCCTGTTCCTGGCGCGGCAGCGAACCGGCCTGGCCGGCCTTGCGGATGCGCGAGGCGGCCATCGCCGAGGACAGGCCGCTGACGACCGGCTTGACCAGCTTGGCCAGCGTCCAGATCGCGGCGACGCCAATCGTGCCGGCACCGATGAAGCGCACGTAGGTCGCCCATGTCGCCTGGCCCAGGTCGGCCGCGGGGCCTGCCGTGGCAGCCAGCGCCGAGTAATGCGGCACCGCCCAGCCCCAGGCGATCAGCGCGCCCAGGCCCATCGCCACGCCGACCCACAGGCCGACCAGGTGGCCGACCGCTAGCAGCGCCATCGACAGGGTGAAGTCGAAACCGGTGACGCCACCGCGGTCGCCGCCGAGGCGGAAGTAGGCGCCCACATTCGAGCCGAAGATGCGCGTGGCGACGATCAGCGAGAACGCTGCGGCCGCGATCGAACCCCAGACCACCGCCAGCAGGCCGTAGCGGCTTTCCTCGATACCCGCCTTGGTGGACGTATCGCCGCCGCTGCCGACCTTCAGTACCTCGGCGCAGGCCACGCCTTCCGGGTACGGCAGGTCGGAATTGGTCACCAGCGCGCGCCGCAGCGGGATCGAATACATCACGCCGAGGATGCCGCCCAGGGCGCAGATCGCGAACGACTCCCAGTACGGGAAGCCCGTCCACCAGCCGATCATCACCAGGCCCGGCAGGACGAAGATGATCGACGACAGCGTGCCCGCCGACGAGGCGACGGTCTGCACGATGTTGTTTTCCTGGATGGTTGAATCCTTGAAGTTGCGCAGCAGCGCCATCGAGATCACCGCCGCCGGGATCGAGGTGGCGAAGGTCAGGCCGGCCTTGAGGCCGAAGAACACGTTGGCCGCCGTGAACAGCAGCGTGATGACGACGCCGAGGATGAGGCTGCGTACGGTCAGTTCGGTACGCGGCGCGGTGTCGGACAGGCTGGTGCTGGTCACTGGATCGGGCCCCTGCTGAAGTTCGGGCGAGTATTGCAGACCGGCCGGCGCGCCGTACATCGGCCCCGGGGTGTTGCCGGCGATGCGCGCGGGCCCCTCGCAGGCCCTAGAATTCGGCGACGTCAGTCACGGATCGCCCATGTCCACCATCGCAGCCCCGGCCGTCCCCGGCGACGTCGTCATCCGCGACGCCCGCGATGAGCTCTTCGGTCACCCCAAGGGCGTCTACGTCTGTTTCTTCACCGAGATGTGGGAGCGCTTCTCCTTCTACGGCATGAAGGCGCTGCTGCTGCTGTATTTGCTGCAGCACCACAAATTCGGCGACCGCTCGGGCCTGGACGTGCTCGGCGCCTACGGCGGCCTGGTCTACTGCCTGCCGGTGGTCGGCGGGTTGCTGGCCGACCGCTTCCTGGGCATGCGCAAGGCGGTGGTGTTCGGGGGCCTGCTACTGGTCGCCGGCCACCTGGGCATGGCGGTGGAAGGCCATGCCGCGACGATCACCAACGGCGTGGTGGTGCGCGACGAAGCCTCGCTCCGCGTGTTCTACCTGTCGCTGTCGCTGATCATCCTCGGCGTGGGCTTCCTCAAGCCCAACATCTCCACGATCGTCGGGCGGCTCTATCCCGACAACGATCCGCGTCGCGATTCGGGCTTCTCGCTGTTCTATGCCGGCATCAACCTGGGCGCGCTGTTCGCCTCGCTGGTGTGCGGCTACCTCGGCCAGACGCTGGGCTGGAGCTGGGGCTTCGGCGCGGCCGGCATCGGCATGCTGCTGGGGCTGGGGCAGTTCCTGTGGGGCCAGAAATACCTGCACGGCCACGCCGAACCGCCGGACCCGGCACGCCTGCGCGAGCGCGTGTTCGGCCTGCCGCGCGAATGGGCGATCTACCTGGGCACGATGCTGGGCCTGGTGCCGGTCGCGGCGCTGATGTGGGCCGTGGCCAACGGCCGCTTCGCCCTCGGTGGCGAGGTTTCGCTGGCGCTGCTGCTGATGCTGCTGGTGATGCTGGCGGTGCTGGCGTGGTTCGCCTGGTTCGTCACTGTGCGGTGCACGCAAGTGCAACGGCAGCAGATGATCTCGCTGCTGGCGATGATCTTCATGTGCCTGGTGTTCTTCACCCTGTACGAGCAGACCTACGGCTCGTGGGTCACCTTCACCGATCGCATGCTGACCAAGGACGTGGCGCCGTCGCTGGTGATCCGCGAAGGCACGCCGTGGCCGTGGTCGACGATTTCGCTGCTGCTGGCGCCGCTGGCGTTCATGGTCTCGGCGGCGCTGTCGGACCGCCATCCGCAATCGCGCATGCCCAAGGTGCTGTTCGCCTCGGCCGTGCTGGTGATGCTGGTGTTCCTGCTGCGCGACTGCCTGGTGCTGCCGCAGACCGCCGGCTCGCTCACTTACCTGGGCGCGTTGTTCCTGGTGCTGCTGGCGCCGCTGTTCGGCCGCTTGTGGGATGTGCTCGATCGCCGCGGCATGGACCCGTCCAAGCCGGTGAAGTCGGCCTTCGGCCTGCTGTTCGCCGGGCTGAGCTTCATCCCGCTGGCACTCGCGGCGCAGCATGCCGGCGCCACCGGCGAAGTGGCCAGCGTGTGGTGGCTGGTACTGGCCTACCTGGTGCTGGAGATCGGCGAGATGTGCCTGGCGCCGGTCGGCCTGGCGGCGGTGACGCAGTTGTCGGTGAAGAGCGTGGTCAGCCTGATGATGGGCACCTGGTTCCTCGCCACTGCGTTCTCGGAAACGCTGGCCGCATTGTTCGGCAAGCTCGCCGCGATCGACATCCCCGAAGGCACCACGCTCGATTTCGCCGTCGCCGGCAGCAAGTACGCCAGCCTGTTCTGGCTGATGATGTGGATCGGCATCGGCTGGGCGGTGGTCGCGCTGATCGCGTCGCCGGTGCTGCGACGGATGATGCACGGCGTGAAGTAACACCGCGCCTGCAACACGTCCAAAAAAAAGAGGGGCTGCCAGGCAGCCCCTCTTTCGTTTCCGCGATTACTTCGCCGACTTGGCGTCGCCGGCACCGGTCGCCGCCACCGCGCCGCCGAGGCTGCGCGACAGGAAGGCCAGCAGGCGGGTGTAGTACTCGCTCTTGTGTTCGGGCAGATAGAAACCGTGGCCTTCGGTGTCGAAGTACAGCGACTCGACGGGCGTACCGGCCTTGCGCAGCGCTTGTTCCATCATCTTGCTGTGCTCGATCGGGGCGGTCTTGTCCTCGCCACCGGCGGCCAGGAACACCGGCACCTTGATCCGGTCCGCCATGCGGTTGGGCGATACCGCACCCAGGTCCGCCGGCTTGCCTACCCAATCCATCGACCAGTTGCCCCAGCGGGTAAGGGTGCGCTTGTCGTCGGCCACCATCTTCGGAAGGTCGTACACGCCCACGTAGCCCGCCGCGCAGCGGTACAGCGTCGGCTCCTTGGCCACGCCCATCAATGCGGCATAGCCACCATAGCTGGCGCCATACAGGCAGATGCGATCCTTGTTGGCCACGCCCTGCGCGATCGCCCACTTCGTGGCGTCGGTCAGATCGTCCTGCATCGTGCCGCCCCACTCCTGCGCGCCGGCCTGCCTGAAGGCCAGGCCGTAGCCGCCGGAACCACGGTAGTTGACCTGCAGCACGGCGTAGCCGGCGGCGGCGAGCATCTGCGCCTCGTCGTTGAAGCCCCAAGCATCCTGGATGCCAAACGGACCGCCGTGCGGCATCACGACCAGCGGCAGCCCCTTCCCGCTGCTGCCCCGCGGCGTGGTCAGGTAGCCCTGCAGTTCCAGGCCATCGCGTGCGGCCAGCTTGACCGCCTGCATCGGCGACATCTGGTCGGGATCGAACCACTGCCGGCGCGCAAGCACATGCGCTGCCTTCTTGTTGACGGTATCGAACAGGTAGAAGTCGCCAGGATTGAGGTCGCTGGAGACACGGATCAGCGCCAGGCTGCCATCGGAGGTCTGCGAGGTGATCTCGACGCTGTTGCCTGCGAACGCCGATTCCAGGCTGTGGTATAGCTTGGCTTCCGGCACCGTCTCGTCGAAGAAGGCCGTGCGCGGCTTGCCGTCCATGAAGAACGCGCCGAGCGGAATGCGCGTGCCATTGCGGTAGATGATCTGCTCCGGATCGACGTTGTCGTCGCCAAGCACGACCTTGCGTTCACGACTGGCAAGGTCGAGCGCGACGATCTTGTCGGGCCCCTTGGCCTGCTCGGCGATCAGGTAGACCACCTTGTCGTCGGCGGAGAATCCGATCGGATACTCGAAGCGACCCTTGCTGTCCTCCATGCCGAACATCGTCCAGCCGTCGCCTTCGCCGGAACGGTAGTAAAGCTTGCGGACGTTGTCGGACTCGGACCCGGCGACGAAGCGCACTTCGCCACGGTTGTCGGTGAAGAAGGTGGCGCGCCGCACCGGCGAAACGGCAACGCGTGCGCGCCGGCCGGTGAAGACATCGATGCTTTCGATCGCCGGATACGGATCGGCACTGAACGGCACGACCTGGACCAGCGCGGAGCGACTTTCCTTGAACGGCGCAGCGATCGGGAATGCACCGATGCTGTCGCTGCCCTTCTTGGGCTTGATCGTCGTGCCCAGGCCGCCATCGTCGACACGGAAGCCGGCGAGCATCTCGGTCTTGCTGCCGTCGGCGTTCATCGCGATCAGCTCGCCCGTCATCAGCGGCTGCTCCAGCTCACCGAACCGGTCGGAGAGGCTGATCAGCAGGCGATCGCGACTGATCCAGTCGAAGTCGGCGACGTGCGCGTTGCGCCCGAGCTTCAACGAACCGGTGATCTTGTTGGTGCCGCGCTCGATGACCGCCAGTGCGGTGCGGTCAGCCAACGGCACGGTTGCCGCGTAGTACTCGCCACCGGGCGAGAGCTTCACGTCGGTGAACTCGTCCTTCTTGACGTAGTCGCCAACGTTGATCCCGCCATCGGCGGCCATGACAGGTGCGACCGGTATCAGCGCAACCAGCGCCGCCAGCAATGCAACTCGCTTCATTTTTCCTTCCCCGAGGTCGTTGGCGCGCCCCGACCGGCTGGTCCCCAAGCGCGCAAAAGGAGCCTACCCGATCCCGGGTTCACGGCTCCACCGGGAAATTATGACCTTGCGGCAGCGAGCGTTTTTTGCAGTGCTTGGCGCCACGAGGGCGGTTCGACGCCTAGCAGCTGTCGCAGCCGGTTGGTATCAAGCACGGAATAGGCCGGGCGACTGGCGCGCGTGGGATAGTCGGCGGTCGTGATGGCCGTCACAACCGGGCGTCGCGAAATCAGGCCGGCCGACATCGCCTCGTCGAAGATTGCATCGGCAAAGCCATGCCACGTGGTTTCCCCAGCGGCGACGAGATTGACGATGCCCGATTCGGCGAAATCCTTGCGCAGGATGTCGGCGGTTGCGTCGGCGATCAGCCAGGACGGCGTCGGCGTGCCACGCTGGTCGGCGACAACGCGCAGTTCGTCGCGATCGGCACCGACACGCAGCATGGTGCGCAGGAAGTTGGCACCGTGCAGGCCATACACCCACGCCGTGCGCAGGATTAGGTAACGCGCGCCGCTGTCGGCGATCGCCTGCTCGCCGGCCAGCTTGCTGTGGCCATAGACGCCGACAGGAGCGGTGGCATCGTCTTCCCGGTAAGGGCGGCTTCCCTGCCCGTCGAAGACGTAGTCGGTCGAGTAGTGCACCAGAGCGACGCTACGGGCGGCGCATTCGCCAGCGAGCCGGCCAGGTCCTTCGGCATTGGCGCGGAAAGCGGCTTCGACGTCGTCCTCGGCGCGATCGACCGCGGTGTAGGCCGCGGCGTTGACGACGACATCGGGCCGCGTGCGGTCCAGCAATGGCGCGATGGCGTCGAAGTCGGACAGATCGAAACGTTCGCAGGCGCTGCCATCGTCGAGCTGCCCGCTGCGCGTGGTCGCGACGACCTCGCCTAGCGGTGCCAGGCTGCGCAGCAACTCGTGGCCTACCTGTCCATTGGCGCCGATGAGCAAGAACCTCATGGCACGTAGACCGGCAGGCGATCCTCGGCAATCTCATCCAGGAACGGTGCACGCGCATCCTTGTCGGAGAGCGACGCGTCCGACACCGGCCAGTCGATGGCAAGGCGGGCGTCATTCCAGCGGATGGCGGCGTCGGCCTGGGCGTCGTAGGTCGCGGTGCAAAGGTAGGTGAACACGGCGCGCTCGCTCAGCGTCACGAAACCGTGCGCGAAGCCTTCGGGAATCCAGAAGTTGCGCTTGTTTTCCGCGCTCAACAACACCGCCGTCCAGCGCCCGAAGTGCGGCGATCCGCGGCGGATGTCCACCGCGACGTCCCACACCTCGCCTTCGACCACCGAGACGTACTTGCCTTGCGGATTGGGCCACTGGTAGTGCAGGCCGCGCAGCACGCCGCGACCGGACGAAGACACGTTGCCCTGCACGAACCGCGGCAGCAGGCCATGCGCGGCCAGCTTGTCGTGGTTGAACGATTCGAAGAAGAAACCACGATCGTCGCCGAACACGCGAGGCTCGATGACCACGCAGCCCGGCAGGTCGGTCTCGATCACCTTCACGGAACGTAGCCCCGCTCGGCCAGGCTCAGCAGGTATTGGCCGTAGCCGCTCTTGGCCAGCGGACGGGCCAGTTCATTGAGATGCTCGGCGTCGATCCAGCCATTGTTCCAGGCGATCTCCTCCGGGCAGCACACGCGCAGTCCCTGCCGAGCCTCGATGGTCTCGATGTAGTTCGAGGCCTCCAGCAACGACTGGTGCGTACCGGTGTCGAGCCAGGCGTAACCGCGACCAAGCTGCTCCATGTGCAGCGAGCCTTCTTCGAGGTAACGGCGATTGAGATCGGTGATCTCCAACTCGCCGCGCGCCGAGGGCTTCAGCTCGGCCGCGAAATCGCTGGCGCGACCGTCGTAGAAGTACAGGCCGGTCACGGCGTAGTTGGAACGCGGCTTCGAGGGTTTTTCCTCCAGACCGATCACCTTGCCGGCCGGGTCGAATTCGGCCACACCGTAACGCTCGGGATCACGAACCCAGTAGCCGAACACGGTGGCGCCGTGATCTCGCGCATCCGCGCGCTGGAGCATGGCCGTCAGACCAGGGCCGTGGAAGATGTTGTCGCCCAGGACCAGGCAGCTGGGCTGGCCGGCGACGAAATCGCGCCCGATCAGGTACGCCTGCGCCAGGCCGTCCGGGCTCGGCTGCACGGCGTACTCGATGTTCATGCCCCATTGCGAACCGTCGCCGAGCAGGGTGCGGAACAGCGCCTGCTCGTGCGGCGTGTTGATGATCAACACGTCGCGGATACCAGCCAGCATCAGCACGCTGAGCGGGTAATAGATCATCGGCTTGTCGTACACCGGCAACAATTGCTTGCTGATGCCCTGGGTGATCGGATACAGCCGGGTTCCGGAACCTCCGGCGAGGATGATGCCCTTGCGGTTCATGCGCGTGCCCTCAGGCCTGGCCGATGCGTTCGAGGCGGTAGCTGCCGTCCAGCACGCGACTGACCCACGGCTGGTTCTGCAGATACCACTCCACGGTTTTCGCCATGCCCTGTTCGAACGTGACGGTCGGAGCCCAGCCCAGTTCCGTCTGCAACTTGGACGCATCGATCGCATAGCGACGATCGTGGCCCGGACGATCAGCGACGAACTTGATCATCGACTCGCGGGCACTGCCATCGGCCAGCGGACGACGCTCATCGAGCAGTTTGCAGATCGTCTTGACCACGACGAGGTTCTCGCGCTCGGCGTCGCCGCCGACGTTGTAGGTCTCACCGACGCGCCCGGCCTCCAGCACGCGGCGAATGGCCGCGCAGTGATCGGCCACGAACAACCAGTCGCGCACGTTGCGTCCGTCGCCGTAGACCGGCAGGGCCTCGCCGGCGAGCGCCTTGGCGATCACCAGCGGAATGAGCTTTTCGGGGAACTGGTACGGACCGTAGTTGTTCGAACAGTTGGTCGTCAGGACCGGGAGCCCGTAGGTATGGTGGAAGGCGCGGACCAGGTGGTCAGAGGCAGCCTTCGACGCGGAGTACGGCGAGTTCGGTGCGAACGGCGTGAGCTCGGTGAACTTGCCCGTCTCTCCGAGCGTCCCGTAGACCTCGTCGGTAGAGACGTGCAGGAAGCGGAACGCTGATTTGGCGGCTTCGTCCAGCGACTTCCAGTAGTCGCGCGTCTTCTCGAGCAGGCTCAGCGTGCCGACGACATTCGTCTGCACGAACGCAGCCGGCCCATCGATGGACCGGTCAACGTGGCTCTCGGCGGCAAAGTTGATGACCGCGTCGGGACGGTGCTGGCGAAGCAGGCCCTCCACCAGTCCAGCGTCGCCGATGTCGCCGCGCACGAAGACGTGATTCGGGTCGTCCTGGATCGACTTCAGTGTATCCAGGTTACCGGCGTAGGTAAGCGCATCCAGGTTGAGAATCCGGATGCCCTGCCTCACTGCCTCGAGAACGAAATTACCGCCGATGAAACCGGCGCCGCCGGTAACAAGCCAGGTGGGCACTTACTGGAACTCCATGTCAAACCACTGTGCCAGTTGCCGAGCCATCGGCTCAGAATGGAATGTCGTCGTCGGCGAAATCGTCGGCGAAATCGTTCGACTTTGCGGCCGGCGCCTCGCGACGCGGTGCCGATTCCTGGCGCGCCGGCGCACGGGCCGGACGCTCGCTGCGATCGCCGCCACCGCGGAACTCGCCACGACCGGCACCACCGCCGCCACCGCCGCCTTCGCCACGGCCACCGAGCATCTGCATCTCGTCGGCGATGATGTCGGTGGAGTAACGCTCGACACCGTCCTGGCCGGTGTACTTGTCGTAGCGGATCGAGCCTTCGACGTAGACCTGGCTACCCTTGCGCAGGTACTCGCCGGCGATCTCGCCAAGCTTTCCGAAGAAGGTCACCCGGTGCCATTCGGTGCGCTCCTGGGTATTGCCTTCGCGGTCCTTGCGCACGCTGGTGGTGGCCAGGCGGGCCTTGGTCACGGCCATGCCGCCCTGGGTGTACTTGGTTTCCGGATCGTCACCGAGATTGCCGACCAGGATCACCTTGTTGATGCCACGTGCCATGGGTATGCGTGCCCTCTCGTATGGATTGTTCAGTCAATTGGTTGCGCCGGCTGTCGCCACCCACGAGGGTCGGGCGCCACCGGAACGTTGTCCATCATAGCAGTCTGCCCGAGGGGGCCTGAGCTCCGCAGCGCCCTCGCCGCGGCCAACCGGGGCCCGGGCAGGAGGTTGGCCACCCCGCGCCGGCCGCCGCGTGGATCCGCGTCGCCCGGGAGCCGTGCCCGCGGCATCAGTGCTCGGTCAGGCCGCCACAGCGGATGCGGGCATGGGTATGCTGGAGGAACCCCAGCAACATCCCTTCGCGGCATTCCATCAGTGACCGCCCGCTGCGCTGGGAGTACTTGCAGCAGGCATGACTGAAAAGGTCGGCCAGCAGGATCCCGAAGTCCTCCGCTTCACCCTCGATATCGCGGCGCAGGTTCATGGACAGGCGCCCATTGGCCACCCACAACCGCAGAATCTCGAACGAAGCCGGGTCGGCCTCGACCCCGTTGGGCATGTCGAGCGCCTCGACGAGACTGTCCTGGCGGGTTGTCGTGATCGTCCTGACCTCTTCCATGGTTGCCTCAAGCGTCGAGAAAACAGCGATCTTTCTTCAGGCCGGAGCAAGAACCGGCCCGCCATTGCATTACCGCCCCGCCCAGGCCGAGGCATCGCGCACCAACCGACCGGGGTCCGCAGCCTGCCCGCACCTCGCAGCAGCGATCTGGCGCTGCAGGTCTTTCGATACCAGGCTCAGCACGCGATTCATCGCCACTTCGGCCAGGCGCCTGGCATCGCCGCCCTGCACTTCGGCCGCAAGGTGCTGCACGATCGCATTGGCCATCAACTGATACAGCGCATCGCCATCGCGCCCGGCGACGTCGCGCAGGCTGTCGCTGACGAGGTCAACGAATCGCCGCCCCGGCCAGACCGGCAGCGCGACAGGCGGCACACTTCCCGCCCCTGGCGATCCGGGGACTGGCCCGGGCACGCCCATCGCCTCGTCGCAATTGAGTTCCTGCATCGCGAAACCCCTTCGGTCTGGCCGTCGAAGCGACAGCTGTCACATCACAGAAGGGGCCAAGCTTGGGCACGCCGAACGGGGCCGGACATCAGAATCGTCTGAATATCGGCATCGATCCAATGCCCGACGGGAGGCGGTGTACCCGCCCAACACGCCCGCGTGACCACGGAATTTGCGACCCGCCCCTTATAATCCCAGGCCCAACTGACGCGGTCCGCCCATGCAACCCAGCCCCACGCTCCTGGCCGTCCCCGACCTGGTCGCCATCCAGGCCCTGGCCCGCGAGGACATGGCGGCCGTCGATGCGTTGATCCGGCGCCGGCTCGCCTCGGACGTGGTCCTGATCAACCAGGTGGCCGAATACATCGTTGGCGCCGGCGGCAAGCGCCTGCGGCCGATGCTGCTGTTGCTGGCCACCGGGGCCCTGGGCGGGCGCAACGGCCAGGGCATTGGCGCCGACGCGCACCAGCTGGCGGCCGTGGTCGAGTTCATCCATACCGCGACCCTGCTGCACGACGACGTCGTCGACGAGTCGGACCTGCGCCGCGGTCGTCGCACCGCCAATGCGGTGTGGGGCAATGCCGCCAGCGTGCTGGTCGGCGACTTCCTGTATTCGCGCAGCTTCCAGCTGATGGTCGAGCTCGAGCGCATGCCGGTCATGCAGATCCTCGCCGACACCACCAACCGCATCGCCGAAGGCGAGGTGCTGCAGCTGCTGCACGTGCGCAACCCGGACACCGACGAGGCCGCCTACCTGCGCGTGATCGAGCGCAAGACCGCGGTGCTGTTCGCCGCGGCGACGCGACTGGGCGCCCTGCTTTGCGACGCCGACGAGGCGACGTGCGACGCCATGCACGACTACGGCCTCAACCTGGGCTATGCCTTCCAGATTGCCGACGACGTGCTCGACTACGCGTCCGACGCGCAGACCCTGGGCAAGAACCTCGGTGACGACCTGGCCGAGGGCAAGGCGACGCTGCCGCTGATCCACGCCATCGCCCACAGCGACGATGCGACGCGGGCATTGCTGCGCGCCGCCATCGAACAGGGCGATACCGGTGCCTTGCCGCAGGTGCTGGCAGCGATCCACGCCACCGGCGGCCTCGACTACAGCCGCCGCCGCGCCAGCGAGTACGCGCAGGCCGCCGAGCGCGCCCTCGACGGCATGGAAGACAACGACTACACGGCGGCGCTGCGCGGGCTTGCCCGGTACGCGGTCAGCCGGGATCACTGACCGCGCATCAGCGTCATTTCTTCGCGGCGAAGCGCTCGCGGAAGAAGTCGAACATCATCTCGTAGGCACGCTTGGCCGCGCGCTCGTTGTAGGCGCAGCCCGGCGGATTGTTGGCCTCGGGCTCGGCGAAACAATGCACCGCGCCGCTGAAGTTGACGAACTGCCAGTCGGCACCGGCTGCATCCATTTCCTTCTCGAATGCGGCGATGTCCTCGTCGGTGACGCTGCGGTCGTCGGCGCCGTTGAGCACCAGCACCGGCGTGCGCGCACCGTCATCCTTTGTCGGAACAGGCGTGGCAAGCGCGCCGTGCAGACTGACCACGCCAGCCAGCTGATCGCCGCCGCGCACCAGCTCCAGCGCGGTCGTGCCGCCGAAGCAGAAGCCGAGCGCACCGATCCGCGTCGCGTCGAGCGGAACCTTCCCGGCCTGCTCCTTCAACACGGCGACCGACTTCTCGGCCCGTGCGCGCAGCATCGCCCGATCCTCCCGCAGAGGACCGGCGACCTTGCCCGCCTCTTCATCGGTCGTCGGCCGGATCCTGCTGCCGTAGACGTCGGCCACCAGCACGACGTAATCGTCGCCGGCGATCTGCCTGGCTTTCTCTATCGCGGCCGGATTGATGCCCTTCCAGTTCGGCACCATCACCAGGCCTGGACGCTTGATCGCGTTGGTGCCGTCGTAGACAAGGACGCCGGTGAACTGGTCCTTGCCGATCGTCCAGTCGACCGGCTTCTCGACCATGGCCGCCATCGCAGGCAGCGAGCAAAGCGACAGGACAGCAGCGAGCATCAGGCGTTGCATCTGGACTCTCCCCTTGCGTTGGGCGTCACCGGGTCAGCGGAGACTGCCGCGCGAGCCTACCCCGCGCCTGTCCTCAACGCGTGAAGCCCAGGGGATGAAGGTTCAGGAAATGCAGGCTCAGGAAATACCGATCCCGGCAATGGCGCTGATCATGTCCGAGTCGAAGCCGGCCAACCCGGCGAAATGGCGACCGCGCGCGACGTAGTCGCGATAGGGGCCGAAGCTCGGCGCTCCCGGCGATAGCAGGACGACTCCGTCCTCGCCCAGCACCGCGCGCGCCTGGGCCATCGCATCTGCCAGGTCGACCGCGGCACTGAGATGGAAGCCAGACTCGCTGGCAATGGCGGCCAGCAGCGCATGGATGCGCGGTCCGTTCTGGCCCATCGTGATCACCGCTGCCGGCGCCTGCGTGCGCATCGCCTCGGCGAACTCCTCCCACGGCAAACCGCGATCGTGCCCGCCCACCAGCAATGCCACGCGGCGATCGCCGAAGCAGTCGAGCGCGGCCAGGCTGGCGTGTGGCGTGGTGCTGATCGAATCGTTGACGTAGGTGATGCCGTCACGCGTGCCAAGCGTCTGCAGGCGATGTGGCAGCGGCTGGAAATCGGCGGCATGCGGCGCGAGCGCCACCGCATCCAGGCCCAGCGCTTCGATCGCGGTCAGCACGGCGCAGAGGTTGCCGCGGTTGTGGCGCCCCGGCAGCGGCAGGCTGCGCGTGTCCATCACCCAGGTGTCGCCGCGGTACAGCGCGTCTTCGCGCAGGTGCCAGCCGTTGCGATCGCCGAACCAGCGCAGGTCGGTGCCGGCATCGCGGCTGGCTTCGTTGCCGGCATCGACCAGCCGCGCATCATTGCTGTTGAGCACGGCGATCGCCGGCGCGGCATGGGTCAGCAGGCGCAGCTTGTCCTCGACGTAACGCTCGTGCGAGCCGTGCCAGTCCAGGTGCTCGGGGAACACGTTCAGCACCACCGCGACTTGCGGGTGCGCGCCGCTCGCGGCGACATCGCCGGTCTGGTAGCTCGACAACTCGATCGCCCAGAACTCGGGCGCCTGCTGCGGATCGAGCACCTCCAGCAGCGGCATGCCGATGTTCCCGGCCAGCGCGGTGACATGACCACCGCAGCGCAGCAGGTGCGCCAGCAGCGCAGTGGTGGTGCTTTTGCCCTTGGTGCCGGTCACGCAGATTGAGCCGGCGACGACGCCGTTGCTGCCGGCATGCTCGCCGAACCATAGCGCGGTGCCGCCAATGAAGCGCGTGCCGCGCGCGGCGGCAGCGCTGGCTTCGTCGCCGTAGGGACTGATGCCCGGCGACTTCACCACCACGTCGAACGCCGACAGGCGCTCGGCGCTGGCGTCGGTTTCGGTGGTGAGGGCCGGGTCGGCCAGCGCGGCAACCTCGGCGGCCTCATCTCGCGAACAAAACAGCGTCAGCGCCAGTTGCGGCAGGCGCGAACGGATCGCCTGGTAGGCTGCGCGGCCTTCACGACCCCAGCCCCACAGCGCGACCTTGCGAGCTTCAAGCTGCGAGATGCGCACGCAGGCGTTCCCACAATGCGGGCGGAATGCGCTGCTCATCGTCGATCACCAGCAGCGGTTCGATGCGCAGGTCTTCCGCATCGAGCTGCGGGCGGATCTCCGTGGCGAAGCGCTCGACCAGGGCGTCCTCGCGCCACTCCGGGCGAACCGTCAGTGCGGCCATGGCGGCGCGCGATTCGCGGCCTTCGCCGACGCATTCGAACGGCTTGTGGTCTTGGTACTCCAGCAATGCATCGTAGCCGGCCGTCTGCGCCGGATCGTCGAGCAGGTTGCGGCCGAAGATGCCCATCAGGCGCGGCTTGGGCATGAATGGCGCCAGCGCCAGGAAGACGAAATGGCACTTCGGGCAGACGCCGCACCAGCGGTTGGCCGGGCGTTCGCCGAGGATGTGGAAGTTGCGGTTGCAGCTGCTGAAGTGCGCGTCGTAGCGATCGGTGCGGGTGAACTGGCGCGCCACGGCGAGCTCGCTGAGCGGCCGCAGCAGCGAGTAGTAATGCAGGTCGGCGGCGATGTGGCGCTGCACATGGTCGCCGATCGCCGACTCGCACGCCCAGCCCTTCGACCACTGGTGGTTCACTTCGCCGGTACCTTCGATGAGGCTGCCATAGCTGGCCGAACGCTCGTTGGAGAACACCACCTGGTCGACGCCGAGCAGGAGCGCGGCGAACAGCATGATCATCGAGTTGATCGCCGTCACCGGGATGTGGCCGTTCCAGGCGCCTTCGCGGTTGTAGTCGAACAGTTGCGGCGCCAGCGACCGGCCGATGTTGAACGTCGGCAGGCCGGTACGCTCGGCGCAGGCGCGGATCAGCTGCGAACCGCCGATCCAGGTCACGGTCTGCTCGACGCCCAGCGCGCGCAGCGCTTCGATGCTGACCAGCGAGTCCTTGCCGCCGCCGATGGCGACGAGGGCGTGGTGGCGCAGGCCCAGCGTTGGGGCCGCGTCTGACCCATCCCCTCCCAACCCTCCGCTTGAAGCGGAGGGCTTTACCGGGAACTTGATCTTGCCGTGCAGGTTCAGGCCGTTGCGATAAGCGAACTCGCCCAAGCCATTGACGTACAACAGCTCCAGCAGCGCCGCCGTGTCGGCATCGATGTCGTAGCTGTCGATCAGGATCTGTTCGGGCACCGCCGCCTTGTAGTAGCTCACGCCGGTGAACAGGTGGAGCAGGCGCAGCGCGCGTTCGACCGCCGCCGCGCGCTCGCCCTCGAGCACGAACGGGGCGCCGGGAACCGTGACCGTCTCGATCAGTTCCGGGCCATCGTCGAAGGCATACACCAATTGCGCCACGCCGGTCTGCGCGTCGAACTCGCAGCGCACGAAGCGGAACGCACGGATGGCGTCACGTTTGAATTTCCACTCACTCATTCGATTACGTCCTCTGCCGGCAGGGCCCGCAGGTTGTAGGTATTGGCCATCGCCATGCCGTAGGCACCGGCATCGGCGACCAGCATCACGTCGTCTTCGACGGTGTCGACCGGCAGCGTGCGGCCGCGGCCGAGCACGTCGCTGCTCTCGCAGACCGGGCCGACGACGTCGAACGCCGCGGTCTCGCCATCGTCGAGGCGGCTCAGGTTGAAGATGCCGTGGTAGGCCTCGTACATGGCCGGGCGCATCAGCGCGTTCATGCCGGCATCGCAGCCGATGCGCAGCACGCCGTCCTTCTCGATCACCTGGGTGACCGCCAGCAGCAACGCGCCGCTCTCGGCGACCAGGTAGCGACCCGGCTCGATCACCAGGCCGTAGCGCGGGTACGCCGACTTGATCTCCTCCAGGCCGCTGCGCCACAGCGCGAGATCGAAATCGGGCGACTCCGGCGTGTACGGGATCGGCAGGCCGCCGCCGATGTCGATCGTCTCGATCGTGCCGACGCTGTCGGCCAGCCCGGCCAGGTGTGCATAGACACCGCGCCAGTGCTGAGGATCCTCGATGCCGCTGCCCAGGTGCGCGTGCAGGCCGCTGATGCGAACGCCCAGCTTGCGTGCCTCCTCGATGAAGGCATCGAAACGCGTCATCGGCAGGCCGAACTTCGCCGCCACGCCGCCGGTACGGACCTTTTCGTGGTGGCCTTCGCCATGGCCCAGGTCGATGCGCAGCCAGATCGTACGGCCGCGGAACACCTCCGGCCAGCGCTGCAACGCCTCGATGTTGTCGAGGGTAACGATGATCCCGCGTGCGAACGCGGCCTCGTACTCGCGCCGCGGTGCGAAGCTCGGCGTGAACAGTACGCGCTGCGGCGCCAGCTCCGGCAGCGCGGCGAACACATGCTCGAACTCGCCCTGCGACACGCACTCCAGGCCGAAACCTTCGCCAGTGATCGCCTTGAGGATCGCCGGGTGCGGGTTGGCCTTGATCGCGTAGAAGCAGCGGTCGACCGCGACCGTGGCGGTCAGCGAACGGGCGCGCTCGCGCACCGTCGCCAGGTCGTAGACATAGCGCGGCGTGCCCTGTGCGGCCAGCGCCAGCAGCTGCTCGCGGCGGCCACGCCACCACGCCGGCGCACGCTGCGGCTTGCCGTGCGCGATCTCGCGCCAGCTCGGGCCGAACACGCTGGCATCGCGCACCGGCATCGCTCGCGAGCGGATCAGCTCGGCATGCAGGTGCGGCAGCAGGCCATCGGCGTCGGCCTCGTCGATGACGAAGGTCAGGTTGAGGTCGTTGGACGACTGCGAGATCAGGTGCACGCGCTCGCGCCCGAACGTCGCCCAGATGTCGGACAAGCGGTGCAGCAGCGAACGCATGCCGCGACCGACCAGGGTGATGGCCGCGCACGGCGCGATCACCTTGACCCGGCACACCTCGGCCAGGTCGGCACTGAGCGCCTCGAGCACGTTGGTGGTGACCAGGTTCTCGCTCGGATCGAGCGAGACGGTGACGTTGGTTTCCGACGAACCGATCAGGTCGATCGACAGGCCATGGCGCTTGAAGCGCTCGAACACGTCGGCCAGGAAGCCGACCTGCTGCCACATGCCGATGCTTTCCATCGACACCAGCACGATGCCGTTGCGACGGCTGATCGCCTTGACGCCCGGCACGGTCGCTGCGGTCGCGTCGATGCGCGTGCCCGGCAGGTCCGGACGCTCGGTGTCGAGGATCGCCATCGGCACGCCGGCATCGCGGCACGGCGCGATCGAACGCGGGTGCAGCACCTTGGCGCCGGTGGTGGCGATTTCCTGCGCTTCGGCATAGTGCAGGCGGGTCAGCAGGCGCGCCTCGGGCACGTCGCGCGGGTTGGCGCTGAACATGCCTGGCACGTCGGTCCAGATTTCCACGCGCTGCGCCTTGAGCAACGCGCCGAAATACGCCGCCGACGTATCGGAGCCCCCACGGCCGAGGATCGCCGTGCCGCCATCGCCGTGGCGCGAGATGAAACCCTGGGTGATCAGCATCGGCGCCGCCTGCGCCGAGAAACGCGTACCGAACGTCGCTTCACCGGGCGCGCTGTCGACGTCGAGCCTGCAGTTCACGGACAGGCGCTGCGACCAGGCATTGGCATTGGGCAGCGACACCGCATCGAGCCACTGGCGTGCGTCGCACCAGCCAAAGTCATGGCCCTGCGTGCGCAGGTAGGCGACGCCGAGCGTGGAAGAAAGCAGCTCGCCCTGCGCCAGCACTTCGGCCTGCCAGTCGAGCGTGCGCTCGCCGGCACGGGCATCGGTCGCCAGGCCTTGCAGCAGCGCCAGGCGTTCGCCCAGCACCGTGTCGGCATCCAGGTCGAGTTCGGCGCAGAATGCGCGATGACGCTCGACCAGCGCGGCAATGCGCGCGTCGATGCCATCGCCATTGGCTATCGCCTGCAGCTCGTTGGTCACGCCCGACAGCGCCGAGACCACGACCAGCACGCGCACACCGTCCTCGGCCATGCGTTTTCCGGCGAGGCGTCCGATGGTGTCCCAACGGTTGCGGCGAGACACTGATGTGCCGCCGAACTTGAGTACTACCCAGCGATTCGCTTCCGCCACCGCAACTGCCCTCTGAGGATGGATGTGAGTGATGTTCAGGATTGACAAGTAATTTCGACTGCAACCGTACGGGCAAGGCGCCCCTACAGAACCTAGAATGGCGCGCCAGCTGCGGGCTGATGCTGCGGCGTGGCCACAAAGAACGACGATTCTAGTCGAATTAATTACCTCGGACCCCCGCCGAATGACGCTTCGCCGCTACCTGCAACTGGATGTGTTCGCCGACCGCCCAGGCGCCGGCAATCCCCTGGCCGTGGTGCTGGACACCGATGGCCTCGACGATGACCGGATGCAGGCCATCGCCCGCTGGACCCGGCTGCCGGAGACCACGTTCGTCTTCGCCCCGACCCAGGCCGGAGCCAGCTACCGCATCCGGATGTTCAGTCCGCGCCGCGAAGTGCCGTTTGCCGGGCATCCGAGCGTCGGCACCGCGCACGTGGTGCTCGAGGCCGGGCTGGCCGAAGCCAGCGGCGGCCAGTTGATCCAGGAGGGCGTGGCCGGCCTGTTGCCCCTGGCCGTCAACGGCAATGGCGCGTCGCGCACGATTGCCGTGCGCACGCCGAAAGCACGGGTGGTCGAGGTCGCCGATGGCAGCGACCCGCGCCTGCAGCCGGCGCTGTCCGGCCTGAACCTGGGCGTGCTGCCACCGGCACTGATGGACGGCGGACGGCGCTGGTGGCTGGCCGAACTGGCCAGCGAATCGGCCCTGCGCGGGGCCAACCCGGACTGGGACGCGATCGCGGCGCTGGCCGAAGGCACGGCGTCGATGGGCCTGTGCGCCTTTGCCCGTGCCGATGCCGGGCGCGACTACGACCTGGTCGTTCGTGCGTTCGTAGGCGCTCCGGCGAGCTTCGAGGATGCCGCTTCGGGCGCCGCCAACGCCACGCTGGCGGCCTGGCTCAACCACAACCACGCCCTGCCCGGTCGTCCGCAGGACGACGGCGGCCACCGCTACACCGTCAGCCAGGGCCGCGAAGTCGGCTTCGATGCGCGACTGGAACTGCGCGTGGACTGGGATGGCGAGGTCTGGTCGGGCGGCCAGATCTGCAACGTGGTCCGCGGCACGATCGACTGGGCCTGAGCGGCGCCGTCATCCCCGCGGAGGCGGGGATCCATGGACGTTGTGGTCGGCCAGCCACGCCGCCGCGCGCCCCGCCACGTCCGCCGCGTCCCGCCCCAAAAGCGGACCGACATGGGTTGAACCCGGCAGCCGAACCAGTCTGGCGCTCCAGGCCTCCGCCACCGTCGCGGTGGCATCCGCCGGCACGTCCTCATCCAGCTCCGAGGCGATCACGAGCACCGGGCACTGCGGCACGGCCACCGCCACGCCTGATTGCGCCTGGCGCAGCACCGCCCCGGACTCATCGCGCCAGCGCCGGAAAGCAAACAGCGCGGTCGCATCGTCGGCGTCGGCAAGCGCGCGCCGCGTCGAGGCCAACCGTGCGTCTCGGCGCCAGGGCACGACATCCGGCCAGTCGCGTTGCGGCAACCGCGCCGACCAGGGCTCCGGCGGCAGCGGATTGACCAGTACCAGCGCATCGGCGGATACGGCACAGCTTGCCGCCAGCAGCCCGCCCAGGCTTGCACCGATCAGCACGCGCGGTCGCGGCAGTGCTTCGAGCGCCTTCTGCACCTGGGCCCGGTAGTCGTCGAAGGTGGTGGCGGCCAGCCCCGCAGCCACCGGCTCCAGGTCCATGCACACACACTCGATGCCGCGCGACTCGAGCACGCCTCGCCAGATGTCCCATTCCCAGCCGCCGCCACCGGCGCCGTGCACCAGCACGGCGTGGCGCACCTGCGCGGGCGGCATCGGCGCTGTCAGCCCAGCGTTGCCGACAGGGTCACCGGCACCGACAGTGCACGCGAGATCACGCAGCCGGCCTTGGCCGCCTCGGCGATCTGCTGGAACTGCTCGGCGCTGAGGCCTGGCACCTTGGCGGTGAGGATCAGCTGCACTCCGGTGATCGTCGGCCCCGGATCCATGCCCGGGTCCATCGTCACTTCGGCTCGGGTCTGGATCCGCTCGGGCGTGAATCCGGATTTGCCCAGCACCGCCGAAAGCGCCATCGAGAAGCAGCCGGCATGCGCCGCGGCCAGCAGTTCCTCGGGGTTGGTGCCCTTCTCGTCGCCGAAGCGGGTCTTGAAGGAATAGTTCTGGTCGGCGAACAGACCGCTTTGCGGCGTGCTCATCGCGCCCTTGCCGGACTGCAGGTCGCCCTGCCAGACCGCTTCGGCGAAACGCTTGAAGGCCATGCTCGTGCTCCGTCTGCGTACAAGAGCGCACAGCCTACAGTCGGAAACGTTAGCGCGGCATCGCGGGCGGGACGCAACTAGCGCCTGACCCGACGGATCCGACGCCTCACGCGAAAGAGGATCACCTGCACCGCCAGGGATGTCAGGCCCAGGATCACCAGCAGGTAATTGCGGCTGTCGAAGCCCACCTTGAATACGACCCCGGCAACGATCAGGACGTAGGCGGCAATGACTGTCAGCTTGGTGGACATCTTCATGGGGATTCTCGTCGAACGGTGACCGACCCGGCCCGGAGCGGCTGTAACCGGTTTGGATCCCGCGGCCAGGAGGCAGCTTCACGCAGGATCGACACCTCTGCGGCACAACGACATCACAGTGGTGCGCCCGGGGAGCGGCAGCTTGCATGACCTTCGTGAAGGTTTGAATAGGACGATTCCGAAAGTTGACCCGTTTGGCGTTCGGCAGGCTTGACCCACCCAGCCCCTTGCGCGAGGCTTGCCCTCCCGGCTTCCCGCCGGCACCCGCCATGACCGCCCGCCGAGCGCCCAACGCTTCGGCGCGAAGCGCGGACAGCCATGACGGCCTTCCCTCCTCAACACCGGGAGAAGTCCGCTCATGTCCTACAGCACACAATCCATCCGCAACGTGGCCTTGGCAGGCCACCCCGGCGCCGGCAAAACCACACTGTTCGAAGCCCTGCTGCAGGCCGGCGGCGCAATCCAGACGGCAGGCAGCATCGAACGCGGCAGCACGGTGTCCGATTTCGATGCCATCGAGAAACAGCGCGGCCACTCGATCGATTCGGCCATCGCCAGCATCGACCACGCCGCGGCCAACGGCCAGACCATCCACCTCAACCTGATCGACACCCCCGGGTATCCGGATTTCCGCGGCCCGGCGTTGTCGGCCTTCGGCGCGGTGGAAACGGTGGTGATCGTGGTTGATGCCGACAGCGGCGTCGAATACGGCACGCGCCGGATGATGGAGTACGCCAAGGGGCGCAACCTGTGCCGCGCACTGGTGATCAACAAGATCGACCACGAAGCCGCATCGGTCGAGCGCGTGCTGGCGCAGCTGCGCGACACCTTCGGCCCGGAATGCCTGCCGCTCAACCTTCCGGCCGACGGCGGCAAGAAGGTCATCGATTGCCTCGGCAACACCACCGGTGACAGCGACCTTGGCCCGGTCGCCGACTGGCACCAGAAGATCATCGACCAGATCGTCGAGATCAACGAGTCGGTGATGGAGCATTACCTCGATCTTGGCGAAGGCGGTCTGTCGGGCGAGGAACTTCACGACGCGTTCGAGCAGTGCATGCGCGAAGGCCACCTGGTGCCGGTGCTGTTCTGCTCGGCGCGCAACAACGTGGGAGTGAGGAAGTTGCTGGACATCGCCGAGCAATGGTTCCCGAACCCGGCCGAAGCCAATCCGCCGCCGTTCGAGCGCGGCACCGATCGCCAGCGTTTCCAGGCGGTGCCGGACCAGAAGGCGCACGTCGTCGCCGACGTGTTCAAGATCATCAACGACCCCTTCGTCGGCAAGCTCGGCATCTTCCGGGTGTACCAGGGACTGGTGAAGAAGGACACGCAGCTGTTCATCGATGATGGCAAGAAACCGTTCAAGGTCGGGCACCTGTTCAAGCTCAAGGGCAAGGACCACGTCGAGATCGAACAGGCGCTGCCGGGCGACATCGCGGCGGTGGCCAAGGTCGACGAACTGCATTTCGACGCAGTGCTGCACGACAGCCACGACGAGGACCAGATACGCCTGGCGCCGCTGGATTTCCCGAAGCCGATGTTCGGCCTGGCAGTGGATGCGGCCAGCAAGGGCCAGGAGCAGAAGCTCGCCACCGCCCTGCACAAGCTGGCCGAGGAGGATCCGTGCTTCGTCGTCGAGCACGAGACCGAGACCAACGAGACAGTGATCCGCGGTTTGTCCGACCTGCACCTGCGCATCAACCTGGAGCGCCTGAAGGATCGTTACGGTGTTGAGGTGAAATCGCGTCCGCCGCGCATCGCCTACCGGGAAACGGTCAGCGGCAAGGCCGAAGGCCATCATCGCCACAAAAAGCAGACCGGTGGCGCCGGCCAGTTCGGCGAAGTGTTCCTGCGCATCGAGCCATTGCCGCGCGGTGGCGGCTTCGAGTTCGTCGACGAGGTCAAGGGCGGCACCATCCCGGGCCAGTTCATGCCGGCGGTGGAGAAAGGCGTGCGCCAGGTACTTGGCAGCGGCGCGGTCGCCGGCTATCCGATCCAGGACGTGCGCGTGATCGTCTATGACGGCAAGCACCATCCGGTCGACAGCAAGGAAGTCGCCTTCGTCGCCGCGGGCAAGAAGGCGTTCCTCGATGCGATCGGCAAGGCGCGGCCGCAGGTGCTCGAGCCGATCGTGGAACTGGAGGTCAACGCGCCCGAGCAGCACATGGGCGATGTCAGCGGTGGCCTGGCCAGCAAGCGCGCACGCATCAGCGGCACCGACAGCGTTCGTGGCAACGAGATCGTGGTGAAGGCGCAGGTGCCGCTGTCGGAGCTGGAGGGCTATGCGGCCGAACTCAAGTCGGTGACTGCCGGGCGCGGGCGCTACTCGCTCGACTTCAGCCACTACGAACCGGTGCCGGCCAACGTGCAGCAGAAGCTGGTGGAGGCCTACAAGCCCCGACAGGACGAGGACTGATCGTCCAGCTTGGTAGGAGCGAGCTTGCTCGCGAACAGGAGTTCCGACAACGGATGCGCCTTTCGCGAGCAAGCTCGCTCCTACTCACAGATGCAGGCTTCACATGCCCTGACCCAAGCTGTGACTTCCCCTGCACAGGAAGCACACATGCGCCACGGGTCCGGAGTTGTGCTGCACGCTGTGCTGGCCATCGTCATGCTCATCGCCGCCGGCCCGACCTGGGCGCAGGCAGGCAACAGCCGTGCCATCCCCAACTTCGCGCGCCCGGCCGGCTTCCCGGATCCGGCATACCGCGTGGAGTACGCGCGCGGCAGTGATGCACCGCCGATGATGGTGCGCACCGGACCCAATTCGTTCGAACCGTTGTACCGGCGTGACGGCAATGGCTACACGCCGGCGCGCGCCTCCGGCTACCACATCGCGATGTCGTCGTGTCCGTCGATCCCCGACCGCGGCGGCAGTGCAATCACGCGCATGATCGACCTGGCCACCGCCGAATGGGCGTATTTCGGCCTGCCGGTGCTGGACATGGCGGTGGAGCCGCAGGCGATCGTGCCGCGCATGCCGCAGGCGGCCGGCGTGGTCGACATCATCGCCCCCGGCCGCAATGCTTCGGTCGGTAATCGCGTGCTGCGCCAGGCTCCGCGCCTGGGCCTGATGGAAGACGACTCACAAGTGCAAGGCACCATCGCCGGCTACTGGGCCGCCACCGGCAGCGAGGAAGCCCTGCGCGTGCAGAGCATCGTCAACTACGGCTGGCACGAGGCGGGCTGGGCAATGCCATGGTCGGCGGCTTTCATTTCCTGGCTGGCGTGCGAGGCCGGGCTGTCGACCGAGCAGTTCCGCCGCAGCGGCGCGCATTTCGATTACGTGCGCGCCGCGGTGCGTGCACGAGACGGCCAGGATGCCTCGCACGTCTACGTCGCCTACGACCTGACGGAAACCGCGCCCGCGGCCGGCGACCTGTTGTGCACTTCGCGCGGCAATGCCACGTTCGCCTCCATCGGCGACGTGCGCGGCGGCATCAGCGACTCGCTGTCGCTGCACTGCGATCTGGTGGTCAAGACCGACCTCGAGCGTCGCCGCCTGTTTGCCATCGGCGGCAACGTCAACCATGCGGTGACGCTGTCGGTGATCGCGATCGACGGCAAGGGTCAACCGCTGACCGACCGCGACATCATCGGCGCCCACCGCTGGTTCGCCGTGCTCAAGCCGCGCCAGGGTTCGGCGCCGAAGCACGACCTGGACGGCACGCCGACGGTGCTGCAGTTGTACCGCGACTACGCCCGCTACTCCTCCAGCACGCGGGCTCCGCCGCCGCTGCCGCTGGTGGCGCGTGGCAAGCCCTCAGGTTCAACGACGCCCCCGGCCGTCACTCCGCCGCCCAAGGGGCCATCCAAGGCCCCTCCCGTCAAGGAACCCCACAAGACGCCGTGAACCGGGCGCCGGCATGAGACTTTTCTCATTCATGCCGCACGCGTATCGTCGCGGGCATTACTCGTGGAGTTCCGGATGTCCTCGCGCCGCTCGCTCATCGATTCTCGCAATGTTTGGCGCGGCCTCGCCGTGGTCGCCTTCGCCCTCGTGCTTGCCGCCTGTTCGACCCTCAACGGCCTGGGCGCACTGCTGGGCAACGAAGTCCGGTTCACGCCGATGCAGCTGCAGGCCTCGCTCGACCGCAACTTTCCCAAGCATTACGACAAGCTCGGCGGCCTGGTGTCGCTGACGCTGTTGAACCCGCGCCTGACGATCCCGCAAGGGTCGAACCGACTGCGCGTCGACTTCGACCTGGGCCTGGGCGCGCTGGGCAGCGACAGCAGCCGACCGGCCGGCCACTTCGCGCTGACCAGCGCGCTGCGCTACGACCCGGGCACGCGCGGCCTGCACCTGCAGGATCCGCGCATCGAACAGGTCGACGTGCCGACCCTGGGTGGTGCGATGACTGGCAGCTCGCGCGCCCTGCTCAATTCCTGGCTGGGCGAGTACTCGCGCGAGGAACCCATCTACCGTTTCGACAACAGCCTGCTCGACAAGCTGGGCTCGCGCCGGATCGGCACCACGGCTATCGAGAGCGGCACCGTCGTCGTGCATCTGGACCAGTGACATGTCCACGTTGCGAAACCTGATCGCCTGCCTCGCCCTGGCGGCGTCGCTGGCCGCCTGCAGTGATGACAAGCCACAAGGGCAGCGTGGTGGCGACAGCGCCGAAGCGCTGCCCGCACCCGCCGGCAAGGCCGCAGGCAGCGTGACCGGCATGCCCGACCAGCCCGGTCCGGGCCAGATCGGACCGCCGCCGCAGGCCATCGAGGAGGTCGTGCTGGACGACCAGGGCAATCCGATCGTGCCGGCAGACGAGGCCGGCCAGCCGATTCCCGGTATCGATGTAGCGCCGGATGGCGCGGCGACGAACGAGCCGACGGCGCAGGACGCGATGGCTGTCGTCCGCGACTACTACGCCGCGATCAATGGCCTCGATTTCGACCGCGCCTACGCGCTGTGGTCCGACGGCGGGCGCGCCAGCGGCCAGACCCCGCAGCAGTTCGCCGACGGATTCAAGGACACCAGCGGCGTTTCGGTCGAGATCCTTGCGCCGGGCGCGGTCGATGCCGCGGCGGGTTCGCGCTTCATCGAAGTACCGGTGGCGATGACCGCCACCGCCGCCGATGGCAGCCAGCGCAAGTTCGTCGGCGCGTATACCCTGCGCCGCGCCGTCGTGGACGGCGCCACCGCCGAACAGCGCGCGTGGCGGATCGGTTCGGCCGACATCCGCGAAGTCACGACGCCCTGACCGGTTGGGCCGCATCTTCGTTGGATCATGTCTACGTTGGATAACGTCCGGCCCAGGGTGGTCCTCGACACGAACGTCTGCCTGGACCTGTTCGTGTTCGGTGATCCGCGCGTGGCGACGCTGCGTGCCGCACTGGAATCGGGTGACGTGGTTGCGGTGACCGACACGGAGTGTCGAGAGGAATGGCTGCGCGTGCTGGAGTACCCGCAGCTGCGGCTGGACGAGGCGGCACGCGCGACGGCCATTGCTGCATTCGATGCACGGGTCCAGTTGCTGCCCAAGGCCGTAGTGCCGGAGGGTGTGCTGCCGCGCTGCGCCGACCCCGATGACCAGAAGTTCCTGCACCTCGCCCATGCCTGCGGCGCCCGCTGGCTGCTAAGCCGTGACGACGCGCTTCTGGTGCTGGCGCGCCGCACACGGCGTGATGGCTTGTTCGAGATCCTGCTACCGGATGCGTGGCGGCCGTAACCTCCCGCCTTGACACGGTCATCCCGGCGAACGCCTCTCACCGTCATCCGGCGAACCCCGGGATCCAGGCCGACACGCCGTCCGCTCTGTCACCGTCGTCCCGGCGAACGCCGGGACCCAGGCCGACACGCCGTCCGCCCCATCACCGTCATCCCGGCGAACGCCGGGATCCATCTTGACGTTGCTGTTGGCCGCTTCAGGCTTCCGCCTTCGCGGGAATGACGGGTATACCTCACCGTCATCCCCGCGAAGGCGGGGATCCAAGGACGTTGGTTTTGCCTCGTGCCTTCGAGGTGAACTTCGCAGCCAGCAGCGCTTGCAGACCCGGAGGGCGCCGCACAGGACGTGCGGCGTTTTTCTAAGGGACATGGATGTCCCTTAGAAAAATCCCCTCGAGCACTCCGGTCGTAGGACTGGGTTGTCAGGGAGGCCGTTTCTTCTTGGTTACTTCTTCTTTGGGCCAGCAAAGAAGAAGTGACCCGCCGCTTCAGTGGCGGAAGCTGTTGACGTTGCTTCGGCTAGGGCCATGAGCAACAGCAAGGTCAAGATGGATCCCGGCGTTCGCCGGGATGACGGCTCAGATCTCGAAGCGGTAGCTCAGCTTTACCAGCAGCTGCTCGTCGTCACGCAGCTCCAGGCTGTCGCGCACGGCCTCGCCAGTGTCTTCCGAGAACGGCTCCTGCTGGTACCCACCGCGCCCATAGACCACGTACAGGTACGACAGCGGCGCCAGCTCGTAGCGATAGCGGATCTGGAACCCCAGGTTCTGCACGTTGAAGTCGTCGACCGCATCGGCACTGGCGATCGAGTTGCCGCCGGCATCCACCCGGTACGCCTGGCGCAACGGCGCATCCAGTCCCAGCGCCTGCAGCTTGACGCGCAGCTCCTGCTTGCTGCCGATGTTCCAGTCCATGCCGGCGCTGATCTGCATCATCTTTTCGTCGAACTCGCCGATCAGGTTGTCGTTCTGCCAGACCAGCCAGCTCGGGATCTGTTCGTAGTACGCGCCCAGGTAGACGCTGAAGGCGTCACTGAAGAAGTACGTCGGCTGCAGGCGGATGTCGAAGCCGATCCGGTCGTTGCCGGCCAGGCCACCGCTGAATGCGTCGGCCTCCAGCTCCCACCCCCAGTTGCCCTTGCGCGGTCGTTCGTACTCCAGGTACGCATTGAAGTTCGGCGGCAGGTTGACGTTGCCGTTGCCGCGCGTGAGCAGGTCGTCGACGAAGGCGCTGTTGATGTTGATCTGCGCGTACTCGAAGCTGCCGTTGCGCAGGTTGCCCTGGCGGCTGATGCGCAGCTGCCGCTGCAGGCGCTGGCCATGATCGTTGTCGGTTCCGCTGATGCGGCCACGCCAGTCCTTGGAGGCATAGCGCGATTCGGCCGGCTGGTCGGTGAAGCGGCGCATCACCTGCCAGTTGAGGTAGTTGAGGTTGGCGCGCGAGAGATAGCCGAAGTCGTTGATCTGCAGCTCTTCGCCGAAATGCATCGCCAGCCACTGCTGGCGCCAGCCGTCTTCCATTTCGTAATTGACCCACATGGTCGCGCCGGTGTCGTCGGTGGTGCGACCGTCCTGGTCGATCTGGCTGCCGATGACGCGCGTCTCGACGCTGACGTGCTGGTTGGGGCGCCAGTTGTGATCCACGCCCATCACCGATGCCTCGCGGTCGAGGAACGGTCGATCGACCTGGGTCAGCATCACGCCGAGGTTCTGGCTGGCGAAGTCGCGCACCACGCGCAGGGCGCCGAAGGTGCGGCCGACTTCGTCGGCTTCGTCGGCTGCGAACACGCCGTACTTGGTCGCGCCGACGCTGCCGTTGAGCTTGACCGCCGCGGTGATGTCGCCGGCGCCATTGCCGTCATCGGCCGGGCCGCCGACACGACGGGTGTAAAGCAGCTGGCTGAAGTCCGACGGTGTAGTGAACTCGAAGATGCCCTGGTTCTCGGTGAAGAACGGGCGCTTGTCGCTGATGAAGGTTTCGGTGGCGCTGAAGTTCACCACCAGGTCGTCGCTCTCGACCTGGCCGAAGTCCGGGTTGATCGTCGCCGACAACTGGAACTGGCCGTTGGGCTTCCAGAAGATGTCGGCGCCGCCGTCGAGATCGCTGTCACCGCCGACGTTGTCGTACAGCCCCGACACGTAGGGCGTGATCGCCAGGAGCGACTGGCTGTACTGCGCAATCTGCATCGGCTCGAAATCGGACAGGAAGCGCGGGCGCTCGAAGCTGGCCGCCGGCCACGCCGAGCGCTCGCCGGTGGAACCGATGACGCGATCGAAGTAGACCTTGACCGTGCGCATGCCATCGCTGCCATTGCGCATCGGCGCGATGTACCAGGGGATCAGCATCTCCACGTTCCAGCCGGTGTCGTCCTCGCTGACCGCGTGCTGCCAGTTGCCGTCCCAGTCGTCGTTGAACTGGGTTTCATTGCTGATCACCGCATCGGCGATGCCGTCGGTCGAGGAGACCGTGAAGTTGTAGCCAGTGCGGCCATCACCGTCGTAATCGATCATCAGGTTGACGCGGTCGACCTGGGCCTCGAAGTCGCGCTGCACCTTCTGCCGGGTCCGTGTCTCGACCGGCTGGTTGTTGCGGAAGGCCACCGCCAGGCCTTCGGGCGTTGCCATCACCCACACCTTGGTCTGCAGCGTGGCCGGCTCGCGGCTCAGGGGCTGCACCTTGCGGAAGTCGGTGATCTCACGCGCGCCCTGCCATTCGGCTGGATCGATGCGGCCATCGATTTCCACGCCCATTGCCGGGGTGGACAGAGCGGCCAGGATGGCCAGGGTCAACGTTGCGCGCGTGCCGTGCATTCAGGGGGAATCTCGGTGGTCGGGGTTGCCAGTCCGGTATCCCCGTCGCAACCACCGCCATCGCAGGCGGCCATCCGACCAGAGCTTCCGTGCTGGGCTCGTTTCAAGGGCACCGTGGTACCCGAGCGGAGCACAGCCTATACGCAGTCGCACCCTGCGCCAGACTGGCGGAAGTCATTGCAACCAAATTTCCCCGACACGCATCACGCCTATGTGGCCCGCTGTCGCGCGGGCCGGCCGGCCGCCCGGGCTACTGCATGTGCCAGCCGTGGCTGACCACGAAGCTCTGGCCCGTCAGCGCCGCGCTGGGGAACTCGGCCAGGAAGCGCACGGTCTGGGCGACGTCCTCGACGGTGGTGAAGATGCCATCGACGGTGTTGCCGAGCATGACCCGGCTCACCACTTCGGCTTCGCTGATCCCCAGTTCCCTGGCCTGCTCGGGAATCTGCTTGTCGACCAGCGGCGTGCGCACGAAGCCCGGGCAGACGACGTGGCTGCGCACCGAGTGCTTCGCCCCTTCCTTGGCCAGCGTGCGCGACAGGCCCAGCAGGCCGTGCTTGGCGGTGACGTAGGCCGACTTCAGTGGCGAGGCCAGGTGCGAGTGGACCGAGCCCATGTAGATCACGGTGCCGCCGCGGGACTTGCCGTCGGGACCTGTGCCGTACATGTGCGGAAGCACGGCCTTGGTGGTCAGGAACGCGCCATCGAGGTGGATCGCCAGCATCTTCTTCCAGTCGGCATAGGCGAACTGCTCGATCGGATTGACGATCTGGATGCCGGCGTTGGACACCAGGATGTCGACTCCACCCAGCTCGGCGACCACGCGGGCGACGCCGGCATTGACCGCGGCCTCATCGGTGACGTCCATCGCAAGGCCCAACGCGCGCCCGCCCTGGCCCGCGATTTCAGCGGCGACCGCCTGTGCGCCGTCGGCGTTGAGATCGGCGATGGCGATCGCCGCGCCGGCGCGCGCCAGCTCGAACGCGATTTCCTTGCCGATGCCGCTGGCGGCTCCGGTGACGATGGCGACCTTGCCTGCGAGGCTCATGGTGACTCCTTGGATGCGGGTGGGGCGCCAGTGTCTGGCGCGCGCGTTACCTCAAGTGTGGCCGCGCTGGAGGGCGATACACCATTGCCCGAAGGTACGCCTTGCCCGTCATTCCCGCGAAGGCGGGAACCCGGCGACTTCAGGTCTCGCCGGCGCCGGCACGATGGATCCCGGCGTTCGCCGGGATGACGGCGACCAATCAGGCCAGCTTGGCCCGCTTGGCCTCGCCAGCCAGCTTCTCTTTCTTCTTTTCCTGCTTCTTTTTCTTCTTGTCCGACTTGGGCTGCAGCATCGTGCCGGTGCAGCCGGGCGACCCGCAGCGGCACTCCCAGATCTTCTTCAGCTCTTTGGTGTGCTTCTCGGCCAGGGTGATGCCGTAGTTGTACGACAGCTCCTCGCCCGGGGCGATGTCGCGGATCGCCTCGATGAATACCTTGTCGAGGCGGCGATCCTTGCCCTCGTCCTCTTCCAGCACCGCTTCGCAGTTCGGCATGCAGCTGTGGTTGATCCAGCGCGCGTCGTTGCCCTTGAAGTTGGCGTCGATGACGTACTCGTCGTTGAGCGTGAACAGGAACGTGTGGCCGGTGTCGATGTCGCCGCTCTCGCCGGCGTCGACTTCCTCGTGGGTGCGGCGCTGGCCCTTGTACTCGATGAGGCGCTCGCCCTTGGCGATCGGTTGGACGGCGAATACGCCGTTGCCATGGATGGCGGAGCGACGGGCGGCGATCTTGCGCGGCATGCGGAATCCGGTAGTCATTGCGGGAGGCGGACATTCTGGCCCGGATCGGCCGCATCGCGCCATCGCGTCTGGCCGGTTCGTGGCGATCACTGCGTTGGCGTGGGTCACCTCCCGATGTGCACGAACGATGAAGACGATCCGATCAGCCCTCGCAGTCACTGTCCTGTTCTGCCTGGCCGGCTGCCAGCAAGGCGAGCACGCACGCCATTCCAGCAGCGACCACAAGGCGCCGGCACAGAACGACCTGCTCGCACGCGGCGAGTACCTGGCCAGGACGACCGGCTGCAATGACTGCCATACCCCCGGCTATGCAGAAAGCCAAGGCAAGGTCGACAAGGCCCAGTGGCTTGTCGGTTCGCCGGTGGGCTTCCGCGGGCCGTGGGGCACGACCTATCCGACAAACTTGCGCCTGAGGCTGTCGACCATGACCGAGACGCAGTGGCTGGACTACAGCGCGACGCTGCGCACGCGCCCGCTGATGCCCGATTTCGCGATCCGCGACATGACCCTCGAAGACCGCCGCGCGATCTACCAGTTCGTCCGCTCGCTCGGCCCCGCCGGGCAGCCGGCGCCGGCCTTCATCCCGCCGGGACAGAACCCGCAGCCGCCCTACTTCGACCTCGTGCTGCCGGCGGCGCCGCCGGTGGCAGCGAGCGCCACAGCCGGCGGATCCTGAACGGGCCGGCGGGGCAGGACCGCCTGAACAGGGCGTTCCAAGGGTGGAACCGGAGCGTTCCGCCCCGGTTCTTGGCTGCGCGGGGCCGAAACCGTACAATTCCGGTACGGATTAACCCGACCGGCCTGCCCCCATGCTCCGCGTCACCAAGCTCACTGATTACGCGACGGTCGTCATGACCGTGCTCGCACACCGTTCCGACGCTGTCCTCAGCGCCTCGGAACTGGCCGAGCGCGCCGGTCTCGAAGCCACCACCGTTTCCAAGGTGCTCAAGCCGCTCGCCCAGGCCGGCCTGGTCGAAGGCTTCCGCGGCGCCAACGGCGGCTACCGCCTCGCCCGCCGCGCCGAGGACATCGGCCTGCTGGAAATCGTGATCGCCATGGAAGGGCCGCTCGGCATGACCGAGTGCAGCGTCCATGCCGGCAACTGCGGCATCGAGCAGTCGTGTGGCGTGCGCGCCAACTGGCGCCGCATCAACGATGTGGTGATCGACGCCCTGCGTGGCGTGACGCTGGCGCAGATGCTGGCGCCGCCACCGCCACCGACGACACCCGATCCCACGGCCAAGCGCATCGACCTGCGCCTGGCCAACGCGTAGCGGGCCGCGCCCGCCATGCAACAACGAATCCTGTAGGCAGCCAATGGCCACCGAAGTACTAGAAAACAAAGAGATCCATGAGCAGCTTGGCCGCAAGTACGAGGCCGGCTTCGTCACGGACATCGAATCCGACAGTCTGCCGCCGGGCCTGAACGAGGACATCATCCGTGCGCTCTCGGCCAAGAAGGACGAGCCGGAGTGGATGACCGAGTGGCGCCTGGCCGCGTACCGGCATTTCCTGACCATGCCGATGCCGCACTGGGCCAAGCTCAACATCGCCCCGATCGACCTGCAGGCGCTGAGCTACTACTCCGCGCCCAAGGCCAAGTACGCCTCGCTCGACGAAGTACCGCAGGAGCTGCTCGACACCTACGAGAAGCTCGGCGTGCCGCTGCACGAGCGCGCCAAGCTGGCCGGCGTCGCGGTCGATGCGGTGTTCGACTCGGTTTCCGTCGGCACGACCTTCCGCAAGGAACTTGCCGAAAAGGGCGTGATCTTCTGCTCGCTGTCGGAAGCCATCCACGACCACCCGGAGCTGGTGAAGCAGTACCTAGGCAGCGTCGTGCCGACCGGCGACAACTATTTCGCCGCGCTCAACTCGGCGGTGTTCTCCGACGGCAGCTTCGTGTTCATCCCCAAGGGCGTGCGCTGCCCGATGGAGCTGAGCACCTACTTCCGCATCAACGCCATGAACACCGGCCAGTTCGAGCGCACCCTGATCATTGCCGAGGAAGGCAGCTACGTCTCGTACCTGGAAGGCTGCACCGCGCCGATGCGCGACGAGAACCAGCTGCATGCGGCGGTGGTCGAACTGGTCGCGCTGGATGACGCCGAGATCAAGTACTCGACGGTGCAGAACTGGTACCCGGGTGACGAGAACGGCGTCGGCGGCATCTACAACTTCGTCACCAAGCGTGGCGAATGCCGCGGTGCGCGCTCGAAGATTTCCTGGACCCAGGTCGAGACCGGCTCGGCGATCACCTGGAAATATCCGTCGTGCGTGCTGCTCGGCGACGACTCCACCGGCGAGTTCTACTCGGTCGCGCTGACCCACCATCGCCAGCAGGCCGACACCGGCACGAAGATGATCCACGTCGGCAAGCGCACCAAGAGCAAGATCATCAGCAAGGGCATCAGCGCCGGCCGCGGTCAGAACACCTACCGCGGCCTGGTCAAGGTGCTTGGCGGCGCCGAGGGCGCGCGCAACCACACCCAGTGCGACAGCCTGCTGATCGGCAAGAAGTGCGGCGCCCACACCTTCCCGTACATCGAAGTCAGGCACCCGACCGCGACCGTCGAGCACGAGGCGACCACGTCGAAGATCAGCGACGACCAGCTGTTCTATTGCCGCAGCCGCGGCATCGGCGCGGAAGACGCGGTGTCGATGATCGTCGATGGCTTCTGCAAGTCGGTGTTCCGCGAACTGCCGATGGAGTTCGCGGTGGAAGCCAAGAAGCTGCTGGAAGTGAGCCTGGAAGGCTCGGTCGGCTGACCTTTGATTAGCAAGAACAACCCGGAACCAACCATGCTCAAGATCGAAAACCTCCACGTATCCGTCGCCGGCAAGGAAATCCTGAAGGGACTGTCGCTCGACGTCCAGGCCGGCCAGGTGCACGCGATCATGGGCCCCAACGGCGCCGGCAAGTCGACCCTGGGCAACATCCTGGCCGGTCGCGAAGGCTATGAAGTCACCGCTGGCACCGTCACCTTCGACGGCCGCGACCTGCTTGAACTGGAGCCGGAAGAGCGCGCTGCCGCGGGCGTCTTCCTGGCCTTCCAGTACCCGGTCGAAATCCCGGGCGTGAACAACACCTACTTCCTGCGCACCGCCCTCAACGCCCAGCGCAAGGCACGCGGAGAGGCTGAACTGGATTCGATGCAGTTCCTCAAGCTGGTGCGGCAGAAGCTGGCCGTGCTTCACTTGAAGGACGAACTGCTGCATCGCGGCGTCAATGAAGGCTTCAGCGGCGGCGAGAAGAAGCGCAACGAGATCTTCCAGCTGGCGCTGCTCGAACCGCGCCTGGCGATCCTCGACGAGACCGACTCGGGCCTGGACATCGACGCGCTCAAGGCCGTCGCCGACGGCGTCAACGCGCTGCGCGATGCCGGCCGCGCGTTCCTGGTCATCACCCACTACCAGCGCCTGCTCGACTACATCAAGCCCGACGTGGTGCACGTGCTTGCCGACGGTCGCGTGGTCGAGAGCGGCGGACCGGAACTGGCCCTGCAGCTGGAAGAGCACGGCTACGCCTGGGTCAAGGATCGCATCGCGCCGCAGGCGGCGGTCTGACATGAGCGCCCTGCTCGACTCCTTCGCCACTGCCTTCGATTCGCTGGCCGCGCGCGACGCCGCCGGCCTGGGCGACAGCCGCAAGGCAGCGCTCGAGGCGGCAATCCGCGACGGCATCCCGCATGCCCGCGTCGAAGCGTGGAAGTACACGCCGCTGCGTTCGCTGGAACGCCGCAGCTTCGTCGCCAGCGACGACTCCGTGCCCGACTACGATGCCACCCTGCTCGATGCCATCCCGGCGCCGCGGATCGTCTTCGTCAACGGCCGCCTCGATACCGCCCATTGCGACATCGCCGGACTCGGCGCCGGCATCACGCTGCAGCCGCTCTCGCAGGTGCTGCGCGAAGGCGAGCCGCGCGAGGCCAACTTCCTCGCCCGCCGCTTCGATCGCGCCGACGAGATTTTCGCCCGCCTCAACTCGGCGCTGGCCGACGATGGCATCGTGCTGCGCGCCGAAGCTGGCGCGCACGCTGCGGCGCCGCTGCACCTGGTGTTCATCGGCGCCGCCAGCAATGGCGACCGCGCCTGGCACCTGCGCAACCTGATCGAGTTGCGCGAAGGCGCGACCCTGACCGTCGTCGAGCACCAGCTCGGTGCCAGCGCGCACAGCCACCTGGCCAATGCCGTGACGCACGTGCACCTGGGCCCGAACGCCACGCTCAACCATGCCCGCGTACAGGACGAGGGCGCCACCGCCACGCTGATCTCGCGCACCGATGCGGTGATGGCGAAGTCGGCCGAGTATCGCCGCCTCGACCTCGAACTCGGCGCCGGCCTGTCGCGCCATGAGCTCAACGTCGCCCTGCACGGCGATGGCGCGAAGCTGCATGCCAACGGCGTCCTGCTCGCCACCGGCAAGCGCCACCTCGATACCCGCCTGGGCATCGACCACGTCGGCCGCGACAGCAGCTGCGACCTGACCTGGCGCGGTCTCGGTTCCGGTCGTGCCAAGGCCGCCTTCCACGGCGGCATCCTGATCCGCGAAGGCGCCGACGGCACCGCCGCCAACCTGTCCAACAAGAACCTGCTGCTGAGCGAAGGTGCCGAGATCGACACCCAGCCGGTGCTCGAGATCCACGCCGACGAAGTGCAGGCCGCGCACGGCGCCACCGTCGGCCAGCTTGATGCAACCGCGCTGTTCTACCTGCGCAGCCGCGGCGTGCCGGCCGAACAGGCGCGGGCACTGCTGACCGCGGCGTTCTGCCGCGAGACCCTGGCCGTGTTCGCGGATCGCGTTCTGCGCGAGACCCTGACCGCCCGCCTCGATGCCGCGCTGGCTACGCTGGAGACCGCATGACCGCCTCCCTCGACAGCACCATCGACTGGGCCCGGGTCCGCGCCGACTTCCCGCTGCTGACCCGCCAGGTCCACGGCAAGCCGCTGATCTACTTCGACTCGGCCAACACCGGGCAGAAGCCGGAGACGGTCATCGCCGCGGTCGACGACTTCTACCGCCACCACAACGCCAACGTCAGCCGCGCCGTGCACGCACTGGGCACCGAGGCGACCGACGCCTACGAGGGCGCGCGCAACAAGCTGGCGAAGTTCTTCAACGTGCGCGGCGACGAACTGGTGCTGTGCAGCGGCACGACTTTCGCGTTGAACCTGGTCGCCTATTCGTGGGCGCTGCCGCGCCTGCAGCCCGGCGATGCGATCGTGCTCACGCGCATGGAGCACCACGCCAACATCGTGCCGTGGCAGCTGGTTGCGCAGCGCACCGGCGCGACGATCAAGGTTGCCGAGCTCAATGAGCGCGGCGAGCTCGACCTCGAGCGCCTGTACGCGCTGCTCACGCCGGAAGTGAAGCTGCTGTCGCTGACCCACGTGTCCAACGTGCTCGGCACCGTCAACCCGGTGCGCGAGATCTGCCGCGAAGCCCGCAAGCGAGGAATCGTCACGGTGGTCGACGGCTCCCAGGCGGCGCCGCATCGCGTGCTCGACATCGCCGCGGTCGGCTGCGACTTCTACGCCATCACCGGCCACAAGATGTCCGGCCCGACCGGCACCGGCGCGCTGTGGGCGCGTCGTGAGCACCTGGCGGCGATGCCACCGTTCATCGGCGGCGGCGAGATGATCAAGGAAGTGCGCTTTGAAGGCACGGTCTTCAACGACCCGCCGCACAAGTTCGAGGCCGGCACGCCGAACATCGCCGGCTTCATCGGCCTGGGCGCGGCGGTCGACTACCTGTCGTCGCTGGGCATGCACAACGTCGAGGCGCGCGAGCAGGCCCTGCTGGCCCACGCCACCGAGGAGCTGGGGAAGGTCGAGGGCGTGCGCATCTTCGGCGAGGCCCGCGAGAAGGCGGCGGTGATCAGCTTCCTGGTCGAGGGCGCGCACGCGCACGACCTGGCCACCCTGCTCGACCTGGAAGGCGTGGCGATCCGCTCCGGCCACCATTGCGCGCATCCGCTGATGCACCACTTCGGCGTCGCCGCGACCTGCCGCGCCTCGCTGGCCTTCTACAACACCCACGACGAGATCGAGGCCTTCGTTGCGGCGCTGCGCAAGGTACGTAAACTGCTCGCATGACTGCTCACCACGCCTCCGCGCCCGTCGCGCCCGCCATCGAGTTCCGCCACGCCACCCACGCCGACATCGACGCGCTGGTCGCGCTGGTCGAGTCGGCCTACCGCGGCGACGCCAGCAAGCAGGGCTGGACCACCGAAGCCGACCTGCTCGGCGGCCGCCGCACCGGCGCCGACGACATCCAGGCCTGCATCGATCGTCCGCAGAGCGTGATCCTCATTGCCGAGCGCGTTGCCGCCGACGGTCGTCGCGAACTGCTCGCCTGCGCCCACGTTGCGGTCGAACACGGTGCCGGCTACTTCGGCATGTTCTCGGTCAACCCGACCCTGCAGGGCGGCGGCATCGGCAAGGTCGTCATCAACGAGGCCGAGCGCCTGGTCCGCGAGGACTGGGGCATGGCCGCGATGCGCATGACCGTGATCGACGTGCGCGAGGAGCTCATCGCCTTCTACGAGCGCCGCGGCTACCACCGCACCGGCATCAAGAAGCCGTTCCCGTACGGCGACGCGCGCTTCGGCGAACCCAAGCGCGACGACCTGCGTTTCGAAATCCTCGAAAAGGCGCTGTAGGGCATGAGCGACTGGGTCTTCGTCTGCGCCACCTCGCAACTGCTTCCGGGCGAATCGACCGTGGCCTGGGACGGTGACACGCCGATCCTGGTGCTCAACTACGACGGCGATTACTACGCGCTCGAAGACAAGTGCTCGCACGAGGACTTCGAGCTGTCCGCCGGCACCTTCGACGGCGAAGAAGCCACGATCGAATGCGTCCTGCACGGCGCGAAGTTCGACGTGCGCGATGGCCGCCCGCTGTGCGCGCCGGCCTACGAACCGGTGCCGAAGTTCCCGGTCAAGGTCGAGGACGGCGGGATCTGGACCCGCGACGATCGCGGCTGAGCATCGCTGCAACCCCCTGTTTGACTGGCTGACGTGACTGGCTCCGGGGCTCGTGCCCCTGGGCCAACGACGACGTTTGCCTGCCCGGACGGGCCGTCTGGCCGATCCCGCGTTCAGTTTTCGTTGCAAATGGGAATCGCTCTCATTACCATTGTCGATCGCAGCGGCAGCGCGCCGCACTCCGACTCTCAGGATCCCCCATGTACAACAGGAAGTTCGCCGTTTCGCCGCTCGCCGGCGCAGTCGCCATGGCCATCACCGCCCTGGTCGTCTCCTCCCCCGTGCTGGCTGACCCGGCCGGCGAGCCGCAGGCAAAGGACCTCGACAAGATCGAAGTGCATGGCCAGTACGTCGAGAAGCCCTCGTCGGTGAAGTACACCGAGCCGCTGCTCGACACGCCGCAGACGATTACGGTGGTCACCAAGGACGTGATGGATCAGCAGAACCTGATCGGCCTGCGCGACGTCCTGTCCACCCTGCCCGGCATCACCTTCGGTGCCGGCGAAGGCGGCGGCGGTTATGGCGACAGCATCATCCTGCGCGGCTTCAACGCCAACAGCGACATCACCACCGACAACGTCCGCGACAGCGCCCAGTACACCCGCACCGACAGCTTCAACCTCGATGCGATCGAACTGATCAACGGTTCCAACTCGGTGTATTCCGGCGCCGGTTCGGTCGGCGGCAACATCAACCTGGTCAGCAAGGCCGCGCGCGCGGGTGATTTCACCGTGCTGCAGGGTGGCGCGGGTACCGACAGCTACGGCCGCATCACCCTCGACAGCAACACTGACTTCGACAACGGCACCGCGTTCCGCATCAACGCGATGGTCCACCAGAACGACGCCCCGGGCCGCGATGTCGAGACCTTCGAACGTTGGGGCATCGCCCCGTCGCTGGCCTTCGGCCTGGGTAGCGATACCCGCTTCACCGTCAGTTACTTCCACCAGAGCGACGACAACGTCCCGCAGTACGGCGTGCCCTACTTCAGCGCCTTTGGCGGCCCGCTGCCGGGTGTCGACCCGTCCAACTACTACGGCTACCGCAACATCGACAAGCAGGAGATCGATGTCGACATGCTCACCGGCGTGTTTGAACACGATTTCAGCGACCGCATGACGCTGCGCAGCCTGGCCCGTTTCCAGCAGGTCGACCAGCTCTCCGTCGTTGACGCGCCGCAGGGCACCTGGTGCCTGGAAGGTGGCATCAACGCCGCCACCGGCCTGGCTTGCCCGCGCCCGCTCACGCCCAACACCTACCAGCCCAGCGGTCCGCGCGGCCATTCGCGCGACACCCGCAACGGCATCGCCATCAGCCAGACCGACCTGACCTCGCGCTTCGCCACCGGTTCGGTCCAGCACTCGCTGGTCGCCGGCGTCTCGTTCTCGCACGAGAGCTTCGACCTCGACACGGTCAACCTGCTGCGCACTGCGGACGGCACGCCGGTCACGCCGCCGATCATGAGCCTGACCAACCCCGACTCGCTGTGGACCGGCCCGATCAATCCGTTCCTGGTCGGCCGCACCGAAGGCACCCAGGACAACCAGGCCGTCTACGTGTTCGACACGCTCGAGTTCAACCAGCAGTGGATGCTGAACCTCGGCGCGCGCTACGAGCACAACGAGGGCGACAGCGCCATCTGGAACATCAAGACCTACACCGCGCCGACGGCAGCCAACCCGCGTCCGGACAACACCAACATCGGTGCGGTCCTCGGCCGCGCGCCGGTGGCCGCCAACGAGGATGATCTGTTCTCCTACCGCGCCGGACTGGTCTACAAGCCGCGCGAGAACGGCACCATCTACGTGTCGTACTCCAACAGCAAGACGCCGTCGAAGGCCTCCGTCAACGGCTCGTGCACGCTGACCAGCACCACCGGTACCGCCAATTGCAACGTCGACCCGGAAACCGCGGTCAACTACGAGATCGGCACCAAGTGGGACATCGGCAACCGCCTGGCGTTGACCGCGTCGGTGTTCCGCAACGACCGCGAGGAGTTCAAGGTCGCCGACCCGGGCAATCCGCTCAACCCCAGCGGCGAGCAGCAGCTCGACGGCGAAGCGCGCGTGGACGGTGTCACCCTCGGCGTCGCCGGCCAGATCACCCATGACTGGTCGATCTTCGCCAACGTCACCTGGCTCGACAGCGAAGTGCTGCAGGGCGTGTCCGACAACTGCATCGCCAACCCGAGCACCGCCTGCGGCAACACCGCGGCCAATCCCGACCCGATCAAGGGCCGGCCGATCAGCGGTACGCCGGAGCGTTCGGGCAGCCTTTGGACCACCTACGACCTCAGCCAGTGGACCTTCGGTTACGGCATCACCTACCAGAGCGGCTACGAGTACTACACCGGCGTCGGCGCCAACGCCGGCGACATCAAGGGCTACACCACCCACCGGGCGATGGTCGGCTACGACATCAACGAGCGCCTGAGCCTGCAGCTCAACGCCAACAACCTGTTCGACAAGGAGTACTACACCCGCGTCCGCAACAACGGCTGGTCGACGCCGGGCGATACCCGCTCGGTGGTATTGAGTGCCGCGTACAGGTTCTAATCCGGACTGAGTCCTGACCGGTCCCCGCGCCGCCCGGCCCATGCCGGGCGGTCGCATTGAAGGAGCACGAGACGATGCTGCTGCAAGTCCCGCAAGTCCTCACCGCCGAGCAGGTCGCGCATTGCCGCGCGCGCCTGGCGCAGGCCGGCTGGGCCGATGGCCGCATCACCGCCGGCTACCAGTCTGCGCAGGCCAAGGACAACGCTCAGCTCCCCGAGAACGATCCGGTCGCGCGCGAACTCGGCGCACTGGTGCTCGAAGCGCTGGCACGCAACTCGACGTTCTTCTCCGCGGCGCTGCCGCAGCGGATCTACCCGCCGTTGTTCAACCGCTACAGCGGCGGCCAGTCGTTCGGCTTCCACGTCGACAACGCGGTGCGCTACGACCGCAGCAGCGGCGGCGCCGAACCGGTCCGCACGGACCTGTCGGCCACGCTGTTCCTCAGCGCACCGGAAGACTACGACGGCGGCGAACTGATCATCGAGGACACCTATGGCGTGCAGCAGGTGAAGCTGCGCGCCGGCGACATGGTGCTTTACCCGGGCACGAGCCTGCACCGTGTCACGCCCGTGACGCGTGGCGAGCGCATCGCCTCGTTCTTCTGGATCCAGAGCCTGCTGCGTGAGGATGCGCAGCGCCGGCTGATGTTCGACCTCGACGTGTCGATCCGGCGCCTGACCCAGGACGTTCCCGATCACCCTGCCCTCGTGCAGCTGACCGGCGTGTACCACAACCTGCTGCGGCGCTGGGCAGAGACCTGAGACCATGAGCGCCTCTTCCGCCGCGCCCGACATCGCCGCACGCCAGCAGCGCCGCGGCTTCTGGCTGCGCACGCTGCACCAGTGGCACTGGATCAGCTCGGCGATCTGCCTGGTGGCGATGCTGCTGTTCTCCGTCACCGGCGTCACCCTCAACCACTCCAGCGTCATCGAGGCCAAGCCGCAGACGCTCAACCGCACGGTCGACATGCCGCCGTCGCTGCTGAAGGCACTGGGCAAGCGCGAGGATGGCAGCGCGCCATTGCCGGGCAGCGTCAGCGACTGGCTCAACGACGTGCTGCCGGTTGCCATCGGCGAGCAAGCCGCGGAATGGTCGGAGCAGGAGGTCTACCTCTCGCTGCCGCGTCCCGGCGGCGATGCCTGGCTGAGCATCGATCGCGCCACCGGTGCAGTCGAATACGAGCGCACGTCGCGCGGCTGGATCGCCTACCTCAACGACCTGCACAAGGGACGCAACACCGGCGCCGCGTGGCGCTGGTTCATCGACATCTTCGCCATCGCCTGCCTGGTGTTCTGCATCACCGGCCTGTTCCTGTTGCAGATGCACGCGCGCCAGCGGCCGACGACCTGGCCTTACGTGGTGCTGGGACTGGTGTTGCCGCTGCTGTTGGCACTGCTCTTCATCCACTGATTCGACCGTCACACCGCCTCCCCCGGAGATCCCATGCGTGTCCAACTGACCATTGCGCTGAGCGGCCTGCTCGCCCTGCCGGCCTATTCGGCCGAGATCAACCTCAACCTGCAGATCCCGCAGCTCAACGTCGCCGAGTATCACCGGCCGTACGTTGCGATCTGGGTCGAAGGCCCGGACCAGAAGGCGGCCGCCAATCTCGCCGTCTGGTACCAGCAGAAGGCGACCAACGAGGGCGCCGGTACCAAGTGGTTGCCGGACCTGCGTCAGTGGTGGCGGCGCAGCGGACGCACGCTCAAGGTGCCGGTCGATGGCGTCACCGGCCCGACCCGTCCGGTCGGCAAGCACGCACTGCAGTTCACCGACAGCAATCCCGAGCTGGCCGCGCTGCCGGCCGGTGACTACACGCTGGTGGTGGAAGCCGCGCGCGAAGTCGGTGGGCGCGAACTGCTCAAGATTCCGTTCAAGTGGCGCGGTGCCGGCAATGGCAGCGCGCAGGGCAGCAGCGAGCTCGGCCTGGTCACGCTGGCCAGCAAGCCCTGATTCGATCCTGACTCGCCCTCCCCCTTTCGTTCCGCTGGAGTGTTCCCCATGAAGCAGACCCTCAAGTTCGCCGCACTCGCCCTCGCGCTTTCGCTGCCGCTGGCCGCGCAGGCACACAAGGCATGGCTGCAGCCGTCGCAGACCGTGCTCGCCGGCAACAACCCGTGGGTGACCGTCGATGCAGCGGTGTCCAACGACCTGTTCTACTTCAACCATGTGCCGCTGAAGACCGACAACCTCGCCATCACCGCGCCCGACGGCAGCCAGGTCGCCGCGCAGAACAGCGCCACCGGCAAGTACCGCACGGTGTTCGACATCGAGCTCAAGCAAGCCGGTACCTACAAGATCGGCGTGGTCAATGACTACGTGATCGGCCAGTGGGACGAAGACGGCAAGCCAAAGCGCTGGCGCGGCACTGCCGCGGCGTTCGCCACCGAAGTGCCCAAGGGCGCCAAGAACCTGCAGGTGTCGCAGTCGATCAGCCGCGTCGAGACCTTCGTCACCAACGGCTCGCCCAACGACACCGCGCTCAAGCCCAGCGGCAAGGGCCTGGAGCTGGTGCCGGTGACGCATCCCAACGATCTGTTCGCCGGCGACGAAGCGAAGTTCCGCATGCAGGTCGACGGCAAGCCGGCGGCCGGCCTCGATGTCGAGATCGTCCGCGGCAATACGCGCTACCGCAACGCGCAGGACGAGATCAAGGTCAAGACCGACGCCAAGGGCGAGTTCACCGTGACCTGGCCGGAAGCCGGCATGTACTGGCTGGAAGCCACCAGCGAAGACAAGAAGACGACCGTTCCGCAGGCCAAGCAGCGTCGCATCGGTTACGTCGCCACGCTGGAAGTGCTGCCGCAGTAAGACGACGACGCAAGAAGCGAGCGCAATGCAGGCTGCAGGCGACAACCGTGGCACCGTCGATATCCTCGGCGGCGCCACCATGGGAACCACCTGGTCGGTGAAGCTGGTCGCGCGCCCGCACACCGACCTGCACGCGTTGCACTCACGCATCCAGTCACGACTGGATGACGTGATCGCACAGATGAGCAACTGGACCATCCACTCCGACCTGAGCCGCTTCAATGCCGCTGCGGCCGGAAGCTGGCACCCGCTGCGGGACGAGTTCTGGACGGTGCTGACGTGTGCGCTCGATATCGCACGCGCCAGCGATGGCGCGTACGACCCCACCATTGGCGCCATCGCCGATGCCTGGGGCTTCGGCCCCTCCGGCCGCCGTGACATGCCGCAGGACGTGCCGGCGGACGTGCTCGACTCGGTCGGCTGGCAGCGCCTGGTCCTCGACGCGCAGACGCGACGCGTGTTGCAGCCGGGCGGAACGCAGCTGGATCTGTGCGCGATCGCCAAGGGCTTTGCCGTCGATGCGGTCGCCGCGCAGTTGCATTCCGACGGCATCGACAGTGCACTCGTCGAAGTCGGTGGCGAGTTGTACGGACGCGGCCGCAAGCCAGATGGGGCGCCGTGGCGCGTGATCGTCGAGGCTTGTGCCGGCGACGAGGATGACGACAACCCGGCGCGCGTGCTCGATCTGGACGGGCTGGCCGTGGCGACCTCGGGCGATCGCTGGCATCGCGTCGAGCGCGACGGGCAGCGCTATAGCCACACCATCGACCCGCGCAGCGGTCGCCCGGCGTTGGGCGCTCCGGCCGCGGTCACCGTGGCCGCCGCCAGCGCCATGCTCGCCGATGGCTGGGCCACCGCACTGACGGTGATGGGCGCGCAGGACGGCCACGCATTCGCGTGCAGGCACGGGCTGGCGGCGCGATTCGTCGTCTCCGGCAACGGTGACCAGGACGAGCGCATGACGCCTGCATTCGCGGAGTTGTTGCAGGCGTGAGCACCGGTACGACCAACCGCCGGGCATGGCTTGGCAACGCACTGGTGCTGTCGGGCCTGCTGGTACTGGCGCTCGCATTCGGCCATTGGCAGACCGATGCATGGTGGATGGCATCTCCACGCCTTGGCAGCTGGCTGCTTGCAGCACTCGTGGTGCTGGCGTACCTGGGGCTGTGCGCGGCGATCGTTTCCGGCGCGAGATCGAAGGCGCGATCCGTTTCCCGTGGCGACGACGACGACGGCGCCGATGCGGTCCTGCTGTCGTGGGCCAGCCAGACGGGATTTGCCCAGCAGTTGGCCGAGCACACCGCTGACGCCCTGCGTGCTGCAGGCATGGCAGTGCGTGCGCTGCCGCTGCATCGCGTCGATGCCAACGTGCTGCGCAGCCATCGGCGCGCACTGTTCATCGCCAGCACCACCGGCGAAGGCGATCCGCCGGACCACGTGCTCGGATTCACCCGCCATGTGCTCGACCAGTCGATCACGCTGGAAGGGCTGGAATATGCGGTGCTGGCGTTGGGCGACCGTGCCTACGACCAGTTCTGCGGATTCGGCCGTCGCCTCGACCAGTGGTTGCACCACCACGGCGCCAGGCCTTTGTTCGACCGCATCGATGTCGATGCCGGCGACGCCGGGGCCTTGCGTCATTGGCAGCATCGACTCGGGCAGATCAGTGGCCGTGCGGACTTCGCCGACTGGAGTGCACCGGCCTACCAGTCGTGGCGCCTGGTCGAACGACGCTGGTTGAACGAGGGCAGTGTCGGCGGCCCCGCCTACCACGTCGCACTGGCGCCGCAGGACGCTGCCCATTTGGCCTGGAGCGCCGGCGACATCGCCGAGATCGGTCCGCGTCATCCTGGCGAGGCAGTCGCCGACTGGCTCGTCACTTGCGGGCTCGATGGCGACGTCGAGGTCAAGGCAGGCGATGTCGTCGAGCCGCTGTCTACGCTGCTGGCGCGGTCACGGCTTCCATCTCCGCGCGATGTGCTGGGCAAGGGTGCGCAGGCAGTGGCGGATATGCTGCAGCCATTGCCGCACCGCGAGTATTCGATCGCCTCATTGCCCGGCGACGGCAGCCTGCAATTGCTGGTGCGCCAGATGCGCCACCCGGACGGTCGCCTTGGCAGCGGCAGCGGCTGGCTGACCGCCCACGCCCAGCCGGGTACGCGCATCGACGTGCGCATCCGCCGCAACACCTCCTTCCATCCGCCGGCCGACGATCGCCCGGTGGTGTTGATCGGCAACGGCACGGGCCTGGCAGGGCTGCGTGCACTGCTCAAGGCACGCATCGCCGCAGGCCACCATCGCAACTGGCTGCTGTTCGGCGAGCGCCAGGCCGGACACGATTTCCACTATCGCGACGAGATCGAAGGCTGGCTGCGCGAAGGGCGCCTGCAGGAACTTGATCTGGCGTTCTCGCGTGATGACCCGTCCCGACGAACGTATGTGCAGCATCTGCTGCGCGAGCGGATCGAGGAGTTGCGCACGTGGGTTGCGCAGGGAGCATCGGTCTACGTCTGCGGCAGCCTCGAAGGCATGGCGCCGGACGTCGATGCGGTGCTGCGCGAGGCGGTCGGTCTCGATGCGCTGGAAACCATGGCCGCTTCGGGTCGTTATTGCCGCGACGTTTACTAAAGCTATTCGGGCAGCGGTTCGATCCGGATCAGCAGGACTTCGCCGCCGCCATCGAGGACGTGCCGCACGCGCTGCGACCCGGCGGCGATGATCGCGGTGTCCTGTGCCGCCATTGGCGGCAGGCCGGAGTCATCGGCGAACCGTGCCTGCCCCGCGATCAGGTGCACGACCCAGGTGCTTTCCGGGTCGGCGAACAACACCATCGGTCCGACCAGCGGACGGTGCCACAAATCCGCGCGCACGCGGTCGCGGCGCCACATCAGGTTGAAGTCGTGGGTGAGTCCGTCGACAAGCTCACCGGTCACGCCGCGCTCGCCGGCAAACCGCATCCGATCGTGCGGTGGCAGCAGTTCCTTCACTTCGCCATCGTCGAAGCACAGGCGCAGGCCGTTGCCGGCCAGCAGGACCAGTTCGCGGTCGATTCCGGGAAACGCCGAGAACGGCGCGTCACTCTCGATCTCGGCGATCGAAAGGCGCCAATCCCAGGGCTCGCCGGCGAGAGGAACGTGGGCGAGGATCTCGCGCGTCCAGCCCATCTGGTTCCGCCAGCGCTCGCGGCGGTACTCGTTGGCCGGGATTACCCAGGACCGGCTGCTGCGTTCGGGTGCCATCACCAGTGAGGTCGCCTGTGCGGAGTCTCTTGGCCGATAGTCTAGCTGCGGCAGGCACCTGGCAAGGCGCCACTCCGTCGCAGTCCGTTGCGGCGGAGTGGCAGTACTTCCTTGTCCCGGGATAGTCCCCTGACTCCCTTCGGGCATCCGTGCCAGTTCGCCTGCCGCCACCGCGCAGTCGGTGGCGGCAGGAGACTTCAGCGGCTGGCTGTCCTTGCAGGCGCGGCAGGCCTGGCGACGGGTTTGGCGACGGGTTTGGCCACAGGCTTTCCGGTCGCAGCCGGCTTCGCTGCCGCGACCTTCGCGGGAGCGGCGGCACCGGTGAAGACAATGCGGTCGAGGTTCTTCTCGACCGTCTTCAGGCCGACGCCCTTGACCAGCGCCAGCTGCTCGGCGCTGCGGAATGGACCGTTCGCCTTGCGGTAGGCCACGATCGCCTCCGCCTTGCCCGGCCCGATGTTGACCATGACGCGATCGATGGTCGCAGCATCGGCGGTGTTGATGTTGACCTTCTCGGCGGCGTTGACTGCGGCTGCCAACAACAACGTCAGCAGCAGCGGTAAGCCCCTCCATCCAGTTGATTTCACGGTGTGGCTCCTTGGGTTGGTTCTGGATTCCGTTCCTGCCGCGCCGGCCCCCGAGTGGGGACAACGCGGGCACCAAGTCTCTGCGCGGGCACCGGCCCGGCCTATCGCCACGGCCTTCGCGACCAGCCCGGCGCACCCCGCTGCCGGCGGTGGGGAAAGGCCTACCGGCCGCGTCAAATCGGCGGCCAGACCGGCCAGATCGCGGCCAAGCGGCCCCAATGCGCATCGGATCGGCCGCACGGGAGGCGTAAACTGGCGTCTTTCCCGCGGCCTTTCCCGCGACCCTCCCCTGCTCCGAGGCTTCTTTCATGGACACCAGCAAGGTCGACCGTTTCGTCGCCGATAAATGGGATGACGAGATCGTTCCCCAGCTCATCGAGTACATCCGCATCCCGAACAAGTCGCCGATGTTCGACGCCGACTGGGTCAAGCATGGCTACATGGAGGATGCGGTCACGCTGATGGAGCGCTGGGCCAAGGCGCAGCCGATCCCCGGCATGAAGGTCGAGGTGGTGCGCCTGGAAGGCCGCACGCCGCTGATCTTCATCGAGATCCCGGCAAGCAACGGCGGCAGCAACGACGATTGCGTGCTGCTCTATGGCCACCTGGACAAGCAGCCGGAGATGACCGGCTGGGATCCCGAGTTCGGCCCGTGGACCCCGGTCATCAAGGGCGACCGGCTCTACGGCCGCGGCGGCGCCGACGACGGCTACGCGATCTTCGGCTCGCTGACCGCCGTGCTGGCCCTGCAGGAACAGCAGCTGCCGCACTCGCGCTGCGTGATCCTGATCGAAGCCTGCGAGGAATCGGGCAGCTACGACCTGCCCGCCTACGTCGACCACCTTGCCGGTCGCATCGGCATGCCGTCGCTGGTGGTGTGCCTTGACTCGGGCTGCGGCAATTACGACCAGCTGTGGTGCACGACCTCGCTGCGCGGCCTGGCCGGCGGCAACTTCACCGTCAAGGTGCTCAGCGAAGGCGTCCACTCCGGTGACGCCTCCGGCATCGTGCCGTCGAGCTTCCGCCTGCTGCGCCAGCTGCTCTCGCGCCTGGAAGACGAGAACACCGGCAAGATCCGCATCGAGGACCTGTTCGCCGAAGTGCCGGCCGAACGCATGGCGCAGGCGCGCGAAGCGGCGAAGGTGCTCGATACGGCGATCTTCGACAAGTTCCCGCTGCTGCCGGGCATGACGCCGATGGCCAGCGATCTGACCGAGCTGGTGCTCAACCGCACCTGGCGCCCGGCGCTGTCGGTGACCGGTGTCGACGGCATGCCGCCGCTGGCGTCGGCCGGCAACGTGCTGCGCCCGCACACCTCGGTGAAGCTGTCGCTGCGCCTGCCGCCGACCCTGGATGGCAAGCGCGCCGGCGAGTTGCTCAAGGAAGTCCTGCTGAGCAACCCGCCCAACGGCGCCCAGGTCACCCTCGACCTGGAGAAGTCGTCGAGCGGCTGGAATGCACCGGCGCAGTCGCCGTGGCTGACCAAGGCGATCGACGCCTCCAGCCGTGAGTTCTTCGGCCAGCCGGCGATGTACATGGGCGAAGGCGGATCGATCCCGTTCATGGGCATGCTCGGCGAGAAGTTCCCGGGCGCGCAGTTCATGATCACCGGCGTGCTCGGCCCGCACAGCAACGCGCACGGTCCCAACGAATTCCTGCACATTCCGATGGGCAAGCGCGTCACCGCCTGCGTGTCGCGCGTGATCGCCGAGCATCACCTGGCCAGCCAGCGCGGCGAGACCACCGGCGTGGCAGCGGTGGCAGGTGGGCAGGAGCGCGGCGACCACGGTTGCTGCTGAGGGCCTCGCCCTCTCTCCCCCTCTCCCTGGCCGCCTTCGGCGGCCTGTCCCTCCCCCGCAAGGGGGGAGGGCTTTGCTTACTTCTCCCCTTGGGGGAGAGGTCGCCGCGCAACGCGCGGCGGGAGAGGGGTGCGGTGCTAGGATGCGCTCGCGTCACCCAACCACTTCAGGAGGGAGCGATATGGGCAGCATCGTCTATACGATCATCATTGGTGCGGTTATAGGAATCCTGGCGCGTTTCTTCAAACCCGGTGCCGACCCGATGGGTTGGATCCTCACCATCCTGCTCGGCATCGCCGGCGCCTATATCGGCAGCCTGCTCTATGCCGGCGGCGGATTCATCGGCTTCCTGATCTCGATCATCTGCGCGGTAGTCCTGCTCTTCATCTACGAGTTCATCCGCAGCAAGACCGCCAAACCGGCGGCGTGATTGCCAAAGCCAGACGTTATTCCAGATACAGAAACCCCGGCCAAGGCCGGGGTTTTTGTTTGCCTGCGACGAACCCTCAGTCCAGCAGGAAATCGATGACGCGCTGCGCCAGGTGTTCGGCCGAGTCGCTGACGGTATCGAGCTGAAGCTCGGCCGCCTCCGGGACTTCGTAAGGCGAGTCGATGCCGGTGAAGTTGCGCAGCTGGCCGGCGCGCGCCTTGGCATACAGACCCTTGACGTCGCGCTCCTCGGCCACCGCCAGCGGCGTGTCGATGAAGACCTCGACGAACTCGCCGGGGGCGAACAGCTCGCGCGCCATGCGCCGTTCCGCGCGGAACGGCGAGATGAAGCTGACCAGCACGATCAGGCCGGCGTCGGCCATCAGCTTGGCCACCTCCGCGACGCGGCGGATGTTCTCGACGCGGTCCTCGTCGGTGAAGCCCAGGTCCTTGTTGAGACCGTGGCGGACGTTGTCGCCGTCCAGGATGAAGGTGTGGTAGCCCAACGCGTGCAGGCGCTTGTCGACCAGGTTGGCGATGGTCGACTTGCCCGAACCCGACAGACCGGTGAACCACAGCACGCGCGGCTTCTGTCCCTTGATGCGGGCACGGGCGGTCTTGTCGACGTCCAGGTGCTGCCAGTGGATGTTGCCGGCACGGCGCAGCGCGAACTCGAGGGTACCGGCGGCAACGGTGGCGTTGCTCTGGCGGTCGATCAGGATGAAACCGCCCAGCGTGCGGCTGTCGGCATACGCCTCGAACGGCACCGGCTGGTCGAGATAGAGATTGCAGTAGCCGACCTCGTTGAGCTCCAGGTGCTTGGCGGCAAGCGGCTCCTGGGTATTCACGTCGATCTTGTGCTTGATCTCGGTGACGCTGGCGCTGACCGTGCGCGTGCCGATCTTCAACCAGTACGGCCGGCCCGGCAGCAATGCCTGGTCGCCCATCCACAGCATGTGCGCGGCGAACTGGTCCGACACCTGCGGCGGCTTGTGCGCATCGGCGATGACGTCGCCGCGGCTGATGTCCAGTTCGCCCTGCAGCGTCAGCGTCACGGCCTGGCCTTCGCCGGCCAGGTCGAGGTCGCCGCCGGCGGTGACGATCCGCGCGACCTTCGAACGCCGGCCCGAAGGCAGCACCACGATGTCGTCGCCCGGCTTCACCGAACCTGCGGCGACGGTGCCGGCAAATCCGCGGAAATCCTGGTCGGGACGGTTGACCCACTGCACCGGCAAGCGGAAGCCGATGTCGGAAGCGCCGCGGGTTACGTCGACGTTCTCCAGGTACTCGAGCACGCTCGGACCGTCGTACCAGGGCGTATTTACCGAGCGCTGCATCAGGTTGTCGCCCTGCAGCGCCGACAGCGGCACGGCCTGCACGTGGGCGATGCCGAGCTGGACGGCGAGCTCGCGATAGCCGGCGACGATCGCGTCGAACACGGCGAAGTCGAAGCCGACCAGGTCCATCTTGTTCACCGCCAGCAGCACGTGGCGGATGCCCAGCAGCGAGGCGATATAGCTGTGCCGGCGGGTCTGCGCGAGCAGTCCCTTGCGCGCATCCACCAGCACCACGGCGACATCCGCCGTGGACGCGCCGGTGGCCATGTTGCGCGTGTACTGCTCGTGGCCCGGGCAGTCGGCGACGATGAACTTGCGCTTGTCGGTGCTGAAGAAGCGGTAGGCAACATCGATCGTGATGCCCTGCTCGCGCTCGGCCGACAGGCCGTCGAGCAGCAGCGCGTAGTCGACCTCGCCGTTGCGGGTGCCGTGGCGACGGCTGTCGGATTCCAGTGCCGACAGCTGGTCGTCGAACAGCGCGCGGGTTTCGAACAGCAGGCGCCCGATCAGCGTGCTCTTGCCGTCGTCGACGCTGCCGCAGGTGATGAAGCGCAGCAGACCCTTGGTTTCGTGGCGCTGCAGGTAGGCGGCGACCTCGGAGGCGGCTTCAGAAACAGTGCCCATCAGAAATACCCCTCCTGCTTCTTCTTCTCCATCGACGCGGTCGGATCGTGATCGATCACCCGTCCCTGGCGCTCGGAGGTCGTGGCCACCAGCATCTCGGCAATGATTTTCTCCAGCGTGTCGGCCTGCGATTCGATCGCACCGGTCAGCGGATAGCAGCCCAGGGTGCGGAAGCGAACCTGGCGCAGCTGCGCCGACTCGCCCTCGCGCAATGGCAGGCGCTCGTCATCGACGAGGATCCAGGCGCCGTCGCGCTCGACCACTGGCCGCTGCGCGGCGAAGTACAGCGACGGCACGGGAATTCGCTCGCGATAGATGTACAGCCAGATGTCGAGCTCGGTCCAGTTCGACAGCGGGAACACGCGCACCGACTCGCCCTTGTGGATGCGGGTGTTGTACAGGCTCCACAGCTCCGGGCGCTGGCTCTTCGGGTCCCAGCGGTGCTGGTCGTTGCGGAAGGAGAAGATGCGTTCCTTCGCGCGCGATTTTTCTTCGTCGCGACGGGCGCCACCGATTGCCGCGTCGAAGCCGTGCAGGTCCAGCGCCTGCTTCAGCGCCTGGGTCTTCATCACGTCGGTGTGCACGGTGGCGCCGTGGCTGATCGGGCCGATGCCCTGCGCCACGCCGTCGGGATTGGTGTGCACCCGCAGCTCGACGCCGGTTTCACTGGCGCGCTGGTCGCGGAAGGCGATCATCTCGCGGAACTTCCAGCCGGTGTCGACGTGAAGCAGCGGGATCGGCGGCTTGCGCGCCGGCGCGAACGCCTTCAGCAGCAGGTGCAGCAGCACCGAACTGTCCTTGCCGATCGAGTACAGCAGCACCGGGTTGCGGAACTCGGCCGCCACCTCGCGCAGGATGTGGATGCTCTCGGCTTCGAGGCGATCGAGGTGGCTCAGGTCGACAGGCAGGGTCATCGTCAGGAAGTTGGTGGCGGGCGTCAGGGCCGGGAGCTACCGGCATTCGACGGTCGCGGCTATCTGACCACATTGTAGGAGCGGCGGACGCCTGCCCCGGAAATAAGGCCCGGGCATGAGCGCATTACCCAACGTCCTTTCATATGGACGACGGTGGGGCCTAGCCTGCAATGGTCCCCACCGCCCAGTCACGTGCCGATGTCGGCTTCACCTTCAAGCCCGATTGCCAGCAGCTCCCTCGGTTCTCCCCTTCCCGAGGATCGGCTGGCAGCGCTCGCGCACGTCACCGACGGTCTCGATGCGAACGGCCTGTGGTGGCTGTCGGGCTACGCCGCCGGTCTGGCCAGTCGCTCCGCCGGGACGGCGGCCGCGATTTCCTTGCCGGTGGCCGAAGCCCAGGCGGCGGGGCGCCTGACCATCGTCTACGGCAGCCAGACCGGCAACGCCAAGCGCCTGGCCGAGCAGCTCACCCGCCAGTCCGAGGCCGCCGGCCTGGCCGTGCGCCTGCTGCGCGCCGACGCCTACCCGACCCGCGAACTGAAGGACGAACGCAACCTCTACCTGGTCATCAGCACCCAGGGCGACGGCGATCCGCCGGACGATGCCCGTGCGCTGGTCGAGTTCATCGCCGGCAAGCGCGCGCCCCAGCTCAAGCAGCTGCGCTATGCCGTGCTCGCCCTCGGCGACTCCAGCTACCCGCAGTTCTGCGCCATCGGGCAGAAGCTCGACGAGCGCCTGGCCGAACTCGGCGCGACCCGCCTGCTGGCCCGCGGCGACGCCGACCTCGACATCGAGACGATCGCCACCCCGTGGCTGGCGCAGGCGCTGGCGAAGGCCAGGGAAGCCCTGAAGCCGACCGCGCCGCTGGCCACGGTGACGCCGCTGCGACCGCTGCCGGCTGCACCGGCGCATGGCCGCGACGCGCCGTTCGCGGCCGAGCTGCTGCTCAACCAGCGCCTGGTCACGCGCGCCAGCAGCGTCGGTCGTCCCGGCCCCGACAAGGACGTTCGCCACATCGAGTTGTCCCTGGAAGGTTCGGGCCTGCACTACGAGCCCGGCGACGCGCTCGGACTGTGGCCATCGAACCCGCCTGCGCTGGTCGATGCGGTGCTGTCGACGTTGCAGCTCGACGGCAACGATGAAATCAGCGCCGGCGGCCAGCAGCTGCCGCTGCGGACCTGGCTGACCGACAAGCGCGAGCTGACCCAGCTGGCGCGTCCGTTTGTTGCCACCCTCGCCGCGCAGGCGCGCAGCGACGAGCTCAATGGCCTGCTGGCGCCGGGCCAGCAGGTGCAGTTGAGCCGTCTGCTTGCCGAGCAGCAGGTGATCGACCTGCTGACGCAGTACCGCGCCGACTGGACTGGCGAGGAACTGATTGCGGCGTTGCGGCCGCTGACGCCGCGCCTGTACTCGATTGCGTCCAGCCAGAAGCAGGTCGGCGACGAGGTCCACCTCACCGTCGCCCATGTCGAATACGACAACGGCCAAGGCACGCGCTGGGGCGCGGCATCGCACCAGCTTGCCGCCAGCGCCGAGGGCGCGCGGCTGCCGGTGTTCATCGAACACAACGAGCGCTTCCGCCTTCCAGCCGACGCATCGCGCGATGTGATCATGATCGGACCCGGCACCGGCGTCGCGCCGTTCCGCGGCTTCCTGCAGGAACGCGCGGCGATCGACGCGCCTGGACGCAACTGGTTGCTGTTCGGCAACCCGCACTTCCGCACCGACTTCCTCTACCAGGTCGAGTGGCAGCAGGCACTCAAGGACGGTCGCCTGCACCGCCTCGACCTGGCCTTCTCCCGCGACCAGGAACGCAAGGTCTACGTCCAGCATCGCCTGCGCGAGCAAGGCCGCGAACTGTTCGCCTGGCTCGAGGCCGGAGCGCACCTGTACGTCTGCGGCGATGCCACGCGCATGGCCCGTGATGTACACGCCGCGCTGCTCGAAGCCATCGCCGGGCACGGCGGCAAGTCAGCCGACGACGCCAACGACTACCTCAATGACCTGCAGCAGCAGGGCCGCTACGCGCGAGACGTGTACTGAAAGGCATGAACTGATGAGCAACCACTCGGTCGAGGACATCAAGCACGAAAGCGCCCGCCTGCGCGGGACGCTGCTGGCGTCGCTCGCCAATCCGGTCACCGGCGCGCTCGCCGACGACGACCAGACCCTGATCAAGTACCACGGCAGCTACCAGCAGGACGACCGCGACATCCGCGAGGAGCGTCGCGTCGCCAAGCTCGAGCCGGCCTACAGCTTCATGATCCGCACGCGCACGCCCGGTGGCGTGGTCACGCCGGCGCAGTGGCTCAGGCTGGACACGGTCGCCACGCGCTTCGCCGAGCGCGGCCTTCGCATCACCACGCGCCAGGCGTTCCAGTTCCACGGCGTGATCAAGACCGAGCTGAAGCCGACCATGCAGGCGATCAACGCCGCGCTGATCGACACCCTCGCCGCCTGCGGCGACGTCAACCGCAACGTTGCCGTTGCCGCCAATCCCCTGCTGTCGCAGGCGCACGCGGCGGTGCATGCCCAGGCGGCGGCATTGTCCGAACACCTGCTGCCGAACACCCGTGCCTACTACGAGATCTGGCTGGACGAGGAACGCGTGGCCGGCAGCGGCAGCGAGGACGAGCCGGTGTATGGCCCGACCTACCTGCCGCGCAAGTTCAAGATCGGATTCGCGATCCCGCCCTACAACGATGTCGACGTGTTCGCGCAGGACCTGGGCTTCATCGCCATCCTCGACGATGACGGCGCCCTCGCCGGCTACAACGTCAGCGTCGGCGGCGGCATGGGTGCCACGCACGGCGATCCGGAAACCTATCCCCGCCTGGGCGATGTGATCGGCTTCGTCACGCCTGACCAGGTGATCGCCGTGGGCGAGGCCGTGGTCACCGCGCAGCGCGACTTTGGTAATCGCAACGTGCGCAAGCGCGCGCGCCTGAAGTACACCATCGATGACCATGGCCTGGACTGGTTCAAGGCCGAGGTCGAACGACGCGCCGGCTTCGGCCTGCTGCCGGCGCGCGCGTTCTCGTTCGCCCACAACGGCGATCGTTTCGGCTGGATCGAAGGCGACGAGGGCCTTGCTCATCTGACGCTGCGGACTGTGGCCGGGCGCATCTGGGACCACGAAGGCATCCTCCACCTCAGCGGCCTGCGCGAGATCGCGCGCGTGCTGGATGAGGCAGCCAATGCCGCGGAGTTCCGCCTCACGCCGAACCAGAACCTGGTGATCGCCGGCGTTCCGGCCGACCTGCGTACGCGCATCGACGCGCTGGCAACGCAGTACGGACTGGACGGTTACCGCACCGCGAGTCCGTTGCAGCGAAATGCGCTGGCCTGCGTCGCGCTGCCGACCTGCGGCCTGGCAATGGCCGAAGCCGAGCGCTATCTGCCGGAACTGACCGGGAAGGTGCAGGCATTGCTGGACGGCCACGGCCTGCACGACGCATCGATCCACTTGCGCATCAGCGGCTGCCCGAACGGTTGCTCGCGTCCATACCTGGGCGAGATCGCCCTGGTCGGCAAGGCACCGGGCCGTTACAACCTGATGCTTGGCGCCGATCATCGCGGCCAGCGTCTGAACACCCTGTACCGCGAGAACATCGCCGAGGCACAGATCCTCGCCGAGCTCGATCCCCTGTTTGCGCGCTACGCCGGCGAGCGACTCACCGACGAAGGCTTCGGTGATTTCCTCGTCCGCGCGGCCGTGATTGCACCACCCAGGCCCCCGATTTCGTTGCATCTGCGTAGTGAGAACGCTGCATGAGCACGCCTCCCGATCCGATTACCGCCGCCGAGTCGCCGCAGGCGCTGGCGGAACTCAACCACTGGCTGGGCCAACTCAGCGCGCCCGATCGCGTTGCGTGGGCGCTTGAGAACACGGCCGGGACGCACGCGCTGTCGTCGAGCTTCGGCGCGCAGGCGGCCGTCTCGCTGCACCTTGCCACGCAGCAGCAACCGGACATGCCGGTGATCCTGATCGATACCGGCTACCTGTTCCCGGAAACCTACCGCTTCGTCGACCAGCTCAGCGAACGCCTTGGCCTGAACCTCAAGGTCTATCGCCCGCAGATCGGCATCGCCTGGATGGAGGCGCGCCTGGGCAAGCTGTGGGAAGGCGGACTGGACGGCATCGAACGCTACAACCGCATGCGCAAGGTCGAACCCATGCAGCGCGCGCTAAATGAGCTGGGCGTGCGGACCTGGATCGCCGGACTGCGTCGCAGCCAGACGCGTACGCGCGCCAACATCGATTTCCTCGAACTGCGCGACGGCCGCTGGAAGCTGCATCCGATTGCCGACTGGGGCGATCGCGAAGTCTGGCAGTACCTGCAGCACCACGACCTGCCCTACCACCCGCTCTGGCACCAGGGTTACGTGTCGATCGGCGACATCCACACCACGCGACCGCTGGAGGCCGGAATGAACGAGGAGGACACGCGTTTTTTCGGCCTGAAGCGTGAGTGCGGGCTGCATTTCGACAGTGAGTCGAATGCGGCTTGAGCTGGGCATTCGCGCGAGGCAATACCGCTGCGTCACGTCATTCCCGCGAAGGCGGGAACCCAGGGATGTTGGCTCCTGACCGCCTGGCAGCAGCTGCAAGATCAAAATGGATCCCGGCGTTCGCCGGGATGACGGTGATGGGGCTGATGGGTTGAGGGCCTGGGTCCCGGCGTTCGCCGGGACGACGGTGAACGACGATCAGGTCGTGATCGGCTGGCTGAGCTCGCGCCATGCCGGCGCCTGTGGCCAGCTCGGTTCCAGGTTGCCTTCCAGCACGCGCCGCAGGTCGCGGCGGTCCAGTTGCGGTGCGACGCCGTGCATCAGCGCCAGCGCGTACTCACGCAGCACGCGGGCACGTGGAATCACCGCCCAGGTGATGCACTCGGGCAAAGCATCCGGCGCCGGCAGCGCCTTCAGGTCGGTGTCGCGCACGCCCACCGCCATCTCCGCCAGCACGCCGACGCCGAGGCCGGCACGCACGTAGGTCTTGATCAGGTCGGCGTCGCGCGCGGTCATGGCCAGTTGCGGCTCAAGTCCCGCGGCAGCGAAGGTGCGATGCAGTGAAGACTCGGGCTTGGTCGATGATTCGTAGCTGATCAGCGGATGCGCGGCCAGTTCGGCCAGAGTCGGCGCGCGTTCGAGTTTGGCCAGCGGATGCGTCAGTGGCACCAGCACGACGCGGCGCCAGCGGAACAGCGGCACCGCGACTCCGCCTTCGGGTTCACTGCCTGCGGTGCTGATGACCGCCAGGTCGGCTTCACCACGCGCAAGCTGCTCGAGCACTTCGCCATCGGCGGCCGCCTGCAGGTGAACGCTGACCTGGGGGAATTCGCGCTTCACGGCCGCGATCACTTCCGGCAGCACGAAGCGGGCCTGCGTGTGCGTGGTCGCCAGGACCAGCCGTCCGCTGTGCTGCCCGCGTTCGTTGGCGGCGTAGGCGCGGATGTTGCTGGCTTCCTCGAGGATGCGGCGGGCGTGCATCAGCACGCGCTCGCCGGCCGGAGCAATCGCTTCCAGGCTTCGGCCCTTGCGCGTGAACAGCTGGAAGCCGAGCTCGTCCTCAAGCTGCTTGAGCTGCTTGGACAGGCCCGGCTGGGTCGCATGCACGCGCTCGGCCGCCAGGGTGATGTTGAGCCCGGAGTCGGCGATGGCAACGAGGTAGCGCAGCTGGGTGAGGGTCATGGCGGAGCGGCTATATATCGCTCGATGCGAATGGAGGGATGGAAAGAAACTACCCCGGCGCGGACCCGCTGTCCAGCACCGGGGCCATCATTCCGAAACGGCATACCGCCAGACGGCGCCGTCATTTCCGCCACCGCGGGGGCGTGGGTAGGTTCACGGTATCGCCGCTCCATCCCGCATTCGACCCCATGGCCAGTCCACTGTTTCCCGTATTTGCCGACCTGCGCGGCCGTGACGTGCTGGTGGTCGGCGGCGGAACCGTGGCCCAGCGCAAGGCCGAGGCCCTGCTCGAGGCCGGTGGCCGGGTCCGTCTCGGCGCTCCGACACTGAACGACGCCCTCGCCCGCCATGTCGCCGAGGGCCGGATCGAGCACCTTGCCGGATCCTTCCAGGCGCACTGGCTCGATGGCGCCTGGCTGGCCATCGCGGCGACCGACGACGACGCGGTCAACCGCGCCGTCGCCGAGGCCGGCAATGCCAGGCGCATCTGGGTGAACGTGGTCGACGATGCCGATGCGTCCAGCGTGCAGATCCCGGCACGCATCGAACGCGGCCCGCTGCAGGTCGCCATTTCCAGCGGCGGTGGCGCGCCGATGCTCGCCCGCCATCTGCGCGAGAAACTGGAATCGGAACTCGATGAATCCGTAGGTGCGTTGGCCGAGCTACTTGGTCGCGAGCGCTCACGCATCCGCGCCCGGTTCCCGCAACTGGGGCAGCGCCGACGATTCTTCGACCGCCTGCTGTCCGGCCCGCTGCCAGGCCTGCTGCGACAACGGCGCAAGTTGGCCGCCGAACGCGAGTTCAGCGCGGCGTTGAGCGAAAGCAATGAGGCCGGTTCACGCGGATCGGTCGCACTGGTCGGCGCAGGCCCCGGCGACCCCGGCCTGCTGACGCTGCGCGCCCTGCGCGTGCTCAACGAGGCCGACGTGATCCTGCACGACCGCCTGGTCAGCAAGGAAGTCCTGCAACTGGTGCGTCGCGACGCGCAGCGGATCGAAGTGGGCAAGCAGGCCGGCAATCACCACACTACCCAGCAGCAGATCCACGCGCTGATGCTGGAGCACGCGCGCGCCGGCAAGCGCGTGGTGCGGCTCAAGGGCGGTGATCCTTTTGTGTTCGGACGCGGCGGCGAAGAACTCGAAGTGCTGCAGGCCGACGGCATCGATTTCGAAGTCGTGCCCGGCATCACCGCGGCGCTCGCGTGCGCGGCCTATGCCGGTGTGCCGCTCACCCACCGCGAGCACGCGCAGTCGGTGCGACTGGTCACCGCGCACTGCAAGGAATCGCTCGATACGCTCGACTGGCAATCGCTCGCGCTGGAACGCCAGACGCTTGCGGTCTACATGGGCGTGGCAGGTCTGGATGGCTTGCGTGACCGCCTGATTGCGCACGGTCGCGCGGCGTCCACGCCGTTCGCGCTGATCGAGAACGGATCCCGGCCGGAGCAGCGCGTGGTGACAGGCACGCTGGCCGACCTGGCCGAGCGGGCACGACATTACGAAGTGCAGTCGCCGGCTCTGCTGATCATCGGCGAAGTCGCCGCGCTGGCCGGAAAGCTGCACTGGTTCGGGCAAGCGCCCCTCGGCGACACAGCGCTGGCATTGGCGGCCTGATTCCTGCGCGCCGCCACCCCCTCCGATTTCACTGGACTGGTTTCACAGGAGCAACCCCATGGCCCTCTACGACAGCATCCTCGACACCATCGGCAGCACGCCGATCGTCCGCCTGCACCGCATCGCACCGGCGCACGTCACGCTCTACGCCAAGGTCGAGTCGTTCAATCCCGGCGGATCGGTGAAGGACCGTCTCGCGCTGGCGATCGTGCTCGACGCAGAGCGCAAGGGCCTGCTCAAGCCCGGGCAGACGATAGTCGAAGCGACCTCAGGCAACACCGGCATCGCCCTGGCGCTGGTGGCGGCGGCGCGCGGTTATCCGTTCGTGGCGGTGATGACCGAAACGTTCTCGGTGGAACGGCGCAAGCTGATGCGCGCGTATGGCGCCAAGGTCATCCTCACTCCCGCCGCCGAGCGCGGCAGCGGCATGGTGCGCCGAGCGGCCGAACTGGCGCAGAAGCATGGCTGGTTCCTCGCCCGCCAGTTCGAGAACGAAGCCAACCCGGCCTACCACCGCAGCACGACCGGCCCGGAGATCCTTCGCGACTTCGCCGGCAAGCGCCTGGACTACTTCGTCAGTGGCTGGGGCACCGGTGGCACGATCACCGGCGCCGGCGAAGTCCTCAAGCTCGCGCGCCCGGACCTGAAGGTCATCGCCAGCGAACCGGCGGGCGCGGCATTGCTGTCGGGCGACACCTGGCAGCCGCACAAGATCCAGGGCTGGACGCCGGACTTCCTGCCGCAGGTGCTCAGTCGCACGATCGCCGACGAGGTGCTCCCGGTCGACGACGTGCTGGCGCGCGACACCGCCAGGCGCCTGGCCGCCGAGGAAGGCGTGTTCGTCGGCATCTCCGCCGGTGCCACGGTCGCGGCGGCATTGAAGGTCGCCGAGCGCGCGCCTGAAGGCTCGGTCCTGCTGGCGGTGTTGCCCGACACCGGTGAGCGCTACCTCTCGACGTTCCTGTTCGAGGGCGTGGCCGAAGGCTCGGATGACGAGTGGCTGGACGAGCTGGAAGGCAAGGAGGCTGTCGCGGCCTGAGGCCCCCCTCTCCCTGGCCGCCTTTGGCGGCCTGTCCCTCCCCCGCGAGGGGGGAGGGATTTGAAGCTGCATTCCCCCGCGCGCAGCGGCCCGTTACGCTGTGCGCATGCGGCTTTCGCCGCCCGGAGAATGCATGGCCGTAGTACCCGATTCATCCGATCGCGAATCCGCGCGCCTGGCCTGGGCGCGCGCCGCGAGTGGCGACCCCAATCTGTTGCTGCAACGCGCCTCGGTCGATGCCGGCTTCCGCAGTTATTGGCGCGCCAGCACCGCCGCCGGCACGCGCATCGTCATGGATTCTCCGCCGGACCTCGAAGACGTCCGTCCGTGGCTGCGCATGCGCACCCTGCTCGAAGGCGGCGGCGTGCGCGTACCGAAGGTGCTGGTCGAAGACGTCGAGGCCGGCTTCCTGCTGATGGAAGACCTCGGCGGCCCGACGCTCGCCAAGGTCATCGACGACGACAGCGCCGATGCGCACTTCGCGGCGGCCATCTCGCAGCTGCTGAAGCTGCAGGCGATCGCGCCGCCGCCGGGCATGGGCGAATTCGGCGAGGCACTGCTGCAGCGCGATGCCGGCTTGTTCGAGGAATGGTTCCTGCGCCGGCACCTGGGCATCGAGCTCGACTGCGGCGACGCCGAGCGCCTGCAACTGGTGCAGCGCCGGCTGATGGACAACGCACTGTCGCAGGCGCGCGTGCTGACGCATCGCGACTACATGCCGCGCAACCTGATGCCGGTACCGGATGGCCCCGCGGTGCTCGACTTCCAGGATTGCGTCAGCGGCCCGGTCGCGTACGACGCCGTCAGTCTGTTCAAGGATGCCTTCCTGAGCTGGCCGCTGGCGCGCGTCGACGAATGGCTGGCGCAGTACCACGCGCGTGCGCTCGCGGCCGGGGTACCGGTGCCGCCGCTGGAGCAGTTCCGCCGCGACGCCGACTGGCTCGGCATCCAGCGCCATCTCAAGATCCTCGGCATCTTCGCCCGCCTGCACCATCGCGATGGCAAGTCGCACTACATCGACGACGCGCCGCGCTTCATCGCCTATCTCGACGAAGTGCTGCCGCGTTATCCGGAGTTGTCGCCCTTGCGTGACCTGCTCGATTCGCGCATCCGTCCGGCCATGGCGGGAGTGGGCGCATGAAGGCATTGATATTCGCCGCCGGTCTTGGCGAACGCATGCGTCCGTTGACCAATCACACGCCCAAGCCGTTGCTGGTCGCCGGTGGCAAGCCGCTGATCGTCTGGCATCTCGAGAAGCTCGCCGCGATGGGTGTGCGCGACGTGGTGATCAATACCAGCTGGCTGGCGGACCAGTTCCCGCAGGCGCTGGGCGACGGAAGCCGCTGGGGTTTGCGCCTGCACTATTCCTACGAAGGCACCACGCCGCTGGAGACTGGCGGCGGCATGCTGCATGCGCTGCCATTGCTGGGCGACGAACCCTTCCTGCTGGTCAACGGCGACATCTGGACTGACTACGACTTCGCCCGCCTGCCGCGCGAACCGGCAGGCCTCGCCCACCTGGTGATGGTCGACCGTCCCCGCCATGCCACCAACGGTGACTTCGCGCTCGATGACAGCGGCCACGTCCGCGCCGATGGTCCGAATCTGCTTACGTATGCAGGACTGGGAATCTATCGGCCTGCATTGCTCGCGAACTGGCGCGATGCGGTTGCAGCCGAACCGGGCGTCGGTGAGCAACCGCCTCGCTTCCGGCTTGCGCCCATCCTGAAGAAGGCGATGCCCGACGGCCTGATCAGCGGTGAACATCACCGTGATCGCTGGACCGATGTGGGTACGCCGGAGCGGTTGGCTGCGCTGGACGCGCAGCTGGGCGGCTAGGAGCGCCCTCTCCCTGGCCGCCTATGGCGGCCTGTCCCTCTCCCGCAAGGGGAGAGGGTTTCAGCTTCCGAGCGTCTGCCGCAGGAACGGCACGGTGATCCGCCGCTGCGCCGCCAGTGATGCGCGATCGAGGCGATCGAGCAATGCGGTCAGGCCGCCCAGGTCGCGACCGACGCGCTTGAGCAACCAGTCCAGCGCAGCCTCTTCCAGCACCAGCCCGCGCCGCTGCGCACGCTGGCGCAGTACTTCGCGCCGGCCTTCGTCATCCAGCGGTGCCAGCGTGATACGGGTGCACTGACCCAGGCGCGAGCGCAGGTCCGGCAGGCCCAGCCCGATCGCATCGGGAATGTCGCGCGCGGCATAGACCAGCGCCACGCCGGCAGCGCGCGCACGGTTGTGCGCGTCGAACAGGGCGACTTCATCGTCACGGTTGCCGGCGATGACTTCCAGACCGTCGATCGCTATCAGGTCGTTGCCTTCCAGCGCCTCCAGCGCGTCGCGCAGGCGGCCGGCCGCGGCAACCAGCGGCAGGTAGGCGGCACGGCGCCCCGCTGCTTCGGTCGCCGCGCACGTCGCCAGCAACAGATGAGTCTTGCCGACGCCCGACGGACCGGCGAGATAGACATTGTCGGTGCGCACGGCAGCCGCGCCCGTCGCCAGCGCATGCAACTGCTCCACGGTGCCCGCGGGCGCATGCACGAACGTGTCGAGTCGCTGGTCGGGCGGATAACGCAACGTCAGCGGCAACTGCGGAACGCTCACTGCGGGCCTCTCACAACTGGATTTCCAATCACTCTTGCCTGTCTTCCAGCGTCGGCGCCAGGTGCGGATCGGCCAATGGGTCGGGCGCGCTTTCACCGACATACAGCTTGCTGTGCCGATAGCGCTCCTGCGCGTAGCGCAGCAGCACGTTGACCACCGCGGCCACCGGCAATGCCAGCAGCATGCCGAGGAAACCGAACAACTGGCCGCCGGCGAGCACGGCGAAGATCACCGCGACCGGGTGCAGCCCGATGCGGTCGCCGACGAGCTTGGGCGTCAGCACGTAGCTCTCGATCACCTGGCCGATGCCGAACACGACCAGCACGCCGGCCACGTGCTGCCAGTCGCCGTACTGCACCAGCGCCGCGATCACGCCCAGGATGATGCCGCTGGCAGGGCCCAGGTAAGGCACGAAGGTCAGCAGGCCGGCGATCAGGCCGATCAGGATTCCCAGGTCCAGTCCGACCGCCCACAGGCCCAGGCCATACATCACGCCGAGCACCAGCATCACCAGGAACTGGCCGCGCAGGAATGCGCCGAGCACGTCGCTCGACTCGCGCGCCAGTCGCGCCACCGTGGGCAGGTGGTTGCGCGGAACCAGCGAAGCGACGCGGTCGACCAGCAGGTCCCAGTCGCGCAGGAAGAAGAACGCGATCACCGGCAGCAGCGCGATGTTGGCGACCATCGCCAGCACCGCCGAACCCGAGCGCGACAGGTAACCCAGCATCGTGGTCGCGACTCCGCCGGCCTGGTCCCAGTTCTCGCGGACCAGCTGGGCGAAGTGGGTGAAGTCGAGCGAGTCGGTGATCTCGAAACCGGTGCGGCGCTCGACCCACGGCAGCGCCGTCACCATCAGCCAGTCGCGATACTTCGGCAGCGAGGCAACCAGGGTGGTGATCTGGCGCTCGAGCAATGGCACCAGGATCAGCAGCCCGGCCAGCACCAGCAGCGCCATCATCGTGAACACCAGCGCGACGGCGGTGTTGCGCGAGCGGCCGGAACGCTCGATCCGGTCGACCAGCGGATCGCCCAGCCAGGCCAGGATCAGGGCAAAGGCGAATGGCGACAGGATCGGCGCCAGCAACCACACCAGCCAGCACGCGCCCAGGCCTAGCGCGGTCCATTGCAGCCGGCGCAGGAACAGCGCGATCTCGTCCAGTGATTGCGTTTGCATGGTGTCCCTTGTCGTAATCAACGCAGCCGGTAAACCGGCGGCTGTCCTTCGAGGCCTTCCATCACCTCGACCACGTCATCGCGCACCAGCATGCGGTTGAAGCCCGGCAGGCCACTGACCAGTTCCAGGTCGTATTCCAGGCCCAGCGGCGTCGCCCGCGTCGGCGTGATGCGGCGCACGACCGACAGCTTCTGCAGGTAACCGGCCAGGCGGATGAAGTCGTCGCTGCTGTCGATGCCGGTGAAGGTCACGCGGTAGCTGCCGGGCTGGCCGGCGGTCACGCGCTTGGCATAGCGCTTCATCAACGCATCGGCGGCGCCGTCGGCGCCGTTGGCCATCAGCTGGCGCGGGTCGGTGCCGGTCTGCGACCAGTTCGACAGCACCTTGCCGCCGTCGACGAAGGTCCAGTCGGCCTTCCAGCCGGCGGTGGTGTCGCGGTAAAGCTTGCCGATCAGCTGCATCGGCGGGCTGTAGCGGGCCGAAGCGCGCGCGACCGCGGCGCTGTCACCGCGCCAGATCGCGCCCACGGCGGCCTGCTCGGCGGCGTTGCCCGTCGGCAGGCCGAGCTTGTAACCGCGCTCGGTGGCGCGATTCAGGGCAGGCCGGGCCGCGTTCACCTGCGGCAGGCCGACCAGGCGCGGGCCGCTGCCGTCGTCGATCGCCAGCCACAGCACCGGCTTGGGGCGCGGCTGCGGCCAGACCGGGATGCCCAGCGTGGCGGCCAGCTCGTTGACCGCTTCCTCGTCGTACTTGATCACCAGGGTGGTGCGGAAGCTCGGTGCGCCGGTCGGGCCCAGGCCCTCGTCCTGGCGGTAGTCGTAGCTCTCGACGTAGGTCTTGGCCTGGCGCAGCTCCTGGCCCACGCCGGGGCGCGAGGCCGCGCCGCGATCGCCGGACAGCTTGCCCAGCACCGAGGCCAGCCCGCGGGCAAAGGCTGAGTTGCGCTCGCCCTCGCCCTGGCCATTGACCTGCACTTCGGTGGCATAGATGCCTTCGGCGCGGGCGCGATCGCCTTCCACGCGCTGCGCAGCGGCGCCAAAGCTGGTCAGCAGTGCCAGCAGCAGCGCAAATGCGAGGCCCAGGGCCCTGGAGGGGACATTCGTATGGATCGTCATGCGGCCCAGCATGCCTGTTGCGCCGCTTGTAGAGCGTGTTTCCGTGCCAATTACCCGAACCATCGCAATCCCTGGTGGTGCGTATTGAGCGGAAATGGTGCCGCAGTGGCGTCTTGACGTCCATTCGAAGGCGTCACGGCTGGTAAAATCGCCGCTTCATATCCCGCGACCGCCGAGGCCGCCCGTGTCCAGCACTCCCCCCAGCCCCACCACGATCACTTACCGCGATGCCGGCGTCGACATCGACGCGGGCAACGAGGTCGTCGAACGCATCAAGCCGCTGGTCAAGCGCAGCTTCCGTCCCGAGGTGATGGGTGGCCTGGGCGGCTTCGGCGCCCTGTTCGACCTGTCGGGCAAGTACAAGGAGCCAGTGCTGGTCTCGGGCACCGACGGCGTCGGCACCAAGCTCAAGCTGGCCCAGCAGCTGAACCGCCACGACACCATCGGCATCGACCTGGTCGGCATGTGCGTCAACGACGTGCTGGTGCAAGGTGCGGAACCGCTGTTCTTCCTCGATTACTTCGCCACCGGCAAGCTCGACGTCGACACCACCGTGGCCGTGGTCGGCGGTATCGCCAAGGGCTGCGAAATGTCCGGTTGCGCGCTGATCGGCGGTGAAACGGCCGAGATGCCTGACATGTACCCGCCGGGCGAATACGACCTGGCCGGTTTCTGCGTCGCCGCGGTCGAGAAGTCCAAGCTGCTCGATGGCGCCAAGGTGCGCCAGGGCGACGTGCTGCTCGGCATCGCCTCCAGCGGCCCGCATTCCAACGGCTACTCGCTGGTGCGCAAGATCTATGACCGCGCCGGTCGCCCGGCCGACCTCGACCTGGGCGGGGTCAAGCTGATCGACGCGCTGATGGCGCCGACCGCGCTGTACGTCAAGCCGATCCTGGAACTGCTCGGCAAGCACGACCTGCATGCGATGGCGCACATCACCGGTGGCGGCCTGACCGAGAACATCATCCGCGTGATCCCCGATGGCCTGGGCCTGCAGATCGAGGCCTCCAGCATTGTCCTGCCGCCGGTGTTCGAGTGGCTGCAGCGCGAAGGCGCGGTGCCCAACGACGACATGTGGCGCACGTTCAACTGTGGCGTCGGCTTCGTGCTGGTGGTCGCCCCGGGCGATGTCGCCGCAGTCAGCGCCGACCTCGACCGTCTGGGCCTGAGCCATCGCCCGATCGGCGAAGTGGTCAAGGCCGGCGACGGCGAGCGCGTGCACATCGGCTGAGCCACCCATGCAACGCATCGCGGTGCTGGCCTCGGGCCGGGGCAGCAACCTGCAGGCCATCATCGATGCGATCTCGGCCGGAGAACTGCCGGCCGAGATCGTCGGCGTGTTCTCCGACAAACCTTCGGCGACGGCGCTGCAACGCGTCGCCCCTGCGCTTCGCTGGAGCGCCGACGCCAGGACCTTCCCCAGCCGGGAAGCCTTCGACGCCGACCTCGCCGACGCCGTCGCGGCGTGCCAGCCGGACTGGGTGGTCTGCGCGGGCTACATGCGCATCCTCGGCGACGCTTTCGTCAGCCGCTTCCGCGGCCGCCTGCTCAACATCCACCCCTCGCTGCTGCCCCGCTACCCGGGCCTGCGAACGCATGCGCGCGCCATTGCAGACGGCCAGCGCGAGCACGGTGCCAGCGTCCACTTCGTCATCCCGGAACTCGATGCAGGCGCGGTGATCGCGCAGGCGGTGGTCCCGGTGCGCGCCGACGACGATGCCGAGGCCCTGGCCACGCGCGTGCTGGCGGTCGAACACCCGCTGCTGGTGGCGGTGCTGCGCCTGGCCGCGGCGGGCCGGCTGGCTGAACACGGGACAACCATTACCCTCGACGGTCATCCGCTGTTTACGGCACTACGCTTAGATTCCGCCGGTGTTTTGCATGTTCCCGACGACCCGGATTCCGTGGCAGTCTGAGAATTCCGGTCCGCCCCCCATCGAAGGTTTGATGAAGCCACTCCTGCGTGTCCTGATCCTGTTGCCCTGCATGGCGGTTTCCGCACCCGCGCTGGCACTGGAATCGTTCGTTGCCGACTATCAGGTCTTCAACGCCGGCAAGGCGTTGGGAGAGGCGACGATGCAGGTCGTGCCGGATGCCGGGCGTTGGCGCATCGATCTGAACATGCGCGGCACCCGCGGCCTGATGGGCCTGGCCGGGGTCAACGCGCAGCAGAGCACGGTGTTCGATACGGTCGGCGATACCTATCGCCCGCTCAGCCAGAGCACGGTGCGCAAGGCGCTTTTCGTCGGCAAGCAGATCACCGGCAGCTACGACTGGGGCAACCACTCGGCGCGCTGGACAGGTGACGTCAAGAAAACCCGGCAGGCGCCCGTGCCGCTGCGCGATGGCGACATGAGTGGCCTGCTGATCAACCTGGCCATCATTCGCGATGCGCAGCCCGGACGCACGCTCGACTACCGCTTCGTCGACAACGGCCGCGCCCGCGACCACCGCTATGCAGTCGCCAACGATCTGGAGAGCGTCTCCGTCGATGGCATGAGTTTCAATGCGATGCGCGTCGCGCGCGTGCAGGGCAACGAGGAAACCGTGGTGTGGGTCGTCGATGGCGTCCCCACGCCGGTGCGCATCCTGCAGCGTGAGAACGGCGAAGACACCTTCGACCTGCGCCTGGTCGACTACAGAGGAGCCCAGTGATGGCCGCCAAGCAGACCACCACTTTTACCCGTCCGCGTTTGCAGGGCATGTTCGTCGCCGCGCTCCTGGCGACCGCGAGCATGCCCGCGCTGGCGATCAAGCCCTTCACCGCCGACTACCAGGCCAGCTACATGGGCGTGGTCGGCACCGGCCGCATGACCCTCGCCGCCGACGGCGCCAACCGCTGGAAGTACAGCCTGGCGGTCACCGCGCCGCTCGCCGATGTGCGCCAGACCACCGTGTTCGAGGAGAACGGCGGGCAATGGCGACCGCTGTCGGGCACCGACAGCACCAAGGTACTGGGCAAGGGCAAGACCAAGAACGCCACCTACGACTGGGGTCGCGGAGTCGCCAGCTGGACCGGCGACGTCAAGCCCGAACGCGCCGGCCCGATCAAGCTGCAGAGCGGCGACCTCGATGCGCTGCTGATCAACCTGGCGGTCGTGCGCGACCTGGCCGCCGGCAAGCCGATGAGCTACCGCATGGTCGAGGACGGGCGCGTCAAGCAGCTCAACTACACCGTCGCCGGCAAGGAACAGATCACCGTCGACGGCAAGCCGGTGCAGGCGACCAAGGTCATGGCCAGCCATGGCGAGAAGCAGACCATCGCCTGGATCGTCGACAACATGCCGGTGCCGGCGCGGATCCTGCAGCGCGACAAGGGCCAGGACGCGATCGACCTGCGCGTGCAGTCGGTGCGCTGATAACGAATCACCGCACCGCGGGCAACGTCACCGGGTCCCCGCCTTCGCGGGGATGACGCCAGACCGACGTCTGCTACCTCACGCCTTTGCGCCCTTGGCGTGCCACGCCTTCAGCAGCGTCGTTTCCTGCTCGCGCGTGATGCCCGCACGCAGGGTCGCCTGACGCTCGGCCGGCTGGCTGCGGAACCAGGCAAGCAGATCGGTCACGGTGGTATCGAACGGGCGGTAGGTGAGACCGGCACCGATCGCGCGCGCATTGCTGACAGCGCCATAGCCCGCGTACGGACCGCTCTTCGACGAAACCCAGATCGGCAGCTCGACCTTCTGCTCCTCGAGGAATTCCGGCGACACATGCGTGTAGGTCGGCTCCTTGCCGGTGACGCGCTCGCAACCCTTGAGCATGGCGGTCGTGCTGAGCGGCTTGGCCGGGCCAACCGCATTGAACGTGCCCAGCGTGCCCGCCTCGGCGAGGCGGATCATCCACTCGCCAAGATCGCGACCATCGATGATCTGCACCGGATCGGAACCGTCCCCAGGCACCAGCATCTCGCCACCCTGGGCTACGCGATGCGGCCAATAGGTGAAGCGATCGGTTTCATCGCGCGGACCGACGATGTAGCCGGGACGCACGATTGTCACCCGCTCACCGAACTGCTTGTGCGCCTCGGCCTCGCTCAACGCCTTCAGCGGGCCGTACAGATGCTCGATGTCGGCACGCAGCGACTCCTGCGTTTCGGCCATCGCATCCTTGCCTTCGTACACCGCCAGCGGCGCGTCCTCGGTGATGCCCGGCTTGCTGCCATCGGCGTAGACCGAGATGGTGGAAATGAAGAGGTAATGGCCGACGTTGCCCTTGAGCACGTTGCCGGCATCGCGCACCCAGAACGGCAGGCTGGTGGGGTTGTCGATGCACACATCCCACTTGCGCCCCTGCAGCGACTTGAGGTCGCCGGTGTTGCGGTCGCCGAAGAGCTGCTCGACTTCGCCCGGCCATTCCGGCGACGGACGCTTGCCTCGATTGAACAGGGTCACCTTGTGCCCGCGTGCCAGCGCGTAGTTCACCTGGAACGGACCGGTGAAACCGGTGCCGCCGAGGATGAGGATGTTCAGCGGCTTGGCCGCGCGCTCAACCGGTTTCGACGATTTCGCCCAGGCCCAGTTCGGAAGAGCGGCGGAGGCAGCGGCGAGTGCGCCGAACTTGAGCAGGTCACGACGGGTGGTGGTCATGCAAGGATTCCTGGCGGGTCGGCGCGATTCTTACCACACCGCGAACCGAATGCATGTGCAATGCGGCACGGGTCCTTGTCAGGGTTTCGGCGCCGCCGGCTGCATCGTAGTGCGGCAATCCACCCGCAGGGTTTCCGTCGAACCGCGCCACGAGTAGGCACGGCACTCGCGCGCGCCTTCGTGGGTGATCTCCACCTTCACCGCATAGAGCGATTGCAGCATCTCGCTCATCGTGACCTGGCCGTTGTTGTCCCAGTCCATCTGCTTGCGCTCGAGCCCGCGCGTGGCCGCCGAGCCGGTGAAGTGCAACCAGGCCACGATGGCCAGCAGCACCAGCACCAGGCCCAGCAGGGCCTTGCGTCGGATCGTGAACTTGCCGCGCGCGAGGATCACGGCGCCCCTCAACCGGCGATGCGGCGCACGCTCGCGCCCAGGCCCGAGAACTTCTCTTCGAGGTTCTCGTAGCCGCGGTCGAGATGGTAGATGCGGTCGATGGTGGTGGCGCCCTCGGCAACCAGGCCGGCCAGCACCAGCGACGCCGATGCGCGCAGGTCGGTCGCCATCACCGGCGCTGCAGTGAGCCGCTCGACGCCGCGGATGATCGCGGTGTGGCCTTCGACGCGGATGTCGGCGCCCAGGCGCTGCAGTTCCGAGACGTGCATGAAGCGGTTCTCGAAGATCGTCTCGTTGATCACGCCGACGCCGTCGGCGATGCAGTTCATAGCCATGAACTGCGCCTGCATGTCGGTCGGGAACGCCGGGTGCGGCGCGGTGGTCAGGTCGACCGCGCGCGGACGCTTGCCCTGCATGTCCAGGGTGATGCGGTCGCCTTCGATCTCGATCTGCGCGCCGGCCTGCTTGAGCTTGTCGATGACGGCATCGAGCGTGTCCGGACGCGCGCGTCGCACGGTGACGCGGCCGCCGGTCATCGCTGCGGCAACCAGGAACGTGCCGGTCTCGATGCGATCGGGCAGCACGTCGTGGCTGCCGCCGTGCAGGCGCTCGACGCCATGGACGACGATGCGGCCGCTGCCGGCGTGCTCGATGTTCGCGCCCAGTGCATTGAGGCAGTCGGCCAGGTCGACGATCTCCGGTTCCATCGCCGCGTTCTCGAGCACGCTGGTGCCTTCGGCGAGGACGGCGGCCATGAGCACGTTCTCGGTGCCGGTGACGGTGACCACGTCGAAGACGAAGCGCGCACCCTTCAGGCGGCCGTTGCGGTGCGCCTTGATGTAGCCGTTCTCGACCGTGATCTCGGCACCCAGCGCCTGCAGGCCCTTGATGTGCTGGTCGACCGGACGCGAACCGATCGCGCAGCCACCGGGCAGCGAGACTTCGGCGGCGCCGAACTTGGCCAGCAGCGGGCCGAGCACCAGCACCGAAGCTCGCATGGTCTTGACCAGCTCGTAGGGAGCGACGTGGCTGTGCACGGTGGTCGGGTCGACGACGATGCCGCGGCCGCGGCCGGGCTTGCCGTTGACGCTGATGGTGCCTTCGTCGACGGTGATGCCGGCGCCGAGTTCAGCCAGCAGCTTGGCCGTGGTGACCACGTCGTGCAGGTGCGGCACGTTGCTGATCGAGACCGGGCCGTCGGCCAGCAGCGTCGCGCACAGGATCGGCAGCACTGCGTTCTTGGCACCGGAGATCTGCACCTCGCCGTTCAGCGCGGCGCCGCCTTCTACTACGATCTTTTGCATGGCTGGTCTTGGGTGAGTGCGGGAGTGGTGAGGAGCGGGTATGGGGAATGGGGAATGAAGAGCGGGAACGGTGTGGACGGCAACTTACGGCGCGGTACACCGCAGCGGCGCATCGTGTTCCCTATTCCCGATTCCCCATTCCCGCTGTTGCTTCTTCAGGCGTGATCGTCTTCAGCGCCAGGGCGTGGATCTCGCCGCCCATGCGCTCGCCCAGGGTCGCGTAGACCAGGCGATGACGGGCCAGCGGCAGCTTGCCGCGGAATGCCTCGGCCACCACGGTGGCCTCGAAATGGACGCCGTCGTCGCCGCGCACGTCGGCGCGCGAGCCGGGCAGGCCCTGTTCGATCAGCTGGCGGATGGTCTCGGGATTCACTGGACGGGGCCTCGGAGTGCAATGCGGCCTGCGGCAGCGGGGCTGCGCACGGTCTCGCGGTGGGCGGGAGCCCGGGCTTGACGGGCTTTTGGCGGATGAACCGCATAGAATTGATGGATTAGCCTAGCGGAAAGGCCCCCGGTCCGAAATGGCAAGCGTCCCAACCCCTGCCCAGCCCCACCCCATCCAGCCTTACGCCGACGACCCGGCGCAGCTCGCCGCCAGCGGCCGCCGCGTGTTCGAGATCGAGGGGCAGGCGCTGGCCGCCGTGGCCGAGCGCATCGACGGCGACTTCAGCGACGCCTGCAAGCTGATCCTGGCCTCCAGCGGCCGCGTGGTCTGCACCGGCATGGGCAAGTCCGGCCATATCGCCCGCAAGATCGCCGCGACCCTGGCCTCGACCGGCACCCCGGCGTTCTACGTCCACCCCGGTGAGGCCGGTCACGGCGACCTGGGCATGATCACCGACGTCGACGTGGTGCTGGCGCTGTCCTACTCGGGCGAGAGCGACGAAGTGCTGATGCTGCTGCCGGTGCTCAAGCGCCAGGGCAACAAGCTGATCAGCATGACCGGCCGCCCGAACTCCTCGCTGGCACGCGAGGCCGACGTGCACCTGGACGTCAGCGTCCCGGCCGAAGCCTGCCCGCTGGCGCTGGCGCCGACCTCCAGCACCACCGCCTCGCTGGCGCTGGGCGATGCACTCGCCGTGGCCCTGCTGGACGCGCGCGGCTTCACCGCCGACGACTTCGCCCGCTCGCACCCCGCCGGTGCGCTTGGCCGTCGTCTGCTGCTGCACATCTCCGACATCATGCATGCCGGCGACGACGTGCCGCGGATCAGTGCCGATGCCAGCATCAGCGAGGCGCTGATCGAGATGAGCCGCAAGCGCCTGGGCATGACCGCGGTGGTCGATGACGACGGCCGCCTGCTCGGCCTCTACACCGACGGCGACCTGCGCCGCACGCTCGACGATGCCGGTGTCGACCTGCGCCATACCCGCATCGCCGAGGTGATGACGCGCTCGCCCAAGACGATCGGTTCCGACTCGCTCGCGGTCGAGGCCGCGCAGCTGATGGAGGCGCACAAGATCAGCGGCCTGCTGGTGGTCGACGAGGCGCGGCGCGTGGTCGGTGCGCTCAATATTCATGACCTGTTGCGCGCACGGGTGGTCTAAAGACGCATGCCTTCGAGCCCCATGACCTACAGCCACCTCAACGACTATCCGGCCGACATCCGCGAACGCGCGGCGCGCATCCGCCTGGCCTGCTTCGATGTCGACGGCACGCTGACCGATGGGCGCCTGTTCTTCGACAGCGAGGGTCGCGAGCTCAAGGCCTTCCACGTCCACGACGGCCAGGGCCTGGTGCTGCTGCGCAAGTCCGGTATCACGGTCGCCTTCGTCACCGCCCGTGCCAGCGAAGTGGCGCTGCGCCGCGCCGCCGACCTGGGCATCACCGAGGCGCACACGGCGGTGGCCGACAAACTCGCCTGCGTGCGCGACATCGCCTCGCGCATGGGCATCGCCATGGACCAGGTCTCATTCATGGGCGACGACCTGCCCGACCTGCGGGTGATGCTGCAGACCGGACTCGCCGTCGCCCCCGCCAACGCCCATCCCTGGGTCGCCGGCCGCGTCCACTGGCGCACCAGCCTGCGCGCCGGCCATGGCGCGGCGCGCGAACTGTGCGACCTGCTGCTGGCCGCGCAGGGCCACGCCGAGACGCTGCTGGCCGAAGTCAGCCAGCTTCAGGGCACCCGCATCGAGGGCAACGCATGACCCGACGCGGCGTCGTGATCTTCCTGTTGCTGCTCGTCGGCGCGGTGCTCAGCACCTGGGCCCTGTGGTCCCAGCGCGACCGCGACTCCCTCGCTGGCGGCGACGCCAATCGACCCGACTACACCCTGCACGACTTCGAACTGACCGTGCTCGACGAGCAGGGCGCGGAAGCGTTTACCCTGATCGCGCCCAAGATGGAGCGCGATCCGAAGGTGAAGACGCTCGACATCGCCACGCCGCTGTTCGTGATCCCGCCCAAGGCCGGCAGCAAGGCGACCCCGTGGGAAGTGCGCTCGAAGACCGGCTGGGTCAGCGAAAAGGGCGAGGAAGTGCGCCTGCGCGGCGGCGTCGACGCGCACAGCACCAACGCCGACGGCAAGCCGGTCAAGATCACGGCCGACCACCTGAACGTTTTCCCGGACGACAAGCGCGCCACCTCGACCGCGAAGGTAACGGTCACCCAGCCGGGCTTTATACTGAACGGCCAAGGGCTGGAAGCCGACCTCGATGCCAAGCGCATCATTCTCAAATCCGACGTCAAGGCCCGCTATGACCGATCTGTTCGCTAGCCTGTCGACGCTCTGCCTGGCGACAGTGATGGCGCTGGCCCCGGCCGCCGCGCTGGCCCGCACCAGCGACCGCAACAAGCCGATGGACATCGACGCTGGCAGCAGCGACTACTCGATGGACGACAGCCGCCCGACCACGCTCAGTGGCGGCGTCATCATCACCCAGGGCACGCTCGACATCCGCTCCACCCAGGCCGTGATCTCCTCCAGCGGCGGCGAACCCGTGCGCGCGGTGCTGACCGGCTCGCCGGTCACGCTCAAGCAGGAGCTCGACGACGGCAAGGCCATGGACGCGGTCGCCCGCAAGGTCGATTACGACCTGAAGTCCGAAATCGTGGTCTTCACCGGCGGCGTCAACATCCGCCAGCCCAGCGGCTCGATCGCCGGCGAACGCGTGATCTACAACATGAAGACCGGCCAGGTTCAGGGCGGCGGCCAGGATGCCGGACGGGTCAAGATCCGGATCCTGCCCAAGAACGCGCAGGGAGGCGGCTGATGCTGGTCGCCCAGGGGTTGCGCAAGGCCTATCGTTCCCGTGAAGTCGTCAAGGATTTCGCCCTGACCCTGGATGCAGGCGAGGTCGTCGGCCTGCTCGGGCCCAACGGCGCCGGCAAGACCACCTGCTTCTACATGATCGTCGGCCTGGTCCCGGCCGATGCCGGCCAGATCGTCCTCGACGGCAAGGACATCACCTCCGAGCCCATGTATGCCCGCGCCAAGTACGGCGTCGGCTACCTGCCGCAGGAGCCGTCGGTGTTCCGCAAGCTCAGCGTGGCCGACAACATCCGCCTCGTGCTGGAGCTGCGCGAGGACCTCGACAAGGCCGGGCGCGAGCGCGAGCTGGCCAGCCTGCTGGACGAGCTGCAGGTCAACCACGTCGCCGACCAGATCGGCGCCAGCCTCTCCGGCGGCGAGCGACGACGCGTCGAGATCGCCCGCGCGCTCGCGGCCAAGCCCAGGCTGATGCTGCTCGACGAGCCCTTCGCCGGTGTCGACCCGATCTCGGTCGGCGAGATCCAGAGAATCGTGCGCCACCTCAAGAATCGGGGCATCGGCGTGCTGATCACCGACCACAACGTGCGCGAAACCTTGGGTATTTGCGATCGGGCGTATATTCTCAACGAAGGTGGCGTGCTCGCGCAGGGAGCACCCGATGCGCTGCTTGCAAATCCCGACGTCCGACGCGTTTATCTGGGTGAAACCTTCAGACTGTGACATCCTTTCCAGTGATGTGCAGTCAATGAAGGATGCGGTGCGCGGAGTGCGCATCGCGACGAACGCGGCACGGCCGTCGACCTCCCCCGGTCGCGTTAGTCTCAGACAATGAAGCCCCGCCTCCAAGCCGCACTAGGACAACAGCTGGTGATGACACCGCAGCTGCGTCAGGCGATCCGCCTGCTGCAGTTGTCGGCAGTCGAGCTTGAAGCTGAACTGGCGGCCGCAGTGGAAAGCAATCCGCTGCTGGACTGGACCGAAGTCGCGATCAGCGTCACCAATGGCAACGGCGCAAGCGATTCGTCGTCGCATGAAGACAGCAGCGAGCACCTGCCGCCCGAAGCCGAATGGGGCAGCAACGACGGCGAGCCGTGGTACGAGCGCATCGGCCCGGCCGACAACGACGACGATTCGCCGGTCGCCGAGCAGGTCGCAGAGTCGGACACGCTGCACGACCATCTGCTGTGGCAGCTGCACCTGAGCCCGCTGTCGCCGCGTGACCGCCTGATCGGTGTCGCCCTGATCGAAGCCATCGACGATGACGGCTACCTGCGAGAGCCGCTGGAGTCGATCGCCGCCTCGCTGGCACCGGCGGTGGAGGCCGGCGAAGAAGAGATCACCACCGTGCTGCACCAGGTGCAGCAGTTCGATCCGGTCGGCGTCGGCGCGCGCAATCTGGGCGAATGCCTGCGCCTGCAGCTGGCGCAGTTCGCCAACGAGACGCCTGGCAAGGCATTGGCCCACCAGTTGGCCAATGGCCCGCTCGAGCGCCTTCCCAAGATCGGCGTCGCCGGCCTGGCCAGCGAGATGCGGCTCGACCTGGGCGAAGTCGAGACCGCGGTCCACCTGCTGCGCTCACTCGATCCTCGGCCCGGCGCGCAGATCGGCGCGATCGCCAGCGACACCTACATCGCCCCGGACCTGGTCATCTGGCGCCAGCACGGCCTGTGGCGGGTCGCGCTGGCCGACGGAATGCGCCCGCGCATCGCGATCCATCGCGGCTACGAGAGCATGGTGCGCCACGCCAGCGGCACCGATGCCAGTTACCTGCGCGGCCACCTGCAGGAAGCGCGCTGGCTGCTCAAGAGCCTGGAGGCCCGCGGCGAGACCCTGATCAAGGTCGCCCGCTGCCTGCTCAAGCAACAGGCGGCCTTCCTCGAGTTCGGCGACAGCGCGCTGCGGCCGCTGACGCTGCGCGAAGTCGCGGCCGAGGTCGGCCTGCACGAATCCACCGTGTCGCGCGCGATCGCGCGCAAGTACGCGCGCACGCCGCGCGGGACCATACCGCTACGCGCATTCTTCGCCTCGGGCATCGACACCGGCGCCGGCGGCGAAGCCTCCAGCACCGCGATCCAGTCGATGATCCGCCGCCTGATCGAAGCCGAGAACCCGCGCAAGCCGCTGTCCGACGCGCGCCTGGCCGAGACCCTCAAGGCAACAGGCGTGCCAGTGGCGCGGCGCACCGTGGCCAAGTACCGCGAGGCCATGAGCATCCCCTCGTCGCAGGATCGCGTCCGCATCAGCTGAACGTGTCACATACGCGTTAAGGAGTTGATGAAACTGGCCAAAATCATCTACGGATCAAGGCTTTCCACGCCTCTTTGGCCAAACTGCGAACGGTGGCCACTTGCACATCGCACCGGTCGTGCCATCCTGTCTTCCCGTTGCGACGTAAAGGAGGTCTCCGATGCGTATCGAAACCTACGGCCAGCAAATCGAAGTCACACCGGCACTGCGTGACTACGTCGAAAGCAAGCTGGCCCGACTGGAACGGCATTGCGAACAGGCTTTCGACGTCCGCACACAGCTCAGCCTCGACAAGCCCAACCACCGCGCCAAGGCCACCGTCAACATCGCCGGCCGCACGCTCCACGCCGACGCCGCTGCAATCGACATGTACGCCGCGATCGACCTGCTTTCCGACAAGCTCGACCGACTGCTCAAGGAACACCGCAGCAAGGTCGTCGACCACCACCGCGGCGAAAGCGCCGCACGCAGCGACAGCTTCGGCTGACCCCCTCCGAACTCCATGCCCCTGGATGAATCGTTGAGCGCGGCTGCGGTCGCGCATCTTGTCCAGAACACCTGTCCGCGCGGGCGCCCGTCGCCCGCCGGGCAATCGCGCCTGAGGCCCGAATGAGCACGAGCATCAGTGCGGGGGAACTGTTCGAACAACAACGCGATCGCCTCAGCCTGCGCTGGCTTGCCGGCGAACAGGGCGGCCGGCGCGTGCTCGAAGCGGTCAACACCGTGGCGCGGCGGCCATCGCTGGCCGGCTACCTCAACGCCATCTATCCCAACAAGGTGCAGATCCTTGGCACCGAGGAGCTGGCCTGGCTCGACGCACTCGACTCGCGGCTGCGCTGGGAGACGATCGAGAAGATCATCCAGTTCCGACCGCTGGCGCTGGTGATCAGCAAGGACCAGCCCTGCCCCGAAGACCTGCGCATCGCCGCGCAGGAAAGCCAGACGCCGCTGTGGATCTCGCCGCGGCGCGGGCATGAACTGCTCAACCACCTGCAGTACCACCTGGCGCGCACGCTGGCGCCGAGGGTGACGCTGCACGGTGTGTTCATGGAGATCTATTCCATCGGCGTGCTGATCACCGGTGAATCAGGCTCGGGCAAGAGCGAGCTGGCGCTTGAGCTGGTGACGCGCGGCCATCGCCTGGTCGCCGACGACGCACCGGAATTCACCCAGATAGCACCCGACGTACTCGACGGCACCTGCCCTGAAATGCTGCAGGACCTGCTGGAAGTGCGCGGCCTGGGCGTGCTCAACATCCGCCAGATGTTCGGCGACACCGCGGTCAAGAACAACAAGTACCTGCGCCTGATCGTGCACCTGGCAAAGCCGATGACCGAGCCCAAGCCGATGGGAATGGAACGGCTTACCGGCGACAGTGGCGTGCGCCGCGTGCTCGACCTCGACGTGCCGATGATCACCCTGCCCGTCATGCCCGGCCGCAACCTGGCCGTGCTGACCGAGGCGGCGACGCGGCTGCACAGTCTGCGCATGAAGGGTCTCGACCCGGCGGCGGCATTCATCGCCCGCCACAGCAATTTCCTTGAACGCGGCGATTCCTGACGCCGCTCCACGCCAGCGCAAAGACCCCGTCCCATGAGCGAAACCCCGACCTCCTCCCTCGTGATCGTCAGCGGCATGTCCGGTTCGGGCAAGTCGGTGGCGCTGAAGACGTTCGAGGACCTGGGTTACTTCTGCGTCGACAACCTGCCGGCCGACCTGCTGCCGCAGTTCGTCGCCAGCGTGCAGCGCGCCGATGACGGCGCGCCGGCGAAGCTCGCCGTCAGCATCGACGTGCGCAACCGCCACAGCGACCTGAGCAACATCCCCGACTGGTTGTCGGCGGTGGGCGCACTGGGCCTGGATCCGAAGCTGGTGTTCTTCGATGCCAGCGACGCCACCGTGCTCAAGCGCTATGCCGACACCCGCCGTCGCCATCCCCTGAGCCATCTTGGCCTTTCGCTGGCCGATGCGATCTCGCTGGAGCGCCAGGTACTCAAGCCGCTGCGCACGATCGCCGATGCGGTTGTCGACACCAGTGACCTCAACGTCCACCAGTTGCGTCGACAGGTCATCACCGAGTTCGGCATCGGTGGCGATACCGGTATGTCGCTACTGTTCGAGTCCTTCGCCTATCGACGCGGCGTGCCGGCCGATGCCGACTTCGTGTTCGATGCGCGCGCCCTGCCCAATCCGCATTGGGACCCGGTGCTGCGCCCGCTGTCGGGTCGCGATGCCGCGATCCGCCAATACCTGGAAGCGCAGCCGGACGTGAACCTGTTCGCCGACCAGATCAGCCAGTTCCTCGACACGTGGTTGCCGCGCCTGCATGTCGACAGTACCCGCAGCTATGCCACGATCGCATTCGGCTGCACCGGCGGCCGCCATCGCTCGGTCTACCTCGCCGAACGCCTTGCCGCGCACGCGCGTGAGAAGGGTTGGGAAGAAGTCGCGGTGCATCACCGCGAGCTGGACTGACACACCACTTGCGCGTCTCCGCGAGCGCGGCATCGCGGGCCGATGCAGTGAATCCTTCCTGACTTCGCGGCGCCGCATTCGGCGATATCACGAAATTTTTGCGGCTTGCTTGCGTTTGCCTTGCGTGGAAGCGGATAGGGTCGGGTTGCGTTGCAAGGCAGCGCGACTCCACCACGGAGATGCCCATGCGAATCCGCACGTTTCCATCAACGACGCTTCCATCGATGACGTCGCTCGTCTTGTTCGCCGCGCTTGCCGCACCGCCGGCATTGGCCCAGCGCACCGAACCACCGACGACGCCCCCGCCGCCCGACAAGACCATGGACACGACGCCGAAGACGATGAGCTTCAGCGACATGGACGTGAATGCCGACGGCAAGGTCAGCAAGGACGAAGCAGCCGCCGACGCCAGGCTGACCAGCCAGTTCGCCAAGGCCGATCGCGACGGCGACGGCCAGCTTTCCGAAACCGAATACGCCGCCAGCCAGGGTGGCACGAGCCAGTACTAGTGAGGAGGCAAGCCATGAGAGCGACCCAGTCCCATCCGATGATCGGTGCCCTCGCCCTGGTGGTCACTTCCGCGGCGCTGGCCTTGGGCGGCTGCCAGAAGACCGAGACCACGACACCTGTCCCCGTGGAGACGACGCCGCCGCCGGCCGAGACCCCACCGCCTGACACGACCGCGCCGCCGGCCGACACCACCACGCCGCCAGCGACGGCACCGGAGTCAGGCGCACCGACACCGCCACCGGTGGAAGGCGAGCAGACGCCACCGCAGGACGACACCACCCCGCCGTCGAAGTAATGCCCCTGTCATCGGCGGCGACCCACGCGGTCGCTCCGGCGATCGCCAACCGCGGCCCGCAGCGATGCGGGCCGCTTCTTTCGCATGGAGCGACGACACCCCAAAACCGGGGTCAGAGTACCTTTTAAGCAAAAGGTACTCTGACCCCGGTTTTGGCCCTCGATCGCGCCATCGACGTCACGGCGCTTCCGGCTCGTCACCCGGCTCTGCTAATTTGGCGGCATGGCCGTCGGCATCCTCCTGATCACCCATGAAGGCATTGGCAGCGCGTTGATCGCGGTGGCCGGGCGCCTGTTGCGTCCGCTGCCGCTGCGCATCGAAGCACTGGAGGTGCCGTTCGACGGCGACCCCGATGCCCTGCTGCCGCTGGCTAGCGCCGCCCTGCGCCGGGTCGACGGCGGCGATGGCGTACTGGTGCTGACCGATCTGTATGGCGCCACGCCCAGCAACCTCGCGGCCAAGGTTGCCCGCCTGGGCACGCCGGTACGGCGCGTGTCGGCGCTGAGCCTGCCGATGCTGCTGCGGGTAATGAATTACGCCGACCTGACCCTGGACGAGCTGCCCGCCGTGGCCGCCGCCGGTGCGCGCAATGGCGTGATCGTGGATGAAGCGTGAGTGGATCAAGCGTGAGAGAACCTCTGGAGCACGACGAAATGGAATGCCGTTGGCAATGCAAGCGTGACCTGGACTGCCGGTGCGGCAACGGGCGCGTAGCGGGAGCGAGGAATCGGCGATGATCGAACACGAACTGACCGTCACCAATCGCCTCGGCCTGCACGCGCGCGCAACCGCAAAGCTGGTGCAGGCGCTGTCGGGTTTCCGCAGCAGCGCCACGCTTACGGCCAAGGGCCGCGAGGTCAATGCCAAGAGCATCATGGGCGTGATGTTGCTGGCCGCCGGACAGGGCACGCAGGTCAAGCTGCGGGTCGAGGGTGAAGACGAGGCCAATGCGGCGCAGGCAGTGATATCGCTGTTCGAGCGTCGCTTCGACGAAGATAGCTGACGCTCCACCACACACCGGGGAAAGGAATGAGGCAGGAGTTCAACGGACACGGTGCATCGCGCGGAAGCGCCCTTGGCCGCGCCCGTGTCCGCCTGCCGCACGTGCTCGAAGTGCTGGAGGAGCACATCCCGGCCAAGGCGGTCGAAGCCGAAGTCGCGCGACTGCACGCCGCCATCGCCACCGTCCGCAACGAGATGTTCGCGCTGCGCGAGCGACTGCACGGCGCACTGGTGCATGAAGTCGGCGAGTTCCTCGACCTGCACAGCCTGCTGCTCGACGACCCTGAACTGCTCAGCGGCCTGGACGAACTGATCCGCACCGGCCGCTATTCCGCCGACTATGCACTGCGCCTGCAGCGCGACCGCATCGCCTCGGTCTTCCAGGCCATGGACGATGCCTACTTCCGCAGCCGCGTCGACGACATCGACCAGGTCATCGGTCGCGTCCACGCCGCCCTGCACCGCCACGACAACGGCATCTCCGGTGTCGCCGGCGAGATCCTGGTCACCGACAACGTCGCCCCCGCCGAACTTGCGCAACTGCAGGCGCAGGGGGTGATGGCGATCGTCACCACCAGCGGCAGCATCCTGTCGCACAGCGCGATCCTTGCGCGCAGCCTGCACCTGCCCTACGTCGTCGGCGCGGCGCAGGCGATGCAGAAGATCAACGATGGCGACGTGCTCGCCGTCGACGGCGCCACCGGCCGGGTGGTGCTTGAGCCTGACGCCAACGACCTGCGCGGGCATCGCGGTCGCGTGCGCGAACTGGCCCGCGAGCGCAAGCAACTGCACCGCCTGCGCCGCGAGCCGACCCGAACCATCGACGGCGTCGACGTCAAACTGTTTGCCAACGCCGAATCGCGCGACGACGTCGCCGAGGCGCATGCGCTGGGCGCGGCCGGCGTCGGCCTGTATCGCACCGAGTTCCTGTTCCTGCAGCGCAACGAACTGCCCGACGAGGATGAGCAGTTCCGCGTCTACCGCGACGTCGTGCTTGGCATGACCGGGCGCACGGTCACCATCCGCACGCTCGACCTGGGCGCCGACAAGGCCGACCGCACCGGACTGGCCCTGCGCGACGAGCCCAATCCGGCGCTCGGACTGCGCGGCGTGCGCCTGTCGCTGGCGCGATCCGGGCTGCTCGAGTCGCAGCTGCGTGCGCTCGTGCGCGCCTCCGGCTATGGCCCGTTGCGCATCCTGCTGCCGATGGTCAGCAGCCGCGAGGAAGTGCGCGCGGTGCGCAGCATGCTCAAGCGCGTCACCACGCAGCTGCGCGAGGAAGGCCACGAAGTGGCCGAGCAGGTGCCGCTGGGCGCGATGATCGAAGTGCCGGCCGCCGCGATTGCACTGCCGACCTTCATCGGCTCGGTCGACTTCCTGTCGATCGGCACCAACGACCTGGTCCAGTACCTGCTCGCCGCCGACCGCAACAACGAAGCGCTGACCAACCTCTACACGCCGCTCCATCCGGCGGTGATCCGCCTGGTCCGCGACGTGATCCGCCTGGGCGAGAAGCGCGGCAAGCCGGTTGCGGTCTGCGGCGAGATGGCCGGCGATCCGCATTTCGCGCCGATGCTGCTGGCCCTGGGCCTGACGGAGTTCAGCCTGCACCCGGCGACGCTGCTGGAACTGCGCCGGACCATCCGTCATTGCAACCTGGCGCAGTTGAAGGCCAACGCACCGGCACTGCTGCGCGCTCGTGATCGGATGGCGATCGAAGAGTGGATCCACGGCAACGCGCCGGCGCATCGCACCTGACCACAGGTGCACCACGGATGACGCAGCCTCTCCGGGCTGGGCTTTATCGGCCCCAGGGGCGATAATGCGCGCCATGAACACCTAGCCCTGTCGCGCCATCGTGGTGCGATGCGCCACCGGAAGCCCCGCATGGCCGAAGCCGTCCGCCACGACAAGACCGCACGACAGCTGCGCCTGCTTTCCGATGCGCTCGACAGCGGTCGTCTGGGTCCGGTGCGCCGGCTGGTCAACACCCTCTCCCCTGCCGAGATCGGCAACCTGCTCGAATCGCTGCCGCCGGCCAAGCGCACGATCGTGTGGGGCCTGGTCGATGCCGAGGACGACGGCGAGGTGCTGGTCCACGTCGGCGACGAAGTGCGCGAGAGCCTGCTGGCGGAGATGGACCCGGACGAGATCATCGCCGCGGCCTCCGAACTGGAAATCGATGACCTTGCCGACCTGGTCGAAGACCTGCCCGACACGGTCATCGACGAAGTCCTCAAGTCGATGGACCGCGAGAACCGCGAGCGCCTCGAGCAGGTGCTGTCGTACCCGGAGGACACCGCCGGCCGCCTGATGAACCCCGACGTGGTGACGGTGCGAACCGACACCACCGTCGACGTCGTGCTGCGCTACCTGCGCCTGCGCGGCGAACTGCCCGAGCACACCGATCACCTGTACGTGGTCAGCCGCCGCCACCAGTACCTGGGTCGCCTCGCGCTGGCCGCGCTGTTGACGCACGACCCGGGCACGCCGATCAACAAGCTGATCGACGACGAGCAGGCCGCCATCGACGTCGAGGAATCGGCGAACGAGGTCGCACGCAAGTTCTCCGACCATGACTGGCTCAGCGCGCCGGTGGTCGACGAGAACAACATCCTGCTCGGCCGCATCACCATCGACGACGTCGTCGACATCATCCGCAACCAGGCCGAACACCAGGCCCTGAGCGCGGCCGGCCTGGACGAGGACGAAGACCTCTTCAGCCCGGTCTGGCGCGCGATGCGGCGGCGCCTGATCTGGCTGTCGATCAACCTGGGCACGGCGTTCCTTGCGGCCAGCGTGGTCGGCGAATTCGCCGACACCATCGACAAGCTGGTGGCGCTGGCGGTGCTGATGCCGATCGTCGCCGGCATGGGCGGCAACGCCGGCACGCAGGTGCTGGCGCTGATGGTGCGCGGCCTGGCCTTGGGCCAGGTCGGCGCGGCCAACGTGCGCACGCTGCTGTGGAAGGAAGCGCGCGTGGCGCTGCTCAACGGCCTGGTGCTGGGCACGCTGCTGGCGCTGATCGTGCTGCTGTGGTTCCACAGCGTCGGGCTTTCGATCGTGATCGGCATCGCCCTGACCCTGAACCTGCTGTTCGCGGCCGTGGCGGGGGTGCTGGTGCCGGTGACGTTGCGGCGCGCGGGTTTCGATCCGGCATTGGCCAGCGGCATTTTCCTGACCACCGTCACCGACGTCATGGGCTTCTTCACCTTCCTCGGCCTGGCGACGCTGATCCTGCTGCGATAGCGTCCGCGGCATTCCTCGCTCCGCATTCCGGAGGCTTGTCGATGTCGAACGTTTCCCGCCTGCTCGTCCTGATGCTCGTTGCATTGACTGCCGCCTGCGCGCATCGGCCGGCACGCGAAGCCAGCGGCCGTTTCGTCGAGCGCCAGCTGCAGGTGGAAGGCGCCACGTATCGCTACCAGGTGTTCGTGCCATCGGCACGGGCCGCCGGTCGCCATCCGCCGGTGATCCTGTTCCTGCACGGCTCAGGTGAGCGCGGCAGCGACAACCGCAAGCAGACCGAGGTCGGCCTGGGTCCCTACCTGCGCAAGCACCTGCCCGACTTCCCGGCGATCGTGGTGATGCCGCAGTCGCCCGAAGGCCGTTCTTGGGACGGCGTCACCGCACGCATGGCATTGGCCGCACTCGAGGCGAGCGTGCGCGAATTCGACGGCGACCAGCACCGCATCGTCCTGACCGGGTTGTCGCGTGGCGGCTACGGCGCGTACGAACTGGCGTTGATGGAGCCGCTGCGTTTTGCCGCGCTGGTGCCGGTCTGCGGCGGCCTCACGCAGCCGCCGGGAGTACCCGAGCGCCTGCAGGTCGAGGGCGTGGCGCAGGCACCGGACCCTTTCGCGGCCGCGGCACAAAGGCTGCAGCACATCCCGATGTGGCTGTTCCATGGCGCCAACGACGAGGCGGTCACGCCGGACCAGTCACGGCATATGGACGAGGCGCTGCGCAAGGTCGGCGCCGATGTGCGCTACAGCGAACTGGCTGGCGTGGGGCACGACGTCTGGGACCCGGCGTATGCGATGCCGGAGTTGTGGGAGTGGGTGTGGGCGCAGAGGCGCTGAGTCCTTCGACTTCGGCGCTTTGCGCCTACGCTCAGGACGAACGGTCAACTTCTTCCTGGCACCGTTCGTCCTGGGCGTAGCGCAGCGAAGTCGAAGGATGCCTAGCCGCGCAGCAGCGCTTCCAGCACCGCCATCCGCACCGCCACGCCGTTGCTGACCTGGCGCAGGATCAGCGACTGCGGACCGTCGGCGACTTCGTCGGTGATCTCCACGCCGCGGTTGATCGGGCCCGGGTGCATCACCACGGCATCGGCCGCGGCGCGCTTGACGCGCGTGCTGGTCAGGCCGAAATCGCGGTGGTAATCGTCGAGCGATGCGATCAGGCCTTCTTCCATGCGCTCGCGCTGCAGGCGCAGCATCATCACCGCGTCGACGCCTTCGAGCGCGGCATCCAGGTCGTGCGAGACGTTGCAGCCCTGCAGCGTGCCGTCGTCCGGCAGCAGCGAGGCCGGGCCGCAGACGCGGATGTCGCCGGTGCCGAGCGTGCGCAGCGCCTGCAGATCGGAGCGTGCGACGCGCGAATGCTTGACGTCGCCGACGACCAGCACCTTCAGCTTCGAGAAGTCGGCGCCCTTGGCCTGGCGCAGGGTCAGCATGTCGAGCAGGCCCTGGGTCGGGTGCGCGCTGCGTCCGTCGCCGGCGTTCACCAGCACCGTGCCGTCTTCGGCATGGCGTGACAGCGCCGCCACGGCACCATCCTCGTGGTGGCGCACGACGAACCCGCGCACGCCCATCGCCTCGAGGTTCTTGAGCGTGTCCAGCGCGGTCTCGCCCTTGCGCGTCGACGACGTCGAGGCGTCGAAGTTGATCACGTCCGCGCCCAGCCGCTGCGCCGCGAGGGTGAAACTCATGCGCGTGCGCGTGGACGGTTCGAAGAACAGCGTGCACACGGCGATGCCGTCGAGCGCGCGGCGGTCGTAGTGCCCTTCGGCGAACGCCTGCGCACGCACCAGCAACGCATCGAGCGTGCCGCGTTCGAGGTCTTGCAGGGTCAGCAGGTGGCGCGGCAGGTGCGTGTGCGGTGCGTTCATGGAGTGGGATGAGGAAGTTCGGAAAGGTCCAGGGCATCATCCGGCGCGGCCAGCCAGCGTTCGATGATCACCGCTGCCGCCACCGCGTCCAGCGCCTCGGCATCGCGGCGGCGCTTGCGGCCCTCGGCGCGATCGGAGGCGAAGCGCTGCGCGGCCTCGATCGAACTCATGCGCTCGTCGACCAGCACCACCGGCAGCCCGTAGCGTGCGTGCAGTTCACGTGCGAATGCATGGGCGCGTACGCGGATCGGCTGGTCGCCGCCGTCAAGGCTCATCGGATCGCCGACGATCAGGCCGTCGGGGCGCCACTCGCTGCGCAGCCGGTCGATCGCGGCCCAGTCCGGGCCGTGGCCGTGGACGTCGATCACCGCCAGTGCGCGCGCGCCATGGCCGAAGGCGCTGGCGACGGCTACGCCTATCCGGCGTGCGCCGACGTCGAAGCCGAGCACGGTGCCGTCGCGCCGGATCGATGACGCCTTGTCCGCGGTGCCCGCCATCAGGCGTGCCCGGAGTAGTCGGCCAGGTACGCGAAATCGACGCCGATGCGTCCGGCCGCCGCCTGCCAGCGCGCGTCCAGCGGCAGTTCGAACAGCAGTTCGGCATCGGCCGGCGCGGTCAGCCAGTCGTTCTCGGTCAGTTCCTGCTCGAGCTGCCCGGAGCCCCAGCCGGCGCACCCGAGCGCGACGATCGCGTTGTCGGGGCCATCGCCCCGCGCCATCGCTTCGAGGATGTCGCGCGAGGTGGTCAGGAACAGCCGTTCGGTGATGGCCAGCGTCGAATCCCACTGCGAGCCGCCGTCGTGCAGGACGAAACCGCGCTCGGGATGGACCGGGCCGCCGGCAAGGACGATCTGCGACAGCAGCGACGGGTCGCCGCCTTCCAGGCCCATCTGGCCGAAGACCTCGCCCAGCGTGTACTCGGACGGGCGATTGACGACCAGGCCCATCGCGCCATCGGCGTCGTGCTGGCAGATCAGGGCGACGCTGCGGGCGAAGTTGGAATCGGCCAGGGCCGGCAACGCGATCAGCAGCTGGTTGGCAAGTGGCGTGGGAGTCACTGACATGGCCAACATTCTAGCCCGCGTTTTGCGATGCGTGCCGCACCGGTGCGGGCGTAGGATGACGACTTTCCCTGTCCACGCCGTGCCGCCGCCATGACAGCTCCGATCCTGACCGCCTCGCTCCTGAACTCTCGCCTGAACTCTCGCCGATTTCGTGCCCTTGCCGTGGCCTGCCTCGCCGGCCTGGCCCTGAGCGCATGCAAGCCGCAAACCCCGCAGGAGCCGGCCAAGCCGGCGGCGCAGGCAACCACCGCCGCAGCCAGCTACGCCACCGCCCATGCCGGCGACTACGCCGTGGTGCCGCTCAAGGCCGACCTGTCGGGTTTCGACGATGCCGGCAAGCGCATGATCGCCAAGCTCGTTCAGGCCAGCGAGGTCATGAACGACATCTACTGGAAGCAGTCCTGGGACGGCGATCGCGCCGCCCTGCTCGCGCGTGCGCCCGATGCGGCCACGCGTGAACTGGTCGAGGTCAACTTCGGCCCGTGGGACCGCCTCAACGAGGACACGCCGATCATCGACGGCGTCGGAGCGCGTCCGCCAGGCGGGCCGTTCTATCCGGCCGACATGAGCAAGGCCGAATTCGAAGGGGCCGCGCTGCCCGACAAGACCTCCAACTACACCCTGCTGCGCCGCGACAGCGGCAAGCTGGTGACCGTGCCGTACCACGAGGCCTACAAGGCCGACCTGGAACGCGCCGCCGCGCTGCTGCGCGAAGCCGCCGCGCTGAGCGCGGACAAGTCCTTCGCCAACTACCTGACCATGCGCGCCAAGGCCCTGCTCGACGACGACTTCAGGCGCAGCGACATGGCCTGGATGGACATGAAGACCAATCCGGTCGACATCGTCATCGGCCCGATCGAGACCTACGAGGATCAGCTGTTCGGCTACAAGGCCGCGTACGAGGGGCTGGTGCTGGTCAAGGACGTGGAGTGGAGCAAGAAGCTCGCCCGCTTCGCCAGCTTCCTGCCGGCGCTGCAGAAGGGCCTGCCGGTCGACGACAAGTACAAGGCCGAAGTGCCCGGCTCGGCGGCCGACCTCAACGCGTACCAGGTCGTCTATTACGGCGGCAACGCCAACGTCGGCGCCAAGACCATCGCCATCAACCTGCCCAACGACGAGGAAGTGCAGCTGGCCAAGGGCACGCGCCGGCTGCAGCTTGAGAACGTGATGAAGGCGAAGTTCGACACCATCCTCACGCCGATCGCGCAGCAACTGATTGCGTCCGACCAGCTCAAGCACGTGACCTTCGACGCGTTCTTCGAGGACGTGATGTTCCATGAGGTCGCGCACGGCCTGGGCATCAAGAAGACGCTCGACGGCAAGGGCACGGTCGACGAGGCGCTGAAGGAATACTCGTCCAGCTTCGAGGAAGGCAAGGCCGACATCCTGGGCCTGTACATGATCGACGCGCTCAGCCGCAAGGGCGAGCTGGAAGAGAGCAAGCTGATGGATGGCTACGTGACCTTCCTCGCCGGCATCCTGCGCTCGGTGCGCTTCGGCGCCAGCGATGCGCATGGCAAGGCGAACATGGTTCGCTTCAACTTCTTCGCTGAGCAGGGCGCTTTCAGCCGCGACCCGGACGGCCGTTATCGCGTCGACTTCGAGAAGATGCGCGCGGCGATGAACGCCCTCAGCGCCAAGCTGCTCAAGGTGCAGGGCGACGGTGATTACGCCGAGGCCAAGCGCATGACCGAGACGCTGGGCATGATCAAGCCGGAGCTCGCGGCCGACCTGGGGCGACTGAAGGACGCGAAGATCCCGGTCGACATCCGCTTCGAGCAGGGCCTGGGCGTGCTGGGCCTGGAGCAGTACGCAGCGGGCAAGCCGTAAGCGATGTCCGGTTACTGCGACTACGCCCCCGGCCACCCGCTGCACGGCCCGTACCACGACCGCGAGTACGGCTTCCCGCAACGCGACGACGCGGTGCTGTTCGAGCGGCTGGTGCTGGAGATCAACCAGGCCGGGCTGAGCTGGGAAACGATGCTGCGCAAGCGCGAGGGATTCCACCGCGCCTATGACGGCTTCGACATCGACAAGGTCGCCGCCTACGGTCAGGCCGATCGCGCGCGGCTGCTCGAGGACGCCGGCATCATCCGCAACCGCCTCAAGGTGGACGCGGCGATCCACAACGCCCAGGTCATCCAGGGCCTGCGCGCATCGCACGGCAGCTTCGCGCAGTGGCTCGACGCGAACATGCAGGTGGACGGCAAGCGTCGCGACAAGGCCGACTGGGTGAAGCTGTTCAAGAAGACGTTCCGCTTCACCGGCGGCGAGATCACCGGCGAGTTCCTGATGAGCCTGGGCTATCTGCCGGGTGCGCACCGCGACAGTTGCCCGGTGCAGGCGCGGATCCTCAAGTTGAAGCCGCCGCTGGATCCGCCGTGGCGGCGGAAGCTCTGAGCGTCGGCTTGTAGTGCTTGGCTTGCGTCTGCGGCACGGCGTCGTCCGCCGGGCCGGGGATTGCTCCGCCCCTTCGCCGGACGTCCTGTCCGGAGGCGGGGCGTGGGCCATCCATGGCCCACTGCTCCGCAATCCCCGGCCCGGCGAACGACGCTTCGGCAATTCATTTCCCCGTCTTCGTCGCAACGTCCTTGGATTCCCGCCTTCGCGGGAATGACAGGCCAAGGGCAACGACGCTGGGTCCCCGCCTTCGCGGGGATGACGGGGTCAAGATTCTGGCTTGGTTCCTGGAACAACCACTTCCTTGCGCGTATTTCGCGAACAGTAAACGGAGCGAAGCGGAGGTTCGCGGAATACACCCCACCTCCTCCACCCACCCAACCACCAACCACCAACCAATAACGACGCGCACAAAAAAGCCGGGTATTGCCCGGCTTTTCCGTGGAGCACCAAGGACGGAAATCAGCGGATTTCCGCGACCTCGATGCCGTCCATGCCAGCCGCCAGCGTCTTGGCGTCGCCGCCCTGGGCCAGCTTGATGCGCAGGCGCACTTCATTCTGCGAGTCGGCGTAACGCAGCGCGTCCTCGTAGCTGATCTCGCCGGCCTGGTACAGCTCGAACAGGCTCTGGTCGAAGGTCTTCATGCCCAGCTGCACGGACTCCTTCATAACTTCCTTGAGCTTGTGGATCTCGCCGTCGCGGATGTAGTCCTGCACCAGCGGCGTGCCCAGCATGATCTCCATCGCCACGCGCCGACCCTTGCCGTCCGGGGTCGGGATCAGCTGCTGCGCGACCACGCCCTTGAGGTTCAGCGACAGGTCCATCAGCAACTGCTGGCGGCGGTCTTCCGGGAAGAAGTTGATGATGCGGTCCATCGCCTGGTTGGCGTTGTTGGCGTGCAGCGTGCACAGCACCAGGTGACCGGTTTCGGCGAAGGCGATCGCGTGGTCCATGCCCTCGCGGGTACGCACCTCGCCGATCATGATCACGTCCGGCGCCTGGCGCAGCGTGTTCTTCAGCGCCGCGTCCCAGCTGTCGGTGTCGATGCCGACTTCGCGCTGGGTGATGATGCAGCCCTCGTGCTTGTGCACGAACTCGATGGGGTCCTCGATGGTGATGATGTGACCGGTCGAGTTGAGGTTGCGGTAGCCGATCATGGCCGCCAGCGAGGTCGACTTACCGGTACCGGTCGCACCGACGAAGATGATGATGCCGCGCTTGGTCATCGCCAGCGTCTTGATCACCGGCGGCAGGTTGAGCTCCTCGACCGTCGGGATCTTGGTCTCGATGCGGCGCAGCACCATGCCGACCTGGTTGCGCTGGTAGAAGCAGCTGACGCGGAAGCGGCCGACGCCGGCCACGCCGATGGCGAAGTTGCACTCGTGGGTCTTTTCGAACTCCTCGCGCTGCTGCGGCGTCATCACGTTGAGGACGAGGTCGCGGCTTTGCTGGGGCGTCAGCGGGTTCTGGGTGATCGGCGAGATCTTGCCGTGGACCTTCATCGACGGCGGCATGCCGGCGGTGATGAACAGGTCCGACGCCTTCTGGTGCGCCATCAGTTTGAGGAACGAGGTGAAATCGATGCTGCCGCCGGTAGTGCTGCTCATGCTTACTCCAGTGCCGCCAGGCTCCCCAGCCGGTGCGGCGTGTGACTGACGAAACTGCCTTCACCTCCCTCTCCCGCTGCCGGGAGAGGCCGGTGTCCGGTCATTCGAAAAGACGCTTGTCCTTGGCGTACTCGCGCGCCTGCGGACGCAGGATCAGGCCGCGCTTGACCAGGTCCTGGAGGTGCTGGTCGAGCGTCATCATTCCGTACTGCTGACCGGTCTGGATCGAGGAGTACATCTGCGCGACCTTGTCCTCGCGGATCAGGTTACGGATCGCCGGGATGCCGACCATGATTTCCCAGGCCGCGGTACGACCGCCGCCGACCTTCTTCAGCAGCGCCTGCGAGATCACCGCGCGCAGCGACTCCGACAACATCGAGCGCACCATCGGCTTTTCGCCGGCGGGGAACACGTCGATGATTCGGTCGACCGTCTTGGCCGCCGAGGAGGTGTGCAGGGTGCCGAACACAAGGTGGCCGGTTTCCGCTGCGGTCAGCGCCAGGCGGATGGTTTCCAGGTCGCGCAACTCGCCGACGAGGATGTAGTCGGGGTCTTCACGAAGGGCCGAACGCAGCGCCTCGTTGAAGCCGTGCGTGTCGCGGTGCACCTCGCGCTGGTTGATCAGGCACTTCTGCGAGGTGTGGACGAATTCGATCGGGTCCTCGACGGAGAGGATGTGGCCGTATTCGTTCTTGTTGATGTGGTCGATCATCGCCGCCAGCGTGGTCGACTTGCCCGAACCGGTCGGGCCGGTCACCAGGATCAGGCCCTGCGGCTGGTCGATGAGCTCACGGAAGATCGGCGGGCAACCCAGGTCGTCCAGGGTCAGTACTTCCGAGGGAATGGTACGGAACACCGCACCGGCACCGCGGTTCTGGTTGAAGGCGTTGACGCGGAAACGCGCCAGGCCGGGGATCTCGAAGGAGAAGTCGACCTCGAGGAACTCTTCGAAGTCGCGACGCTGCTTGTCCGACATGATGTCGTAGACGAGCGCGTGCACCTGCTTGTGGTCCAGGGCCGGGATGTTGATGCGGCGGACGTCGCCGTCGACCCGGATCATCGGCGGCAAGCCCGCCGACAGGTGCAGGTCGGATGCTTTGTTCTTTACCGAAAACGCCAGAAGTTCGGCGATATCCATGCGTGCTCCCCTGCACTGCCACTGGAAAAACAGACTTGAAGATCAGTACTTTGAACACGGGGCCTTGAAGTGCCCCGAAGTGGATCCAAACTACCCCTGCGCCGCAGTATAGCCCCCTAACCTCGCCATCTTTCCAGCACTTTAGACAGGAATTGAGACGTGCGCGCCAGCGCCCTGCAGGACATGCAACTCAAGCTTGAGAACGCGGCGGCGGCGGCTGGACGGCCAGTGCCGCGGCTGCTTGCCGTCAGCAAGACCCAGGATGCGACGGCCGTCGCGGAATTGGCGGCCGCCGGCCAGCGCGCCTTCGGCGAGAACTATGTGCAGGAGACCGCTGCCAAGCAACCGGCGCTGGCCGGACTGGGCCTGGAATGGCACTTGATTGGCCATTTGCAGTCCAACAAGGCCAGGGAGGCGGCGACCCTGTTCGACTGGGTCCAGACCGTCGACCGGATCAAGCTGGTGACCGCCCTGGCCCAGCACAGGGCAGCGGATCGGCCGCCATTGAACGTGCTGATCCAGGTCAATATCGATGACGAAGCCAGCAAGCATGGCTGCGAGCCCGGCGACGTGCCCGCCCTGGCCGACGCCATTGCCGCCCAGCCGCGCCTGTGTCTGCGCGGATTGATGGTGATCCCCACGCCCCACCCGGACCCCGGGCAGCGGCGCGGCGCGTTCCGGCGCAGCCGCGAGTTGTTCGACGCCCTGCGCGCGACCCATCCACGGGTCGACACGCTGTCGATGGGCATGAGCGACGACCATGCCATCGCCATTGCCGAGGGGGCGACGATGGTGCGCATCGGCACCGCGCTGTTCGGCGCACGGCCGAGGCCGGCCTGAGGCCTTGCTATCCTCGATGACCGGCCCTGCCCGTCAGTCGACCACCTCCCCTTACATGTCCCAGACCCCTTACCCCTCGTCCTTCACCGGCGCCATTGCCTTCATTGGCGGCGGCAACATGGCGCGCAGCCTGATCGGCGGCCTGATCGCACGAGGCCAGCCGGCCGACGGCATCCACGTCGCCGAGCCCGCCGATGCCTTGCGCCAGGCACTCGAACGCGACTTCCATGTCCAGGGGTTCGACAACGCCGCCGAAGCCGCGGCGGGCGCCGACGTTTGGCTGCTGGCGGTCAAGCCGCAGGTGATGGCCAGCGTCTGCACCGAACTTGCCGGAATCGCACAGGCGCAACGGCCGCTGGTGATCTCGATCGCGGCCGGCATCACCGCCGACCAGCTCGACGGCTGGCTCGGTGGCGGCCTGGCGGTGGTCCGGGCCATGCCCAACACGCCCGCCCTGCTTGGCGTCGGCATTACGGGCCTGTTCGCGAACGACGCCACCGATGGCCACCAGCGCGATCACGCCGCGGGCCTGCTCGACGCGGTCGGGCCGACGGTCTGGATCGACGATGAGACCCGGATGGATGCGGTCACTGCCGTGTCCGGCAGTGGCCCGGCTTACGTGTTCCTGCTTGCCGAAGCGATGCAGGCAGCCGGTGTCGAGCAGGGGCTGGCGCCGGAAGCGGCGCGGGCATTGGTCCAGCAGACACTGCTCGGCGCGGCGACGATGCTGACGCGGCTCGACGAGCCGGCCGATGTGTTGCGCGCCCGGGTGACATCGCCCGGCGGCACCACCCAGGCCGCGATCGAAACCTTCGAGGCCGGTGGCTTCCGCGAGCTGGTCGCTCGCGCGATTGCCGCTGCCACCGAGCGCGGCCGGCAGTTGTCGGCGGCCAACCACTAAAAGACATTTGCCGAGGAGACCTCGCATGCGCATCGCCCCCCTCTTCGTGTTGCTGGCTGTCGGCCTGACCGGTTGTGGCGGCAACAGCACACCGCCGGCGGCCACGCCTGCTGCTCATGCCGGCCAGGGTGAAGCGGTCAGCCGTGTCGGCGACGTCAGCATCCGCGCCAACGCCATGCAGACCTCGGCGCTGTCGCCGGCGGTGGCCAGCCAGTACGGCATCAGCCGCGCGGACAACACGGTGATGCTGCTGGTCGCGGTGCGCCAGGGCCCGGAGGCGCAGGAAGTCGCGTTGCCGGCGCGCATCACCGCCACCGCCACCGACCTGCGCGGCCGTCGCCAGACCATCGAGATGCGCGAACTGCGTAGCGGCGACCTGCTCGATTACATCGGCACGGCCGAGGCAACGCCGCCGGACACGCTGCGTTTCGACGTCACGGTCGTGCGCGAGAACGGAGCGACGTCGACGATGCAGTTCACGCGGGATTTCTATCCGCGCTGAAGTTTCCGCCATCACGGCGAATGCCCTGTCACCGTCATCCCGGCGAACGCCGGGACCCAGGCCGACACGCCGTCCGCTCTGTCACCGTCATCCCGGCGAACGCCGGGATCCAGGCCCGCACCCGCTCCATCACGTCATCCCGGCGCACGCCGGGATCCATCTTGACGTTGCTGTGGCCTCCTCGGGCTTCCGCCTTCGGAGCGGCGTCGTCCGCAGGGGCGGGGAGTGCCCCGTCCCTTAGTCAGACATCCTGTCTGATGC
>NZ_JBDGKK010000004.1:190526-440376 GCF_057656415.1 Lysobacter sp. Soil_C_59 | reverse complement strand
AACCGCCTCGTTTCATCCCGTCTTTTCCGCGTCCCGCCGAAGTGATGTTCACCGTGGCGGGGCGCGCATTGTGCACATGCACAACGGGGAATGGAAGGGGTTCGTTAAAGTTTTTTTACGGCTTTGCCGAGTGAGCGCGATCGGACGCTCTGGGCGGGCTTGGGGCCCTTGAAGCAACGTCCATGGATCCCCGCCTGCGCGGGGATGACGGGGTGAGGCTGCGCCCCTTGACTCGCATTCATCGCTGCACGATGTTTCGTCGCGCTACGGCCGTCATGGCCCCGGACCAACGCTCAAAGGAGCTTCACCATGTTCCTGCCCCGTCTTCTGGTCGCCTGCTGCGGCCTTGCCCTGTCTGGATGCGCGATGGGTGGCTCCAGCCCCTGGGTCGAACTGGGAGGACAGCGCTTCGAGGTGGAAGTGGCCGACGATGACGCCGAGCGCGCACGCGGGCTGATGTTCCGCGAGGAAATGGCCGCCGACCACGGCATGTTGTTCATCCACGAGAGCCAGGAGCCGCTCGCCTACTGGATGAAGAACACCAAGATCCCGCTGGACATCCTGTACTTCGACAGCGACCGCAAGCTTGTCTCGCAGCGTCGCGACACGCCGCCGTGCTCGCTTGGCGACGGCTGCCCGCCGTATCCGAGCAATGTGCCCGCGCGTTACGTGCTGGAGCTCAATGCCGGCGAAGCGGCCAGGCTGGGGCTCAAGGATGGCGCCGAACTGAAGTTCGGGCCGGGGCTCGGAACGCCCTGAACGACCCTGACCGCGAAAGCGGTCGGGGCACCGTGCCTCAGAGCACCATCATCTCGAAATCGTCCTTGGTCACGCCGCAATCCGGGCAGGTCCAGGTATCGGGCACGTCTTCCCAGCGCGTGCCCGGCGCGATGCCCTCTTCCGGCAGGCCCTGGGCCTCGTCGTAAATGAAGCCGCAGACGACGCACATCCAGGTGCGGTAGGTGGTGGCGGCGGCAAGCTCTGACATGGACGGATCGGACCCGGGGGAATTGGACGGATAATGCGGGATTGCGGAATGCGCATTGTCCCACCGCGCCCGCGCCCACGGAAGCTTCCAGGATGAATCCGCCGATTTGTGGCCATGGTTCCAGGCATGTCTCGCGGCGCGGCCTCTATGCCATCACCCCCGACGACAACGACACCGCGCGCCTGCTGGCGCGGGTCGAAACCGTGCTGGCGGCAGGCGCGGCCTGGCTCCAGTACCGCAACAAGGCGGCTGACCCGGCCCTGCGCGAACGCCAGGCGACCGCGCTGCTGCCCCTGTGCCGCCGCCACGACGTACCGCTGATCATCAACGACGACTGGCGCCTGGCGACGGTCATCGGCGCCGACGGCGCCCACCTGGGCGAGGACGACGGCGAGCTCGCCGCCGCCCGCGCCGCGCTGCCGGAAGGCGCCATCCTCGGGGCTTCCTGCTACGCCGACCTGGCGCTGGCGCGGCGGGCAGCCGCGGCGGGCGCCGACTACATCGCCTTCGGCGCCTTCTTCCCCTCGCCAACCAAGCCCAATGCCCGCAAAGCGGGCCTCGAACTGCTGCGGGACTCGGCAGCGTTGGGATTGCCGCGGGTGGCCATCGGCGGCATCACCCCGGACAATGCACGTCCCCTGGTCGAGGCCGGCGCCGACCTGCTCGCGGTGATCAGCGGCGTATTCGATGCCGCCGATCCCGCCGCTGCGGTGCGCCGATATCTCGATTGCTTCGAACTGCCTGCTTCCATCTGACACCCCCAACCCTTTCCCGCAGACGGGACAGGGAGCCAAGAGACTTCCCATGAACCACACGCAATCGCACGACCTGTTCACCCGCGCCCTCGAACTGATCCCCGGCGGCGTCAATTCGCCGGTGCGCGCGTTCAAGTCGGTCGGCGGCGAACCGTTCTTCGCCCAGCGCGCGGAAGGTGCCTACCTGCAGGACGTCGATGGCAACCGCTACATCGATTACGTCGGTTCGTGGGGGCCGATGATCGCCGGTCACGCCCATCCGAAGGTGCTGGCCGCGGTCGAGAAGACCATGCGCGACGGTCTCAGCTTCGGCGTGCCCAATGCGCTGGAAGTGACGATGGCCGAGGCGATCACCGCCATCGTGCCCAGCTGCGAAATGGTGCGCATGGTGAACTCCGGCACCGAGGCGACGCTGTCGGCGATCCGCGTCGCCCGTGGCGCCACCGGCCGCAACCGCATCGTCAAGTTCGAAGGCTGCTACCACGGTCATGGCGACAGCTTCCTGGTGAAGGCCGGCAGCGGCGTGATGACGCTTGGCCTGCCTAATTCACCGGGTGTTCCGTCGGCGCTCGCCGACCTGACGATGACGATCGCCTACAACGATTTCGATGCGGCGACGAAGTTGTTCGACGAGATCGGCGGCGAGATCGCCGGCCTGATCATCGAACCGATCGTCGGCAACGCCAACTGCATCCTGCCGCGCGACGGCTATCTGCAGCACCTGCGCGAGCTGTGCACGAAGCACGGCGCGCTGTTGATCTTCGATGAAGTGATGACCGGTTTCCGCGTCGCCCTCGGCGGCGCGCAGCAGCGCTACGGCATCACGCCGGATCTCTCCACCTTCGGCAAGATCATCGGCGGCGGCATGCCGGTCGGCGCCTATGGCGGACGTCGCGACCTGATGGCGCAGGTCGCGCCGAGCGGTCCGATCTACCAGGCAGGCACGCTCAGCGGCAATCCGGTAGCGATGGCGGCGGGCCTGGCGACGCTCGAACTGATCCAGGCACCGGGCTTCCACGACGCGCTCGAGCGCACGACCAACGTGCTTTGCGACGGCCTGGAACAGGCGGCGCGCGAGGCCGGAATCGCGTTCCATACGACGCGCGCGCCGGGCATGTTCGGCCTGTATTTCCGCGAAGGGCCGGTGGAAACGTTCGAAGATGCGAAGGCGTCCGACAGCGCGCGCTTCAATCGCTTCTTCCACGCGATGCTGGAGCGCGGCGTGTACCTTGCGCCGTCGGCGTTCGAAGCTGGTTTTGTATCGAGCGCGCACGGTGAGGCGGAGATCGCCCGCACCCTCGAAGCGGCCCGCGCGTCGTTCGCGACGTTCTGAATGCTGCCGTGATGGGAGCGGCCTGCGCCGCTCCCACGCGCATCACGCGTTGACGAATGCCGTCAGCGCCGCGCGCAGACGCTCCAGGCCTTCGGCCACATCCTCATCGCTGATGTTCAGCGCCGGCACGAAACGCAGCACGTCCGGACCGGCCTGAAGCAGCAACAGGCCCTGCTCCACGCACAGGTCGAGGATCAGCCCGGCCTTGCCGGCATGCGCTTCGCGCAGCTGCGCACCGAGCATCAGGCCGCAACCGCGGATCTCGGAGAACAGGCCCAGCTCGGCGTCGAGCGCGGCCAGCGCATCACGGATCGCCAGCGACTGGCGCACGACATTGGCCAGCACCTGCGGCGAGGAAATCTCTCGCAGTGCCGCGCGCGCGACCGCCGCGGCCAGCGGGTTGCCGCCGAACGTGGTGCCGTGCGCGCCAAACTGCATCGACTCGCCCGCCTTGGCGCCGACCAGCATCGCGCCGATCGGGAAACCGCTGCCCAGCGCCTTGGCCAGGGTCACGACATCGGGCGTGACGCCATAGCCGTGGCAGGCGAACAGGTGACCGGTGCGGCCCATGCCGCACTGGATCTCGTCGAGGATCAGCAGCGCACCGTGGCGATCGCACAGCGCGCGCAGGCCAAGCAGGAATTCCTCGGTAGCCGGCGTGACGCCGCCCTCGCCCTGCACCGGCTCCACCAGCACCGCGCAGACGTCACCGGTCGCCATCGCCGCTTCGGCCGCGGCGAGATCGTTGAAGTCGCTGTAGCGGAAGCCAGGCGGCAGCGGTTCGAAGCCCTCGTGGTACTTGGGCTGCGCGGTTGCGGTGACGGCGGCCAGGGTGCGGCCGTGGAAGCTGCCGCGGAAACTGAGGATGACGCGACGGTCGGGGTCGCGCCCCTGCGCGGTGGCCCACTTGCGCGCGAGCTTGATCGCCGCTTCGTTGGCTTCGGCGCCGGAGTTGCAGAAGAACACGCGCTCGGCGAAGCGCGATGCTTCGACCAGCTCCTCGGCCAGGCGCAGCGGCGGTTCGCTGACGAAGACGTTGCTGGTGTGCCAGAGCTTGCCTGCCTGCTCGGTAAGCGCCGCGACCAGCACAGGATTGGCGTGGCCGAGGGCATTGACGGCGATGCCGGCGCCGAAATCGACGTACTCGCGCCCTTCCCGATCCCACACGCGCGCGCCGCGGCCATGATCGAGCACGATCCGGCGGGGCCGGTACACGGGCAGGTAGTAGCGTTCGGAGAGCGAAAACAGGTCGGCGCTGGTGGCAGTCATGGAGGGGCGAAGTCGGGCGATGCGGGGAAGACGACATTGTCGCCCATCGCGGCCGCCCTGCGCCCCCTGTTGACGCCCCGTTGCCGTGAAAATCGCCCTGGCAGGCAGACCTGCCCGCTAGCGCGGCTTCCTGGCCAGTTGCGAGTCGGTCAGGAACAGGTCCGGGATCAGGTGCTCGCAGAACGGGTTCATGGCGTACTGGGCGAAGTCGGTGACGCCGGCGGCGAAGAGCACGTCGTCATCGATCAGGAAGTGCCCGTAGAAGTCGTCCGACGGCCGCACCAGCACCGCGTGCGCGGCGTCGGCGACGATCTCCGGCTTGCGGCACATTTCCAGGCGCACGCCGGGGATCATGTTGACCGCATCGGTGGCGATGACCGTGCGCGGCCACAGCGCATTGACCGCCACGCCCTGCGGACCGAATTCGGCGGCGAGGCCGAGGGTGACGAAACTCATGCCCATCTTCGCCAAGGTGTAGGCGGTATGCGGCGCCCACCACTTCGGATCCAGGTTGAGCGGCGGTGCCAGCGACAGGATGTGCGGATCGGGCGCCTTGAGCAGGTGCGGCATGCAAGCCTGCGCGCACAGGAAACTGCCGCGCGCATTGACCTGCTGCATCAGGTCGTAGCGCTTCATCGGCGTCTCGAGCGTGCCCTTGAGCCAGATCGCACTGGCATTGTTGACCAGGATGTCGATGCCGCCGAACAGGTCGACCGTGGCCGCGACCGCGGCGTACACGTCGTCTTCCTCGCGGATGTCGCAGCGCACTGCCAGCGCCTTGCCGCCGGCGGCTTCGACCTCGGCGGCGACGCTGTGGATCGTGCCCGGCAGCTTCGGATTGGGAACCGAGGACTTCGCCGCGATGACGACGTTGGCTCCGTCCTGAGCGGCGCGCAGGGCGATGGCACGACCAATGCCGCGCGAGGCGCCGGTGATGAAGAGGGTTTTTCCGGACAGGGTACGCATGGCGGCGCTCTCCAAAGCGGTGCTCGGGCTCAGGGCTTGGGCCCCTGCCCTTCGTTGTCTTCCCATTTCAGCAGCTTGCGCGTTACGAAGCGGTAGACCGGCTTGCCAGTCGCAAACCAGGCCTCGCGCAGCCACGAGTGGCGCTTGAGCACGCGCCGCTCGACGGGTGTGAGGAATTGCGGGCAATAGGTGCGCTTGTGCTTGAGCAGGTGGCGCAGGTCCTCGCGTGCCAGCAGGCGCATCCAGGGGGCGCGTGGGCTGCCGCGCGTGGCGAGCTGGAAATCGATGATCGCCGGCGCGCCATCGTCCAGCACGAGCCAGTTCGCCTCCTTGGCCAGGTCGTTATGGGCCAGGCCGCGCCGGTGCAGCTGTTGCAGCAATCGCCGCGCGCGCCGGAAATACGCCAGGTCGCCGTGCGGTGGCCGCTGGTACATCGCCGAACCGGCCATGTAGCTGCGATCGAGCCGGCGGCCGTCCCAGCGCAGAAGTTGCGGTGTCGCCGCCAGGCCCGCGACGCGTTCGAGGCCGCGGGCTTCGCGACGCGCCAGCCACCATGCCGGCAGGCGCAGCCACAGCGGCACGTGACGCAGGTCGCGGCGCACGAACAGGCCATCGCCGTCGCGCATCAGCGCGATCCGGCCGAAACTGTCGGCCTTCAGGGCCTGGACTTCGATTGCGTCGAGGTCGGTGCTGGCGTTGCGTACGGGCATCGCGCCAGTGTACGGAATCGCTCGCCGCCTCCGCGAGACGGCATGCCGGCCTCACCGTGCTTGCAGTCACCCTGCACACCGACCATCGCGCCGTAATGGTCGGGCTGCCTATAATCGGCCGATGGAACCGGCCTGGATCGAAAGCGCGACTGCATGGATCGCGGCAAACCCTATCGCGGCCGGCGCTGTCATTTTCCTTATTGCCTTCTGTGATGCCCTCGTCATCGTCGGCATCGTGGTGCCGGCGCTGCCGCTGCTGTTCGCAGTCGGCGCGCTGGTCGGGCTGGGCCATGTCAGCGGCCCCTATGCCTTGGCCTGCGCGACGCTCGGCGCCTTCATCGGCGATGGACTGAGCTACTGGGTCGGCCACCGCTGGGGCCCGCAACTGCGCAGCCGCTGGCCATTCTCGCGCTATCCGCAGTGGCTCGATCGCGGCGAGGCACTGTTCCGTCGCCACGGCAGCATGAGCATCGTGATCGCTCGATTCGTCGGCGCGGTGCGTCCGTTCGTGCCGGCCATCGCCGGCATGCTGCACATGCCGATGCGCCGCTATGCGCTGCCGAGCCTGGGCGCCTGCCTGGTGTGGTCGCTGGCCTTCCTCGCCCCGGGCTGGGCGCTGGGCAAGTCGTATGACGCCGTCGCCGCGGTCGCCGACCGGCTGGCGATCGTGCTGGCCGCGCTGGCGCTCACCATCGGCCTGGTCTGGGCGATCGTGCTCTACACGTGGCGCTGGTTCGCCGCCCACGCCGACAATCTGCTCGCACGCGCCCTGTACTGGACCCGCCATCACCCGCACCTTGGCCGCTACGCAGCCGCGCTGATCGATCCGAACCGTCCGGAATCGCCATCGCTGCTGATGCTCGCGGTGTGCCTGCTGGGCATCAGCTGGGCCTGGTTCACGCTGCTGGCATCGCTGCTTGCCAGCGGTGGACCGCTCGCGCTGGACCACACGGTCCATGAGTTCATGTGGGGCCTGCGCAATCCGCTTGCCGATCGCCTGATGGCAGGGCTGGCGAGCGTGGGCGATGCCGCCGTGCTCGGCCCTGCCGCGGCGGTGGCGCTGGCCTACCTGATCTGGCGCAAGCGCTGGATGGCGGCGGCGCACTGGCTGGCGGCGCTGGTGTTTGGCCTCACACTGACCTCGTTGCTGGAAGCCGCGATCGACATGCCGCGTCCCCCGACCGCGCCGGCCGGCTTCGGCTTCCCGTCGGTCGCGGTGACGATGTGCACGATCGTGTTCGGCTTCTTCGCCGTGCTGATCGCGCGCGAGTTGCCGGGCCGCACGCGGGTATGGCCGTACCTGCTCGCCGGCGTGGTCACGACCGCGGTGGGATTCGCCCGCCTCTACCTTGGCGCGCACTGGCCCAGCGACCTGGTCGGCGGCACGTTGTTCGGCATCCTCTGGCTGCTGATCCTGGGCATCGCCTATCGCCGCCACGTCGCGCGCTCGTTCTGGATGCGGCCGCTGGCGTGGCTGTTCTATTCGACCTTCGTCATTGCCGCGCTTTGGCATGCGCCGCGTTCGGCCGATGCACTACTGGCCAAGTTCGCTGCTGCGACGCCGACGACGGTGATGGCACAGGACGAGTGGTGGCAGCAGGGTTGGACCGATCTGCCGGCGACACGCAACGAACGCGACCAGCGCCGACGCTGGCCGCTGGATCTGCAGGTGGCCGGTCCGCTGGCACCGTTGCAGGTGCGCCTGCAGGCGCAGGGCTGGCGCGTCCAGCCGCAAGCCAACTGGGTCGACACGGTCGGCCTGCTCGACGACGACAAGCCGACGCAGCGGCAGCCGGTGTTGCCGGCGACGCTGGACGCACAGGCGGAAACGCTGCTGATGCTGCGCGATGGCGACCACAAGGACGAGCAGTACGCGCTGCGCTTGTGGCCGGCGCCAGTGCTGCTCGGCGACGGCACTCCGCTCTGGCTGGGCAGCACGCAAACCCTGCATTTGACCAAGCCGCTGGGCGCGGCCGCGTTGTGGCTGCCGGCCAGCGATGACGGCCATGCGCACGCGCTGGTCGCCGAAGCACTCAAGGGCCTGGAATCGCAGCAGTCGGCTCACCCCCACGGGGCGACGCAGGTGCTGCGGGTGAAGACCGCCGGCACGCAGTAACGATCGATTGCCCGTCAGGGCAACAGGGCCAGCAACCGGTCCAGCCGCTGGTGCGGGTCGTCAAGTTGCAGCAGCACCTGGCGTTGCGAATCTTCCAGCGGCAGCAGCTCGGCCAGGCGCCATCCGACCCAGGCGGCATCATCGAACTTCGCCTGCGGCGCCTTGGCATGCTCCCCACCGACCTGGTCGATGATCTGCTGCAGCAGCGTCGCCAGCAGGCCGTGCTCGGGACGCAGATCGTCGTCGGGATCGGGATCGCACCAGCTGACGTCGGCAACCTGCAGGCCGTTGTCGCGCACGCGCACTCGCTGGGCGTGGAAACGGCGTGCGCCACGCACGCGCAATGTCAGCAGGCCATCGTCGCCGCGGCCGAAATCCTCGATCACCGCCTCGGTGCCGAATGCGGCCGCCGACGCCGGCGCACCCACTTCTTCGCCGCTCATGATCAGGCAGATGCCGAAGCGCTTGCCGTTGCGACCGCAGTCGCTGATCAGGTCGAGGTAGCGCGGCTCGAACACGCGCAGGCCTATCGCGGCACCGGGCAGCAGCACGGTGTGCAGCGGGAACAATCCCAGGGACTGGGTCGGGGCGTCGTCTACCGGCATTTCGTCCAGTTTAGGACGATTCGCAGTCGAGCGGCCGTCGCCTGGCGACGGCAGGCCGCCGAAGGTCAGGCGTTGTTCGACAACGCGGCGAGGAAGCGGCGCGGTGCGCCGTCGAAGCCGCCGTTGGACATGAACACGATGTGGTCGCCGGCGCGGGCGCGCTCGCGCAGCACTTCGATCAGTGCGTCCGCGTCGGCCACGGCAATGCCCTCGCCTCGCAGGGCCGAAACCACGGTCGTCGCATCCCACGCCAGCTCGGGCCGGTGCAGGAAGACCACCGCATCGGCGATGTCCAGCGACGGTGCCAGTGCCTGCGCATGGGCGCCCAGGCGCATCGAATTGCTGCGTGGTTCCATGGCCACCACGATCCGCGCCGCGCCGACCTTCGCGCGCAGGCCGGCGAGCGTCGTCGCGATCGCGGTGGGATGGTGGGCGAAGTCGTCATAGACCGTGATGCCCTGCGCCTGGCCGATGACTTCCATGCGGCGCTTGACGCTGCGGAACTGCGCCAGCGCCGGCAGCACGCTGGCGACGTCGACGCCCACTGCATTGGCGGTCGCCAAGGCCGCCAGCGCATTCATCACGTTGTGGCGGCCGAGCAGCGGCCAGCGCACTTCACCGACTTCAACGCCATCGTGGATCACCGCAAAGACGCTGCCGTCCTCTTCGATCATGCGCGCGGTCCAGTTGAAGCTGGCATTCGCGGCGGCGCGCTCGTCGGCTCGGTCTCCATGGCCCTGCGGTTGCGCCGGCTGCGGCGCCAGACTCGCATCGAGGCCGAAGGTCTCGACCGGCGTCCAGCAACCCATGGCCAGCACTTCGGCGAGGTGGCGGTCTTCGCCGTTGACGATCAGCCGGCCGCGGCGCGGCACGGTCCGCACCAGGTGGTGGAACTGGCGCTGGATCGCGGCGACGTCGGGAAAGATGTCGGCGTGGTCGTATTCGAGGTTGTTGAGGATCGCCACCAGCGGACGGTAGTGGACGAACTTGCTGCGCTTGTCGAAGAAGGCGGTGTCGTACTCGTCGGCTTCGACCACGAACTCGCGGCCACTGCCGATGCGGGCCGACACGCCGAAGTCCTCGGCGACGCCACCGATCAGGAAGCCCGGCTCGCGCCCGGCCGACTGCAGCAGGTAGGTGAGGATGGTGGTGGTGGTGGTCTTGCCGTGGGTGCCGGCGACGGCGAGCGTGTCGCGTCCCGGCAGCAGGTTCTCGCTGAGCCACTGCGCGCCGGAGGTGTAGCTGCGGCCGTCGTCGAGGACCTGCTCGACGGCGGCGTTGCCGCGCGAGAGCGCGTTGCCGACGACGATCTGGTCGCAGTCGGCGGCGATGTGCTGCGGCTGGTAACCCTGCTTGAGCGCGATGCCGAGCTGTTCGAGCTGGGTCGACATCGGCGGATAGACGGCCTGGTCGCTGCCTTCGACTTCGTGGCCCAGTTCGCGCGCCAGTGCGGCGACGCCGCCCATGAAGGTACCGGCGATGCCCAGAATATGAATCTTCAAGATCAAGTCATCCCAAACGATCGCAACAACATCATCGAAGAAGAAGCCGCACGGCCATCACTCCCCCTCTCCCGCTTGCGGGAGAGGGCAAGGGGAGGGGGCGACGCGCCAGCAATATCAGCCGGCGCCGGCTTCCCCCCTCTCCCTGGCCGCATTCGCGGCCGTCCCTCTCCCACGAGGGGAGAGGGGTCAACAATCAGCCCACTTCCTTCGCAGGCACCAGCGCTTCGATGATGCGGTTGAACACATCATCCAGGCCGCCCACGCCGTCAACGACGGTCAGCTGGCCGTGCTGGCGGTAGAACTCGATCACCGGCGCGGTCTGGTCGTCATAGACCTTCAGGCGCGTGCGCACCGATTCCGGGCTGTCGTCGGCGCGGCCTTCGGCCTTGGCGCGGCCGGCGATGCGCTCGACCAGCAGGTCGGTCGGCACGTCCAGCTGCACGGCGTAGTCCATCGGCTGGCGGATACGGGTCAGCAGCTTGTCCAGCGCGTCGGCCTGGGCCAGGTTGCGCGGGTAGCCGTCGAGGATGAAACCGTCGCGGGTGTCGGGACGCGAGAAGCGGTCCTCGAGCATGCCCAGCAGGATCTCGTCGCTGACCAGGTTGCCCGAGGCCATGACTTCCTTGGCCTCCAGGCCCAGCTTGGAGCCGGCAGCGACTTCGGCGCGGAGCAGGTCGCCGGTGGAAATGTGCGGCACCTGCAGATGCTCCTTGAGGCGCGCGGCCTGCGTGCCCTTGCCGGAACCGGGCGCGCCCAGAAGTACCAATCGCATCAAAATCACTCCTAAAACGGGAAAATTTTCTCGTGGCCCGTCGCGGCCCGCGCGCGGCGCTGGCGGTCCGACCATCGGGCGGCTGCCCGCGGCGGCGCTACACTCGCTCACGACCCAGCCCCGCCGGGCAAATATTGCGGGCAGCTTACCGCATCCCGGCCTGGTCCTGTCCCCACATCCCAGGAATGGACATGCCCTCCGGAACCCTGCTTTACGCGCAATCTGGCGGTGTCACCGCTGTCATCAACGCCACCGCCGCCGGCGTCATCGAGACCGCCCGGGCCCGCAAGGTCAAAGTACTGGCCGCCCGCAACGGCATCCTCGGCGCCCTGCGCGAGGACCTGATCGATACCTCCCGCGAGTCGGCGGCGGCGATCCGGGCATTGGCCCATACCCCCGGCGGCGCCTTCGGCTCGTGCCGGGTCAAGCTCAAGTCGCTCGACCAGGACCGCGCCCGCTACGAGCGCCTGCTCGATGTGTTCCGCGCCCACGACGTGCGCTGGTTCCTCTACAACGGCGGCAACGATTCGGCCGACACCGCGCTCAAGGTGTCGCAGCTGGCCGCCGAGTTCGGCTATCCGCTGACCTGCGTCGGCGTGCCCAAGACGGTCGACAACGATCTGGCCGTCACCGATTGCTGCCCGGGATTCGGCTCGGCCGCCAAGTACACCGCGGTGTCGGTGCGAGAGTGCGCGCTCGACGTCGCGGCGATGGCGGACACGTCGACCAAGGTGTTCGTCTACGAGGCGATGGGGCGCCATGCCGGCTGGCTGGCGGCGGCGGCCGGACTGGCCGGGCAAGGTGCAGATGAGGCACCGCACCTGATCCTGTTTCCGGAACGTCCGTACGACGAGGCCGATTTCTTCGCCAAGGTGAAGGCCACCGTCGAGCGCGTCGGATATTGCGTGGTCGTGGCCAGCGAAGGCATCCAGACCGCGGACGGTCGCTTCGTCGCCGATGCGGGCGGCGGCAAGGACTCGTTCGGGCACACCCAGCTCGGCGGCGTGGCCTCGTTCCTCGCCGGCCGGGTCAAGGACTCGCTCGGCTACAAGGTGCACTGGGCGTTGCCCGACTACCTGCAACGTTCGGCGCGGCACCTGGCTTCGAAGACCGACCTCGAGCAGGCGCAGGCGGTCGGGCGCAAGGCCGTGGAGTACGCACTCAAGGGCATGAACTCGGTGATGCCGGTGATCGTGCGCAGCAGCGATTCGCCGTACCGCTGGAAGATCGAGCCGGCACCGCTGTCGAAGGTCGCCAATCATGAGAAGAAGATGCCGGCCGGCTTCATCCGCAAGGACGGCTACGGCATCACGCCTGCAGCGCGCCGCTACCTGGAACCGTTGATCCGCGGCGAAGCGCCGCCGCCGTACGGGCGCGATGGCATTCCCAAATACGTGACCTTGAAGAACGTGGCAGTGAGAAAAAAGCTCACCCCCTTGGAAACCTGAGCGCGCTGCTCTAGCCTCGGCGGACACACGCTGCGGGGGGCAGCATGGTTTCGAGATCCTTGATGCTGGTGGCCGCCATGGCCATCGGCAATGTCTGCGCGCAGGAAGCCGTTACGGTTGACACCGGTGCCAGCCCGGCCACGGTCGTTGCCAGCGGATCGGTTGCCGACACGACTGCAGACGCCATCGGCAAGCCAGCCTGCACCGCGTTGTGCGCAGGCAGCGCAGTCGAACTGGAAATCGTCGAGCCGATCAGCTCGAAACGACACAAGAACGGCGACCACTTCGCGCTGCGCCTGGTGACTGCGTTGAGCGTCGGCGGCGATGTCTACGTGCCAGCAGGAACGATCGGCACCGGCGAGGTCATACACGCCTCTCCCTCCCGCGCCGGCGGCAAGCCCGGTGAGCTCCTGCTGGCTGCGCGCCAGTTGGAAACCAGCGATGGCCGACGCATCGGCCTGCGTGCGATGAAGCTCAGTGCGCGCGGCAAGGACGCCTCCACTGCAGCCATCACCACGGCCATGTTGATCGGTCCGGTGGCGATGTTCGTGCATGGCAGCGAAATCGAGATTCCCGCCGGCACGCGGGCGATGGCAAAGCTCGCCCAGGACGTCGCATTGAACACGCCACAGCCTGCCGCCGAAGGCGCGGCCCCGGCTGCCGCCGCTTCCCCGGACGAAGCGCCCCCACTTACCCCACGCCAACCCGAGGTGCCGACAGGCACCGCTACCCAACCGTAGGAGTCGTCAGAATGCGTTCCAAGCTTTCCCGCTCGATCCTGTTGTCGCTGCTGGTCATCCCGGCGTTTGCCTTCGCCCAGGAAGCCGTCGCACCCGCGACCCCCGCAACTTCCACCGAAGCCGTCGCCATCGGCAACAAGCTCGTTGCCGCCGCGCCGCAGGACAAGGCGCAGATCGTGTTCTTCCGCGAGTCCAAGTTCGTCGGCGCCGCGATCGGCTTCAAGGTTCGCGAGGGCGATGCCGAGCTGGGCAAGCTGCGCAGCGGCAAGTACTTTGTCGCGACCGTCGAGCCGGGCAAGCACGAGTACAACGTGCACGGCGAAACCAAGGACGTGCTGTCGATCGAAGTCGAAGCCGGTGAGACCTACTACGTGCTCGGCTCGCTGGGCATGGGCATTGTCGCTGGCCGGCCGAACCTGTCGCCGTCGGACGAGGCAACCTTCCTGTCGATGTCGGCCAAACTCAAGCTCGCCAACTGACGGTTGCCGCAACAGCAAAAGGGCCGCGAAAGCGGTCCTTTTTTTGCGTCGCTAGCGACAGGGCGTGCCTTCGACCGCCATCTGCGCGGCGAACATCGGCACAGCCGCCATCTGGCCGGACTGCGCCTGCTTGCGCGCCTCATCGAGGTAGATGCGCGCCTTGCCCTGGGCATCCAGCGCCGGCGTGGCGACTTCGACCGGCTTGCGCCACACCCGCACCACCGCGAACTGGGTGCCGCAAGCGGCGCTGGGCACGCGGATCAGGTCGTTGAGCTTCCAGCCCGCTTTCTCCGAAGGCTTGGCCTTGGCCGCATCGACGAAGCGCGCACGCGGTTGGCAGGTCGGGCTGATGCGCACGACCGCGAATGCGTAGGGGTCGGCCGCCTGGCCGGTGAACATGCCCTCCAGGCGCGCGCACGCCTCCGGGATCTGGCGCAGCGTGTGGACAGCGTTGAGCGCTTGCGGCTTGGCCGGCTCGCGGGTGATTTCCGGCTTGGGGTCCGACTTTGGATTGGCGGCCATCGCCGGCAGGGCGAGCGCGGCAAGCAGCAGGGCGGGCAACAGTCGCATGGCAGGGGCGGCCCCCGTGGTGACAGGTCCAGAAGGCTGGCATGGACGCGCTGAACGACGGATTCACGCCTGCGACTTCGATCACAACCGGTGCCGGGGCGAACGGGCGACGTGCGCCGGCAAGGGTGCGATCGGCGCAGGGTCTGTGCGATAGTCGGACCGTTGCGGCGGTGGCCCCACGGCCCGTGCAGCACTACAACTCAAGGCGATCGACTCGAAATTCCTGATGTGTCCACTCTTAAGGGGAGGGGTTCATGCTGGAGCAGTACGGTTTGGCATTGGCGCTGGTTTGCGCCGTCATCGCGATCCTTTACGGGATCATTTCCGCGCGTTGGATCAACGCGCAGCCCGCCGGCAACGAACGAATGCAACAGATCGCCGGCGCGATCCAGGAAGGCGCGCGCGCCTACCTCAATCGCCAGTACACGACCATCGCCATCGCTGGCGCGGTGCTGTTCGTGCTGATCGGCATCTTCCTGAGCTGGCACACGGCGATCGGCTTCCTGATCGGCGCGGTGCTGTCGGGCGCGGCCGGCTACATCGGCATGAACGTGTCGGTGCGCGCCAACGTGCGCACTGCCGAAGCCGCGCGCAGGGGCATCGGCCCGGCCATGGACGTCGCCTTCCGCGGCGGTGCCATCACCGGCATGCTCGTCGTCGGCCTGGGCCTGCTCGGCGTGGCTGGCTACTACGTGGTGCTGACGCGCTACCTGGGCGTCACCGGTGAAGCGGCGCTGCACGCGCTGGTGGGCCTGGCGTTCGGTTCGTCGCTGATCTCGATCTTCGCGCGACTGGGCGGCGGCATCTTCACCAAGGGTGCCGACGTCGGTGCCGACCTGGTGGGCAAGGTCGAAGCCGGCATTCCCGAGGACGACCCGCGCAACCCGGCGGTGATCGCCGACAACGTCGGTGACAACGTCGGCGACTGCGCCGGCATGGCCGCCGACCTGTTCGAAACCTACGCGGTCACCGTGATCGCGACGATGCTGCTGGGTGGCCTGATGGCCGCCGATGCCGGGCGCAACGCGGTGCTGTATCCGCTGGTGCTGGGCGGCGTGTCGATCATCGCCTCGATCATCGGTGCGTTCTTCGTCAAGGTGAAGGAAGGCGGCTCGATCATGGGCGCGCTGTACCGCGGCGTCATCGTGTCGGCGGTGCTGGCGGCGATCGCGTTCTATCCGATCACCACCCAGCTGATGGCCGACAACAGCCACGGTGCGATGAATCTGTACTGGTGCGCGCTGATCGGGCTGGTGCTGACCGGCGCGATCGTGTGGATCACCGAGTATTACACCGGCACGCAGTACGGTCCGGTGCGCCATATCGCGGCCGCTTCCACCACCGGCCACGGCACCAACATCATTGCCGGCCTGGGCGTGTCGATGAAGTCGACCGCGCTGCCGGTGATCGCGGTGTGCCTGGCGATCTGGGGTGCGTTCGCGCTGGCCGGCCTGTACGGCATCGCGATTGCCGCCACGGCGATGTTGTCGATGGCCGGCATGATCGTCGCGCTCGACGCTTATGGCCCGATCACCGACAACGCCGGTGGCATCGCCGAAATGGCCGAGCTGCCGCCGGAGGTGCGCAATGTCACCGATCCGCTCGATGCGGTCGGCAACACCACCAAGGCGGTGACCAAGGGTTATGCGATCGGTTCGGCGGCGCTGGCGGCACTGGTGCTGTTCGCCGACTACACGCACAACCTGTCGGCGAACAATCCCGGTGTCACCTACGCGTTCGATCTGTCCGACCACTACGTGATCATCGGCCTGCTGATCGGCGGCCTGATCCCGTACCTGTTCGGTGCGATGGCGATGGAGGCAGTCGGTCGCGCGGCCGGTGCGGTGGTGGAGGAAGTGCGCCGCCAGTTCCGCCAGATCCCGGGGATCATGGAAGGCACGGCCAAGCCTGAGTACGACAAGGCGGTCGACATGCTGACCAAGTCGGCGATCAAGGAAATGATCGTGCCGTCGCTGTTGCCGGTGGCCGTGCCGATCGTGGTCGGCCTGCTGCTTGGTCCGAAGGCGCTCGGTGGCCTGTTGATCGGCACGATCGTGACCGGCCTGTTCGTCGCCATCTCGATGACCACCGGCGGCGGCGCCTGGGACAACGCCAAGAAGTACATCGAGGACGGCCATCATGGTGGCAAGGGTTCCGACGCGCACAAGGCGGCGGTCACCGGTGACACCGTCGGCGATCCCTACAAGGACACCGCTGGCCCGGCGATCAATCCGCTGATCAAGATCATCAACATCGTGGCGCTGCTGATGGTGCCGCTGCTTTAACGGCGGAACGCTTGGCCGGAGAACGGACCGCATTGCGGTCCGTTTTCTTTTGCGCACATGGTCGGTGGGTGGAGGAGGTGGGGTGTATTCCGCGAACCTCCGCTTCGCTCCGTTTATTGTTCGCGAAATACACCCCACCCCCTCCTTTCGGAAGCTGTCTTTGTTTTATTGACTTCGACTGTTGGCGAGAGCGCAGTGCCCGCGGGGAGCAACGTCCTTGGGTTCCCGCCTTCGCGGGAATGACGGGCCAAGGGCAACGTCGCTGGGTCCCCGCCTTCGCGGGGATGACGGGTTGATGGGCGTTATCGAAGACCGGGCAATGAAATGCCGGAGCGGCGTTCGACGGGCCGGGGATTGATCCGCAGCGGGACATGGATGTCCCGCGCCCCGCATCAGACAGGATGTCTGACTAAGGGGCGGAGCAATCCCCGGCCCGGCGGACGGCGTCCCTCGGAAGCCTCAGCCTCAGCCCTCCCCAGACCCCGACGCCTCTCTCGCGGGCTGGAGACAGTTCAGAGAACCTGAACACCCCCGCTGCTGCGCCGCAGCAGCCAGCCGCGTAAAATGCCCGGCCGCATATCTAAATCCCGCCCCGCCGTCCTGGCGCGGCCATCAGAAGTTGGAGCAACGCATGGGTCTGGACCTCGTCCCCACCGGCAAGAACCCGCCGGATGAGATCAACGTCATCATCGAAATCCCCAAGGATGCCGAGCCGGTCAAGTACGAAGTCGACAAGGCTTCGGGCGCGATCTTCGTCGACCGCATCCTGTCCACCCCGATGCGCTACCCGTGCAATTACGGCTACGTCCCACACACCCTGTGCGGCGACGGCGACCCGGCCGACGTGCTGGTGATCCTGCCGCTGCCGCTGGTGCCCGGCTCGGTCATCCGCGCAGTGCCGGTCGGCGTGCTGAAGATGAGCGACGAAGCCGGCAGCGACGAGAAGCTGATCGCCGTGCCCGTGCCGAAGATCTTCGGCGGCTACGCCCACATCACCGACATCGAGCAGGTCTCGCAGCACTGGCTCGACCGCATCGGCCACTTCTTCGAGCACTACAAGGACCTGGAGAAGGGCAAGTGGGTGAAGATCGAAGGCTGGGGCAATGCCGCCGAAGCCAAGTCGATCCTCAACGACGCGATCGAGCGCTACAACGCGACGTCGGAAGAAGACAAGCCCAAGTTCTGAGTCCGGCCCCGCGCCGACTCCAGCGAAGGCCGCCCCCGGGCGGCCTTCGTCGTTTCAGCCTCAGGCGTTGTCGCCGACGTCGCGCTGCTGTGCCGCCGACGACGCCGGCGCCTGCTCTGCACTGACGGCGAACTTGCACACGACCGTCATCAGCGCGCTGTACCAGCGCAGCTCGTTCTTGAGCACCATCGGCTGGCTCGGCACGCGGATCTCCTCGATGAAGCGCTGCAGCAGCGCGCGATACACGGGGAGACCTTCCGCGCGATCGCCATACTCGAACCACAGGCCCTGCCAGGTGCGGGCGAAGCGGGTGGAGATCTGCCGCACCTGGGCCAGGTTCGGGTGCGGCACCGCATCGGCGATCAGCAGGCCGAGATGGTCGTTGAGTTCCCACGGCGTCATCACGGTCGGCACGTTGACCGTCTCGCACGGGAACCGCGCCACCACGCCCGGCTGCACCGGCACCGGCAGCTGTGGCCAGCCCTGGCGCGGCGCATCGTGCGGACGGCCGCGATTGACCAGGTCCCAGAACGCGCCACCGCCGACCGTGTCGACCACCAGGTGCACGCGCGACTCGACCGCGTCGTTGAGCACGCGGTGCTGGCGCCAGGTGTCGAAGATCCAGCATTCGCCGGCGGCCATGTTGATCGCGGCGTCGCCGCACTCGAAACGCACCGTCGGCTGGGTCACCACCGGGATGTGCACGCGCACGCGCTCGGTCCAGTAATAGCCCTGGTCGGCATGGCGGGTCACTTCGGCGTGGCCGGACAGGCGCATCAGGCGGCTGCGGCCGGCGGTGACGCCGAGGCTGGCGAACACCTGGGTCAGGTAGGGACAGCGCAGCAATTCCGGCGTCGGTGCCATCGCCCCGGCAAAGGCCTCATTGCCGGCGTCGCCGTCGACGGCCACCAGCGGCAGCATCGAGTTGCCGGGGAAGCCCTGCGGGTGCGGCCGCCACGGCCCCTCGCCAAGGGCGGCGATCTCCGCCGCGAGCGCGCCGGCGTCGAAGGCCAGGGGCAGCTGGATGAAGGGCACCTGCAGTTTCATCGCGGATCCGACCGGAAGACTGCCGCTATCGTACCGTCCGCCACGCCCGGCGCCAGATTCGGCATGCCGGCCGCAGAAAAAACTACGGCCCCTTGCGGGGCCGTAGTGGTGTTGCCTTGTTGCGTTTCAGCCTATCAGAAGCGCTGCTGGTACTTCAGGTACACGAAGCGACCGATGTCGAAACCACCGTAGTACGGGAAGTCGCTCGAACGACCCGAGGTGTTTGCGTACATCAGCGGACCCTGGTGGTCGAACACGTTGTTCGCGCCGATTGCGACGGTCGCGTTCCACGGTGCCTGGTAAGCGAACTGCAGGTCGTGGAAGGTGTTCGAGCCCGAGACGCGCTGAGCGGCCTCTTCGCCGTTCTGGTAACGGTCAGGCAGGGTGCAGACGCCACGGCCGACGCACGGCTCCTTCATCGCCGAGTAGTAGCGAGCCATGTAGGAGATCGAGAAGTCGCCCAGCTCCCAGTTCACGCCCATGTTCGAACGGACGCGGAAGATGCCGGTTTCGCCGACGCGGCCGATGGTGATCGCGTCGCCGTCCGAGTTCTCACCCTGTTCGTCGTACTTGCTGACGTACGAGGTCTGCCAATCCACCGAGAACTTGCCGAACGAGAACTCCGGCAGACGGTACTTGACGCCCAGATCCCAGCCTTCCGTCTCCATCTGGCCGAGGTTGGCCAGGCCGAAGAACAGGTCGGTGATGTGACCATCCGGAGCGCGCACGATGCCTTCGCAACGGGCCGGGTTACCCAGGACGTAGCAGTCGCGCAGGATGCGGTCGACGCTGTCCGAGATGATCATGTTCTCGATCTTGTAGCTGTACCAGTCGAGCGACAGGTCCAGACCTTCAACCCAACGCGGGCTCCACACGATGCCAGCCGTCTTGCTCTTGGAGGTTTCCGGGAGCAGGTTCGGGTTGGAACCGGTGATGAACTGGTCCGGCGTCTGGCACGGGAACGAGGTGCAGGGAACCAGACCCTGGCCCAGCTGGACGTAGGTCGGGGACACGCCGGCGCCGGTGCAGGCTGCGTTGCCGGCAACCGAGCCCGGCGAGGTGCGGCCGCACGGGTCGACGAACGACTCGAAGCTCGAGCCGATGCCGCCGTACAGGTCGTTGATCGTCGGAGCGCGGAAGCCCTCAGCCCAGGTGCCGCGGACGAGCAGCTCGTCGATCGGGCGCCAGGTGAAGCCGAACTTGCCGTTGGTGGTGTCGCCGAAGTTGCTGTAGTCGGAGTAACGACCAGCGATGTTGATCGTCAGCTCCTTGGCGAAGGCGACGTCGGCGAGCAGCGGCACGTTGAGCTCTGCGTAGACTTCGTCCAGCGAGTACTCGCCGGCGGTGGTCGTTGCAGCAAGGCCCGTGCTGTTACCCGACTGCGCGAACGCGTCCGGAACGAAACGACCTTCTTCCTGGCGGTGCTCCACGCCCACGGCCATGCCGACTTCACCGGCCGGCAGGTCGAACAGACCACCGGAGATGTTGGCGGTGTAGCTGGTGGTGCGGGTCAGGCCGGTGTCGGTGTACTGCGGGAACAGGAACTTCTGCAGTTCCGGATCAGCCAGCGAGCCCTGACCTGCGACGCCGTACGGCAGCAGCGGGTTCCACGGGCGGCAGGAGTCCAGGCCGATCGGGCTGGCAGCGGTACCGCACTGGGCGACGCCGTCACCGTTGATGAACGACGGGCCGAGCGCCTGCTCGGTGGCCAGCAGGCTGGCGTCGCCGTGAGCGGTCTTGGTGGTGGTGTTGCGGTTCAGCAACGCGCCCACGTCCCAGTCCCAACCGCGACCGCCGAGCTCGAAGTAACCGTTGAAGCCACCGGCGAAGCGGTAGGTTTCCAGGTCGCTCTTGGTGGTGCGCGGCACTTCCCACAGACGACGGCGGAACGCGGTGTTCTGGCCCGGGATCGGGTTGAACACGCTCGTGCCGGACAGCGGCGTACCGAAGGAACCCGACTGGTACGGGTAACCTGCGATCTGCTGGTCGGTGGTGCGGTGGTTGTAGAGGATGTCGGCGTTGAACGTGATGTTGTCGGTGATGTCGTAGTTGGCGTTGGCGAACACCGAACGGCGCTCGATACCCGTCATCAGGAACATCTGCTCGTTCGAGTTGGCGTACTCGGCCGGCGTGATGCGGTGGTAGTCCGCACGGTTGCCCGGGGTACCGCCGTCATTGAGCGTCCACCACACAGCCGAAGCGGTCGGGGTGCACGGGTCGCAGAACGAGCCGTTCTGGCTGACCGGGCTCCACGCGCCACCGGTGTTGCCGTCTTCCGAGAACCAACGGTCCTTGGCGGCCACCGGATCCTGCTTGTAATACTCGACCGACAGGGTCACGCCGCCGCGATCGCCGGCCGAACCCATCGTGAAGGAGAAGTCCTGCGTGTCGCCGTCGCCTTCGCCGTACTGGCCGAGGTAGCCGCTGGCTTCCGCGCCTTCATAGCGCTTGCGGGTGATGATGTTGACGACGCCGGCGATGGCGTCGGAACCGTAGATCGCCGAGGCGCCGTCCTTCAGGACTTCGATGCGGTCGATCGAGGCCATCGGGATCTGGCTCAGGTCCTGCAGACCCGAGGTCGATGCGCCAAGGCGCTTGCCGTTGACGAGGATCAGGGTGCGCTGGGCGCCCAGGTTACGGATGTCGATGTAGTAACCACCGACGTCTTCGCCCGAAGCCAGAGCGTCCGAGCGCGAGATCGCCGGGGAACCGGCCGAGGTCAGGTTCTGCAGGACGTCGGCAACCGAGGTGAAGCCCTGCTTCTCGATGTCCTGGCGGCTCAGCGTGATGATCGGCTGCTGCGTTTCCATGTCGGCGCCGCGGATGCGCGAGCCGGTGACTTCGATGCGATCAAGGGTGGTGGCACCCTGCTGCTCGGCGGCAGCTTCCTGGGCGCTGGCAAACGCCGGCGCCAATGCGATCGCGATGCCGGCCGGCAGCATGCCGACGCGCATCGCGGTGCGCAGATTGCGATGGTTCATTTATCTCTCTCCAGATAACTGTTATGAGCGTGTTAAACGCCCATCAAACTTACGTTCCAGTGGGCTCCACCGCTTTGCGGCTAGCGCTGAGAGACTTTGCCGAATCGGTCCTCGAGGACACTGCCGTCACGCCGGTCCGGTCTGCTGCACGGGCGCCGGGAGGCGCGATGGCGCGCCTTGCGGGCACGCGCCGACAACGGCGTGCAACGGCCGTCGCGGAACATCCAGGGGAGTTAAGAGAGAGACACAGGACCCGCGCAGTGCGCGGGTTTTCGCCCTTGTGTCTGGAGAGGCGGCCGTTGCGGCCGCCCCTGGCGCACAGGCGCCGGTGTATCAGGTACCCGTGCGCTCGACGGCCTTGCGGGTCGAGGCACCCGACTTCGCCGTTGCCGCCCGGCTGGACATTGCCGCGCTGCGGTAGCGGGTCGCCGATTCGCCGAAGCGGGCACGGAAGGCGCGCGCGAAGCTGCAGCAGTTGTCGAAGCCACTGGCCGCGGCAACCTCGCCGATCATCATCGAGGTGCTGGTCAGCAGGTCGGCCGCGTGCTCCAGGCGCATGCGCGCGGAGGCGGCCTGCGGGCTTTCCTCGTAGAGGCTGTGGAAGGTCTTGGAGAAGTACCAGCTGGAGAAGCTGGTCAGCTCGGCCAGTTCGCTGATGCGGACCACGCGATCGCAATTGCCTTCCAGGTACAGGCGGGCGCGCTGGAGGCGGCCGAACACCTGACGCTTGCGGCTGCGCGAGCGGCCCGGGCAACGCGGGATGCGTGCGGCCAGTTCGCGCTGGACGCCGGCCAGGTGCAGCAGGATCGGGCGCAGCGCGGCGGCGTCGAACACCGCCGAGGGGTTCTCGGCCAGGCGCGCGGCCGCCTCGCGCCACAGGCGCAGGGCGATGCGGGCATCGCGGCGCGGCATGTTGCCGCGACCGGCGTAGAGGCCGCGGTCGGCGAACCGGGTCATCTCGCGGAGGGCGTCTCCGGACAGGGTGAGACCAACACAGACGCCGAAGCGGTCGGCCTGGACGGTCGGCTTGGAATCCTTCTCGAAGGCGATCCAGTCACCGCGACGCAGCCGGAACTTGCCCTCTTTGGCCTCGACCCACGAGCTGCCATGCAGTTGCACCCAGATCGAGAAGCCACCGGCGACCTGCACGCTGCCCAGCCTGGAAACACCGATGCAGCCGCCCTGAACCGCGCCTTCGGCCGTGTCGAGCTGCAGCAGCTGCCCGCGGTCCGCCCATTGCACTTGCTCCATTTGGTCCACCTCATGTGCCGAGAATGGTCAATGGATTTGCCTGAGACGGTCGTCTACATCAGGAAAGTTGGCGGAGACTTATACGAATTCGCAACGAAGGCTTACCCGAAGGAGTTCCGAAAGGAACTTCTTCTTTTGGATCAGTCAGTTGATCCAACCGGGGACGAAAGCTTTCGGTTCCTCCGGAAGCTCCATGTAACCGATATCGGCACCGTCCCATTCGATAAGTGCGACGTAGGCCACATCTCCGCGCGGGCCGCCGAGGCTGAAACCGTTGATCGCCGAGCGTCTGGTCTGGTCCATGCAGCTGGTCGGAGCGTCGGGCCCGGCCGGCAGGATCTGGCGCAGGCTGGCGGCGCAGCCCTGGAGCTGCTCGACGTAGCGGACCTCGCCATCGGGGGCGACGGCCCACAGGCGGTAGCGGTCCGAGGTCGGCTCGGCCTCGTCGATGCGGGTGACGCTGGCGGCGGTCAGGTCCAGGTCGGCCTGCCACAGCCCGCCCTCGGTCAGGCGGGTGAACAGGATCCGGTTCCGGCCGACGTCGACCTTGAAGTTGGACACGCCGCCGATCCGCGCCAGTGACCGCCATGGTTTCTGGCTGCGGTCATACAGGCGCAATGCCGGATGGCCGTCGCTGTTGGCCGACAGCACCAGCAGCCGGTTCGGGTCGGGGGTGTACTGGGCCTGGAGGGGGTCGGGTTCGGGCAGGTCCAGCCGGGCGACGCGACCGCTGGCCGGGGTCACTTCCTGCAGGATGCTGCGGTTGCCACCGTCGACACCGGTTACCAGCAAGCGCTGGCTGTCGGCCGACCAGGCCGGTGCGTAGCGCGAGCCCGGCCGGACGCCGCTCATCATGCGCAGGGTGTCGGGTTGGCTCAGGTCGCCCCACCACAGGCCATTGGCACCGGAGCGGTCGGAAATGAAGGCCAGCTGGTGCCCGTCGGGTGCGATCGTCGGCAGCAGGTCGCGCGAGGTCGAGGCGAACAGGGGTTCGACCACGTGCACGCTGCCCTCGCCCGGCTGCCCGAGTGCGACCCGGTACAGGCCGAAGTACGGCCGGCGCTGGACGAAGGCCATCGCCCGCCGGGCCGGCGCCGTCACCGGCGACTGAGCATCGTCCAGGCCCATTGAACGCACTTCGCCGGAACCGGTGTCGAGCCGGAACATGCGGTAGTTGCCGTCGATCATCACGCTGAACACCACGGAGTCGCCGCTTGGAAGCCAGTCCCAGCCCTTCACGTCGGCGCGCAGGCGACTGAGGCGTTCCGTCTTGCCGCCGGCGGCGGGAATCCGCCAGAAATCACCCAGCGGCGCGTTGCGCACGAACACGATCCACTTGCCGTCGGGCGAATAGCGCGGCGACGAATCCAGGTCGTCGGAATCGTGGTCGTAGGCCAGCTCACGCCAACCGCCGCTGTCGAGGTCCAGCAGGCGCAGGCCGAGGCTGCCGCGATCGCCCTGCATGCCGCCGAACAACAAACCGTTTCCATCCGGCATCCAGTCGAAGGTGGGGGGACTGCGGTAGTCGCAGGTACCCACTTCGTGCTCGCCGCGCGCGTTGGGCGTGACCACGCGGATGCTGCACGCACTTCCGGCGATGCGGATGAAAGCGACCCAACGCCCGTCTGGCGACCAGGCCGGGGCGCTGTCGTCGGCGCCTTCCGGCGGCCGGGTCAGCAGGCGCGGCTGCGTCTGCTCGGTCGTCTGCACCATGATCGACGTGCCGCGCTGGCCTTCGGGAATGGCCACGTAAGCGACCATGCCGGCATCGGGCGACAAGGTCGGCGCGAGTTCGAAGCCCGGCATCGAGGTGATCAGGCGATACGGCCGCTCGCTGCGCAGGCCGTGCGAGATCGACGGCATCGATTGTTCGTCGACCTCGGTTGGCGCGTCGCCGCCGCGAACCAGCGCCCAGGTCAACAACGCCGACACCAGCACCGCAACCGTGCCCACGACCGCGGCGATCGAGCGCCAATTGCCGCGCGGCAGGCTGGTGGCCGGGAACGGCACGGGCGCCAGCGGTTCACTCGGATCGGCCGGCGCGATCGCCGGGTACTTGGAGGTCGTGCGTGACGGGTCGGCCCAGCGCGCGTCCTCGGCCTGGGTATCGGCGGGCGCCTGCGAATAGATCCACTCCACCGGCGCCAGCAGGCGGTAGCCGTTCTTGGCGATGGTCTCGATGTAGCGCGGGTTGCCGCGCTCGTCGTCGAACGCCTTGCGCAACTGGGTGATGGCCTGGGTGACTACGTCATTCGTCGGCAACGTGTCGGGCCAGACCTCGGCCATCAGCGCATCGCGACTGACCACACGCCCGGCCTGCTCGATGAGCACCAGCAGTACCGACATCGACTTGGGCGTGATCCGAAGCGGCCGGCGCTTGCCCGGCGCACGGATCTCGCGCAGCGGGACATCCACCAGACAATCGCCCACGCGCATCCTGTCGGATGGCGTGGCTGGCGATATTGGGTCGGTGGGTCGGGGCATGGATCCAAAATGGTGAACAGCAAGCTGAACAGCCGTCATGTGCCGTTCGGTCAGGATCCATCCAATTGACCGACTCGGCAAAATGCCCGGGCGGGTAAGGGCAAACGCTGGTCAGGCCAACATTCTAACGTCCCAGAGGCTTAATCCCGTTCATTCGGGGTGGCTCCAGGCCCTCTCTCGCCGACGTACTACAGAAATCTCTGTTCCAGAATTCGCGCTTCGGCGCGTTTTTTTTGCCCGCGACCCGGCGCAGGCCGCCGCGGCACCCTTATTTGCGCAGGATGGTCAGCCCGATCAGGCGCGACACGACTACCGCTATGTAGGCCACGCCGGCGAACTGCTCCAGCATCACCAGCACACGCGCCGGCGACGACAGCGGCAGGATGTCGCCCAGGCCGGTGGCCGACAGCGTGGTGAAGCTCAGGAACAGCAGCTCCAGCCAGGTCCGTGGCTGGTCGGGATTGACCGCACCGGTGAAGCTTCCCGGATACATCGCCTGGCAAACGAAGTAGATGTAGGCGAAGCTCCAGGCGAGCAGGGTAAAGGTGGCGCCGGCGGCGAACAGCTCGTCGGTGGTCACCTTGTGGTCGCCCAGCATGTAGGCGATCAGGCTGCAGGCGGCGTAGAGGTACAGCAGCGCTTCAAACGCGGCCGAGAGGGTGACCAGGGAATGGTCGTCGATGACGACGGCGATCACCGACAGCAGGAATGCAGGCGCGGCCAGCACCAGGGCGATCCAGGTCCTGGCCGGGCTGTTGTTCACCACCAGCACGGCCAGCACCATCACCACCACTCCGAACGCGCCGAACAGCACGCGACCGGAACGCATCTCGTCGAACAGCGGGTACAGCACCAGGCTCAGCAGCTGCGCGGCGAGCAGGAACGCCGATGGATTGCGCCGTGCCTTCACGCGCCAACGCATCCAGCCCATGCGGGTCTCGCCCATCTCGCCCTGCCCTGTCCGTGTGAATGCGGCAGAGCGTAGCCGATCTCCTGCTTTGGCAGCGTGGTGCCCTTACAGCGTGGCGCCACCATCGCGTGGTGGCGGCACGGCTGCGCGGCCGGCGATCAGGCCTTGTGGTAGACCTGCGCGCCCTGGGCGAGGAACTCGGCCGACTTCTCGGCCATGCCTTCATCCAGCGCGACCTGTTCGTCGACACCATGTTCCTTGGCGTAGTCGCGCACGTCCTGGGTGATCTTCATCGAGCAGAAGTGCGGGCCGCACATCGAGCAGAAATGCGCGACCTTGTGCGCGTCCTTGGGCAACGTCTCGTCGTGGTACTCGCGGGCACGTTCCGGATCGAGGCCGAGGTTGAACTGGTCCTCCCAGCGGAACTCGAAGCGCGCCTTGCTCATCGCGTTGTCGCGCGCCTGTGCACCCGGGTGGCCCTTGGCCAGGTCTGCCGCGTGCGCGGCGATCTTGTAGGCCATCAGGCCTTCGCGCACGTCATGCTTGTTGGGCAGGCCCAGGTGTTCCTTCGGCGTGACGTAGCAGAGCATCGCCGTGCCGAACCAGCCGATCATTGCCGCACCAATGGCGCTGGTGATGTGGTCGTAGCCCGGCGCGATGTCGGTGGTCAGCGGGCCGAGCGTGTAGAACGGCGCTTCGCCGCACTCGGCCAGCTGCTTGTCCATGTTCTCCTTGATCAGCTGCATCGGCACGTGGCCGGGGCCCTCGATCATGGTCTGGACGTCGTGCTTCCACGCGATCTTGGTCAGCTCGCCGAGCGTTTCGAGTTCGCCGAACTGGGCCGCGTCGTTGGCATCGGCAATCGAGCCTGGGCGCAGGCCATCGCCGAGCGAGAAGGCCACGTCGTAGGCCTTCATGATCTCGCAGATGTCTTCGAAGTGTGTGTAGAGGAAGTTTTCCTTGTGGTGCGCCAGGCACCACTTGGCCAGGATCGAACCGCCGCGCGAGACGATGCCGGTGACGCGCTTGGCGGTCAGCGGCACGTAGCGCAGCAGCACGCCGGCGTGGATGGTGAAATAGTCCACGCCCTGCTCGGCCTGTTCGATCAGCGTGTCGCGGAAGATCTCCCAGGTCAGTTCCTCGGCGCGGCCGTCGACCTTCTCCAGTGCCTGGTAGATCGGCACGGTGCCGATCGGCACCGGCGAGTTGCGGATGATCCATTCGCGCGTTTCGTGGATGTGCTTGCCGGTCGACAGGTCCATGACCGTGTCGGCGCCCCAGCGCATCGACCACACCAGCTTCTCCACTTCCTCGGCTATCCCTGAGGACACGGCCGAATTGCCGATGTTGGCGTTGACCTTGGTCAGGAAGTTGCGGCCGATGATCATCGGCTCGCTTTCCGGGTGGTTGATGTTGTTGGGGATGATGGCGCGGCCGCGGGCGACTTCGTCGCGCACGAACTCGGGCGTGATGATCTTCTGGATGTTGGCGCCGAAGGTTTCACCGGCGTGCTGGCGCAGCAGGTGCGCCTCCCGGATCGATTCCAGTCGCTGGTTCTCGCGGATCGCGATGAACTCCATCTCCGGGGTGACGATGCCGCGGCGGGCGTAATGCATCTGGGTGACGTTGGCACCGGCGATCGCACGGCGCGGCAGCGGACGGTTGCCGAAACGCACCGCATCAAGCTTGGGATCGTGCTCGCGCTTGCGGCCGAACTCCGACGACAGGCCGGTCAGTGCTTCGGTGTCACCTCGCTCGGCGATCCACTGCGCACGCAGCGGCGCCAGGCCCTGCGCCAGGTCGATCACCGCGTTGGCGTCGGTGTAGGCGCCGGAGGTGTCGTAGACGGCCAGCGGCGCGTTGTCCTCGCCGCCGAACATGGTCGGCGTGCGCGCCAGCGCGATCTCGCGCATCGGCACGCGAATGTCCGGACGCGACCCTTCGACGTGGATCTTGTGCGAGCCCGGAATCGGGCGGGTAACGTCGGCCGACAGCTGCTCAGCCTGGCGGACAAGTTCGGAGGGCACTGCATTCATGGCGTTCGTCCGGATGGGGGCGGGACGAAGCGGCGGCGCGCACCGCGGCCGTGGCGGTGTCGCGAAGCTTCCCTACGGCGGTCTCAACCGCATCAGGTTCGAAGGGTCTGTCTCAACCCGCGCCACCTGGCGCAGGTACCCCCGCTTCAGTGCGCATTTGACCATGCCCCGGCCGCGACGGCCAGCAATGTGCCGCCCGTTGACCGCCCGGGGGACGCCATGCCTAGTATTCAGCCGGCCGGGAAAGGCACCTGACGGGGGGTTGGGGACAAATGACGGAATGGATCCTGGGATGGACCCGGTGGCAAGGTCGCCTACGGCGACGCAGCCTGCTGTGGCGGGCGATAGCCGCCAGCGCGGTGTTCACCGTCCTGTATGTGTTTCTCGAGCGCGTGGCCGGCAGCGCCAGCACGCTGGTGCTCTACCTGCCCTTCTTCGCGGTCCTGTTGTCGCTGTCGGTACGGCGCCTGCACGACCAGGCCCGTTCCCCGGCATGGCTGCTGGCGTTGCTGGTGCCGGTGCTCGGCCCGCTGCTGGTGGCCTTCCTGCTGGTGTTCGCGCGCGGCACCGCGGGCGACAACCAGTACGGCGAGGATCCGCGCACGCTGGGGCGCGACTACCTGAAGGTGGCCGCCATTGAACCGGGCTGAGCGCGCCGGGGTCATCGTCAACGACGTGACCGGCCTCAATCCGGTCCGGGTGTGGGCGGTGGCGACGCCGACCAGCATCGACGAAGTGCGCGAGGCCGTGCGCCGCGCCGACGGCCCGATCTCGGTCGGCGGCGGCCACTTCAGCATGGGCGGGCAGACCGCCAGCCCGGGCAGCCTGCACCTGGACATGCGCGCGCTCAACCAGGTGCTCGAGTTCCACCCCCAGGATCGCGTGATCCGCGTCCAGGCCGGTTGCCGCTGGTGCGACATCCAGCGCTTCATCGATCCGCATGACCTGTCGATCCAGATCATGCAGACCTACGCCAACTTCACCGTCGGCGGCTCGTTGAGCGTGAACGTGCACGGCCGCTACGTCGGCCTGGGCCCGCTGATCCTGTCGGTGCGATCGATCCGCATGGTCCTGGCCAATGGCGACCTCGTCGATGCCAGCGCGGAACGGAACAGCGAGCTGTTCCACGGTGCCATCGGCGGTTACGGCGGCCTCGGCGTGATCGTCGAAGCCGAGCTGCAACTGACCGACAACACGCGTGTGCAGCGCGCGCATGCCTGCATGCCGACCCGCCGCTACGCCGGCTATTTCCACGAGCGCGTGCGCAGCGATGGCGAGGCGGTGTTCCACAACGCCGACCTCTATCCGCCCCATTTCGAGCGCGTCCGCGCAGTGACCTGGCGGCGCACCAGCAACGCCGTCACCGTGCCGCAGCGCCTGCAGCCGTTGCGCCGGCACTTTCCGCTGCACCGCTACTTCTTCTGGGCCTTCACCGAGTCGATCGGTGGCAAGTGGCGGCGCGAGCACCTTCTCGATCGGCTGATCTACTTATCCAGGCCGGTGCACTGGCGCAACTACGAAGCCGGGTACGACGTCGCCGAACTCGAGCCGGAATCGCGCAAGCGCAGCACGTATGTACTGCTGGAGTACTTCGTCCCGGTCGCGCGCTTCGACGAGTTCGTTGCGCGCATGGCGGAGATCCTCAAGCGCCACCGCGTCAACATGGTCAACGTGTCGGTCCGCCATGCCTTCGCCGACCCGGGTTCGATGCTGGCCTGGGCGCGCGAGGAAGTCTTTGCCTTCGTCCTCTACTACAAGCAGCGCACGCGGGCGAACGCCAGGGCCCGGGTCGCGGTGTGGACGCGCGAACTGATCGATGCCGCGATCGCCTGCGGCGGCACCTACTACCTGCCCTACCAGCCCCACGCCACGCCGGCGCAGTTCCACCGTGCCTATCCCCGCGCCAGCGAGCTGTTCGCGCTCAAGCGCCGCGTCGATCCGGATTTCCGCTGGCGCAACGTGTTGTGGGACACCTATTACTCAGCCACGCCCGAGCATCCGATGAACCTGGCTTCCAGCACTCCCCTCGGCGACTTCGAAGCCGTCTACGGCAACACGCGTGGCAACGACGACTTCTACCGCTTCCTGCAGACGATCTATCGCCTCTACCCAGAGGACCGCTTCCATGCGCTGATCCAGGAAGAGACGCGTGCGCAGCGCCACGACGAGGGCATCTACCGCGCGCTGCAGTCGCGACTGCCGTCGATCAAGCCGTTCCTGTCGGAGCTGACCTACGCGATCCCGTCGCTGTCCCGGCAGAAGCGCGAAATGTCGCGGCAGACACTCGAACTGCTGGGGCAGCGCCGACGCTTCGACGGCTACATGGAGATCGGCAGCACCGGCCGTTACGTCAGCGACCTGCGCCGCCACCTCGACCTGCGCGGAGACCTGGTCCTGGTCAACGACGTCGCGCCCGGCTTCTCGCCGGTGGACATCGTCGAGCGAGGGCGCCTGCGCAAGCTGGGTCGGTTCGTGCCGATGGACGACTACGCGCCGATCGCGGCCAGCGTCGGCGATGCCAGCATCGAGCTGGCGACCTGCTACATCGGCCTGCACCACATTCCGCTCGACCGTCTCGATGCGTTCCTCGCCTCGCTGCAGCGGGTGGTCAAGCCCGGCGGCCTGCTGGTCGTTCGCGACCATGATGTCGGCGACGACTACATGCGGGCGCTGGTGTCGCTGGCGCACGCGGTGTTCAACGCTGGCCTTGGCGTGTCGTGGGAAACCAATGCGCGCGAGCTGCGGCACTTCCGCACCATCGACGAGTGGGTGGTGATCCTGAGGCGGCACGGCTTCGAGCTGACCGGGCCGCGCCTGCTGCAGGACCACGACCCGACGCTCAACACGTTGCTGTGCTTCCAGCGGAGCTGACCGATGACATTGGCGCGCATGAAGTCACTGCGATCGCGCGTACTCGCGACCATCGTGCTGTTCGCGTGCGCCACCGCCGCCCTGCCCCAATCGCGAACGGACGCGCTGACGGCGCTGGAGAAAGACCGTCGCGGTGCCGACCAGACCTACCTCACCTTCCCGGAATGGTTCCTGGTGTTCAGCCCGGACGAGTACGCGGACGTGCTGCAGGCGTCACAACCGGCAAGCTCGTTTCCGTTCTTCAGCCATGTCGGCCAGTTCTGGGGCGCCTACCGGCAGATCATCGGTGCCACGCAGGGCAAGTATCCGTTCAACGGCGAGTACCACACGATGATCGTGGTGATCGGCGTGAGCACGACCGTCGAGTACGCGATCAAGGGCGTCTACGAAACCCTCGTCGGCCGTCTGACCGAGCTGACCTCGTCACCGAACGCCACGCCCGAGGACAGGCTTGCGACCGAACAGGCGCGCGCGTACGTCGACTTCATCCGTGTCCGGCCCTGGTACGAGTTCGATTTCGTCACGCCGTTGAAGACGCTGTGGACGCAGACACCGTGGTGGGGCCACGACGCGCTGCGCAAGTGGGAACGTCGCTACGCACTGACCAGCGAGTGGATCGTGAAGGCCGGCTATGCCGCGCTGATCAAGCAGGCGACGCGCTCGACGTTCGAGGCGCCGCGTGCCACCACCGTGGCGGTGGTCGAAGGCCTGCCGGACGGCATCGAAGGCAAGCTGCCCGAACTGCGGCGGTTGTACCAGGGCGGTGGCCGGCAGGCGCTGGTCGAGGTCCCGCGCTACCAGACATTCACCGATTATGCGACGACGCTGTCGCAAGGCGGCAGCCGCTTCGTCGAGATCGCCGGCAACCGCGGCCTGATCCTGGTCAGCGTGGTGGTGCCTGTCGCGCAGCCGGTCCACCCGGATGCGCACGTGCTGATCCGGCAACCGATCCTGACCCGCGCCGGTTTCGAGCGCCGCGTGCTCGAGGTTCCGGTCGCGCGGCTGGATGCGCTGCTGTCCAGCCAGGTCGCCAGTGGCGAGCCGGTGGAGCACGTCTTTGACTACTAACGCACGCGGTGCGTTCGCCTGGCCCCTGCGCGTGCTTGCACTCGTGCTGCTGGTCCTGGCGCTGTACGTGCTTGCCAGCCTGTCTTACGGCTTCGTCCACGAGCGTGACGCGCTGGTCGCGAGCGCACCGGCCGGGGGCACGTACACCAGCGTCGACGGCGTGATGGTGCATTCGCAGGCCACGGGCCGCGCCGGCGGCACGCCGCTGTTGCTGGTGCACGGCACGGCCGCATGGAGCGGCACCTGGTTCAGCCTGATCCCGGCCTTGAACCGGGCCGGCTACCGCGTGATCGCCGTCGACCTGCCGCCGTTCGGCTACTCGGACAAGTCGGTCGATGTCGATTTCAGTCGCGCCGCGCAGGCAAGACGACTGGTCGGCGTGCTCAACCATCATGGCGTCGATCGCGCGATCGTCGTCGGCCACTCGTTCGGTGGCGGTCCTGCGTTGGAGCTGGCACTGGTCGCGCCGACGCGCGTGAGCCAACTGGTGCTGGTCGATGCCGCACTCGGGCTCGATTCGCGATCGGCGCCCGATTCGGTTCCCTGCCGCGCCTTTGCGGTCGCGCCGTTACGCCACACGATGCTCGCCGCCACTGCAACCAACCCGCTGTGGAGCAGGAAGCTGCTGGCGAGTTTCGTCGCCCGAAAGGAAGCGATCACGTCGGCCCGGCTCGCACAGTACCGCCGACCGTCCAGCGTCGACGGTGCCACTGGTGCACTGGGTGCATGGGCCTACCATTTCGCGTGCATGCCCGAACAGGGCTTGAGCACCGAGCCGGCCGGAATCAGCCGATTGCAAGTGCCACTGACCTTGGTGTGGGGCACCGAGGATACGGTCACGCCGATGTCGCAGGCCCACCGGCTGCAGGCGCTCGTGCCGCAGTCGCAGTTGCGCGTGATCGAACGGGTCGGGCATATCCCGCATATCGAAGACCCTGCCGCCTTCGAGTCCGTGCTGGTGCGGGAGCTGCATGGCAGCGCCAACGCCCCGACAGTCGCGGCATCGATCCTGCACTGACGAAGTGTGCGCCCGGCCCAGTTCGGGCCGGGCGCGAACGACGACATCAAGGGTTGCGGAACGTCCCCGAGCAGTACCTGAAACCGCCCTTCGACAGATTGAAGCGGCCGCAGTCGGTGTCGTAACTGTCGCCGATGGCCGTGATCTGGAATCCGGCCAGGGTCACGCCGTTGAGGTGATGGAAGCTGCCGTTGGATTTCAGTGACCAGTGCTGGTGCGGTCCTGTCGACTGGCCGCCGTCGCACAGCGCCTGCTGCCGGTTGTTGGCGGGATTGGCGATGGCGGCGTTGGCCGAGACGGTAGCGCCGGTGCCATAGCGGATGTTTGACAGGTGGTAATAGGTCGTCGACCAGCCGCCGTCGTGCACTACTTCGGCGAAGCACGACGAATGGCGCTTGAACTGTCCGTCCGCCGACGCCGCCACCCACACATTGTCCTGGTCGCTGCCCCAGCCGCCGCCCAGCGACATATCCAGCGATGACATCGGGAAGCTGCCCGAGCCGGTATTGGTATGAGCGCCGCCGACGTGCCATCGCTCTCCGCGCGGGAATGGAAACTGCAGGAGGACCGCGGCTGCCCCGCTGTTCGCGCTGGGCTGGAAATGCGGCGAAGGCGCCTTGGCCTTTCGAGGTTCGTTGAACAGTCGAGCGTAGACCTGCTGGAACTCCGTGTCGCCTCGCAGCACGGCTTCGGCCCGGCCTGCTCCAGCCAGGGCGAACAGTGACTGCAGCGGGCTCGTGCGCGACAGTGGCACCGGGCCGGTGGTGCCTGCGGAGTCGCGTTCGTACATGGCCTCGCGCAATGCCAGTGCCATGTCCCGGGTCTGCGCGTTGAAGTCGTCGCCGTCGGCGAGGGCACCAAACGGGCGCCGCATCGCGTCTGGAGTGGGGCGCTGGCCGGACACCACGCCACTTTGCAATTCCATCAACGCGATCAGCACCTTCGGACTGACGCCGCTGTAGCCGGCCCAGTGCGAGATCGATTCGGCGTGACGACGCAGGTGCGGCGCGTGCTTGGCCAGATAGGCGACGATGTCGAAATCGAACATCTCGTCATACGAGTAGACGAGGTCCTCGCTGCCGAGTTCACCCGCCTGCGCCACGCCAGGCGCGCTGGCGAGGAAGCCCAACATGCCACACACGACGAGTCCCTTCGAGAAGATCCCTTTCATTGCATGCTCCTGTGGATGATGAGCATGCTGGACATAGCATGCTCATCCCAATACATCGGTGCCTGCGGCTGGAACGCGACATGCACCTGTGGATCAGGCCTCGAGTAGCAACACCGGCACGATATCGGCCAACATGTGCGCGAACACCACGGGCCAAAGCCGGCCGGTACGCATGTAGAAGACGGTCACCGCCAGGCCGAATGCAAGGATCCACAGGACGCCGACAGGTCCCTGGTACAGGTGATAGAGGATCCGCACCAGGATCGATACGCCGATGGCGATCGAGGCACCTTGTTCGCGGAGGCTGCGGGCCAGCACGCCCAGCAGGAAAACTTCCTCGAACGTGCCGTTGACCATGGCCAGCGCGATGGTGGTGGCCATCGACACGCCACTGAACGAGAACGCCACCATGCCCGCGTTTCCGTCCTCGCCGGCGAACGGTGCGGTGACGAGGTAACCCGCCAGCAGCGTCGCGGCATAGAGAATCGTGCCCACCACCGTACCGCGCCAGTCGGGTTGCGGATACAGCGAGGCAATGTCGAAATCCCGGCTGCGCAGGTACACAAGCGCACACGCTGCAAGCACGATCTCAATGACAACCGTGGCGACGTTGCCGGCATCGGAGAACGTGGCCTGCGGAAATCCTGCCAGCACGGACTGGGTGGACGCCACGATGAAAAGGCCGAAGCAGATCGTCGCGACGGTCGCCGCTTCGCCGATGCTCAAGGTGGATCGAAGCAGTGATTCGTTCAAGCTGATGGCGCCTGCACAGGACCGTGCACGGGCGCGCGCCAGTGCCGTGGAGTTGGACGATGGACCCCATTCGTGCCGCCGGCGCTCACCGCGGCGTCCCCATGGGTATCTGCCTCGATGCTACGTGGCTGGCCCCGGCGGACGCAAAAGAGCGTTCTCTTGTCACACATGTCCCCGTTACAGATGCAACTGTTGACAGCCCCCGGAACCGCGTGATCTTCTCGCCTCCATGACGCATCGCAACATTGCGATTACCACTGGTACCGGTACCACTCCTTTCGGGGTGCGGACGGGCGTGTCCAGTTGATTCAGACCACGCCTCCGCACCCGACCCGGGTGCGCAGGTGTGCACCCGGACCGGAAGCGGGGCCCACAAGGAGCCCGAGCCATGCCTTCCGCCGATGCCGCACCGCCCGACCGCAATAAACGCGCAGTGCAGTGCCACGTCCACAAGTTCGGCGGCAGCAGCCTTGCCGACGCCGGCCTGTATCGTGTCGCCGCCGGCCTGCTCGATGACCAGGCCAGTACCCGTGTCGTGGTGGTGTCGGCGATGCAGGGCGTCACCGATGCGCTGATTTCCCTGGTCGCCGCTGCTCGCGCGGGCCAGGACTGGGCACCCGCCTGGGAAGCATTGCGGCAGCGGCACCGTGCCGCGGCCGATGCACTCGACGGCGACGGTGGCCAGAGGCTTCAGGCGGCATTGGACGAGGAGTTCGAGTCGGTGCGTGGCGAGCTGGCCGCGATCGCCTTCGACAGCAATGCCGCGGAGCCGCTCGCGGCGGCACTGCCCGGTTGGGGCGAAGTCTGGTCGTCGCGACTGATGCACGCCGCGCTTGCCGCGACCGCACCGGGCTGGCTGCGGATGGATGCGCGCGACGTGCTGGTCGTGCATCCCGGCGAGATGGGCATGGCGGTCGACTGGCCCGCCAGCCGCACGCGCCTGGCCCAGTGGCGCGGGCTTAACGGCAACGGCCACGTAGTCGTGACAGGTTTCGTTGCGCGCGATGCGCAAGGGCGCGCCACCACGCTCGGTCGCAATGGCAGCGACTACTCCGCGGCGATCTTCGCCAACCTGTTCGACGCCGACGCGCTGACGATCTGGACCGACGTCGACGGCGTGCTGTCCGCCGACCCGCGGCTGGTGCCCGAAGCGGTCTGCCTGCCTTCGATGTCGTACGCCGAAGCGTGCGAGCTGGCCTACTTCGGCGCCAAGGTGCTGCATCCGCAGACGCTGGCGCCGGTGCAGGAGCGCGGCATTCCGCTGTGGATCCGCAATACCCGCCGGCCGCACCTGCCCGGCACGCTGATCAGCCCGAAGAGCGATCCCGATGGCGCGCCGGTGAAAGGCCTGAGCCTGGTGCGCGACATGGCCATCGTCGAACTGGTGGGCAACGGCATGGTCGGCGTGCCGGGCGCGGCCGAGCGGCTGTTCGGCGCGCTGCGCGGGGCCGGCGTGTCGGTCACGATGATTTCGCAGGGATCCTCCGAACATTCGATCTGCTGCATCGTGCGCGCCGACCAGGCGCAGCGTGCGCGCGATGCGGTCGCCGTCGCCTTCGCCGATGCCATCGCCGACAGCCAGGCGCAGGGCGTGACCCTGACCGACGGCATCGCCGTGCTGGCCGCGGTCGGCGATGGCATGGTCGGCACGCCAGGCGTGGCGGCGCGGCTGCTTGGCGGCCTGGCACAGGCACGGGTGAATGCCCGTGCGATCGCTCAGGGCGCGGGCGAGCGGAACATCTCGGTGGCCATCGGCGACAAGGACGCGACGCGAGCATTGCGCGCCGCGCACGCCGCCTTCTGGCTATCGCCGCAAACCCTGTCGGTCGGCGTGATTGGCCCGGGCCAGGTCGGCCGCGCACTGCTGTTGCAGCTGTCGGCGGCACTGCCGCAGCTGCGCAAGCGCTCCGGCCTCGACCTGCGCCTGCGCGCGCTCGCCAACAGCCGCACGATGCACCTGGACGAACGCGGTATCGAGCCGGCGGACGCGGTCGCACGCCTGGACGGCGGCGCTGCCGAGGCGGTAGACCTCGAGCGTTTCGCCAGCCACGTCCGCGGCGAGCACCTGCCGCACGCGCTGATCGTCGACTGCAGCGCCAGTCCCGCCGTCGCCGCGTTGTATCCGCGCTGGCTCGCCGCCGGCATCCACGTCGTCACCCCGAACAAGCACGCCGGCAGCGGCGACTGGACCCGCTACAGCGCGATCCAGGACGCCAGCCGCAGCGGCGGCGGCCGCTTCCGCTACGAGGCGACGGTGGGCGCCGGCCTGCCGGTGATGCTGACGCTGCGCAACCTGCTCGACACCGGCGACGAACTTTTCGGCATCGACGGCATGCTCTCGGGCACACTGGCGTGGCTGTTCAACCGTTTCGATGGCAGCGTGCCGTTCTCGCAGCTGGTCCGCGAGGCGCAGGCGCTGGGCTATACCGAACCTGATCCGCGCGACGACCTGTCCGGCCTCGATGTCGCGCGCAAACTGGTGATCCTGGCGCGCGAAGCCGGTCGCGTGCTGTCGCTGGAGGATGTCGAAGTGGAGAACCTGGTGCCACAGGCACTGCGCGCGGTCAGCAGGGACGAATTCCTCGCGCGCCTGGATGAAATGGATGCGCCGATGCTGGCCCGCTACCGCGAAGCCGACGCGCAGCAGCGCGCATTGCGCCATCTCGCCCGCCTCGACCGCGATGGTCGTGCAAGCGTCGGCGTGGTCGCCCTGCCGCGCGAACACGCCTGCTGCCATACCCGCCTGACCGACAACCTGGTGCAGTTCAGCACCCGTCGCTATGCCGACAATCCGCTGGTGGTACAGGGCCCGGGCGCGGGTCCCGACGTGACCGCCGCCGGCGTGTTCGGCGACGTGCTGGCGATCGCGCAATCGCTGGGCTCGCCGTGCGGGATGCCGCAGCTGCATGCCGGCGTGCCGGTCGAGGCGCACGCATGAGCGTGGGTATAGAAGTCCCATCGGACGCGGCCATCGCCGGAAATCGCCTGCAATGCCGCGCGTTCGCGCCCGGCAGTGTCGGCAACATCGGCGTCGGCTTCGACCTGCTCGGGCATTCCATTGCCGGCGTTCGCGATGTCGCGGTGGTGCGTCGCATTGCACAGCCGGAAGTGCGGATCGTGGCGATCCGCGGCGATGTCGCCGGTGCCGACACGCTGCCGCTCGAGGCGGCACGCAACACGGCCGGCCAGGCGCTGATGTCGTTGCGCGCCGCGCTCGGCCTGGGCCATGGTTTCGAGCTGGAACTGGAAAAGGGCATCCCGCTCGGCTCCGGCCTCGGCGGTTCGGCCGCGTCCTGTGTGGCCGCGCTGGTCGCCGCCAATGCATTGCTCGATGCGCCACTGCCGCGCGAAGCGCTGTACGGATTCGCCCTCGACGGCGAGTCGGTGTCCAGCGGCAGTCGCCACGGCGACAATGTCGCGCCGATGCTGCTCGGTGGCGTGGTGATGGCCACTGCGACGCGGATGATCCCGCTGGCGGTACCGGAGTGGCTGCACGCGGTGGTCGTCCATCCCGACCAGATGCTCGAAACGCGACGCGCCCGCGCAGTGCTGGCCGAACCGTACCCCTTGTCGCTGGTGGTCGAGCAGAGCTCGCACCTGGCGCTGTTCCTGACCGGGCTGCAACGTGGCGATGCGTCGCTGCTGCGCGAAGGCCTGCACGACCTGCTGGTGGAACCGCGCCGCGCGCCGCTGATTCCCGGCTTCGTCGAGGCCAAGGCAGCGGCGCTGGACCATGGCGCGCTGGGCGCCAGCATCTCCGGTGCCGGGCCCAGCACGTTCGCGTGGTTCGCATCGAAGTCCGAGGCCGAAGCGGCGGCGCCGGCGATGCAGGCAGCGTTCGCGCAGGCCGGATACGGCTCGCGCGCGTACGTCACGCCCGTGGCGGGACCGCGGGCGGATGTTCTGCTCTGACTCGATTTGCCTGTCACCCGTCATCCCCGCGAAGGCGGGGACCCAGTGACGTGGATTTCGGCATTCTCAACAGCAACGTCACTGGGTTCCCGCCTTCGCGGGAATGACGGGTGACAAACTCATGCAACGAGCCCCATGAACTTCTCCAGCACGCGCCGCAACACGCCCCCCACGTCCATCGACCAGGCCCTTGTCGCCGGACTCGCTCCCGACGGCGGGCTCTACGTGCCCGAGCGAATCCCGACGCTTACCGTGCAAGCCGGGGCCACGCTGGCCGACACGGCGCACGCGGTGTTGGCGCCGTACTTCGCCGCTTCGTCACTGCGCGAGTCGCTGGCGGCGATCTGCGAACACGCCTACTCCTTCCCTGCTCCGCTGCGTGGAATGACTGGCGAGGGCGACCACCTGCTCGAGCTGTTCCATGGACCGACGGCCGCGTTCAAGGACTATGCCGCGCGCTTCCTCGCCGAGTCGCTGTCACGTCTGCGGCCGCAGGACGCACCGCCGACGACGATCCTTGTAGCGACCTCGGGCGACACCGGCGCGGCCGTGGCTGCAGCCTTCCACCGCCGTCCGGGTTTCGAGGTGGTGATCCTCTACCCCGAAGGCCGCGTCTCGCCACGCCAGGCGCATGGCCTGGAATGCTGGGGCGCCAACGTGCGTACCTACCGCGTCGCCGGCAGCTTCGACGACTGCCAGCGCCTGGCCAAGCAGGCGTTGTCGGACGAAGCGTTGCGGCAGTCGATGTCGCTCAGCTCCGCCAACAGCATCAGCCTCGGACGCCTGCTGCCGCAGGTGGCGTACTACGCACACGCTGCGCTGGAGTTCTTCGCGCGCAACGGCCAGCCACTGAACTTCATCGTCCCCACCGGCAACCTCGGCAACGCCTGCGCGGCCTTCCTCGCACGGCGGATGGGGTTGCCGGTCGGCGATCTGGTCCTGGCCAGCAACGCCAACGACGTGCTGCCGCGCTACTTCGCCGGCGGCGACTACGCACCCCAGGCGACGCGCGCGACCCTGGCCAATGCCATGGATGTCGGCGCGCCGAGCAACTTCGAACGGCTGCGCTACTGGCATGACGACGACACACAGCTACGCAGCGCATTGAAGGCATTCGCGGTCGACGACGCCACCATCACCGCGACCATCGGCGAGGCGCCACGACGCCATGGCATCGTGCCCTGCCCGCACACCGCCACCGGCCTGCATGTGCTCGAGCAGTTGCGAGCGCAAGGGGATCGTCGCCCCTGGGCGGTGGTGGCCACGGCCCACCCGGCCAAGTTCGAAACCATCGTCGAGCCACTCGTCGGCCATGCCGTCGAGCCACCGCCGGCATTGGCGGAAACCCTTTCGTGGCCGGCCTTTGCTCAGTCCCTGGCCGTCGATTACGCCGCACTGCGCGAGCGATTGCTGAAGCGATGAGCCGCTCGTCGCAACCTCGCGCTGTTTCATACGAAACTGTTGACATGCCCGCGCCGGGCATGTTTACCTCGGTTCCATGACGCAGCGCAACAACCACCCGCAGACCACTCAGGCCCGGCCGCAAGGCACGGCCGAGTCGCTGCGACTTGCGTTGACCCTGACCGCATCGGCGGCACTCATTCTTGTACTCGTACTTATTACCGGGCATGCCAGCGCGGGGTACGGGTTCGTGTAAGCAACACCACACCACCCAGGTCTGAAACACAAAGACCCCGCGCCCGAAACGGCGCGGGGTTTTTGTTTTTGCGGACCTGGATTCCACCGAGGACTCCAGTTCGTGAGAAGCAACGCCATCAAGCAGGGCCCCGCACATGCACCGGCACGCGCGATGCTGCGCGCCACCGGCCTGGACGACGCCGCGATCGCGAAACCGCTGGTCGCCGTCGTCCACACCTGGTCGGACGTGTCGCCGTGCAATTTCACCCTGCGCGACCTCGCGCAGGACGTGCGCCAGGGCGTGCTCGACAACGGCGGTACCCCGATCGAGTTCAACACCATCGCCGTGACCGACGGCATCGCGATGGGCTCCGATGGCATGCGCTGCTCGCTGGCCTCGCGCGAGACCATCGCCGATTCGATCGAGCTGGCCGTCAGTGGGCACTGCCTGGATGCGATGGTGCTGCTGGTTGGCTGCGACAAGACCATCCCGGCCGCGGCGATGGCGGCGGCGCGGCTGGATATCCCGACCGTGATCCTCTACGGCGGCACGATCATGCCGGGCCGATGTCCGTCGAAGCCGGGAGAGACCGACCGCCCCCTCACCGTGCAGGACGTCTTCGAAGCCGTCGGCGCGCACTCCGCCGGCCGCATCGACGACGCCGAGCTGCACCGCATCGAATCCCATGCCTGCCCCGGCGCCGGTGCCTGCGGCGGCCAGTTCACCGCCAACACGATGGCGATGGTGCTGACCTTCCTCGGCCTGTCGCCGCTGCAGTTGAACGACATCCCGGCGATCCACGCCGACAAGCCGGCCGCCGCCCGGGCTTGCGGCGCGCTGGTGATGGACCGGTTGCGCAACGGCGGGCCGGGACCGCGCGACATCCTCTCCCCAGCTGCGTTGCGCAACGCGGCCCGCGCGGTCTCGGCCACTGCCGGCTCCACCAATGCCGCCCTGCACCTGCTGGCGATCGCGCACGAAGCCGGCGTCGCCTTCGACCTGGAAGAGTTCGAAGCGGCCGCGCGCATGACGCCGGTGATCGCCGACCTCAAGCCCGGTGGCCGCTACACCGCCGCGGACATGTTCGAACAGGGCGGCACGGCGCTGGTCGCGCGCGAACTGCGTACTGCCGGCCTGATCGAGGACATTCCGACCGTCACCGGCCGTTCGTTCTTCACCGAACTCGATGACGTCCCGGCACCGGCGCACCAGGATGTCGTCCGCCCGATCAACGACCCGATCAAGCCGCGCGGCGGTTACTCGATCCTCTACGGCGACCTCGCCCCGGAAGGCTGCATCGTCAAGCTCGCCGGCCACGGCCGCGAGCATTTCGAAGGCACCGCGCGCGTGTTCGATTCCGAGGAAGCGGCGTTCGCGGCGGTGCAGTCGCGCCAGGTCAATGCCGGCGACGTCGTGGTGATCCGCTTCGAAGGACCTGCCGGCGGCCCGGGCATGCGCGAGATGCTCGCGGTCACCGCGGCGCTGGTCGGCCAGGGCCTGGGCAACGATGTCGCGCTGATCACCGACGGCCGCTTCAGCGGTGCCACGCACGGCTTCATGGTCGGCCACATCTCGCCCGAGGCCGCGCACGGCGGGCCGATCGCCAAGCTGCGCGACGGCGACCGCGTGCGGATCGATGTCGGCACGCGCCGCATCGACGTCGATGCCGATCTGTCGACGCGCACCGCCGCGCGCATCGCACCGCGCGTCACCACCGGCGTGCTCGCCAAGTACGCGCGGGTGGTCAGTTCCGCCTCGCGCGGTGCGGTGACTGCGCCGGGCCCGCTCGATGACCGCCGCATCGCCAGCCAGTTGGTCGACACGGGCACCAGCAGCACCACTGAACGCGAGCCCGCGCTCGCCTGACACATCCCGCTTTGAAGTCGCTCGTCCCTGTTCCTCCTTCCGCTTCGAACATCACAAGGACTTTGCAATGACCACCAGCTCCAAACCCCGCGTCGCCATCGTCGGTTACGGCAGCCAGGGCCGCGCCCATGCACTGAACCTGCGCGACTCCGGCTTCGATGTCACCATCGGCCTGCGACCGGGCGGCCCGACCGAGATCAAGGCCAAGGCCGACGGCTTCACCGTCACCACGCCCGCCGAAGCGGTCAGGAACGCACAGCTCGTCGCCGTGCTCACGCCGGACATGGTCCAGCCGCAGCTCTACGGCGAAGTGATCGAGCCGAACATCGCGCCCGGCGCCTGCCTGCTGTTCGCGCACGGCTTCAATGTCCATTACGGCCAGATCACGCCGCGAGAGGATCTCGACGTGGTGCTGGTCGCGCCGAAGGGCCCGGGCGCGCTGGTGCGTCGCGAGTACGAGATCGGCCGCGGCGTGCCGTCCGTCTACGCCGTGCACCAGGACCGCAGTGGCAATGCCGAACAGCTCGCGCTGACCTACTGCGCCGGCATCGGTGGCGCCCGCCAGAACGCCATCCAGACCACCTTCAAGGAAGAGACCGAGACCGACCTCTTCGGCGAGCAGGCCGTGCTCTGCGGCGGCGCGACGAAGCTGGTGCAGGCCGGCTGGGAAACGCTGGTCGAAGCCGGTTACCAGCCGGAGGTCGCCTACTACGAGTGCCTGCACGAGCTGAAGCTGATTGTCGACCTGTTCTACGAGGGCGGCATCACCCGCATGCACGAGTTCATCAGCGAGACCGCGCAGTACGGCGCGCTTACCCGCGGCACCTACGTCGTCGACGACAACACCCGCGCGCAGATGAAGAAGGTGCTGACCGAGATCCAGGACGGCACGTTCGCGCGCCAGTGGATCGCCGAGTACGCCGCCGGCAACGCCAACTACAAGGCGCTCAAGCAGGCCGACCTCGACCATCCGATCGAAGCGGTCGGCAAGAAGCTGCGCGCCAACATGAAGTGGCTGGCGTCGTCACCGCAACCGGCAGCGGCCACCGCGGCGCGCCCGGCGCAGACCGAGGCGGCGTGATGAACGGTGCCCGCTGGCTGGTGCAGGCCCTGGTGACCGAAGGCGTCGATACGCTCTTCGGTTACCCGGGCGGCGCGATCATGCCCTTCTACGATGCCCTGCACGGATCGGACCTGCGCCATGTGCTGGTCCGCCACGAACAGGGCGCGGCATTCGCGGCCAATGGCTACGCACGAGCAAGCGGGCGCGTCGGTGTATGCGTCGCCACCTCCGGGCCGGGCGCCTCGAACCTGGTGACGGGCATCGCCGATGCGATGCTCGACTCGGTGCCGATGGTGGTCATCACCGGCCAGGTGCCGACGGCGCTGATGGGGACCGATGCCTTCCAGGAACTGGACGTGTTCGGCATGACCATGCCGATCGTCAAGCACAGCTTCCTGCCGCGAAAGGTCGAAGACCTGCCGCGGATGGTGGCGGAGGCATTCCGCATCGCCCGCTCCGGCCGTCCCGGCCCGGTGCTGATCGACCTGCCCAAGGACGTGCAGTTCGGCGACGCCTCGCAGTTGCCGGCGCACGTGCCGGCCGACATCGACGATGTGCCCGCGCCCATCGATGCCTCACTGCATGCGGCGCTGGCACTGATCTCGCAGGCGCAGCGGCCATTGGTCTACGGCGGCGGCGGCATCGCGCTGGGCGATTGCGTTGCCGCGTTCCGCACGTTCGTCGACGCCACCCAGATCCCGACCGTGCTGACGTTGAAGGGCCTGGGCGCGCTGCCGTCCGGACATGCACTCAACCTGGGCATGCTCGGCATGCACGGCAGCCGCGCCGCCAACCTGGCGGTGCAGGAAGCCGACCTGCTGATCGTCGTCGGCGCCCGCTTCGACGATCGCGCCACCGGCAAGCTGGCCGAGTTCGCACCGAACGCCCGCGTCGTCCACATGGACCTGGACGCCTGCGAGATCGGCAAGCTGCGCCACGCCGACGTCGGCGTGCGCGGCGACATCCGCACCACGTTGACGGCGCTGACGCTGCCGTGCGCGGCGCACCTGCACGGACGCAACGGCGTCGCCCGCCGCGCCTGGCGCGCGACCTGCCAGCAGCGCGCCCGCGAACATGCCGCGCGTTACGACGCACCGGGCGAAAGTGTCTACGCGCCGTCGCTGCTCAAGCGCCTGTCGGAACTGGCGCCCGATGCGGTCGTCGCCTGCGACGTCGGCCAGCACCAGATGTGGGTGGCCCAGCACTGGCGCATGAAGGAACCCCGCCAGCACCTGACCAGCGGCGCGCTCGGCGCGATGGGTTTCGGCCTGCCGGCCGCGATCGGCGCGCAGATGCAGGATCCGTCGGCGCAGGTCGTGTGCGTGAGTGGCGACGGCTCGTTCCTGATGAACGTGCAGGAGCTGGCCACACTGCGCCGCTACGGCCTGCCGGTGAAGATCGTGCTGCTCGACAACCAGGCCCTGGGCATGGTCCGACAGTGGCAGGAGCTGTTCTTCGAGCGCCGCTATTCCGAGATCGACCTGTCCGACAACCCCGACTTCGTCGCCGTAGCCGCCGCCTTCGGCGTGCAGGCGCTGCACGTCGATCGCGCCGACGGCGTCGAGGCCGCCCTGCAGCAGCTGCTGGCCGCCCCCGGCCCGGCCCTGCTGCACGTGGCCATCGACCAGGCCGCGAACGTGTGGCCGCTGGTGCCGCCCAACCACAACAACGCGCAGATGCTCGATCCGGAAGCCGATGCGCGTGCCGCCATTGCCACCCCCACCGCCGAGGATCCCCGCCATGCGATACCAGCTTGATCTCACCCTGCGTCAGGCCGAAGGTGCGCTGGCGCGTGTACTGGGCGCCGCCGAACGCCGCGGTTTCCGCCCACTCGCTGTCGATGGCGAAGCGCAGCCCGACGGCGACCGCTGGTACCTGCGCCTGACCGTCGAAGGCGATCGCGCCGACACCAGCCTGCAGACCCAGCTCGCCAAGCTCTACGACTGCCTCTCGGTGGAGGTGTCGCCGTGTCAATGACCGTCACCGAGAATCAACAGAGTGTGCGCCAGCGCGGCACCGCGATGCCGCTGTCCATGCTTGACGATGCGCGCCGCCGCCCAACGTCCACCGATACCCCGATGCTGTGGTTCGACGGCGAACTCGCCAGCGCCGACTCGCTGCAGGCACCGCTGACCACGCACGCCATGCACTACGGCACCGGCGTGTTCGAGGGCATCCGCAGCTACGCCACGCGCCAGGGCGCGGCGGTGTTCCGCCTGCCCGAGCACATGCAGCGCATGCGCAAGGGCGCCGAGCTGCTGGGTCTGGATTTCGATGTCGAGCGCGCCTTCGAAGCGACGCTGGAAACGCTGCGCGCCAACGACCATCGCGATGCCTACATCCGCCCGCTGGCTTGGTTCGGCACCGGCAGCATCGGCCTCGACGTCTCGCAGCTGACCCAGCACTTCATGGTCGCGACCATGGCCCAGCGCGTGCACCTGGCCGGCGACCGCACCCGCCTGACGGTGTCGCCGTGGCGCCGCAACCCGGCCAGCGCGCTGCCGCCGCTGAAGCTGTGCGGGGGCTACGTCAACTCGATCCTGGCCAAACGCGAAGCCAAGTCGCGCGGCTTCGACGAGGCGCTGTTCATCGACGACGACGGCAACGTGGTCGAGTGCACCGGCGCCAACGTCTTCATGGTGCGCAACGGCCAGGTCACCGCCGTGGAGCACCGCGACGCCCTGCCCGGCATCACCCGCGACACGCTGATCCAGTTGAGCGGCGCCGAGTCGCGCACCGTCACCCATCACGAGCTCCTCGACGCCGACGAGGTCTTCGTCTGCGGCACGGCTGCCGAGACAGCACCGATCAGCGTGCTCGACCGCCGCGAGTTCGGCGACAACCCGGTCACGCGCGAGCTGTCGGCGCTGTACTCGCGCGTCGTCCGCGGTGAAGAGCCGGCGCATGCCGGCTGGCTGACGGCGGTCTGATGGCCATGGACGGCGACGTAGCAAACACGCACGTACAGACCGTCGATGTCGGTGACGTACTGGCGGCGCAGGCCCGCCTGCGCCGCTACCTGCCACCGACCCCGCTCCACTATGCCGAGCGCTTCGGCTGCTGGCTGAAGCTGGAGAACCTGCAGCGCACCGGTTCCTACAAGGTGCGCGGCGCGCTCAATGCGTTGCTGGCCGCGCGCGAGCGCGGTGACCATCGCACGGTCATCGCCGCGTCGGCCGGCAACCACGCACAGGGCTTGGCCTGGGCGGCCTATCGCCTTGGCGTCAATGCGATCACGGTGATGCCGCGCTGCGCGCCGCAGACCAAGATCGCCGGCGTCGCCCATTGGGGCGCGACGGTGCGCCTGCACGGCGACAGCTACGACGAAGCCAAGGCCTTCGCGGCCGAACTCGCCCTGCAGAACGATTACCGCGTGCTGTCGGCGTTCGACGATCCCGACGTGATCGCCGGCCAGGGCACGGTCGGGCTGGAACTGGCGGCGCTGGCGCCGGACGTGGTGCTGGTGCCGATCGGCGGCGGCGGGCTCGCTTCGGGTGTCGCGCTGGCGATGAAATCGCAGGGCGTGCGCGTGATCGGCGCCCAGGTCGAAGGCGTCGATTCGATGCTGCGCGCGTTGCGCGGCGACTGCGTGCCGCGCGAACCGGCGGCGACCCTGGCCGATGGCGTGCGAGTCAAGGTGCCCGGCCATCTGACGCGTCAGCTGCTGTCGCAACTGCTGGACGACGTGATCGTCGTACGCGAGGCCGAGCTGCGCGAGACCCTGGTTCGATTGGCGCTGGAAGAGCACGTCATCGCCGAGGGCGCCGGCGCACTCGCACTGGCCGCAGGTCGCCGCGTCGCCGGCAAGCGCAAATGTGCCGTCGTCTCCGGCGGCAATCTCGATGCCGGCGTGCTGGCGCAACTGCTTTCCGAAGTCCGCCCGCGCGCGCCGCGACGTCCGCGCCGCCGCCATCGCGAACAACCGGCGCCACTGGAGCCGGCCATCACCACGCTTCGACCCGCAACGCCAAACCCACCCATTCGCGCCGCCGCCGTGCGCACCCGCAACGAGGAGCTCACCGCATGAACGACCCCGCCTCCCGAGTACGGATCTTCGACACCAGCCTGCGTGACGGCGAGCAGTCGCCCGGCTGCAGCATGACGCCGGCGCAGAAGCTTCGCTTCGCCCATGCGTTGTCGGAGCTCGGTGTCGACGTGATCGAGGCCGGCTTCCCGGCCAGCTCGGAGACCGACATGGGCGCCGTGCGCGCGATCGCCCGCGAGGTGCGTGGCGCCACTGTCGCGGCGCTGGCCCGTTGCCACGAGGGCGACATCGAGGCCTGTGCGCGGGCGCTCGACGGTGCCGTGCATCCGCGCATCCATGTCTTCATCTCGACCAGCCCGCTGCACCGGGAGCACAAGCTCGGCCTGAGCCGGGATCAGGTGCTCGAACGCGCGGTGATGGGCGTCGAACTGGCGCGTCGGCACGCCGACGATGTCGAGTTCTCGGCCGAAGACGCACTGCGCACCGAACCGGAGTTCCTGGCGCAGATCTGCAGCGCTGCCGTCGCCGCCGGTGCCCGCACGCTGAACATCCCCGACACAGTCGGCTACACCACGCCGAGCGAGATCCGCTCGCTGTTCGAGTTCCTGCGGGCAAACGTGGCCGGCGCCGACCAGGCGGTGTTCTCCGCGCACTGCCACAACGACCTCGGCCTGGCCGTCGCCAACTCGCTGGCTGCGATCGAGGGTGGCGCGCGCCAGGTCGAATGCACCATCAACGGCATCGGCGAGCGTGCCGGCAACTGCGCGCTCGAGGAACTGGTGATGGCCCTGCGCGTGCGCGGCGAGTACTACGGCGCGCACACCCGCATCGACAGCCGCAGGCTGGTACCGACCTCGCGCCTGCTGTCGCGCATCACCGGCATGGCCGTGCAGCGCAATAAGGCCGTGGTCGGCCAGAACGCCTTCGCGCACGAGTCGGGCATCCACCAGCACGGCATGCTCAAGCACCGCGGCACCTACGAGATCATGCGTCCGGAAGACGTCGGCTGGGCGCAGTCGCAGATGGTGATGGGCCGGCACAGCGGCCGCGCCGCACTGAGCGATCGCCTGCAGACGCTCGGCTTCGCCCTCGACGAGGCACAGCTGAACTCCGTGTTCGCCGGCTTCAAGTCGCTGGCGGAGAAGAAGCGCGAAGTGTTCGATGCCGACCTGGAGGCGCTGGTGCTCGGCGCCGACAATCGTGCCGCGCGTGGCCATCGTCTCGCCCGACTGCATGTCAGTACCGGCGTGAACCAAGACAGCCTGCCGACCGCCAGCGTGCAGCTGGTCGATGCCGACGGCGCCACGGTGAGCGAAGCCGCCGTCGGCGACGGCCCGGTGCATGCGTTGTTTGCGGCCCTGGCCCGCGCCGCCGGGCTGGCACTGGAGATCGACAGCTACCAGGTCTCCAGCGTCACCACCGGCGACGACGCCCAGGGACAGGCCAGCCTGATCGCCCGCGTCGACGGCGTCGAGGTCACCGGCTCGGGCACCAGCACCGACATCCTCGAAGCCAGTGCGCTGGCATGGCTGGACATCGCCAACCGGGTGCTGCGCACGCGCGCGGCCGGCGCGGCCGAGCCCGAACGCAGGACGGCGGCGCTTGCCTAGCACGGCGCCTTCGTCCAGCCCCTTCTTCCGCACCTCACACCGACACCAAGCCCAGCCAATGACCAGCCAAGCACCGCGAACGTTGTTCGACAAACTGTGGGATGCCCACCTCGTCACGCCCGAAAGCGAGACCGCGCCGGCCACGCTCTACATCGACCTGCACCTGATCCATGAAGTGACCTCGCCGCAGGCCTTCGCCGAACTGGACGCGCGCAACCTGCCGGTGCGCCGGCCGGAACTGACCAAGGGCACGCTCGATCATTCCACGCCTACCCTGCCTGTCGGCGCCGACGGCCAGCACCCCTACGTCAATGCCGAGGCACGTGCACAGGTCGACAAGCTGCGCGAGAACTGCGCGCGCTTCGGCGTCGAGCTGTTCGACTACGACAGCCCGCAGCGCGGCATCGTCCACGTGATGGGCCCGGAGATGGGCCTGACCCAGCCCGGCCAGACCATCGTCTGCGGCGACAGCCACACCGCCACGCACGGTGCATTCGGTGCATTGGCGTTCGGCATCGGCACCAGCGAGGTCGGCCACGTGCTGGCGACGCAGTGCCTGCTGCAACGCAAGCCGAAGACGCTGTCGATCACGATCGATGGCGCGCTCGCACCCGGCGTCGGCGCCAAGGACCTGATCCTGCACGTGATCGGCGTGATCGGCGTCAACGGCGGTACCGGCCACGTCATCGAGTACCGCGGCTCCACCATCGGTGCGCTGTCGATGGAGCAGCGGATGACCGTGTGCAACATGTCGATCGAGGCGGGTGCGCGCGCCGGACTGATCGCCCCGGACGAAACCACCTTCGACTATCTGCGCGGTCGCCCGCGTGCGCCGCAAGGTGCGGCCTTCGATTCAGCCGTCGCGCAGTGGCGCCAGTTCCGTACGGATGAAGGCGCACGTTTCGATCGCGAAGTGCGCATCGATGCCGCCGACATCCAGCCGACGGTGACCTGGGGCACGCATCCGGGCCAGGTCGCGTCCATCGCCGCGCACGTACCCGCCTCCGGCGATGGCGACCAGGCCAAGGCCCTCGACTACATGGGCTGGCAGCCAGGCGCGGCGCTGGCAGGCCGACCGGTCGACGTGGTCTTCGTCGGCAGCTGCACCAATTCGCGCCTGTCCGACCTGCGCGAGACCGCCAGCGTGTTGCGCGGTCGCCATGTGCATCCCCGCGTGCGCATGCTGGTGGTGCCGGGCTCGGAGCAGGTCAAGCGCGAGGCCGAAGCCGAAGGCATCGATCAGATCGTGCGTGCAGCCGGCGCCGAATGGCGCGAGCCAGGCTGCTCCATGTGCATCGCGATGAACGGCGACCTGGTGGGCCCGGGCCAACTCGCGGTTTCCACCAGTAATCGCAACTTCGAAGGGCGACAGGGCAAGGGTGCGCGCACCGTGCTGGCATCGCCGCTGACCGCGGCCGCGTGCGCGGTTGCCGGCGAGATCACCGATCCAAGACCGTACCTGACGACGGCACCGGCGCAGCTGGCTGAAACCCTGGAGGTGGCCTGATGCGCCCCTTTACCGAGCTCACCTCGCGCACCGTCGTGCTGCGCGAACGCAACATCGACACCGACCAGATCATCCCGGCGCGGTTCCTGACCACCACCCAGCGCCAGGGCCTTGGCCAGTTTGCCTTCAATGACTGGCGCCGCCTGCCTGACGGCTCGTTGAACCCCGAGTTCGCCTTCAACCGCGCCGAGAACGCCGGTGCCGGCATCCTCGTCGCCGGTCGCAACTTCGGCTGCGGTTCCTCGCGCGAGCATGCGCCGTGGGCGCTGGCCGACCTCGGCCTGCGCGCGGTGATCAGCGCCGAGATCGCTGACATCTTCCGCAGCAACGCGCTCAAGAACGGGCTGCTGCCGATCGTGCTCGACGAGGCCGTCGTCGATGAACTTCTCGACCGGCCCGGCATCGAACTGCACATCGACGTCGCGCAGCGCAGCGTGACCCTGCCCGGTGGCAGCCGCGTCGAGTTCCCGCTCGACGCCTTCGCCCGGACCTGCCTGCTCGAAGGCGTCGACCAGCTCGGTTACCTGCTCCGCCAGGACGAAGCCATTGCCCATTTCGAATCCCAGCGCGCCACATCCAACCAGGAGTTCGTCCATGCAAGCTGACATCGTCGTTCTTCCCGGCGACGGCATTGGCCCGGAGGTCACCGCCGCGGCCGTGGAGGTGCTGCGCGCGGTCGCGCAGCGCTATGGCCATGTGTTCCGCTTCGAGCAGCATCTGATCGGCGGCGCCGCCATCGATGCCACCGGCTCGCCGCTGCCGCCCGAAACGCTGACGGCGGCGCAGCGCGCCGATGCGGTGCTGCTCGGTGCCGTCGGTGGTCCGAAGTGGTCAGACCCCAAGGCCGCGGTGCGCCCCGAGCAGGGCCTGCTGGCGATCCGCAAGGCGCTGGGCCTGTACGCCAACCTGCGTCCGGTCAAACCACACCCGGCCGCGCTCGGTGCCTCGCCGATCAAGCCGCACCTGCTCAACGGCGTCGACCTGGTGGTCGTGCGCGAGCTCACCGGCGGCATCTATTTCGGCGCCAAGCAGCGCGGCAACGATTCGGCCAGCGACCTGTGCGAGTACACCGTCGCCGAGATCGAACGCGTGGTCCGTCGCGCCTGCACGCTGGCGCGCGAGCGTCGCGGCCATGTCACCTCCGTCGACAAGGCCAACGTTCTGGAGACCTCGCGGCTGTGGCGCGAAGTAACGACGCGGATCGTGCGCGACGAGTTCCCCGACATCACGCTCGAACACCAGCTGGTCGACTCGATGGCCATGCACCTGCTGGCCAAGCCGCGCGAGTACGACGTGATCGTCACCGAGAACATGTTCGGCGACATCCTGACCGACGAGGCATCGATGCTCGCCGGTTCGCTTGGCCTGTTGCCGTCGGCTTCGCTGGGCGAAGGCCGGGTGGGGCTCTACGAGCCGATCCACGGTTCGGCACCGGACATCGCCGGCCGCGGCATCGCAAACCCTTACGCGACGATCCTCAGCACGGCGCTGCTGTTGCGCCACTCGCTCGGCCTGGAGAGTGAGGCGCGCTGCATCGAGAAGGCGGTCGGAGCGGCGCTCGATGCGGGCGTGTTCACCGCCGACATCGCCGCAGCCGGGCGCGGGGTCAGCACCCAGGCGGCAACCGCCGCGGTACTGGCGCAGCTGCAGATCGAATGTGAGCCAGTGGTGATGCGCGACTGAAGGTTCCGTTGCCGGGATCCGGGTGGCCCGCGCATTGATGGCGCGGTCACACCCCCGCGGCTAGGGTGCGCGCATGACGCGTACCCTCCGGCTTGTCACGGCGATCATCGCCACCCTGCTGCTTCTGCCTGCATGCCGCTCCGCGCCATCGGAGGCTGACGCGCCGCCCGTTCCCGGGAGTGAAAGGCATCAGCCGGCGGACGCCTTCTTCGCCAACCTGCAGGCGCTTTGCGGCAAGGCGTTCGCTGGTCGCATCGTGGCCGACGATCCGCCTACTCCGGGGGCGCCGTACGCGGGAAAGGCGCTGATCATGCATGTCCGCCAGTGCGAGCATGACCGCATCGCCATTCCCTTCCACGTCGGGGAGGACCACTCCCGCACGTTGCTGATAACGCGCACGGCTTCCGGCCTCACGCTCGATCACGATCGCCGTAACCGCGACGGCAGCCCGGATGTGCTGACGCTGTATGGCGGCGCCACGGTCGACCTCGGCACCGCCACGCGCCAGGTGTTTCCGGCCGATGCCCGGTCCAAGGCATTGTTCCAGCGCAACCAGCGCAGCGACTCCATTTCCAACGTGTGGACGCTGGAGATAGAGCCAGGCCAGATCGCCGCCTACGAACGCACGCGTCCAGGCCGCCGCTTCCGCATCGAGTTCGACCTGACCCGACCGGTGCCGGCACCGCCGGCACCCTGGGGCTGGTAGGCAACGTTTACTGCGCCGGCGCCTTCACCCGGAACCACGCCGCGTACAGCGCCGGCAGGAACAGCAGCGTCAGGAACGTCGCCACCGTCAGGCCGCCCATGATGGCCACCGCCATCGGCCCGAAGAACGCGCTGCGCGACAGCGGGATCATCGCCAGGATCGCCGCCAGCGCGGTCAGCACGATCGGCCGGAAGCGGCGCACCGTCGCCTCGACTATCGCCTGCCAGTGCTCGGCGCCGGCGCCGATGTCGTGCTCGATCTGGTCGACCAGGATCACCGAGTTGCGCATGATCATGCCCGCCAGCGCGATCGTGCCGAGCATCGCCACGAAGCCGAACGGCACGCGGAACACCAGCAGGAACAAGGTCACGCCGATCAGCCCCAGCGGTGCAGTCAGCAGCACCAGGAAACTGCGCGAGAAGCTGCGCAGCTGCATCATCAGCAAGGTGAACACCGCGAACAGGAACAGCGGCACGCCGGCGACGATCGAGTTCTGTCCGCGCGCGGAGTCCTCGACACTGCCACCGACATCGATCGAGTAGCCGTACGGCAGCTTCGCCCGCAGCTCATCAAGGGTGGGCGAAATCTGCGCGGTGACCGTCGCCGGCTGCGTACCGTCATAGATGTCGGCGCGCACGGTCATCGTCGGGCTGCGGTCGCGGTGCCAGATGATGCCTTCCTCGAAGCCGTACTCGAGGGTGGCGATCTGGGTCAGCGGCACGCTCTGGCCACTCTGCGTGGGCACCATCAGGCTGCTGAGCATTTCCAGGCGCAGGCGCTCCTCGGCCGGGCCGCGCAGCAGCATCTCGACCAGCTCGTTGCCTTCGCGGTAGGTGCTCACGTGCGAGCCCGACAGCGAGCTCGACAGGAACTGCGCCAGTCGCGCCGAACTCACGCCCAGCGCGCGCGCACGCTCCTGGTCGACGACCAGGCGCACGACCTTGTTCGGCTCGTCCCAGTCGAAGTTGACGTTGACCACGTGCGGGTTGGCGCGAATCTTCTGCTGCACCTGGTAGGCGATCCTGCGGACCTGGTCGATGTGCTCGCCCGACACGCGGAACTGCACCGGATAGCCCACCGGCGGACCGTTCTCCAGGCGCGTGACGCGCATCTGCAGTTCCGGGAAGCGCTTGAACACGTCCTCGATCAGCCAGTGGCGAATGTCCTCGCGCGCTTCCAGGTTCTTCGGCGTCAGCACGAACTGGGCGAAGTTGGCCGCCGGCAGTTGCTGGTCCAGCGGCAGGTAGTAGCGCGGCGAACCGGTGCCGACGTAGGCGACATAGCTGGCCAGGTCCTTGCGGCCGGCGAGGATCTTTTCCAGGCGCTCGGCCTGTTCCGAAGTCGCACGCAGCGAGCTGCCTTCGGCCAGTTCGACATCGACCATCAGTTCCGGTCGCGTCGAATCCGGGAAGAACTGCTGCGGCACGAAGCGGAAGGCGAACACCGAGGCCACGAACGCCGCCGCGGTGACGCCGATGACCAGCCAGCGTCGACGCACGCAGAACGTCACCCAGCCACGGAAACGGGTGTAGAACTTGCTCGCGTAGGGATCGTGGACGTGGCCATCGATCGGCGGCTTCGGCGCGAGGTAGTCGTGGAAGGCCGGGAAGCGGTCGGCCAGGCGCTCGCGGAAACCGCGCCAGCGCGCCGGCAACGAGCCCGGCTTCGGCGGCGCCGCGGCGTGGCCATAATCAGGAAGCAGCTTGTCGCCGAGGTACGGAATGAAGGCGACTGCCGCGATCCACGACACCACCAGCGCGATCGTGACCACCTCGAACAGCGACCGCGTGTATTCGCCCGTGCTCGAACGCGCCGTGGCGATCGGCAGGAAGCCCGCGGCCGTGATCAGCGTGCCGGTGAGCATCGGGAAGGCCGTGCTTTCCCAGGCGAAAGCGGCCGCCTTCAGGCGACTGAAGCCCTGCTCCATCTTGATGGCCATCATCTCCACCGCGATGATCGCGTCGTCGACGAGCAGGCCCAGCGCCAACACCAGCGCGCCCAGCGAAATCTTGTGCAGGCCGACACCGAAGAACGACATCACCGCGAACGTCATCGCCAGCACCAGCGGGATCGACAGCGCGACCACCAGGCCGGTGCGCAGGCCGAGCGAGAAGAAGCTCACCAGCAGCACGATGGCCACGGCCTCGGTCAGCACCTTGATGAACTCGCCGACTGATTCTTCGACGGCGGCCGGCTGGTCGGCGACCTTGCGCAGCTCCATGCCCGCCGGCAGCGTCTTCTGCAGGGCGGCGAACTCACCTTCCAGGGTCTTGCCGAGCTTGAGGATGTCGCCACCCTCCTTCATCGCCACGCCAATGCCGATGGCGTCTTCGCCCATGAAGCGCATGCGCGGTGCGGGCGGATCGGAGAAGCCGCGGCGCACGTCGGCAACATCGCCGAGACGGAAGGTGCGGTCGCCGACGCGGATCGGGAACTCGCGGATCTGTTCGACCGACTTGAACTTGCCGCCCACGCGCAACGGCACGCGCGTGCTGCCGGTCTCGAAGAAGCCGGCCGGCACCATCGCGTTCTGCTCGTCGAGCGCCTGCTGCACCGCCGAGGCAGGGATGCCCAGCGTGGCCAGCTTTACGTTCGACAGTTCGATCCAGACCTTCTCGTCCTGGACACCAAACAGTTCGATCTTGCCGACGTCCGGCTGCGACTGCAGCGCCAGCTGCACGCGCTCGGCATAGTCCTTGAGTACGGCGTAGTCGAAGCCCTTGCCGGTCAGCGCATAGATGTTGCCGAAGGTGTCGCCGAACTCGTCGTTGAAGAACGGCCCCACGACGTCGCTGGGCAGGGTCGGGCGGATGTCGCCGATCTTCTTGCGCACCTGGTACCACAGCGGCCCGATGTCCTTGGAACGCAGCGAATCCTTGGCGATGAACATCACCTGCGATTCGCCCGCGCGCGAGTACGAGCGGATGAACTCGTACTGGCCGGTCTCCATCAGCTTCTTCTCGACGCGCTCGGTGACCTGGCGCGAGACCTCTTCGGCGGTCGCGCCCGGCCACAGCGTGCGGATCACCATCACCTTGAAGGTGAAGGACGGATCCTCGCTGCGGCCCAGCTTCAGATACGAGAACGTGCCGGCGATCGCCATCACCAGCATGGCGTAAACAATCAGGCTGCGATGGCGCAGGGCCCATTCGGAGAGGTTGAAGCGCATGGGTCAGTTCGCCGTCACGGGACGGTTGTCGCGATCCACCGGCTGCACCTTCTGGCCGACGCGCAGCAGATGGCCACCGGCGGCGACCACCCAGTCGCCGGGGCTGACGCCACTGATGATCGGCACGCGGTCCTCGCCGAACGGCCCGGTCTTCACCGGCTGCAACTTCAACGTCGAGGTCTTCGGGTCGACCACGAACACAGCGCTGCCATGGGGACCGCGCTGCACGGCCGCCAGCGGAACGCTGAGGCCGCCGTGCCCATTTCCCGGCAGGAAGACGCGCGCGCTCTGACCCAGTTCGAGGGCTCCGGCTGGCGCATCGACGCTGATCCGCGCCGCATAGGTGCGCGAGGCCGGATCGGCTGCCGGCGAGATCTCGCGGATGCGGCCGGGCCAGCGCTTGCCCGGCTGCGACCACGACTCCACCAGCACCGGCTGCCCGGGCTTGATGTCCGAGACGATGCCCTCGGGCAAGGCGAAGGCGACTTCGCGCACACCGTCGGCGGCCAGCGAGAACACCGCCTGGCCGGCGGCGACGACCTGTCCCGCCTCGGCGCTGCGCGTGGCGATCACGCCGTCGGCCGGTGCGCGCAGTTGCGAGTAAGCGGCCTGGTTGCGGGCGACTTCGAGATTGGCGCGGGCGGAATTGACCTGCCCCTGCGCGGCCTGAGTCGCGGCGTTCTGCGCGTCGAGCGTGGAACGGCTGACCAGCTGGTCGTTGGCGAGGCGCGCGAAGCGGACCTGGTCGGCCTTGGCGCGACCCAGTTCGGCTTCGGCCGCAGCCAACTGCGCCTGCGCCGCGCGTGCCTGCGCCTGCAGGTCGCCCGGGTCGAGCACGGCCAGCAGGTCGCCCTTGCGCACGTGCGCACCGACATCGACCTTGCGTTCGATCAGCTTGCCGCCGACGCGGAACGACAGTGGGCTTTCTTCGCGCGCCCGCACTTCGCCGGCGAAGGCGGTAGCGGTCTGGGTCGATTCACCCGGGCGGGTCACCAGCACCGGGCGGGCTTCCTCCTCCGGTTTGGCATCACTGCTGCAGGCCATCAGGGCCAGGGTCGAAAGGCCAAGCATCGCAACCAGCGCGAGTCGGGCAGCGGTGGGGGGACTGCTGCGCATTGCGGGTGACCTCGAGGTTAATTATTGTACCTGGCAGTACTGTATAAATATCAAACTCAATAGTCTAGTATTCCCGCATGACTGTTTCACGCCAGCCCAGCCCCCCGAAGTCCACCGGACCGGGACGTCCCAAGGATCTGGGAAAGCGCGCCGCGATATTGGAAGCGGCCAAAAGAATGTTTACTCAGCTCGGCTACGACGGATCCAGCATGGACCAGATCGCCGCCGAAGCCGGGGTCTCCAAGCTCACCGTCTACAGCCATTTCGGCGACAAGGACGCGCTGTTCGCGGCCGCCATCGAGGCGCATTGCGAGCAGTCGCTGCCGTCGTCGCTGTTCGAGCCGTCGCCGGCGACGCCGTTGCGCGAGCGCCTGGCGACCATCGCCCGCGCCTTCTACACCATGATCAGCTCACCCGAAGCGGTCGCCGGCCATCGCATGCTGTGCACCCCGCAGGTCGCCCATTCGGCCCTGCCCAAGCTGTTCTGGGAAGCCGGCCCGATGCGGGTGCAGGGCGATTTCGCCACCCTGCTCGAGCGCCGGATCGGCGCCGGCGAACTCGACATCGCCGATGTGCCGCGCGCGGCCGGACAGTTCTTCGCCCTGCTCAAGGGCGAGCCGCACGCCTGCCTGGTGTTTGGTGGCCCGGCCCCGACGGAGGAGGAAATCGAAGCGCACCTTGCCGCATCGGTCGATCTGTTCCTGCGCGCCTACGCGGTGCGCGAGGTGGTTCCGGCCCCTGCGGTACGGGCGTCACGTTGATTGCCAATGCAGGCAACTTGCATGCTTGATATGACCAGATCTGGCGGTTGACGACAGGAGGGTGACTGGTCTTGATTACTTCCGGCACTCAGTCCATACCTCGCCGCTCGGCCATCCTGTGCGCCGCGCCAGCACCGGCCCGGTGGGTCATTACCGGTACAATTCGCGGTCTTCCGCGCGAGATTTCCCCCCGATGAACCCCATGGATTACATCAAGGCACGCGAACTGATGGTCGAGCAGCAGGTACGTCCCTGGGACGTGCTCGATCCGCGCGTGCTCGACGTGCTGGCGACACTGCCGCGCGAGGCCTTCGTGCCCGCCGAGCACAGCCGGCTGGCCTATGCCGACCTGGCGCTGCCGCTGGCCCATGGCGAGTCGATGATGAAGCCGGTGGTCGAAGGCCGCACCCTGCAGGCGCTGGCGCTGGATCCGGGTGACGACGTCCTCGAGATCGGCACCGGCAGCGGCTTCCTGACTGCCTGCATGGGCCGCCTGGCCCGCGAAGTGGTCAGCATCGAACGCCACGCCGACCTCGCCGACAGCGCGCGCGCCGTGCTGGCGCAGCAGGGCGTCGACAACGCCCAGGTCGTCACCGCCGACGCCCTGGCCTGGACGCCGGACCGCCGCTTCAGCGCGATCTGCGTCACCGGCGCGGTGGATGTCATCCCGCAGCGCTTCATCGACTGGCTGCAGCCGGACGGACGGTTGTTCGTAGTGCGCGGCCGCTCGCCTGTGATGGAAGCGGTGCTGCTGCGCAACGATGTCAACGCTTCGCGCATCCAATCGTTGTTCGAAACCGATCTGCCCTACCTCGCCGGTGCGGCCCCCGCCCCGGCATTCAAGTTCTGACGACCCTCACACGTCTGCATGGCCTATGCGGACGGTTCAACTAGAACGCTACACGGACAAGGACATCGCATGATCCGCCGCCCGCTCGTAATCGCCCTCGCCACTGCCATGGGCCTGTCGGCCCTGATGCCGGCCACGGCTTCCGCCGAAGACCTGTTGCAGACCTACGAGCTGGCGCGCGACAGCGACCCGCAACTGTCCGCCTCCGAATCCAGCCGCCTTGCCGTCAAGGAAGGCGCGGTGCAGACGCGCGCGGCGATGCTGCCGCAGATTGATGGCAGCGCCAACCTCAGCCGCTCGGAAAACCACAACCGCGGCAACCTCGCGCTCGGCTCTGACGGCTCCGTCAGCGGCGGCAACAGCCAGATCGACACGACCACGCGCAGCAGCGAGGTCCGGCTGAGCCAGATGATCTACGACCGCGGCAACTTCACCCGCCACAAGAGCCAGAAGGCGCTCAGCGAAGCCAGCGACTTCCAGCTCGCGGCAGCCGGCAACGACCTGATCACGCGCACCTCGGCGGCCTACTTCAACGTGCTGATTGCGCTGGAGTCGCTGGTCGCGGCCGAAGCGGCCGAAACGGCGCTGAAGAAGCAGTTCGACTACGCCTCCAAGCGCCTGGAAGTCGGCCTGGCGCCGATCACCGACGTGCACGAAGCGCGCGCCCAGTACGACAGCGCGCGCGCCAACACGATCCTGGCCCGCAACGTGCTCGAGGATGCCTACCAGGGCCTGACCGAGCTGACCGGCAAGGACGTGCGCGGCGTCAAGGGCCTGCCGAAGGACTTCCAGCCGGTACTGCCGGAATCGCGCGACGCCGAAGGCTGGGTGGCCACCGCCATCGAGAACAACCCTGCGCTGCGTGCCAAGGACCTGCAGGTGCAGTCGACCGAGGCCGACGTCGAGACCGCCCGCGCCGGCCACTGGCCGCGCCTGTACCTCAACGGCAGCTACGGCGATTCCACCGGCTGGGGCGACAACACCCTGCACGACCTGGGCATCACCCGCGACATCGACAACCGTTCGTATGGCCCGGCCGTGGGCGTGACGCTGTCGGTGCCGATCTTCTCCGGCGGTGCGGTGCAATCGGGCGTTCGCCAGGCGCTGGCCCGCCGCGACGTCGCCACCGACGAGCTCGAATCGCAGAAGCGCGCACTGATCCGCAACACGCGCAACGCCTACCAGACCCTGGTCGCCAGCGTCAGCGAAGTCGAAGCCCGCCGCCTGGCGCTGGTTTCGGCCAAGAGCGCTTACGACGCGTCGCAGGTCGGCCTGGAAGTCGGTACGCGCACGGTGCTGGACGTGCTGCAGAACCAGAACAACCTCTTCCGCGCCCAGCTCGAGTACGCCCGCGCCCGCTACAACCACCTGCAGAACCGCCTGCTGCTCGAGCAGGCCGCCGGCACGCTCGACATCGCCGACGTCCAGGACATCAACCGCCTGCTCACGCTCGACACCGAGTCGTACGTGGCACCGGGTGACGTGCAGGGCTGAAGCCGACCAACGGTTGCAACATAAGAAAACCGCCGGACCTCCGGCGGTTTTTTTATGGAAGCAAGGTCCATGGATTCCCGCCTTCGCGGGAATGACGGGTTGATGGGCGTCATCAAAACCGGGGTCAGAGTACCTTTTGAGCAAAAGGTACTCTGACCCCGGTTTTTGACCCCGGTTTTTGCGATCAGGGCGCCGGCGGCAACAGCGGCTGCAGCAACGCCATCGTCCGCGCCAGTGCGCCACGGCCGGTCTCGACCAGCGCGCGCCCGGCATCCGCCATGCGTTCGCGTGCCTGCGGATCGCCCAGCAGTTCTTCCAGCGCCTCGCGCACCGCCTCGGCATCGTCGACGACGCGCACGGCGCCGGCAGCCTGCAGGCGCTGCGCGATCTCGACGAAGTTGTGCAGGTGCGGACCGGTGACGATGGCGGTGCCGGTCGCGGCCGGCTCGAGCAGATTGTGGCCACCGATCGCCTGCAGGCTGCCGCCGACGAAGGCGACATCGGCGCAGGCATAGAAACTCATCAGCTCACCCAGCGTGTCGATGACGAACACCGCATCGTCCGGATGCGGCCATTGCGTGCGCGAACGCGTCGATACCTGCCAGCCGGCCGTGCGCGCCGTGTCGGCCACCATGCGGAAACGCTCGGGATGGCGTGGCGCCCACAACAACAGCAAGTCGGGGAAGATCGCGCGCAGGCGACGGTGGATGGCGATGACCGCCATCTCCTCGTCCTCGTGCGTGCTGGCCGCGATCCAGACCGGCCGCGCGCCAGAATGGCGGCGACACTGCGCCGCGAACTCACCCAGGTTCTCCGGCACGGCCACGTCGAACTTGAGATTGCCGACCTCGACCACCTGATCGGCCCGCGCCCCCAGGCGGATGAAACGCTCCCCGTCGGCATGCGACTGCGCAGCCACGGTGCGCACCGTGCGCAACGCACGCGCCACCAGCGGCGCCAGCACGCGATAACCGCGCAGCGAACGCTCCGACAGGCGCGCATTGAGGATCAGTGCCGGGATGCCATGGTCACGGCAACCGAACAGCAGGTTCGGCCACAGCTCGGTTTCCATGATGAGCGCCGCATGCGGCCGGTAGTTGGCCAGGAAGCGCCCGACCGCACCCGGCAGGTCATAGGGCAGGTAGACGTGGGAAACGCTCTTGCCCCAAAGCGATTGCACCCGCTCCGAACCGGTCGGCGTGATGGTGGTGACCAGCAGGCGCAGGTCGGGCCGGGTGCGGCGCAGGGCGTTGACCAGCGGCACCGCCGCATTGACCTCACCGACCGACACCGCGTGCAGCCACAGCGTGGGCGGCTCCGGGCGCTCGGCATAGAAGGCATACCGCTCCTGCCAGCGCAGGAAATACGACGGCTGGCGCAGGCCGCGCCAGATCAGGTGATAAACGGTGATCGGCGCCAAAAGATAGAGCGCGACCGAGTACAGGCCACGCATCAGGCGCTCGATAGGGTCTGTCGACATCGTGACTAGGATAACCAACGAGACCGGCACTGCGGGCATGGAGGGCGGGAATTGGGAATAGGGAATTGGGGAACGATGCCGCAGGGGCACGGGCGGGCCTCTGCCCGCAGGCAAGTGCAACGCCATCGCTCACGCAGCGCGGGGCAATGACAGCCAGTCGTTCCCGCTCCACACTGCCGCCCCTCATTCCCGCTCCACCTCCCTCCATCGCCCCTAGAATCCAACCAATGGCCAAGGCAATCGAATCCCCCACCTCGCCGCCCTCCCCGCCGTTCGGCCCGCGTCACTGGCCGATGTGGCTGGCGCTGGGCGTGATGTGCCTGGGCGCCCGTTTTCCGTGGGCGCTGCAGCGCTGGCTGGGTCGCGGCATCGGTGCACTGGCCTTGCTGGTGGCCGCCGACCGTCGCCGCGCGGCGCGGATCAACCTGGCGCTGTGCTTCCCGGAGAAGACGCCGGAAGAGCGCGAGCGCCTGCTGCGCGAAAGCTTCCGCGACCTGGGCATCGGCCTGTTCGAGTTTGCACGTGCCTGGTGGGGCTCGGTCACGCCGATGCGGCGCACCGTGCGCATCGAGGGCCTGGAGCTGCTCGACGACATCCGCGCCCAAGGGCGCGGCGTGCTGATGGTCTCGGGCCATTTCATGACCCTGGAGATGTGCGGCCGGCTGATGTGCGACCACCTGCCGCTGACCGGCATGTACCGCCGCCACCGCAGCCCGGTGATGGAGTGGGCGGTCAAGCGCGGCCGCCTGCGCTATGCCAAGGCGATGTTCACCAACGAGGAAGTGCGCCCGGCGATCCGCCACCTCAAGCAAGGCGGGTTCCTTTGGTACGCGCCGGACCAGGACATGCGTGGCAAGGACACGGTGTTCGCGCCGTTCTTCGGCGTCGCCGCCGCCACCATCACCGCCACTCATCAGTTCGCCCGCCTGAGCGGCAGTGCGGTCGTACCGTTCTTCCACCGTCGCGAGGGTGGCGACTACGTGCTGCGCATCGGCGCGCCGCTGGCCGATTTCCCCTCTGCGGATGCCACCGTCGACAGCACCCGCGTAAACGCCGCGATCGAGGCGATGGTGCGCGAAGCGCCGAGCCAGTATCTGTGGATCCATCGCCGCTTCAAGCGGCGGCCGCCTGGAATGACCTCGCCTTACGCGCGCCGCAATTGAGGATGACGCTGGCGCCGTGCCGGCTAGGGCTCGATCCGCATCCCGTCCTGGGCGAACTGCATTCTTCCGGCGTAGTGCGCCTGGATGGATCGCGATACGCGTTCGCGTGACTCGTCCACACTCGCCGATAGATGGCTGAGCAGCACTGCCTTGACCCCGGCTGCCCCGGCAATCCGGCCGATATCACCAGGCGAGGTATGCAGCGCGTAGAGCGCCGGCGGAGAGTCGGGCGGGTCGAGGACGACGGCATTGAACACGAGCAGGTCGGCGCCTTTGGCGATCCGCGTAAGGGCGGCATGCCCCTGGGCGTCGATGTCGCCACTGAAGGTTATGCGTTTTCCCTTGTAGTCGACCCGATAGATCACCGCAGGCGCGTCGCGGTGATGCCCCGCGACGGCGCTGATGACGAGGTCGCCGATGCGGTGGATGACCCGGGGCTCCCTGGACGGATCGGTATCGCCCAGTGGAAACAGGTCTGAGGTCGTGAAGTCGATGGTGCCGGCGAAGTCGGCCAGGTAGGCGAAGGCGCCGGACTTGCCGAACAGCCGTTCAACGAAGCCACTGGTGGACGGAAATCGCGCCGCGACATCGCCATCGCCCTGCGCACCGGCGGGGCCGAATACGTGGAAGCCGATGTCGGTGCGGGCGCTGACCGCGCGCGCCTTGACGATGCCAGGCAGTTCGGCCGCGTGATCGGCATGCAGGTGGGTCAGCAGCACCGTGTCCAGCTGCCTGATGTCCAGCTTTGCCTCGCCCAGGCGCACCAGGCTGCCGGGCCCGGCGTCGACCAGGATGCGCGGCTCGCCATCCATCAGCAGCACATAGGCGGCGCCGGCACGGCCACTGGCACCTGGCCCACCGGATCCGAGGACTACCATCTCCAGGGGCGCCGGCGCAGGTGGCGTTGTCGCCAGGGCGGGTTGGGCAAGCACGCAGAAGAAGAGGATGCACAACAACAGCGCGCACGATGGGCGCGCCCGCCAGGAGGTTCGCGTCGCTGCTTCGCGGCTCATTGGCAGACGACGCTCATGGCATCGCGTCAGTCGCTACTCGCGCGCCAGCAGGCTGCCGGCATACAAGGCCGCCAGCAACAACGTCAGCCCACCCCAGAACGTCGAGTAGAACGCCAAGTGGGTGTTGAGCGGGAATACCGTCGCCGCCAGCGCCCACATCGCCGGTCGCGCACGCTCGCGCGCCTGCTCGTCGGCAAAGCGCCACGCGCGCCACGCCAGGGCGACGCCGGCCAGCCACATCAGCAGGCCGAACAGCCCGGTCTCGCTCAACACCTCGAGCACGATCTGGTGTGCATGCAGCGCCGGCCCACCACCCCACGCGGCGGTCTGCCCCGGCGCCGGATCGCAATGGGGGAAGGCCTCGCGGAAACCGCGCGCGCCAACGCCGTTGAACGGATGGTCGCGCACCATGCACAGGGCCGCGCTCCAGATCCGTGCGCGCCCGGACAAGGCGCTGTCGACGCCTTCGACATCGGCGGTCAGCACGTGCGTGGTGCGGTCGATGCGCTCGCGAACCTGCGGCACTGCCGTGCTCAGCACGGCGCCGGCGATCGCACCAAACACGAATACCGCCGCCAGCTTCTTCCAGCCCAGCAGCCGCCAGCCCGACAGTGCCAGTGCGACGGCGAAGGTGATCCACGAGGCGCGCGAGCCGGCCAGCACCAGCACGACGCCGAGCGCGGCAGCGGCAAGCAGCCAGCCGATCGTGCCCAGGCGACGCCCACCGGCGAACAACAGGAACGGCGACAGGCTTGCCAGCACCGGCCCAAGCTTGAGGTTGCACGGCCCCAACACACCACTGAGACGGTCGACGCTGGCCACTTCCTGCGGAGTGCACATGCCGTGGCCACTGATCGCATGCTTGATGCCATCGATGCCGGAGAACAGCGGGCTGCTGCCGGTGGCCGCCTGCAACAGCGCGTCGGCCGTCCAGATCGCCAGGATCACCGCCAGCCCGGTGAAGGTGACACGGCGACCGCGCGGCTCGGCCACGGCCGCCGCGACCAGCCACAGGAACGGCAGGTAGCGCAGGTCGACCGCGGCTTCGCGCAGCGCACGGCCGGGGTCGATGGCATCGATCGCCGACACCAGCTCCGGCGTCCAGTAGGCGAAGAACAGCACGCTGGTCAGCGCCCAGGCCGGATTGCTCAACAGCTTCGTGCCGCCGCGGAAACGCGACATGGCCAGGTGGATGATCGCCGCCAGAGCGCCAAGCACCAGCACGCCTTCGGCGTAGCCCGGTGCTGGCCACAGGGCGACGTAGGTCAGGATCCAGGCCGGCGCCCAGCGCCAGCCGTGCGTGCGCGGCGCGCCACCGGTGTCAGCGGCAGCGGCGGTCATCGGAGAGTTCGGCGTAGACGGCAAGCGTGGCCTCCTGCATCGCGCGCAGCGAATCGGGAATCCTAGCCGTTGGCGCCGCCGGATGCGTAAGGAGTTCGTAGGCTCTGTGATGCAGCGCACCCAGGTCGAACGGTGCGACCGCGCCGTCGGGCTGCCAGCGCGCCAGCAGTTCGCCGACGCCGCCATGGTTCCAGCCCAGCAGCGGCCGTCCCACGGACAAGGCCTCCAGCACCGTGCGCCCGAACGACTCGGGCTTGCGCGAGAGCTGCAGCACCAGGTCGCTGGCGGCGTAGGCGCGGGCGATCGCGTCGGTCGCTTCCGTGAAAGACACTGCCCCGGCAATGCCACGCTCGGCCGCCTCGCGTTCGAGTTCGGCGATGTAGGCCTCGCGGCCAGCTTCGCGCGCACCGGGCAACCACAGCCGCGCGTCGAGGCCGTCGCCGCGCAGGCGCGCAAGCAGGTCGAGCGCGTCGGCATGCCCCTTCAATCGCGTACCGCGACCCGGCAGCAGCAACAGCGGACCGCTGCCGCCCAGCTCCGGGTGCAGCGACGCAGCCCACGCCCGCGCCGCCGTGTCGGGCAGCGGTGCGTGCGGAAACTGGGCAGGGTCGATGCCTCGTTCGATGACGCGCAGCTTGGCCGCGTCGGTGTCGGAATAATGCCGGAGCACGTAATCGCGCACCGTCTGCGAAACGCAGATCACCCGCTCGCCACGCGTCATCACCGCGCTGTAGCGCGAAGGCGAGTTGAGGCCGTGGACGGTCGTGACCAGGTGCGGTCGTTGCGGCGCGGGAATGCCGCGCAGCGCCAGCACGCCGATCCAGGCCGGCAGTCGCGAACGCGCGTGCACGATGTCGGCGCCTTCGCGCAGCAGCAGCGCGCGCAGGGTGCGGACATGGCGCAGGGTCAGCAGCGACTTGCGGCCGATGTCGAGGGTGATGTGTTCGGCGCCGAGCGCCTGCAGCCTTGGCACCAGGCGGCCGCCGGCGGAAACGACCACGGCGCGATGGCCGGCATCGACCAGCGCCTGCGCGACCTCGAGGGTGGAGCGTTCGACGCCGCCGGATTCCAGCGCCGGTAGCAGCTGGACGACGGTCAGTCGACGCATGGCACGTCCCGTCGGATGGGCGTCGACGGAAGCGTCAGTCTTCCAGGACGAAATGCGAGCCGCAGTACGGGCACTGCACGTCGCCCTCTTCCTCGACCGGCAGGTAGACGCGCGGGTGCGAGTTCCACAGCGCCATCGACGGCAGCGGGCAGCTCAGCGGCAGGTCGCCGCGATGCACCACATAGCGCTTCTCGGCGTTGGCCTGGGTCGGATGGGCGGTGGCTGCGGTCATGGGACGGGACAGGTGGCGACGCGGGACCGCTAGTTTAGCAGGCCGCTGCCCGGCCACCCCAAAGCGAGGCCTGGCTCAGTGCGCCAGGTCGAACAGCAGGACATCGGCGCGGCCTTCGCCGGCGCCCTCCAGCCGCAGCGGGCCGGATTCGCCCTGGAAGCCCAGCGCATCGCCTGCCTGCAATGGCCGGCCGTTGGCGCTGATGCTGCCAGCCACTACCTGCAACCAGTACAGCCGCGACGGATCGAGCGGATGCTCGGCGGTCTCGCCGCGATCCAGGCGCACATCGCGCACGATCGCGTCCTGGCGCACTGGCAGGCTGCCTTCGCGGCCGTCCGGCGTGGCCAGCAGCGTCCAGCCACGCGTGTCGGCGTCGATGGCTGCACGCTGGGCGTAAGCCGGTTCGTGGTTGAGCCGCGAGGGCTGGATCCAGATCTGCAGGAAATGCACCGGCGCAGTTGCAGACCCGTTGTATTCGCTGTGCTCGACCCCGTGGCCGGCACTCATCCACTGCAGCTCGCCGGCGCCGATCACGCCACCGCCACCGCTGCTGTCCTTGTGGGCCAGCTCGCCGGAGATCACGTAGCTGAGGATCTCCATGTTGGCGTGCCGGTGTGGCGGGAAGCCCGCGCCGCCATCGACGCGGTCTTCGTTGATCACCCGCAAGGGTCCGAAGCCCATCCAGGCCGGGTCGTAGTAACCGCCAAACGAGAACGTGTGGCGGCTGTCGAGCCAACCCGCCTGGACGTGGCCGCGGGCGCTGGATGGGCGTTCGATGATCATTGCCGCAAGCTTACTTCTTCGCTTCCGGCTTGGGCACGCTGGCTTCGGTCGTGATGCGGATGGTCACCGCGTCGCTGACGTTGGGTGCGTACTTGTCGACGCCGAAATCGCTGCGCTTGATCGTGGTGGTGGCATCGAAGCCGGCCGCGGCGCGCTTGGAGATCGGGTGCTCGGCGATCTTGTTGATGGTCGTGTCGAGCACGACCGGCTTGGTCACGCCGTGCAGGGTCAGGTCACCGAACACGCGCAGCTTCTTGTCACCGGCGGCTTCGACCTTGGTGCTCTTGAAGGTGATGGTCGGGTACTTCTCGGCGTCGAAGAAGTCGGCGCTGCGCAGGTGCTCGTTGAAGTCCGCCACGTTGGCTTCCAGGCCCGACAGCGGGATGGTCACTTCGACCTTGGAGGCGCCGACGTGGTCGGCGTCATAGACGATGACGCCATCGACGTCGCCGAAATGGGCGATCGGGTTGGAGTAGCCGAAATGGCTCCAGCTGGCGACGACGTCGGTGTGGTTGGGATCGATCTTGTAGGTGACCGGCGCGGCGACGGCGACGGTGCTGGCGGCGGCGAGGGCGACAACCAGTGCGATGCGCTTGAACATGAGGTGGAGCTCCTTGTGGAGGGGGCGAACGAAAAGAATCAGAGGATCTGCGCGGCTTCGTCGAACGACAGCCGCGGTGAACGCGCGAACAGCTTGGCGGGATCGCCATGGCCGAGGTTGATCAGGAAGTTGGACTTGACCTGGGTCCCGGCGAAGAACGCCTCGTCGACGATGGCGTTCTTGAAGCCCGACATCGGGCCGCAATCCAGGCCGAGCGCGCGCGCGGCCATCAGCACATAGGCGCCCTGCAGGCTGCCATTGCGCAGGGCGATGACCTCCAGGTCGTGTGCCGGGCGGCCATCGAACCAGGAGCGCGCATCGGTATGCGGGAACAGGTACGGGAGCTTTTCGTAGAACGCCATGTCGAAACCGACGATCGCCGTGACCGGCGCGGCCAGGGTCTTGGCGTAGTTGCCCTCGTCCAGGGCCGGCGCCAGCCGCGCCTTGGCCTGCGCCGACTTCACGAACACCAGTCGCAGCGGCGACATGTTGGCGCTGGTCGGGCCCCACTTCGCCAGCTCGTAGAGCTGATGCAGGGTCTCGTCGCTGACCTCGCCGGTAAGCTCGTTGTGCGTGCGGGCGGTGCGGAACAGCTGATCGAGCACTGCATCAGGGAGGGCGGCGTGGGACGGGTGCGACATCAGGTACTCCAATTGAAGCCGCCGGGACAGCCCGCGGCCGAGGTATGAAAGTGTAGAGTCTGGCGCAATCGCAACACCCGACGCTTCCAGAACGGATTAAGCACAATCGTGCAACAACAGCGGTCTGCCAGTGTGAACAATGCAAGCGCGCACAGCGCCACGGTGTGGTCGCTCAGTGACGCCAAGGCCGGAAACCGCCGCCAGGCGGACGCATTGGCACACGCGCTGGGCCAGCCGTTCCGGGACTGGACCCTGCAGCCGCAGGCGCCTTGGCACTGGCTGGCTCCGCGCCAATGGCCCGGTTCCGGCCGCGCGTTTGGCGAGGATTTCGCCCGGGCCGCGCCTCCGCGCCTGGCCATCGGCTGCGGCCGCCAGGCGGCGCTGGCAACGCGCCTGCTGCGCGGGCGCGGCGCACGCGCGGTTCAGATCCTCGACCCGCGCATCGCGACCGATCATTGGGACCTGGTGATCGCACCCGAGCACGATCGCCTGCGCGGCGACAACGTCATCGCCCTGCTGGGCAGCCTGCACCCGGTCGACGACTTGTGGCTGGCGGCGGCGCGCCGCGACTTCGACAGTTACTCCGCCCTGCCCGGCCCGCGCACCGCCTTGCTGCTCGGCGGCGCGAGCGCCCATGCGCGCTTCGACGACACCCTCTACGAGCGCGTGCTGGCGCAGGTGGAATCGATCGTGCGGAGCGAAGGCGGAAGCGTGTTGGCGACCGCATCGCGGCGTACGCCGGCGCCGGTGCGGCAACGCCTGCGCGAACGCCTGTCGGCGCTGCCTGGCGTGGTCTGGCGCGGTGAGGCCGACGGCGCCAATCCTTACGCCGGCCTGCTCGGCTGGGCCGACCGCATCGTCTGCACGGCCGACTCGGTCAACATGCTGTCGGAGGCAGCGGCCACGTGGGCACCTGTGTTCGTTGCCGGAGTCGACCGCATCGATGGCCGACCGCGACGCTTCCTCGCCAGCTTGCTGGAGCGCGGCCGCATTCGCGCGCTCGACCAGGCGCCCGATCCCTATCCTGTGACGCCGCTGCGCGAAACCGCACGGGTCGCAGCGCAGGTGCAGGCACGCCTGCGCTGGTAGGAGCGAGCTTGCTCGCGATCTGAATCGTCAGGACTGTTCGCGAGCAAGCTCGCTCCTACACGGCGGATGGCTCGCCGTCGAAGGCCAGGCCGCGGCGCTGCGCCGCTTCGCTGATCGACGTCCTCGCCGCTGCAATCGCATCGGTGACCGGCAACCGTCGCTGGCGACGGTCGAGCGTGCATGCCAGGCCGGCCTCAAGCAGCACCGCGTGCGCCTGCAGCAGCGCGTCGGTTTCATCCGCGCCGAACCAGCCGCTGGCGGACATCGCGCGGATCAACTCGGGCGTGCTGCGCGGCTGCAGCCAGTCGCGGTGCTCGAGCGATTCGGCCAGCACCGCGTACTGCAGCAGGAACTCCAGGTCGACCAGGCCGCCCTCGCCCTGCTTGAGGTCGAACGCGGCTGCATCGCTGCGATCGAGCTCGGCGCGCATGCGCCGGCGCATCGCCACCACGTCGCCGCACAAAGCGGCGGCATCGCGCGGCCGTGCCAGTGTCTGTGCCCGTACTTCCTCGAAGGCGGCACCGAGCGTTTCGTCACCGGCGACGAAACGCGCGCGCACCAGCGCCTGGTGTTCCCAGGTCCAGGCACGCTCGCGCTGGTAATCGCGGTAACTGGCCAGGCTCGAGACCAGCAGCCCCTTGGCGCCGTCCGGTCGCAGGCGTACATCGACATCGAACAGGCGGCCAGCGCCGGTGACTGCGCCCAACAGGGCAACCACCTTCTGTGCCAGGCGTGCGAACCAGCGCGAGGCCTCCAGCGGTCGCGCGCCGTCCGAATACGCGCCCTCGCCACCGGGCGCCTCATAGAGGAACACCAGGTCGAGGTCTGAACCAAATCCCAGCTCCTCGCCGCCCAGGCTGCCGTAACCAAGCACGGCGAAGCGCGCGCCGTCGATGCGACCGTGCGCGCTGGCGACCTCGTGATCGGCCAGGTGCAGCACGCGCATCACCACGCCGTCGGCCAGCCATGCCAGCTGGCGGGCACTTTCCGCAGCGCTCTGGCGGCCGTCGCGCAGCGCCATCGCGATGCGGAAGCTCAGTGCCTGGCGCACTTCATTGAGGGATTGCAGCACCGCCTCGGCATCGTCGTCATCGCCCTGCGCGACGGCGAAGCAGGCGGCATGCAATGCCTCGCGCCCCGGCAACGGTCCGGCCACGCGCGCATCGAGCAGTTCGTCGAGCAGCAGCGGATACGCGGCCAGGCGCTCTGCCAGCAGGGCACTGCGGCTGACCACTTCCACCAGCCGCGCCAGTGCCGCCGGCTGTTCGTCGAGCAGAGCGAGGTAGGCACTGCGGCGCAGCACGTTGTGCAGCAGCGACAGCAGTCGCTTCAGCGCAAGCATCGGTTCGCTCGACGCCGTCGCGGCCTGCAGCAGCGCCGGCAGTACGCGATCGAGGCGGGCGCGGGCACTGTCGGACAGGCCGCGCACGCCGGGGCTGCGGGCAAAATCGCGCAGCACCGCATCGGCGTTGTCGGCCTCGATGAAGCCGGCGTCGGCGAGCACCGCACTGTCGCCACTGTCGGGCAGCGCGCGCCAGTAGGCGGTCAGCGCGTCGGGTGCATTGCGGCGGCGGCGTGGCGCGAGCAGGGCCTCGAACTCGGCGGTGACGCGACCACGCTGCACGTCCAGCGAATCACGCAGCGTGTCCCAGTCGGTGTAGGCCAATGCAGTCGCTATGCGCGCACGGTCTTGCGGCGCCTCGGGCAGCGCATGGGTCTGCGCGTCACGCAGCATCTGCAGGCGGTTCTCCAGCTGGCGCAGGTAACGGTAGGCCTGAGCCAGCAAGGCCGCGGCCTCTTCGCTGACCTGGCGTGCCTCCACCAGCGCCTGCAGCGCCGGCAGCAACCGACGGCCACGCAGCGCCGGTTCGCGGCCGCCGTAAATCAGCTGCAGCGCCTGCACCAGGAATTCGATCTCGCGGATGCCACCGGGACCGCGCTTGATGTCGTCGGCCAGTTCCTTGCGCGCGACCTCGGCGCTGATGGCGGCCTTCATCGCGCGCAAACCATCGAGCGCGCCGAAGTCGAGATAGCGGCGGTAGACGAAGGGCCGCAGGCCATCGAGGAAGCGCTCGCCCGCCTCGGTGTCGCCGGCCACCGGCCGTGCCTTCTGCCAGGCATAGCGCTCCCAGTCTCGGCCCTCGCGCTGGAAGTACTGCTCCATCGCGGTAAATGACCAGGCCACGCGGCCGGCGTTGCCATACGGCCGCAGGCGCAGGTCGACGCGATGGCAGAAGCCATCGACGGTCAGCTCGTCGAGCAGTTTCGCCAGTTGCTGGCCGAGGCGGGCGAAGTAATGTTCGGCATCCAGCGGGCGCGGCCCGTCGGACTCGCCGTCATGCTCGTAGGCGTAGACCAGGTCTACGTCGGAACTGAAGTTGAGTTCTTCGCCGCCAAGCTTGCCCAGGCCGAACACCACCAGTCGCTGCGGATTGCCCTCGCGATCGCGCACCACGCCATGACGCTGCGCGAATTGCTTTTCCAGCGCAGCCAGGCCCAGTTGCAGGCACTGCTCTGCAAGGCGCGTGCTGCCGGCGAGGGTCTGGTCGACGTCGTCCAGGCCGAGCACATCGCGCCAGATCAGGCGGGTCGATTCGGACGCGCGATGGCGCCGCAGCAACGATGGCCATTGTTCGCCGTGGCCGGGCAGCAAGTCCGGCAGGTGTTCACTTGGCGCATCGGCGTCGGCGGCCAGCCGCAGCAGCAGTTCCGGCCGGCGCAGCAGGGTTTCGACCGCGAAGTCGCTGGCTCGCGCCAGCGCGATCAGATGGGCATCAAGGTCGGGAGCGGCGTGCCAGGCCTCGGGTGCCGCGGCGCGCAGGCGCGCGAGTGCGCGCGAAATGAAGGGTTCGACATCGTCCATCGACAGATGATGGCATGCGCGTCTTTGCAGCCGGAGCAGCACGCCATGGCAGTCGAAAAGCGCGGCAACAAGAAGGCCGGGCAATAAAAAAGCCCGCCCCGGTCGAACCGGTTGCGGGCCTGCTCCCTCCCCCACGTCGGGATGCGGGGCCGATCGTGAAGGAACCGTTAGGGGCTTGCACGCTGCACTGCAAAAAAGAACTCGCGGGTTCAGGAAGCTGTGGAAAACCCATTCGCTGAATAGGGATTTGACGGTGCCTGCGTGCGCAGAGCGCACAAAAACACAGACCCCGCCTCACGGCGGGGTCTGGCTTACCTCGTTTCGTCTAACGGTCAGGGACGCGCGATGGTCACCACCGGCGACTGCCACTGCTCCCAATGGTTCGGGTTGTTTTCATCACCCAGCGCCTTGAGCACGTACAGCCTCAGGATGTAGCTGCCGTTGGGCACGACCAGCTGCTTGTTCTTGTTCTTCGTGGTGATGCCGTCCCACGAATAGGCGAAGAAGCTTGTCGCCGAGGAGTTGCGGCCCAGGAACTCTTCCTTGTAGGCGGTGTACCAGAGCTTGCCCGAACCGGCCTCGTAGACATCCAGGCGCATCTCGCGGGCCTGGTGGTCGTGGTGGACGAGGAAGAACGGGATGTCGTCGCCGACCATCGAGTACGTCGCACCGGCCGGCTGGTTGGTGAAGGTGCCAGCATTCAACTTCGCCAGCCACGGGAATCCATTCACGGTCGGCACAAGCACCTGCCGCAGCTGGTAGTCACCGATGTAGCCGGCGTAGGGCACGCGCAGCACCGGGCTGCCATCGTTGGGCGTGAACACCACGTAGCCGCCGTACTGGCCACCCGGCTGATCCGCCGCAGGCGTGATGGTCACCGGGATGGTCACGCTCTGCTTCTTTTGCACCGTCACCGTCGGCGAGTAGAAGGTCACGCCGGCCGAACCCACGAAGAACGTAGGCGTGAAGGTGTTGGGGCCGGTGGTGATCGCGTTGACGTAGGACAACGTGTAGGTCACGGCGGTCTTGCCGGTGTTCTTCAGCGTGATCGCGTGCGTGGTCGGACCACTGGTGCCCTCGCCCAACGACAGCTTGCCCGGGTTGATCCGGACGGCGGCCGTCACGGCGTCGTCGATGCGCAGCATGCCCGCGCCTTGACGATGCACATGGTCGAGCAAGCCCGTGGCCGGGCCGAGCGACCAGTTCTTGGGCACGGCGGAGTTCTGCAGGATGGCCGCCACGTTCCTGGCATTGGTGTTCGGCGCCGACTGCAGCAACAGCGCTGCGGCGCCTGCCACATGCGGCGATGCCATCGAGGTGCCGCTGATCGTTGCGTAGCCACCGTTCTCGAGCGGATAGGTCGAGTAGATCGCACCGCCCGGTGCACCGATGTCAGGCTTGAGCGTCAGGTCAGGCGACAGGCCATAGGCACTGAACGCTGAAATGTAGCCGCCGACCGCGTTCGGGAACGAGTCGGTTGCGCCGGTCCAGGTCAGTTCGACCGGACCACTCGCCAGCCGGCCATCGAGCACGTCGCCGAACGCCTTGGTGGTGCCGACCACCGGGATGTTCACCGACGGCGTGCCGGCGACAGTCGGGTTGAGCGGAGCGGCGACAACGTTGTCGTACAGCACCGCGCCGACCGCACCGGCGTTCTGCGCATTGATCGCCTTGATGTAGAACGAGCAGGTACCGCGACGGATCAGCGCGACCTGGCCCGTGAGGCTGCCGGCCGGCAACGCGGCGCAGGCGGCATCTGTCGTGGTCGCCGTGCCGACGCGGCCCAGCGGTGCGCTACCCGACGAGGGCGCCAGCGGCGAACCGGTTGCCTGGTTGAAGCCGACCTTCAGCGCATCGGGCGAAGCCGTGAAGTAGCGCTGGCGCGCGGCGATGTTGTCGAACGACGCAACCGAGATGACCTTCTCGCCAGTGCTGGGGGCACCAGTGGAGTACATGCCGGTGGCGCCGCTGTTGCCAGCCGAAGCCACCACCACGATCCCCTTGTTGACCAGGCGCGAGGCGGCCTTGGCGGTCGGATATTCCGGCCACTGGTAGGTCGAGCCAATGCTCATGTTGAGCACGTCCATGCCGTCGTGGTGGGCGCGCTCCATGGCCGCGATCATGATGTCGGCGGTGGTCGAGCCTTCGCAGCCGAAGACGCGATAGGCACCGAACTTCACCTTGGGCGCGACACCCTTGACCACGCCGTTGGCGCCGATGATGCCCGCCACGTGCGTGCCATGGCCGTTGCAGTCGTCGGGGTTGTTGTCAGGCGTGGCGACCGGGTTGTACGTGGGCGAAGCCGGGTCGGCATTGAACGCATCGCCGACGAAGTCCCAGCCCCTTATCACACGAGCGGTCGGGAATGCGGTGCTGTGGTTGGTGCCGTTGCCACCGAAGTCGGGGTGGTCGATGTCCAGGCCCGTGTCCATGACTGCCACGCGGATGCCGCGACCATCGAGTCCGAGTTCATTCTGCGCGATGTCGGCGCCGGTCATCGACAGCGCGGTGTAGAGATCGGGCTGCGGGTTGGCCACCGGGTCCGGCATCTGCATCACTTCGACCGGCCAGATCGCCTTGACGCCCGGCAGGCGCGCGACGGTGCTCAGCTGGTTGCGCGTCACGGTGATCGACAGGCCGTTGAACAGATCGCCATAGGCGAAGTTCTCGCGGTAGTTGATCCGCGCGGCACGGGCGCCATCACGGAAGGCTTTCTTCTCGGCCTGGAGCGATGCTTCGGAGCCGCCATCGGATTTGGGGGCGGCGCTGAGTTCGACGAACCAGCGTTGCGGGGTTTCATCCTTCGGCGGTCCGGCTTCGGGCTCGGCAAGGGGCTCGTCGGGGAAAACCTGGTTAAGCAAGGCGGCACCCGGTGCGGCGAGTGCGACCATGCAGGCGCTCGCGAGCGCCGTAACGACAAGTACGGATGGCTTCTTCACTGCGAATCCCCTTCTTCAAAATAGGTGATGACGCAAAATGCAACAGCCCCCTGTGGTGCCATTGTTGCCTGAAAACGGTCGCCTCCGCGCGCGGCAATGCAACAAGAATTCGCGCCTCCCGACACAGCGAAGATGACTGCGTCGGAATTTCACAATGGCTTCACGCCGTGCCCGGGGCTCGAGCGATAGCGCAAGGAGTCAAACGCGCTTACGACTGCGCGTCGGCCAGTGAATGGGGCGATCAGGTGGCATGGAAATTGCCGGTCGCGCGGCTTGAAACCACCTTTCACGACTGCGCGAATGGCGGCGTCAGGGCAGCGTCCATGGATTCCCGCCTGCGCGGGAACGACGAGAGGGGCGCGATTACGCCGCTGCGAAGAACATCAGGTAGACCAGTCGGCCGTTCTCGAGGCGATCGCCGAATGCGGGCCCGGCCGTGTGCCACAACCACGGCCGCAACAGCACCAGCCGGTTGAAGCGCATCGGCGCGTGCATGGTGAGCTCCCACTTCGACTCATCGGTGCTGTCGCGCTCGATGATCTCGCGGTGCATCTGCTCCATCGACGCGAAGCCCATCGCGCGCATCTCTTCATCGGTGATCGGCGCGCGGTCGGTGTTGGTGGGGCGGTGGCGGAAGAACTCGGTGCCCCCCATGCAATCCTCGGGACGACTGAGGTACAGGATGGCCGACCAGTACGCCTGGTCGATGTGCACCTTCGCCCGTCCGCTGTCCGATGCCAGCGTCATGCGGAACTTGGCATGCGATTGCAGCGGCGACACCGGCCGCACGCGCTCACCGACCAGGTGCGAGACGCTGTGCTCCAGACCATCGATCTCGATGCGCTCGAGCGAGTTGCGACCGGGAAACGCGCCCTGCTGTTCGGGATAGGTCAGCTTCAGCCCGACCTCACGCAGCTGCAGCGCGTCGCGCGGGCTGAGGAAGTCGTCAACGATGATCAGGGAGGTCGGCATGCGCGCGAGCTTAGCCGGCGCGGGGATGACCGGCCAGAGCAACGTCCATGGGTTCCCGCCTTCGCGGGAATGACGGGCTAAGGAATCAACGACGCTGGGTTCCCGCCTGCGCGGGAATGACGGCTTACCGACGAAGACCGGGCGATGAAATGCCGGAGCGGCGTTCGACGGGCTGGGGATTGCGTAGCAGCGGGACATGGATGTCCCGCGCCCCGCCTCCGGACAGGATGTCCGGCGAAGGGGCGGAGCAATCCCCGGCCCGGCGGACGACGCCGCTCCGGAGCAAGAGCAACGGCAACGTCAAAATGGGTCCCGGCGTTCGCCGGGATGACGGCAAAAAAAAGAACCCCGCATTTCTGCGGGGTTCCTTGTGTAGCAAACAACAGAAGACGGGGACTTAGAAGTCCATGCCGCCCATGCCGCCCATGCCGCCGCCCGGCATCGCCGGCTCGTCCTTCTTCGGCAGCTCGGCAACCATCGCTTCGGTCGTGATCATCAGACCGGCGATGGAAGCTGCGTTCTGCAGCGCGGTGCGGGTGACCTTGGTCGGGTCCAGGATGCCCAGCTCGATCATGTCGCCGAACTCGCCGTTGGCGGCGTTGTAGCCGAAGCTGCCCTTGCCCTCGGCGACCTTGTTGACGATGACCGACGGCTCTTCACCGGCGTTGGTCACGATCTCGCGCAGCGGCGCTTCCATCGCGCGCAGGGCGATCTGGATGCCGTGGTTCTGGTCTTCGTTGGCACCCTTGAGGTTGGCGATCGCAGCCTTGGCGCGCAGCAGTGCAACGCCGCCGCCCGGGACGATGCCCTCTTCAACGGCCGCACGCGTGGCGTGCAGGGCGTCTTCGACGCGAGCCTTCTTTTCCTTCATCTCGATCTCGGTCGAAGCACCGACCTTGATCACCGCCACGCCGCCGGCCAGCTTGGCCACGCGCTCCTGCAGCTTCTCGCGGTCGTAGTCGGAGGAGGTCTCCTCGATCTGCGCCTTGATCTGCTTGATGCGGCCTTCGATGCCCGACACTTCGCCGGCGCCGTCGATGATGGTGGTGTTCTCCTTGGAGATCTGCACCTTCTTCGCGCGGCCCAGGTCCTTGATCGTGGCCTTGTCCAGCTGCAGGCCGACTTCCTCGGAGATCACGGTGCCGCCGGTGAGGACGGCCATGTCTTCCAGCATCGCCTTGCGACGGTCGCCGAAGCCCGGCGCCTTGACGGCGCAGACCTTGACGATGCCGCGGATGGTGTTGACCACCAGGGTCGCCAGCGCTTCGCCTTCGACTTCCTCGGCGATGATCAGCAGCGGCTTGCCGGCCTTGGCCACGCCCTCGAGGACGGGCAGCAGGTCACGCACGTTGGAGATCTTCTTGTCGTGCAGCAGGATGAACGGATCGTCCAGCTCGGCCTGCATCGACTGCTGGTTGTTGATGAAGTACGGCGACAGGTAGCCGCGGTCGAACTGCATGCCCTCGACGACGTCGAGCTCGTTCTCCAGGCCCGAACCGTCTTCAACGGTGATCACGCCTTCCTTGCCGACCTTGTCCATCGCCTGGGCGATGAGGTCGCCGATGTTGGCGTCGGAGTTGGCCGAGATCGTACCGACCTGGGCGATTTCCTTGCTGGTCGAGGACGGCTTGGAGATCTTCTTCAGCTCGTCGACGGCAGCGACGACGGCCTTGTCGATACCGCGCTTGAGGTCCATCGGGTTCATGCCGGCAGCGACGGCCTTCATGCCCTCGCGGATCAGCGCCTGGGCCAGCACGGTGGCGGTGGTGGTGCCGTCACCGGCGTTGTCGGAGGTCTTGGAAGCGACTTCCTTCACCATCTGCGCGCCCATGTTCTCGAACTTGTCGGCAAGCTCGATTTCCTTGGCGACGGAGACGCCGTCCTTGGTGATGGTCGGGGCGCCGAAGCTCTTCTCGAGCACGACGTTGCGACCCTTCGGGCCGAGCGTGGCCTTGACGGCATTGGCGAGCACATTGACGCCGCGCAGCATCTTGACGCGCGCGTCCTCACCGAAACGAATTTCCTTGGCAGCCATTTGTTGTTACCTCAAAAGCGGGAATGGGGAATGGGGAATAGGGAACGAAAGGCTTTGACGACTGACGGGATGGAACGGGGTGCGGAACGCGCGCATTGCGCTTCATTCCCTCTTCCCTGCTCCCTCTTCCCGTTGCGCTTCGCTTAGCCGAGCACCGCGAAGATGTCGTCTTCCTTGACCACCAGGAATTCGGTGCCGTCGAGCTTGACCTCGGTACCGCTGTACTTGCCGAACAGGACCTTGTCGCCGACCTTCACCGAGACCGGGCGGACGTTGCCGTTGTCGAGGACCTTGCCGGTGCCGACAGCGACGACTTCACCCTTGATCGGCTTCTCGGTGGCCGAGTCCGGAATCACGATGCCGCCAGCGGACATCTTTTCTTCTTCCATGCGCTTGATGACCACGCGGTCGTAGAGCGGCTTGATATTCATCGCGACAAATCTCCGAGGGATTTACGTAAGTTGTTGAACGGACAGCAAAACTGGGTGAATTTTAGCAGTCGACCCTGACGAGTGCCAATGTCAGGGACGAAGAAACCCGGCGAACCGGGACAGCGGGGGAGATTGGGGGGCCGCGGCGGGCTTTCAAGGGGCCGGGCATTCCAGGCAGCTGCGGCCGCTACAAAAAGAAAGAGCGCGCCCCCGAGGGAACGCGCTCTTTCTGGTGCGGAGGTGGCTGTCCTGTGCTCGTCGCGTCCTGCGCACGGCCCCGAACCGACGCCTTGTCACTACCAACGCCCTTGTCGGCAGGGGTCAATCTTCGTCCCTGCGGGCTTTTTCGACCAGCGGTGTCCTGCTGACTCCCGGTATCACGTCCTTCATGGAATGCTTGAAACTATTGAACTTCACTGCTGCAATCGGCGCTCAGTGCTACCCAGTGGACACAGCATTGGGCGAATCTCAGTCACCTGGTGAATATCGGTATCCAAGGTCGGAGGCCACATGACACCCCAGCAGCGAATCCGCTTGGCCCGACGCCATTGCGGCCTGTCCCAGGCCGCCCTGGGCGCGGCGGTCGGCGTGCAACGCAGCGCGGTCGGCCATTGGGAGGCGGCACGCGGCAAGTATCCGAGCGTGGCGCACCTGCGCGAGATCGCGATGGTGACCGGCGTGCAGTTCGAATGGCTGGCCACCGGCCGCGGCACGATGAGCCTGTCGGCGGACACCGCGCTGGACTCGGTCGCGGCCGCGGACGCGCTGCTGGTCGACGACCCGCTGGAGTTGCGGTTGCTGGCCGCGTTCCGCGAAGCGCCGACGCGCTCGAAGGCGCCGCTGGTGGAGGTGGTGGAACAGCTGGCGCAACTGCGCACCGGACGCGGACGCGGCAAGCCCGCCTCCATGTAGAAACCTGCTTCCGGCTCAGCCGCCGGAAAGCCGCTTCACCGCGCCTGCCGGCAATGCCGCGCAATCGGCCGCCGGCTCGAACGCCGCGGTGGCGGCGACGCCGTCGACAGCCAGCTGCAACTTCGCCGGTGCGGGCGGTGCCGCGATGGCCGTCGCCCAGATCGCGCGGATCGTGCCCTGCATCGGCGGATCGGTCAGCACCTTGCCGCCGGAATCGACATAGAGCAGCTCACCCGGCGAGCTCGCTACCGCCTCGCCTGAAGCCGCGTCGATCAGCGTGATCGCGTCCGGCTCGCCCCAGCAGCTCATGGCGCTTTCGCAGCTCAGGTCCGCGAGCAGGCGCGACGTCGCACCGGCGGACAGGTGGCAGGCGGCGTGGACGTTGATGCCGAACGCCGGCGCCGCCTGCGCGGCCGCGGCGGCCGGCACCACGGATACCAGGCCCAGGGCGAGGATGGCCCTGGCGGCAAGGGTGGTCTGTAAGCAATGGCGAAGCGACATCGAACCTCCTGCAGGCTGCCGGACCGGGCCGGCGCCGGCAGCCTACGTCATCCGCCGCCGGCCTGCGCAACCCTGCGTCCCAGCAGCGGCGATTCGCCCGTGCGCGGGGCGGCGGCTACACTTGCGCCCCTCATGACCCCGTCCCCCGCCTCGCCCGTACGGCTGGTCCTCAGCACCTGCGCCGATCCGCAAAGCGCCGACGCCATCGCCAGGGCCCTGGTCGGCGAGCGCCTGGCCGCGTGCGTCAACGTGCTGCCAGGGGTGTCGTCGACGTACCGCTGGCAGGGGGCGATCGAGCAGGCCGACGAAGTCCTGCTGCTGATCAAGACCACCGCCGACCGCCAGGACGCGCTGATCGCGCGACTGCAGGCGCTGCATTCCTATGAACTGCCGGAGGCGGTCGCGGTCGAAGCCGTTGGCGGCCTTGCCCCCTACCTGCAGTGGGTGGCCGAACAGACCCGAAAAGATGACTGAATCCATTTCATTGCGCCTGCGCGGCGCGCTGCTGACCCTGGCCATGACCGCGGCGGCATTCGTCGCGTCCGGCCTCGCTGCCACGCCCGCGCATGCGGCGATCAATCCCGACGACCTGCTGCCGGTAGACGAGGCGTTCGCCTTGCGCGCACAGGCGCCCACCGGCGACCGGATCGAGATCCATTGGCGCATCGCCGACGGCTACTACCTGTACAAGCACCGCGTTGCGGTGCAGTCCGATGCCACTTTTGCCGCACAGCCGCTGCAGCTGCCGCAGGGCAAGGCGCACGAAGACGAGTTCTTCGGCCGGGTCGAGACCTACCGCCAGGCACTCACCGCGGTGCTGCCGGGCCAGGCACAGGGCGGCGCGCGCCAGGTCACCCTGAAGGTGCGTTACCAGGGCTGCGCCGACGCCGGCATCTGCTATCCACCGCAGACTCGCAGCCTCAGCGTCACCCTTCCCGAGGCAAGTGCGGCGACCACGCAACCGGCTGTCGCCTTCGGTCCTGCGCGCGGCGCCGCACCGCTGGGCGGCGGCCTGCTGGCTGGCAAGGCCGGCGCCACTGATGCCTTGCCGCTGCCGCCGGAGCAGGCCTTCGGCTTCGAAGCAATTTCCGGCGACGGCAACACGCTGCTGCTGCGCTTCACTCCGGCGCCGGGCTATTACCTGTACCGCGACAAGACCACGCTGCGCCTGGATGACGCCGCGACGAAGGCGGGCATCACCCTGGGCAAACCGCGCTGGCCGCAGGGCGTTGCCCACCGCGATGAGCACTTCGGCAACGTGGTGGTCTATTTCGACCAGGTCGAATTGCCGGTCGCACTGGCGCGCGGCAAGACCGATGCGGCCACGGTGCGCCTGACCGCAGGTTTCCAGGGCTGCCAGACCGATGGCATCTGCTATCCGCCGATGACGCGGACGGTGGAGGTTGCGCTTCCTGCTGGTGTGGTGGGGACGGCTGCCGCTGATGCGCAACCCATCCCCTCCCCGGCCCTCCCCTTGAAGGGGAGGGAGCAAAGCGCCGACGCTCCTGCCGTTGAGCCCTCCCCTTCAAGGGGAGGGTTGGGTGGGGATGGGTCGACCACTGACGTGAAGTCCGCCGACCTCGCCGAAGACAGCCGCCTGGCCGCATCGCTGGCCGGTCCCAACCGCTGGTGGGCGCTGGCGAGCTTCTTCGGCTTCGGCCTGCTGCTTTCGTTCACGCCGTGCGTGCTGCCGATGATCCCGATCCTGTCCGGGCTGATCGCCGGACACGGCCCGGGCCTGGGCGCGCGTCGCGCATTCGCGCTGTCCTTCGTCTACGTGCTGGCGAGCGCACTGGTGTTCACCGTCGCCGGCGTGATTGCCGGCCTGGTCGGCGCCAACCTGCAGATCGCCTTCCAGAATCCGTGGGTGATCGGTGCGTTTGCACTTCTGTTCGTTGCGCTGGCGCTGTCGAGTTTCGGACTGTACGAACTGCAGCTGCCGGCCGGCCTGCGCAACAAGCTCGGCTCGATGAGCGACCACCAGCGCGGTGGTTCGTGGGCCGGCGTGGCCGTGATGGGTGCGCTGTCGGCGCTGATCGTCGGCCCGTGCGTGGCACCGCCCCTGGCGGCGGGCGTGCTCTACATCGGCCAGACGCAGGATCCGGTGTTCGGCGGTGCCGCACTGTTCCTGCTGGCGATGGGCATGGGCGTGCCGCTGCTCGCCTTCGGCGTCGCCGCCGGCAAGGGGCTGCCGACCAGCGGCCCGTGGATGGTGGCGGTGCAGCGCGCGTTCGGCTTCATCTTCCTCGGCCTGGCGGTATGGATGCTGTCGCGCGTCGTACCCGGTGCGGCGACGCTGGCGCTGTGGGGCGTGCTGTTGCTGGCAGCGGCGGCCACGATCGCGGTGGCAATCAAGGCGGCGCAGCGCTACGGCGTGCGCGTGCTCGGCTGGACGACGGCGCTGCTGCTGGGCGTGGTCGGCGCGACGCAACTGGTCGGCGCGATGGCCGGCGGCATCGATCCACTGCGACCGCTGGCCGGCCTGCGCGGTGGCAACACTGCGCACGCGGCTGAACTTCCGTTCCGCAAGATCAAGTCATTGGCCGATCTCCAGCGCGAGGTCGGCGCGGCCAAGGCTGCCGGCAAGCCGGTCATGCTCGACTTCTATGCCGACTGGTGCGTGGCCTGCAAGGAGATGGAGAAGTACACCTTCCCCGAGGCGTCCGTGCATGCGGCACTGTCCGGCTTCGTCCTGCTCAAGGCCGACGTCACCGCCAATGACGATGTCGACCAGGCCCTGATGAAGCAGTTGGGCATCATCGGGCCGCCAGCGACCTTGTATTACGTCGATGGCAACGAGCGCCGCAACCTGCGCCTGTTCGGCTTCGAAGCGGCCGGCCCCTTCGTCGAGCGCATCGGCAAGGCCAGCCGCTGATGGCACTGGGCGCCACCGGCAAGATCCTGCTGGTCGCCGTGGCCGCCGGCACGCTCGGCGTCCTCGCCGGGCTCTGGTCGAACGGTCCCGGGCCGCTGTTGCGCAGCGAGGTCGGCCAGCGCGCCCTGCAGACCGTGATGGACGCCAGCGCGCCGGCCCCGCCGGCCGGCCTGGCGGTTGCCCGTCGCGGCGAAACGATCCCGGCCCTGCAACTGCCGGGGCTCGACAGCGCGCCGGTGCGGATTCCGGCCGATTATTCCGGCCGCCCCCTCTTGATCAACCTGTGGGCGAGCTGGTGCGGCCCGTGCATCGAGGAAATGCCCGAGCTCGACCGCTTTGCGGCCAGCCAGGGCCCCAACGGCACGCAAGTGGTCGGCATCGCGCTGGATGACGCCACCTCCGTGCGGGCGTTCCTGCAGCGCATTCCGGTCCGCTACCCGATCCTGCTCGACCAGGCCGGCCCGCGCGACGCCGGCGTGCAACTGGGCAATGCCAAGGGCGTTTTGCCCTATACCGTGCTGGTTTCCGCCGACGGGCGCCTGCTGAAGCAGAAGATCGGCCCGTTCGCGCACGGCGAAATCGATGACTGGGTCGCAAATTAGAGCGACCACTCAAACAACTGCTTAAATCCCGGCAACTTCTTCGATACGGTAGCGAACGTCTGGACACCCCGTCCGGCATCGCGCACACTGCCCGCCTTTGAGGCAGTTCGTAAGGAGCATCGCGGGTCCGCCATGGCGAAGTTGTTGGTTCTGCACGGCCCCAACCTCAACCTGCTCGGCAGCCGCGAGCCGGAGGTGTATGGCCACGCCACCCTGGCAGACATCGACGCCGACCTGCGCCAGCGCACCGAAGCGGCCGGCCACGCCTACGACAGCCTGCAAGCCAACGCCGAGCATGCCCTGGTGGACCGCATCCAGGCCGCCCGCGAGGACGGCACGGCGCTTGTCCTGATCAACCCGGCAGCGTTCACCCACACCAGCGTGGCCATCCGCGACGCCCTGGCGGCAGTCGCCATTCCCTTCTACGAAGTGCACCTGTCCAACCCGCACCGGCGCGAACCATTCCGCCACACCAGCTACTTCAGCGACCTCGCCGTCGGCGTGGTCTGCGGCTTCGGCGCCGACAGCTACCGCTACGCCCTCGACGCCGCGCTCAAGCGTCTGGCCTGATTTCCCTTCAAGACCGTCGCCCCGTTTTTCGGGACGACCACCATCAACGACCCTGAGGCCCACCATGGACCTGCGCAAAATCAAGAAACTCATCGACCTGCTCGAGGAGTCCAACCTCGCCGAGATCGAGATCAAGGAAGGCGAAGAGTCCGTCCGCCTCGCCCGCACGCCGCGCGGCGTCGCCGTGGCCGCGCCGGTCATGCACGCCGCCCCGGTCGCCCATGCGCCGGTGATGCCGATGCATGGCCCGACCGAAGCCGCCACCGGCGGCCACGCCAAGCCGCAGGCCGACCTGCCCGAGGGCCATGTCGTGCGCGCGCCGATGGTCGGCACGTTCTACGGTTCGCCCTCGCCGGACAAGCCGGCGTTCGTCACCATCGGCCAGGCGGTCAAGGCCGGCGATACCCTGGGCATCATCGAAGCGATGAAGATGTTCAACCCGATCGAGGCCGACGTCGCCGGCACCGTGCTGAAGGTGATGGTCGAGAACGGCCAGCCGATCGAGTTCGACCAGCCGCTGTTCGTCATCGGTTGAGATCAGCCCATGCTCGATAAAGTCGTAATTGCCAACCGCGGTGAGATCGCGCTGCGCATCCTGCGCGCGTGCCACGCGCTGGGCATCCGTACGGTCGCGGTGCATTCCACCGTCGACCGCAACCTCAAGCACGTCGCAATGGCCGACGAGTCGGTCTGCATCGGCCCGGCGCCGTCGACGGACAGCTACCTCAACATGGCGCAAATTATTGCTGCCGCCGAGGTCACCGACGCCCAGGCCATCCACCCGGGTTACGGCTTCCTGTCGGAGAACGCCGACTTCGCCGAGCGCGTGGAGCAGTCGGGCTTCATCTTCATCGGGCCGAAGGCCGACACGATCCGCCTGATGGGCGACAAGGTCGAAGCCATCCGTGCGATGAAGGCCGCCGGCGTGCCTTGTGTGCCCGGCAGCGGTGGTCCGCTCGGCGACGACCCGGCGACCAACGTCAAGATCGCGCGCGAGATCGGCTACCCGGTCATCGTCAAGGCCGCCGGTGGCGGTGGCGGTCGCGGCATGCGCGTGGTCCACACCGAAGCGCACCTGACCGTGGCCATCCAGACCACCAAGTCCGAAGCCAAGGCCGCGTTCGGCAACGACATGGTCTACATGGAGAAGTTCCTGGAGAACCCGCGCCACGTGGAGATCCAGGTGCTCGCCGACGGCCAGGGCAACGCCATCCACCTGGGCGAGCGCGACTGCTCGATGCAGCGCCGCCACCAGAAGGTGGTCGAAGAAGCGCCGGCTCCGGGCATCACGCCCGAGCAGCGCGCCGAGATCGGCAAGGTCTGCGTCGAGGCCTGCCTGCGCATCGGTTATCGCGGCGCCGGCACGTTCGAGTTCCTTTACGAGAACGGCCGCTTCTACTTCATCGAGATGAACACCCGCATCCAGGTGGAGCATCCGGTCACTGAAATGGTCACCGGCATCGACCTGGTGCGCGAGCAGCTCAACATCGCCGCCGGCCACAAGCTCGCCATCAAGCAGAGCGACGTGGTGCTGGAAGGCCACGCGATCGAGTGCCGCATCAACGCCGAGGATCCGGAGACGTTCATGCCGTTCCCGGGCCTGATCCAGCACTTCCATGCCCCCGGCGGCCCGGGCGTGCGCGTCGACAGCCACATCTACGAAGGCTATCGCGTGCCGCCGAACTACGACTCCATGATTGGCAAGCTGATCGTGCACGGCCCGGATCGCGAGACCGCGATCGCGCGCATGCGCGTGGCGCTGAGCGAGATGGTCGTCGACGGCATCAAGACCAACGTGCCGCTGCAGCAGCGGATCATGTCGGACGCCGGTTTCCAGCAAGGTGGGATGAACATCCACTACCTGGAAAAGCGCTTGAAGGAACAGAAGGAAAAGGCGCTGTCGATCGTTTGATCGGCGCTGCGGCGCGGCAAAGAAAAACGGCGCCCCTGGGCGCCGTTTTTCATTCGCGGATGCTTGCCAGGCCGGAGAGGAGGCCAGCCTGGGTCCCGGCGTTCGCCGGGGGCGATGGTCAGTTCAGCGCGCGCCCACGATGGAGGACGCATCGGCCGAGGCATCGTTGTCCACGGCGTCCTTGCCCGATGCCGGCGCCTTCTGCGCACTGCCCGGAATCGACTCGACGCCCACGTTCGAGGACGGACTGACGATCATCACGTACTCGCTGGAACCATCGGGCCAGACCATCTTGAACGTGCTGCCCGGCGGCAGGGTCGAGAACGGTGCGCCGCTGCTGGCGCGATAGACCGCCGCCACCTGGGCTGCGCCGGACATGCGCACGTCCTCATCGGCGTCGACCGTGGTCACCGCCACCTGGGACAGGTGCCGGTACTCGTCGCCAAGCACGTCAATCACCACGCCAGCCGCCGACACCGAATAGGTGGCGAACAGCAGCACCCAGAAGTACCGGCGCGCCTTGTCGCCGAATCCAAGCTTCATCATTGTCCTTTCCTCTTCTCGCGCATTAGCGAGTCGACCATTGCATTGACCACATCGACGCCTTGGCGCGGAATCGCGGCGTCGTATACGAAACTGGTGAAATCCTGGGACGGGTCTGTCGAACAGATCCCGCCGTTGGCGCAGTAAGACGTCATCAACGAGCTCTGCGGCCCGCAGTCGAGGCCGAGCCTGCATGCCGCCAGCTGCCAGGCCAGTTCGGAGAACTGGGTTCCGGCGACCTGGTCGGTCATCGACACACGACCGCTGGAGGCAATTCCCATGCCCGGCGACAGCGCCGAATAGGCATCGGGATCCTTTGATTCCTGTACGCGCTCGACCAGGTCGCGTGCGTAGTCCTCGCCTTGCTTGACCGGTTTGCCGGTGGCAAGCAGCGAAGCCTCGGCGGCCAGGCTGCCCGCTTCGGCCGCTTCGGTGCGCTTGACCACGATCATGCGCGGCGAAAGGTCGTCCTGCGGCACGAACCGCGAGCAACGGTGACTGACACGTTCGCGCGCCGCGGCCATTGCCGGTGATCCGCGCATCGCCATCTCGCGGATGACCTGGGTGTCGCGCGCATACGCGGCCGGCGCCATGGCATACCCGGAGCAGTAGTCGTAGACGCGACTGACCATCCACTTCGCGTCGGCGTCGCCCTGGCGCACTGCCGGCTCGAGGGATTGCATGTACGCAAAGAGGTCGTCGCTGCGTTCAAACTCGACGCGGATCTGCGGCACGTGCCTGGCAACGGGCGCCACCGAGATCGCCTGCGAAGGTGGCATGTCGCCGCCAATGGACTGTTCCGCGATCGCCGCATCCACCGCGCCCAGTTGCAGGATGCCGCTTGCGCCTGCATCGGAACGGTTGTTGCGAACCCATGCCGCACCCGCCACGAACAGGATCGAAAGCGCAACCAGCACGACCGAGACGCGCGCACGCGTGCTCGATCCCGCATGGGGTCGCGCTCTGAATCCTGTTTCCAGCGTGTCGGACATCCGCATACAGCCGGTTTCGGCGAATAAGGCGGCCATTCTAGGGCATGAGGCCGCCGCCACAGCGTGCGGTCTGACTGAACGGGCCGGCCCGGACGGGGCGTGCCGCCGCCGCAAGGCACGACCCGCTCGCTTTACGCCGACCGCCCCACCCCGCAACATGGCCGCCCCCTTGTCCCTGCGCGGTCCGTCGCGCCCGCCGCCATGCCTTACCTCGAACTCACCGTGCCCTGTACCGAAGTCCAGCAGCCGCGCTACGAGCGCGCGCTGGAGAACGTCGGCGCCCTCGCGGTCACCCTCGCCGACGCCCACGCCGACGCCCCGGACGAGCAGGCGATCTTCGAGCCGGGTGTCGGCCAGACCCCGCTGTGGCACGAGTTGACGCTGACGGCCCTGTTCGAAGGCGGCACGCCGCAGGAACTGCTGCTGTACGCCCTGAGCGCCGCCGACGAAGACCTGGACTGGTCCCGCGCCAGTTTCCGCGACGTCGCCGACCAGGATTGGGAACGGGCCTGGATGGACCAGTACGAACCGCTGCAGTTCGGCACGCGCACCTGGATCGTGCCGTGGAACCATGACCTGCCCGCAGGCGCCGACGCCGCCGATGCGGCGGTCGTCCGCCTCGACCCGGGCCTGGCCTTCGGCTCGGGCACGCACCCGACCACCGCGCTGTGCCTGCAGTGGCTGGACCAGCTCGCCAGCGAAGGCACCCTTGCCGGCGCCCGTGTCCTCGACTTCGGCTGCGGGTCGGGCATCCTGGCCCTGGCCGCGCTCAAGCTTGGCGCCGCGCAGGCCATCGGCGTCGACAACGACCCCCAGGCCCTGATTGCCACTGCCGACAACGCCGAGCGCAACGGGGTGGGTGAGCGACTGCAGGCCTGGATGCCCGACCAGGAGCCCGCCGCGACCTATCCGGTCGTGGTCGCCAACATCCTCGCCTCGGCCCTGGTGGCGCTGGCCGACACCCTGGCGGCGCGGGTCGCGCCCGGTGGCCGCATCGCCATGTCGGGGATCCTTGCTGGCCAGGAGGACGAGGTGATCGCGCGCTACTCAGCCGATTTCGACTCGCTGCAGGCCGATCGACTCGAAGACTGGATCCGCGTCACAGGCGTACGTCGCCGCTGACCGCGTCGACGTGCTTGAATACGACCGGGGATTCACCGAATCGAACTACGGGCACGAGCATGGCCAACGGCCGGGCGATGCCTGCCGGTCCGTTGCCCTCGCCTCACTGCCACCCCGCTCCAACCCGACTCACGCGGCTTCAACCCGACTCACACCATGTTCGTCCCGTGCCCTCATTGCGGATTCCTGGTTGCGCTGATCGCCACACGCGATCGCGCATCGCAGCGGTGCCCGCGTTGTGAGGGCATGGTCGAGTCTGCCGACGTGATCGGCGACGAAGAGATCGCGGCAGAAGATGCACCCGCCGTCGAACAACGTGCCGATGACGCAAGCGCCGTTACTGCGGTAACGGAAGCAACGCCACCGGCATCTACCGAACCGCTGCAAGCCGACGCAGTCGTCGAGCAAGCGGCAGCCGACGCGCCTGCAGCCGACACGACCGAAGGCGCACACGCTAACGAAGGCGACGCGACGCCGACGTTTGAACAGGCCATCGAGGCCGCCGCGATCCGTCCGGCCGCGCCCCGGCGGCAACGCCGTGGTGCGCGTCCGCGTCGCAAGGGTGAACCCAGTTTCGCCAGTCGCGATCGCGCTACCGATAACGCACGCCTGCACTGGCGCTGGTACGCGGGGCTGGCCGGGCTGGTGCTGCTGCTGGGCTTGCAACTGATGCTCGCGCAGCGCCGCGAGCTGGCCGCCGATGCACGCTGGCGCCCCTATGTTTCAGCGCTGTGCACCGTCGCCGGCTGCGACTTGCCGCCCTGGCATGAACCTGCGGCGTTCACGATGATCCAGCGCAACGTGCGGGCCAAACCCGGCAGTACTGGCGTGCTCGCCGTGGAAGCGAGTTTCCGCAACGACGCGCACTGGCCGCAGCCGTGGCCGACGCTGCTGCTCGGCCTGTCCGATGTCGACGGCCGGTTGGCCGGACAGCGCGCGTTCACCCCTGGCGAGTACCGTCCCGACCAAAAGGCCACCGACGTGTTGCTGCCCGGACAGAGCGCGACCGTGACGCTGGAGGTGATCGAACCGGCGCCGCGAATTGTCGCGTTTACCTTCGACTTCCGATGAAGGGCGAGCCATCACATTGTCGCCTGCGACGGGCCCGCGCTAGACTCCGCTTCCCGTCGGATCCCCTGCCCGGACCGATGGCACCGCCACAGCACCTGCAAAACACCGAAGCAACGCGTACACCCTGGGGATCATGTTGAACGCAGCCGCCGACCGAACCGACTCCGCACGTAGCGCACCGCGCGTACCGTTGCGCGATCATGTCGCGACGTCGATCCGCCGCTTCCTCGGCGACCTTGACGGCAGCGAGACCGAGAACCTCTACGAGATCGCATTGCGCGAGCTCGAGATCCCGCTTTTCATCGAAGTGCTGCAGCACTGCGACGGCAACCAGAGCCGCGCCGCGTCGATGCTCGGCATCCACCGCGCCACGCTACGCAAGAAGCTGCGCGAGTACGGCCTCGACTGACCTGCGCAGGCCGCTGCGGCCGCTACACCGGCCGCTGCGGCGGTGACCGACCCGGTCCCGGTATAATTCCCGGCTCCCGTCGCCGTCCCCCTCCCCACATGACTTCCGAGCGTTTGCCCGCCTCGCCGGTGAAGATCCGCCGCGCGCTGCTGTCCGTGTCCGACAAGACCGGCCTGATCGAACTTGCCCAGGCGCTGGCCGCCCACGGCGTGGAGCTGCTGTCCACCGGCGGCACCGCCAAGGCCATCCGCGAGGCCGGACTGGCAGTCAAGGACGTTTCGGACGTCACCGGCTTCCCGGAAATGATGGACGGCCGGGTCAAGACCCTGCACCCGCTGGTGCATGGCGGTCTGCTCGGTCGCGCCGGCACGGATGACGCGGTGATGGCCGAGCACGGCATCGGCGCGATCGACCTGCTGGTGCTGAACCTGTATCCGTTCGAGAAAGTCTCGGCGGACCCGGCCAGCACCATGGAAGACATCGTCGAGAACATCGACATCGGCGGCCCGGCGATGCTGCGTTCGGCGGCAAAGAATTTCGCCCGCGTCGCCATTGCCACCGATCCGGCGCAATACGCCGGAATCATCAGCGAACTGCAGGGCAACGACGGCGCACTCGCCGCGGCCACGCGCTTCTCCCTGTCGGTGGCCGCGTTCAACCGCGTCGCCCAGTACGACGCCTGCATCAGCGACTACCTTTCGGCATTGCAGGCCGATGGCAGCCGCGCGCTGTTCCCGGCGCAGCAGAACAGCAACTTCGTCAAGGTCATGGACCTGCGCTACGGCGAGAACCCGCACCAGCACGGCGCGTTCTACCGCGACCTGTATCCGGTGCCGGGCACGCTGGCGACGTTCACCCAGCTGCAGGGCAAGGAACTGAGCTTCAACAACCTCGCCGATGCCGACGCCGCGTGGGAATGCGTGCGCCAGTTCGAGCACCCGGCCTGCGTGATCGTCAAGCACGCCAATCCCTGCGGCGTGGCCCAGGGCGTCGCCTGCGGCGATGCCTATGAGCTGGCTTACGCGACCGATCCGACGTCCGCCTTCGGCGGCATCATCGCCTTCAATCGCACGCTCGACGCAGCCACCGCCAAGGCCATCCTCGATCGCCAGTTCGTCGAGGTGCTGATCGCCCCGGACTACGAGGACGGCGCGCTCGACTACGCCCGCAAGAAGGCCAACGTGCGCGTCCTGCGCATTCCGCACGGCGAGGGCCGCAACAATTTCGACATCAAGCGCGTCGGCTCGGGCCTGCTGATGCAGACCAGCGACATCCGCGAGGTCGGCCGCGACGAACTCAAGGTCGTCAGCAAGCTGGTGCCGACCGCGGCGCAGTTCGACGACCTGCTGTTCGCCTGGCGCATCGCCAAGTTCGTCAAGTCCAACGCGATTGTCTACGCGAAGGACCATCGCAGCATCGGCATCGGCGCCGGCCAGATGAGCCGCGTGGTCAGCGCGAAGATCGCCGCGCTCAAGGCCGAGGAAGCCGGGCTGGTCGTGCCCGGCTCGGTGATGGCGTCGGATGCGTTCTTCCCGTTCCGCGACGGCATCGATGCCGCAGCCGCGGCCGGCATCAAGGCCGTGATCCAGCCAGGTGGCTCGATGCGCGACGGTGAAGTCATCGCCGCCGCCGATGAGCACGGCATCGCCATGGTCTTTACCGGCGTGCGCCATTTCCGCCACTGATCGCTGACTACGGACGGCGCCCGCGGCGGAAGCGGTACTCCATGATCCCGGCGCAAGCCGGGATCATGCGTTGCGGCGTCCTGACCGCGTCGTAACCGCCGCTGCGGCACACTCCGCCGAAACAACCAGGCGCAAAGTGCCATGTGGATAAGAACCGAAACGCAGGCCGACCACACGGCCATCAACCAGGTCATCGCCGCGGCCTTCGCCGACCAGGAGGGCTCGGGCCGGACTGAACAGCGCATCGTCGAAGCCCTGCGCGCGGACGATGCCCTGAGCCTGTCGCTGGTGGCCGACATCGACGGTCGCATCGCCGGCCATGTGGCGTTCTCGCCAGTGCGTATCGGTAACGGCAGCGAGCGCTGGTACGGCCTGGGCCCGGTGTCGGTGACGCCGGCGGACCAGCACCACGGTGTCGGCGGCGCGCTCATCCGTGCCGGCCTGAGCGAACTGGCGGAGCGCGGGGCGCGGGGCTGCGTCGTGCTGGGAGAGCCGGAGTATTACCAGCGCTTCGGATTCCGCAACGTGCCGGGCCTGCGCTTTGGCGATGTGCCGGCGGAGTACTTCCAGGCACTGGCGTTCGGTGATGGCGTCGCCGAAGGTGAAGTCACGTACCACGCCAGCTTCACCGCGTCATAAAGGGTCCCGGGCCGATCAGGCCGATTGCGGACGACTACAACGTTCTGATCCATTACAGGACCCCATCCGTCCCGTAAAATCCGCAGTCCCGCGCCGCGGCACACCAGGAGCACGCATGAAAGTCCTCGTAATCGGTTCTGGTGGTCGCGAGCACGCGCTGGCATGGAAACTGGCGCAGTCGCCGCGCATCGATGAAGTACTGGTCGCGCCGGGCAACGCCGGCACGGCGGCCGAGCTGAAATGCCGCAACGTCGATGTCGCCACAACCGACATCGACGGCCTGCTTGCCCTGGTCGACAGCGAAGGCGTGGCGGTGACCGTGGTCGGCCCGGAAGGCCCGCTGGTGGCCGGCGTGGTCGACCGCTTCCGCGCCGCCGGCAAGCGCATCTTCGGACCGAGCGCGCAGGCTGCGCAGCTGGAAGGCAGCAAGGCGTATGCCAAGCACTTCCTCGCCCGCCACGGCATCCCGACCGCGCACTACGCGGTGTTCACCGAAGCCGACGCCGCGCTCGACTACATTCAAGACCATGCTCAGAAGAACGGGGGCGCACCGATCGTCATCAAGGCCGACGGCCTGGCCGCCGGCAAGGGCGTGATCGTGGCGATGACCCTGGCCGAGGCCGAAGCCGCCATCACCGACATGCTGTCGGACTACGCCTTCGGCGCCGCCGGTGCACGCGTGGTGATCGAGGAGTTCCTCGACGGCGAGGAAGCCAGCTTCATTTCGATGGTCGATGGCACCACGGCCCTGCCCATGGCGACCAGCCAGGACCACAAGCGCGTCGGCGACCGCGACACCGGCCCCAACACCGGCGGCATGGGTGCGTACTCGCCGGCACCGGTGGTCACCCCCGAAGTGCACGCACGCATCATGCGCGAGGTGGTCGAGCCGACCGTTCGCGGCATGGCCAGCGACGGCGTGCCGTTCACCGGCTTCCTGTATGCCGGCCTGATGATCGACAAGTCCGGCGCACCGAAGGTGATCGAGTTCAACGTGCGCTTCGGCGATCCGGAAACGCAGGCGATCATGCTGCGCCTGGAGTCGGACCTGCTCGACCTGGTCGAGGCCGCGATCGACGAACGCCTGCACGAAGTCTCGGCGAAGTGGGATCCACGCCCGTCGCTGGGCGTGGTGATGGCGGCCGAAGGCTATCCCGGCACGCCGCGCGTCGGCGACGTGATCGGTGCATGGGACACGCCCGACCTGGACGACACCAAGGTCTTCCACGCCGGCACGAAGATCGAAGGCGAGCACGTCGTCACCTCCGGCGGCCGCGTGCTGTGCGTATGCGCACTCGGCGACACCGTGCTCGACGCGCAGCGTCGCGCCTACGCCGAGATCGCCGGCATCTCCTGGCACGGCGAGTTCCATCGCCACGACATCGGCTGGCGCGCGATCGAGCGCGAGACGGCCGATTGCGAGCCGGCGTGAGCCTCGGCGCGGACGCGGTTAAGGACAGGTGTCACTCAACAGTTGTGGATGTTGAGTGACCAACCACAGCCGCGTATGCGCCAATAACTTATCCGCCTCTTCCAAGCACGAGGCCAACGCCGCTTCCGTGACCGGGTCGCCTACGTAATCACTGAGATTGCGCACTTTGCGGAGCCCATCCAGCACGATGATCGTTGCCGTTGCCACGCCCATCGTCAGACCCAGTGACTGGATTGCGGTCTGATGGTGTCCCGGCTGGCTGGTGGCGGTGCGATAACCATTTGCCCACAAGCCCAGCATCGCGCACTGCATCACGCACTTGTAAGCAGCGTCGAACCGGTTGTCTTCGCCAATCACGGTGACGCGCGAGTCGGCCAGGTTGCGCTGCGCCGCATCCAGCAATCTGCGGATGGCGGCGGCGTCAGTCGTGTGCGCCTGAAGGCGCTTGATCGTCAGCAAGTTCTGCAAGGTCATCCTTGTCTCCTGTCAGAAACAGTTTGGGCTTGTCCATTAGTTCACGAACGAATGCATCGCCACTTTGCACGCGTGCCCGGAATTCGCCTGCTGCGTAAAGGACCGGGTTGATCTCACGCAGCAGGGATTGCTGCGCTGGATGCAGTGCCTGCACAAGATCGGCGAAAGCCGCTTCGCCCACGACCAGCAGGTCGATATCGCTGCCTGGGGACTGCGTGCCGCGCGCCATGGAGCCAAAGATCAGCGCGACACGAATCTTTGGCGCCAACTGTACGAGCGCCTCCCGCAACACCGGCACCACGCCGTGTGTCTTGCGGAACATCGCTGCCAGATCTTCGAACAGTGGGTCGCCGCGGTCGGCCTGATAGCGCACCTGGTTGCCCTGTTCGGTGCGCAGGATCAACCCGGCGCCAGTCAGTTTGTCCATCTCCCTGGCCAAGGTGCCGGCATGACTGCCAGTCAGGCGCGCCAGTTCGCGCAGATGGAAACTGTGCTCCGGCTGCAGCAACAGCTGAGCCAGTACCCGTTGCCGGGCGGCACCAAACAGCAGATCCATGGATGACTTGTTGCTCATTAGGCGACGAATGTAGCCTAATGAGCAACATATGCACAAGTCAGCGAAGACAGCCCGCTGGATGAGCCTAATAGTGGATCGCAGTGCGTAACCCGGCAGAGTCCATCTGCGGAGGCGATGGCAAGCTCACCGCAGTGCCCGCCGCGATCCGTTGAGCCGTCCACAGTGCCACCAGTGCATCCAGGACATCGTCTGTGGCTGCCAGGCGACGAGGGCAGCCAGCGACCAGCGCCTGCACCCGCTCGGAACCGAAATCTCTGCCAAGCAGCGCCATTCTTGTCGCCGCGCCGCCCGCGGACTTCTTGCGCTCGGCCAGTCCGATGCCACCGTTGAGCGCAGCGAATGACACCTCGGGATGGATCTCGTACACACGCGCCTGGAGTTCAGCGTCGGCCGTCAGCAGGGCATCTTTGTTTCGCATCCATTGGATGCCTCCGCTTCCAGGACATTGTCACAAGCTGGCGCGTAGCGAGCTTAGACCCGTTGGCGGATCCGAGGGTGAACTCAACCCGCCGCCTCTTCCGGAGGCGGCTGCAGGCTCGCCGCGACTTCTTCCAGGTCGGAGATCGCCGCTTCCAGCGCATCGTGGAACTCGGCCTGGCGCGACATCAGGTCCTCGATGGCCTGCGCCTTCTTGAGCTTGGACAGCTCGCCATCGAACAGCAGCCACTGTGTCGTCAGCAGTTCGACGTTGTTCTTGGAGTAATGGCGCATCTCCTTGAGCTGCAGCACGGTGTCGTTCACGTGCTCGAGCGGGGTCTTGGTGTCCGCGGTCATGACGCCTCCTTCTGCAAGGGTGTCCGCCGCAGGGTAGGCGGGGGAAGCTGGCTGGGAGCGGAACGGGCGCCTTTGCGTGACCTTCACATCCTTCGACTTCGCGGCTGCGCAGCCACGCTCAGGACGAACGCAGCCGCCTTTTGCTAGTCTCGCGCAAATCGCAATCGGGCCTCCCCAGCGCATGGCGCACAACCAGTTCGAGCTGCTGCGGCAGCGCCGCTTCCTGCCCTTCTTCGCGACGCAGGCGTTTGGTGCCTTCAACGACAACGTCTACCGCCAGGCCATCATCGGCCTGTTGTTCTTCCTGGGCATCAGCCCGGAGCAGCGCACGCTCTACACCAACCTCGCGCCGGCGTTGTTCATCCTGCCGTACTTCCTGTTCTCGGCCACCGCCGGGCAGATCGCCGAGAAGCTGGAGAAGTCGCGGCTGATCCGCATCACGACCTCGATGGAAATCGTGATCATGTCGCTGGCCGCGGTCGGCTTCCTCACCCAGAACATGGTCGTGCTGCTGGTCGCGCTGTTCTGCACTGGCCTGCAGTCGACACTGTTCGGGCCGGTGAAGTATTCGATCCTGCCGTCGGTGCTCAAGCCCGAGGAACTCACCGGCGGCAACGGCCTGGTCGAGATGGGCACGTCGATCTCGATCCTCGCCGGCATGATCTTCGGCGGCCTGATCTTCGCCGTGGCCGGTGCACACGGGCCGATCGTGGCGGCCACTTCCATCATCCTGCTGGCGGTGGCCGGCAACCTGGTCAGTCGGGCGATCCCACGCGCCGAAGCCGGTGCGCCGGACCTGAAGATCAACTGGAATCCGATCCCCGAGTCGGTCGCGATCCTGCGCATGGCCCGCAAGCAGCCGGCGGTGCGCAACGCGATCCTCGGCGTGTCCTGGTTCTGGTTCGTCGGCACCGTGCTGACCTCGCAGCTGCCGACCTACGCCGAGGTCAACCTTGGCGGCAGCGGCACGCTGTACATCTTCGCCCTGGCGCTGTTCTCGATCGGCACCGGCGTCGGCTCGATCCTGTGCGAGAAGCTGTCGGCACGCACGGTCGAGATTGGCCTGGTGCCGATGGGCGCGTTCGGCATCAGCGCCTTCATGATCGACCTGTATTTCGCCCGCAGCGGCATCGCGCCGGCGCAAGTGTCCACCGTGGGCGCCTTCATAGCGCAGCCTGGCAGCTGGCGAATCGTCATCGACCTGGTCGGCATCGGACTGTTCGCCGGCTTCTTCGTCGTCCCCTTGTTCGCACTGATCCAGAGCCGCACGCCGCGCGACGAAGTCTCGCGCGTCATAGCCGGCATGAACATCCAGAACGCGGTCTTCATCGTCTTGGCCGCCGGGCTCGGCATCGCGGTGCAGCGCCTGTTGGGCTGGTCGATCCCGCAGGTGTTCCTGGCACTGGCAATCGCCAATGTCGTGGTCGCGGTCTACATCTTCACGATCGTGCCCGAGTTCCTGATGCGTTTCCTCAGCTGGGTGCTCGTGCGCGGCCTCTACCGGCTGCGCGTGCACGGCGTGGAGAAGCACGTGCCCGACGAAGGCGCGGCGCTGATCGTGTGCAACCACGTCAGCTACATGGACGCGCTGATCCTGGCCGCGAGCATCCCGCGGCCGGTGCGCTTCGTCATGTACTACAAGATCTTCAACATCCCGGTGATGAGCTGGATCTTCCGCACCGCCAAGGCCATTCCGATCGCCGGCGCCAAGGAGGATCCGGAACTGATGCAGCGCGCGTTCGACGAGATCGATGCGGCGCTGGCAGAGGGCGAGATCGTCGGCATCTTCCCGGAAGGCGGGCTGACCCGCGATGGCGCGATCGCGCCGTTCAAGTCCGGCGTCGAGCGCATCCTCGAGCGACGCCCGGTGCCGGTGGTGCCGATGGCCCTGCGCAACATGTGGACGAGCATGTGGAGTCGCCGCGATGGACGCCTGGGCCGCATGCGGGTACCGCGCCGGTTCCGCGCGCCGGTGGAGGTGATCGCCGAGGCTCCCATCGACGGTGCCGTGGCCGATGCGCCCATGCTGGAGGCGCGGGTGCGCGAGCTGCGCGGCGACGCGGCCTGAGCCATTCAGCCCGCAGGGCCGTGTCACCACGCCACAACGACAGGTGACTGCCTAGCATCGGCCCTGACCACGCTCGCAGGGCTGTGAATGAGCACGCTGCCACCGCCCCAGGCGCCGCCCGCGCTTCCCAGTCACCTTCCGTGGGCGATCGGAATCACGATCGCCTCGATGCTGGTCTTCTGCATCCTCGGCACGATCTCGGGCATCGTCGCGATCGTTTATGGCGCGCAGGTCAATCGCAGGCTCAATGCAGGCGACGACGCCGGTGCCAGCGAAGCCTCAAGCAGCGCGAAGGTGTGGTGCTGGATCACCACGGCCCTGATCATCCTGGGTTTGTGCGTGGTCGCGCTGTTCTTCTACAGCGGCGGCTGGGCGAAGTACCAGCAGATCATGGAAGAGCTCGAGCGCATCCAGTTGCACGGATGACGGCGCACGCCAGCGGCGGACTGCAGCAGGCTCAGCTGACCCAGCCCGCGATCACGAACAGCGCCAGCACCGCCAGCCAGACCAGCAGGCTGCGCCAGACCAGGCTCATCGCGTCGCGCAGTTCCGGCAGTTCGGCCGACCACGCCGGCGGTAGTGCCGGCAATGCCGGCACGCCGCCCTCGCCCACTTCGACGCTGCCGCCGTTGTCGCTCCTGCCGTCATGGCCGTTGTAGTCCTCGGCCTCGTCGGCAAGCTCGCACTTCACGCTGGCGCGCGCCACCGCGCCGAGGAACGGCCGGTCGAGATCGAACGATGCACCGCCCGCCTCGCGCCATGCGCCGAGCACGGTGTCGAAATTGCCGACCAGCGCCAGCGACAGCGTCATCAGCTGCGCCACCGGCCAGTCGAGCAGGGCCAGCAGCTTGCGCGCACCCAGGCGCGTCTCGACAGGCAGCTCGGCCGATGCTTCGCCTTGCGCCGCCAGTACCGTGAAGCGGTACAGCAGCGCGCCAACCGGCCCGAGCAGGAGGAACCAGAACAACACGCCGAACCAGCGCTGCTGGGCGTTGCGGAATACCGCTTCGATCAGCGATGCACCGTCCAGCGTGGTCGGCATTTCGCCTTCCGGCCACAGTCGCGCGGCGGCGGCGCGGCGCGAAACCGGATCGCCTGCGCCGGCAATCGCTTCCACGTCCAGGTCGAGGTCGCGCGGCCCCCATGCGTAGAACAGCACGGCAATGGCGAACGCCAGGCCGGCCAGGCCCCAAAGCGGTTCGTGCAGGGCCAGCTGGAACAGGCCGACCGCGAGCAGCGGCGGCACCAGCGCGATCACCAGGCCCCAGCGCCCGCGCCAGAATTCGTTGGTCGACAGGCGCGCATCGAGCCAGCGCAGCCAGTTGCGATACCAGCTGTAGTCGCGCACCGAGGCCGCCAGCGACTGCGCCAGATGGCCGAGCACGAGCGCTACGACTACGGCGATCAGGGTTGCGGACATTGATCGGGCTCTCCAGGCATCGCGACAGCGGCTAACCGGTCGATTCTAGGATCATCCGCCAATGGCTGTCATGGTCGAGGCAGCGGTCACCTTTTCGGGCTTCGTGACGCTAGCAACACAGTGGAGTCAACGTGCCGGAGTGGTCTGGCCGGCCTGCAACCACTGCTCGATCAACCATCGCGAGATCGAGATGCCGGGCGACAGCACCGCACCCTGGCCATCGTCGCGGTCACTGCCCCACTCGCCGCGGGCACGCGCCGCGAGCACTTCCTCGCGCGTGAACCAGCGCGCTTCCTCGAGCTCGTCGCCGACCTGCGGCTCGTCGCTTTCGGCCTGCGCACTGAAGCCGAGCATCAACGCGCCCGGGAAGGGCCATGGCTGCGACGCCAGATAGCGGCACGTGCGCACGCGCACGCCGGTTTCCTCGAGCACTTCGCGCGCCACGGTCTGCTCGAGCGATTCACCCGGTTCGACGAATCCGGCGAGCACCGAGTAGCGCCGTGCCGGCCAGGACTTCTGCCGGCCGAGCAACAATCGCTCGCCGTCACTGACCGCTACGATCACGGCCGGATCGGTACGCGGGTAATGTTCGGCACCGCACTGCTCGCAGCGGCCTTGCCAGCCTGCGCGTGACAGCGCGACCACGCCACCGCATACGCCGCAATGACGATGGCGGCTGCGCCAATGCTGCAGCGCGCGCGCCTGGGCGAAAACGCTGGCTTCGAAACCGGGCCACAGCCCGGCGGCGCTGCGAAGGTCGACCCGGCGCGGCGCCACGAACGACGTCAATGCGCCTTCCAGTGCGAACCAGGCACCGCCTTGCGCATCCAGGCCAAGGAATACGGCTGCACCGATGCCACCGGGGCCTTCGCTGATCTGTTCGCCGTAGGGCGCGAGCAAGTGGCCGTCGTCGTCGGCATAGGCATCGCCACGTTCGTCGAGCACCACCACGCGCGCGCGCGGCCACGACGCCTTCAACGCAGCGGGGTCGTCGCGCAGGCGGTCGGCGCGGTCGAGGGCGGCGCGGCAGGCGGCATCGACGCCCGCCTCGACGAAGGCGAAAGGTGCCGGTTCGATACTCACACCGCGAACGACGAGCCGCAGCCGCAGGTGGTCTTGGCGTTCGGATTGCGGATCACGAACTGCGCGCCATGCAGGCTTTCGGTGTAGTCGACCTGCGCGCCCATCAGGTACTGCAGGCTCAGCGGGTCGACCAGCAGGGTGACGCCGTCGGTCTGCACGGCCAGGTCATCCTCGCCCTGCTGCTCGTCGAATTCGAAGCCGTACTGGAACCCCGAACAACCGCCGCCCTGGATGTAGACGCGCAGCTTGAGGGCCGCGTTGCCTTCTTCGGCGATCAGTTCGCGGACCTTGCTGGCGGCCGCGGAAGTGAACTGCAGCGGGCGATCGAGCGACTGGTAATCCGGCGTCGCGAGCATGGGGATGAACGTTTCCATGCGATCAGGATGGGGGGCGCGGCGGTCGCGTTCAAGCCTTGCGGGCGGTTGGATGCGTTCCGCACGCGTATCGGAGGGCCTGGCCGTTACTCCGCCGCGGTCGCCGGGGCGATGTCGCGGATGGCTTCTGCCCAGGTGAACGACTGCTCGATCGCGGCGCCGGACTTCGGCGCCAGGCGCACGCTCACCCGCACCGGGGTGAAGTCCGCGGGCAGGAACACATCGCCTTCGACCTGCTGGAAGTACTTGAACGAGTACGGCACGCCGGTCGCGCCCGGCTGCTGGCGCAGCTCGCCCCAGGCCAGCTTCTGCAGCTTGCCGGCGCGCGTGCCCTCGATGGTGAGGCTCAGCTCGCCGGTGCTGACCGCGCCGCGATTGAGGTTCTGGGTCAGGGTGGTGGTGAAATGCCAGGCGGTGTCGTTCTGCGGTTGCAGGCGCAGGGCATGCACCGCCAGGCCCCGACGCTGCGCGGTGCTGCCGACAAGGCGTTCGTAGAAGGCGACGTCGGCCCGCAATGCGGCGACCTCTTCATCGCGCTCGGCCAGCGTGCTCTGCAGGTCGCGATTGGCCTCGCGGCTGATCTGGTCGGAACGGGTCAGGGTCGAGACGCGCTGCTGCAACTGGTCGATCTGCGCCTGCTGGCCGCGCGCGGCCCGCTGGCTGGTTTCCAGCAGCACGCGCGGATCTCCCGGGTCGGGCGAAAGCACCCGCCACAGGCCCCAGCCGCCGAATACGAGTGCCAGGATCAGGGCGAGGCCAGCAATGGTCACCCAGCGCGTCTGCACCTGCATGACCGGCCACGCCGGCGCCGCCCCGGCTGCGGCAGCCTCGGCGGGTTCACCGGGCTCGGTGGCCTGGGGAGCCTGGGGATCTTGTGGAGCCTCGGGAACGGGTTGGGTCATGCCGGTCGCCACGGAAATGTTCCGGCGACCAGCCTACCGCGCCTGACTGTGACGGTCAGCCCAAAGCGGCGTGGGCGTCCAGATGGCCTTCAGCCATGGCACGGGCCTCGGCGTGGGCCTCGGCATGGATCAGTCGACCGGTCAGGACCGATCCGGCCAGCATCTCGACGACCTGGTAATGGACGTTGCCCTGGACGCGGGCCTTGGCCGCCAGCTCGACGCGCTCGCTGGCATACACATCGCCGCTGAGCTGCCCGTTGATCACTACCACCGGCGCGCGCACTTCGCCTTCGATACTGCCCTGCTCGGCCAGCGTCAGCGTTGCCTTCTGCCCTTCCTGGGCGATCACCGTGCCGATGATGCGGCCTTCGACATACAGACCGCCGCTGAAATGCAGGTCACCGCGGATCACCACCTGCGGCCCGATCAGGGTGTCGACCTGGCCAACTTGCGCGGCCGTCTTGTTCTTGAACATCAGTCAGTGCTTCCGGTTGTTGGCCCGCGCCTGCGGACCGTTGCTGCTATGTGGATTTGCTGGACCGGGATTCAGAGGCTGGCAATGGTGCCGCCATGGCTCCAGCCCAGGCTCTGTTCGATGGCGACGTCGCCGTTGTGCAGCGATACCCGCACCCGCTGCGGGGTGAAGCCGGCCGGCAACATGACGCTGCCGCCGAGCTGCTGGAAGTAGCGGAACGAGTAGTCCTGCGCCGGCCAGTCGTTGCGCTGGTGCAGTTCGTTCCAGCCAATCGAGGTCAGCTTGCCGTCGCGGACGCCTTCGACGTTGAAGCGCAGTTGGCCGCGGCTGATCGCGCCCTTGTTGAGGTTCTGCGTCAGCACGATCTGGTAGCGCCAGGTGCCGCCGGTCTCCGGCGTGAACTGCGCCGAATGCACGCTCAGCCCCTTGGCCTGCCCCGTGGCACCGACCAGGCGTTCGTAGAAGGCGATGTTGGAGCGCAGGTCGGAAATCTCTTCCTCGCGCTCGGCCAGCTCGCTTTGCACCTGCTTGTTGGCAACGCGGCTGATCTGGTCCGAACGCGCCAGAGTCGCTTCGCGCTGCTCCAGCGTCTCGGCCTTGTCGCGCCAGTGGTCGAGCTGCACGCGGGCGGCGTCGAGCTGGGCCGACAACTCCGGCAGGCGCGGCGCGGCACGGCGTTCGGCGCCCAGCCAGGCAACGGTCAACGAGGCCAGCCACGCCACGACCAGCACGCTGACGATCAGCCCGCGCCGGTCAGGGCGCTGCTGGACGATGGTGAAGCGCGGCGGTGGCGCCTTGCGCGGCGGCTTGTTCATCAGCATGCGTGCCGATGGCCTGCGCCACCGGATCCCCTGCCCCTATACTCGGACCACAGTCTAGCGAGGTAAAAGCCGTGACGGATGCGCACCTGTTCGCAATTGGTGTAGTCCTGGCCTGGCTCGCCGGCATCCGGGTCTACCTGACCGTGTTCGGTGTCGGTCTGGCCGGCTTTTTCGGCTGGCTCGACCTGCCACAGGCCCTCGAAGTCACTGCCTCGCCCTGGGTGCTGGGGGTGTCGGGCGTATTGGCGGCAGCGGAGTTCTTCGCCGACAAGATCCCCGGCGTCGATTCGGGGTGGGACCTGCTGCATACCCTGCTGCGCGTCCCCGCCGGCGCGTTCCTGGCGGCAGCGACGCTCTCCCCCGACGGCCAGCTCGGGGCTGGCGCACTGGCTGCGGGCGCGGGAGTGGCACTGACAAGCCACGTGCTCAAGGGCGGTTCGCGCGCCCTGCTCAATACCTCGCCCGAACCGGTCAGCAACTGGACCGCGTCGATCACCGAGGACGTTGCCACCGTCGGAGGACTGGCCCTGGTATTCGCCCATCCCTGGATTGCCCTGTCGCTGGTCGTCCTGGTCAGCGTGGTGCTGGCACTGCTGCTGTGGTGGGTGTGGCGGACGCTGTTCCGCCGTGCGCCACGGCCCGGTCCAGTGTGAAGGTTGCATCCGGCAAAGCTACCGGACATCGCCGCCGCTCTACATAGGACTGTTCTCAAAGCAGACGCTTCTTGAAGGGGCTGCACAACGAAAAACGCCGCCGGAATTCCGGCGGCGTTCGACTGTCTGGGAGGGATGCGGCGCGTGCCGCCCGACTCACTCCTCGATCTTGGTCAGCAGGTAGTTCTGCTCGCCCAGGCGCTCGATCAGCGACAGCTGGGTTTCGATCCAGTCAACGTGTTCTTCTTCCGAATCGAGGATGTCGGCGAAGAGCTTGCGGCTGACGTAGTCGCCCACCGTCTCGCAATACTTGATCGCCTCGCGCAGCATCGGCAGGGCCTCGAGCTCGAGCGCGAGGTCGCAGGCAAGTACTTCGCGCGGGTTCTCCCCGATGCGCAGCTTGCCCAGTGCCTGGAAGTTCGGCAGGCCGTCGAGGAAGAGGATGCGCTCGGACAACTTGTCCGCGTGCTTCATCTCGTCGATTGACTCGTGGTACTCGTGGTCGGCGAGTTCCTTCAGGCCCCAGTTCTTCAGCATCTTGGCGTGCAGGAAGTACTGGTTGATCGCGGTCAGCTCGTTGTAGAGCGCCTTGTTGAGGTATTCGATGACCTTGGCGTCGCCCTTCATGGCCCGGCTCCTTGTGCGTGCAATGGCCGGACTCTACCCCGTTCACGAAAAACGTGACGGAACGCGAATCGAGTGCATCCGCGAGCAGGAATCAGTGGCGATTGAAGGTACGGGCCGTGGCCCGCGGGCCGTTTCAGGCGGCCTGCTGCATCACTGCGAAGGGCAGTTCGCGAACGGCTCGGGCCGCTTCGAGCATGGAGCTCGCCATTTCCAGGCAACTGCCGCAGTTGGCGCCAGCGCCGGTACGCATGGTCAGTTCGGTCACGCTGCTGCAGCCCGCGTCGGCGGCCTGGCGGATGTCGTGATCGGTAACCCCATTGCAGATGCAGACGTACACGGCGGTTTGGTACTGGCTGACAGCCGGATCGGCTGCGGGAACCATTCCGCCACGAATGAGAATGATTGTCAATAAATACGGGCAGTGATTTTCATTAACGCGAGCCCTGCCCCGGTTCAGCTCCGCCGGGACCCCGCCAGCGCGGCCTCTGGCGGTTGCGGGGCTGGCTGCGGGGGTCGTGGCAATGGAACTCCGGGCCAGGCGCCGGCACGGCCTGGGGGCCGGCCACCTGGCGGGCAACCGGGGCCAGGTGGTTAAGGGCACGGGCGTAGACCCCGCGCTTGAACATCACCACATGGGCCACGGGGTACCAGAAGTCGACCCAGCGCCAATTATCGAATTCGGGCTTGTCGGTCAGGTCCAGGCGAAGGTCAGACTCCTGGCCGGTCAGGCGCAGGAGGAACCAGACCTGCTTCTGGCCGATGCAGACCAGGCGGTCGTGGCGGCGGATCGCCCGCTGCGGCAGCCGGTAGCGCAGCCAGCCGGGGGTCGCGCCCAGGACCTCGACGTGCTCGGGGAGCAGGCCGGTTTCTTCGCGCAACTCGCGATACATGGCCTCCAGCGGCGTCTCGTCGCTGTTCATCCCGCCCTGCGGGAACTGCCAGCCGTCGCGATGCACTCGTCGCGCCCAGAACAGGCGTCCGTCGGGGTGCATCAGTACAATGCCGACATTGGGTCGGTAGCCGTCCGGATCGATCACGATGCGGACTCCTGAATTCACTGTGTCCGACTCTGCCATGCCGTACGCCGTGACGACAAGGTCTGCAAAGCCGGCGGCTCGGGGAAACTCGTCAAAAGACGATTGACGCGGACCCCCTCGGCATGAATAATTCGCGGTTCACCGCGTGGCTATGTAGCTCAGCCGGTTAGAGCACAGCACTCATAATGCTGGGGTCGGTGGTTCGAGTCCACCCATAGCCACCATTCGGTATCCAGGAAACCCCGCCTCGCGCGGGGTTTTTTGTTTTCACTATCCTGCCTTGCGTGCTCGGGCGTGGCGCGACCGGTAGACGACATACGACAGCGCCGCCGCGGTCGTCAGCGTCGCCGGAACCAGCAGCGCGGCGTAGCCGATCGCACGGAACACCATCGCGCCGACGACGCCTCCGCAGAGGAACCCGGAGATGACGAGCACGCACAGGCGCAGCCTGCGTGCATCGACGGCCAGCCCGCGCAGGACATGTCCGAGGGAGATGCCCAGGTCGGTGAACATGCCCGAGACATGCGTCGTGCGCACGACCGAGCCGCTGTAGGTGCTGACCAGCGCGTTCTGCAGTCCACATGCGGTTGCCGCGGCATACATGCCAAGCGCGCTGCGGTGTCCGAGCAGATGCACCGCGGCGAACAGCAGGCACGACTCGATCAGCAGCGCGACGCCATACCTGCGCCCGAGCTTGAGCGCGCTGTCCTGCACGATGAACCCGCTCAGTGCGCAGCCCAGCACGAACGCCAGGATCATGACGCCGAAATGGACCGCGCCTCGCGGATCGCCATCGGCAATGGCGGCGCCGAGCAGGGACGTGGTGCCCGTCAGGTGCGTGATCGCCTGGTGCCCGAAGCCGAGCAGGCCGACGACGTTGATGATTCCGGCGATGAACGACAGCACCCACGCACCTGTCCACACCCACCCGGGCAGCCTGGTAATCACGATCGGTTTCGCCCCTATTCGTTGATTGCAGACAACGACTGGACCCCGTCCCCTGGTCGCCTGCGACGCAACCATGGATGGCCGCGGCGCACTTGCCGCGGCGCTGTTTCGCCGCAGCCGATGCCGCGTCATGCCATCACGGCCTTTTCACGCTTCGCGGGCAGAAATGTACCAGCAATGATTCATTCGCCTGAGTAGGCGCGCAAGGAAAGTTCACCGCCGACGTGAGCCGTCTGCTCGAGCAGCAATGGCGTGCGCAGGCGCGGCAACCCAGCAGCTGCGCACTCACCAAAGGACGACGGAATGACGGCCCCACGACACCACACCCGCCCGGCGACTCCAGGCAATGCGCTGGGGGTGGCGACAGCATTTTCGCTTTGCGCGGCGCCCGTCGTGGCCAAGGTCCCGTGACCGTACCGGTGCCCGCGCGCCCCCGCTGCGCAGGCACGCACGAAGGCGGCCCGTGGCCGTCCCATTCCAGGAGAACGACATGCGTCACCCCGCGTTGATCACAGGTCTGTGCCTGGCGCTCTCCGCGCCGTTGGCCATGGCCGCCGCTCCGCCCAAGGCAAGCGCGCCGGCGGCCGCATCAGCTGCTGCGCCGGCAGTGGAGCCCGAGGCCGTTGCCGCGCTGGAGAAGATGGGCAAGTACCTGCGCTCATTGAAAGACTTCACCGTGCATGCCGACACCACCATCGAACTGGTGATGGAGGATGGGCAGAAGCTTCAGTTCCCGGGCACCCTTGACTACAAGGTGCGCGCACCCGACAAGCTGCAGCTCGACCTGCACAGCGATCGCAAGGAACGCCGGATGTTCTACGACGGCAAGTCGCTGACCGTCTACGGTCCGAAGGCGAAGTACTACGCCACCGTCGATGCGCCGCCGACGATCCGCGAGCTGCTCGGCACGGTCGAATCGACATACGGCATCGAGATGCCCCTGGCCGACCTGTTCCTGTGGGGCACCGACCAGGCACCGGCATCGGCACTGAAGTCGGCGACGCGGGTCGGCCCGGCCCGCATCGACGGCACGATCACCGACCAGTACGCCTTCCGCCAGGAAGGCGTCGACTGGCAGGTCTGGATCGAGGCAGGCCCCAAGCCGCTGCCGCGCCGCCTGGTCATCACCACCACCGATGACCCGGCGCAGCCGCAGTACGCCTCCACGTTGACCTGGAATACCGCGGCCGGGCTCAAGGACAGCGCCTTCACCTTCACTCCACCCAAGGACTCGCACCGGATCCAGATGGTCGCGGTGGACGTGGTCGCCGTAGAGGAGAAGTCGCCATGAGCATCCGCAATCTCACCTTGCTCGGTTTCGGCCTGGGGCTGTTTGCAGGTACCACCGCGCTGATGTCGGTCAGCTTCGACGTCGACGCCGGCCCGCACGCCCGTGGCGGTGCGCGCACCAGCGTCAACCATGCTTCGGCGCCGCGCGGCGGCGGTGGCGGCGGCGCACGCGCGGCGAACGTGAACCGTTCCGGCAATGCCAACGTCAACCGCAACACCAACGTCAATCGCAATACCAACATCAACCGCGACGTGAACATCCACAACGACATCGACATCGATGTCGACAACGGCTGGAACCACGGCTGGGACGATCACCCGATCGCCACCGCCGCGGCCGTCACCGGCGCGGTGGCACTCACCGCCGCGGCGATCGGTTCGATCGTCTACTCGGTGCCGCCCAGCTGCGTGACCACGGTGGTCAATGGCGTTGCCTACCAGCAATGCGGGAGCACCTGGTACCAACCGCAGTACGCAGGCACCACGGTGCAGTACGTCGTCGTCAATCCGCCCGGCTGAACCGGGCGGCAATCCATCCGGCGCGGCTGAAGCGCGCCCCGCAACGAACCGCACGGTTTCACTGCACAGAGGCCACCCATGCGCATCAATCCCATCGTGCCGGTCCTGAGCCTGGCCATCGCCATGCTGGCCGGGTCGGCGTTGTTCGGCGTACCGCAGGTGGTCGCGCAGGGGGCGTCGTCGACGGGCGCGGCCGCGGCGAACATCGACGCACGTCCGTTCCCGCGTGACTTCACCGTGCAGGGCACCAGCTTCAGCGTGCACCAGCCGCAGTACGACAGCTGGGAGGGCAACCAGCTCAAGGGCCGCTTCGTGATGGCCGTGAAGTCGGGCATCCACACCGGCAAGGACGGCAAGTCGGAGCCGTCGTACGACTACGGCGTCGTGCAGTTCCAGGCGCGCACCGAGATCGACAAGGAAGCGCGTGCGGTGGTGCTGACCGACCTGCAGCTGCCATCGGCGAGCTTCCCGACGGCGACCGCCAAGCAGGACCAGTACCTGAACCTGGCGCGGCAGCAGCTCAAGACCAAGTCGACCCTGACCGTGTCGCTGGACATGCTCGAATCGGCAATGGCGATAGCGGAGGTCGACGCCAAGATGCCGGCGTCGCTGCCGGTCAGGAACGACCCGCCCGACATCATCTTCAGCACCACGCCGGCGGTGCTGCTGCTCGTCGACGGCAATCCGGTGCTCAAGCCCAGCGGCGTGTCGGGCGTGCAACGGGTGATCAACACCCGCTCGCTGCTGTTGCAGCAAGGCGGCAAGTACTACACCAACGTCGCCGGGCACTGGTCGACGGCACCCGCGCTGAGCGGCCCGTGGACCGCGGCTGCCAGCGTCGACGCGGCGCTGACGCAGGCGATGACGAAGGCCGGCAAGGACGTCGACACGTTCGACAATCCGCCCGATGCGCTCAAGCAGGACTTCGCTTCTGGCAGGGCGCCCGACATCTACGTACGCACGCATCCGTCGGAACTGATCTCCGTGCAGGGCGAGCCGCAGTTCCTCGCCATCCCGGGCACGAAGCTGAGCTACATCGACAATACCGGCGCCGACGTGATCCTCGACAGCGCTGCCGACAATGCCTGGTACGTGCTGGTGTCGGGCCGCTGGTTCACTGCCGCGACCAGCAAGGGACCGTGGCGCCATGTGTCGCCGTCGAGCCTGCCGGCCGAGTTCGCGAAGATCCCGCCGGACAGCCCGAAGAGCGGCGTGCTGGCGTCGATCCCGAACACGCCTGAATCGCGCGAAGCGCTGATCGCCAACGACATTCCGCAGAACGCGACGATCAAGCGCGACCAGGCCAAGCTCAACGTGCAGTACGACGGCGCGCCGCAGTTCGTCTCGATCGGCGGCACCACGCTGCAGTACGCGCACAACACCGCCGTGCCGGTGATCAAGGTCGCCGCCAACAGTTTCTACGCGGTCGACAAGGGCATCTGGTTCAACGCCAGCTCGGCGACCGGTCCGTGGACCGTGGCAACCAGCGTGCCGGCGGAGATCTATTCGATCCCGACCAGCTCGCCGCTGCATTACGTCACCTACGTGCGCGTGTACGGCAGCAGCGACGACGAGGTGTACGTCGGTTACACACCGGGCTATTACGGCACGGTGGTGACCGACAACGTGGTCGTGTATGGCACCGGCTACGCCTGCGACCCGTGGGTCGGCGCGTACTGGTACGGCTGCCCGGCGACCTACGGCATGGGCGTGTACTTCGGCTGGAACGCCTGGGTCGGATGGACGTTCGGTTACGGCTGGGGCTGGTACGGCGGCTGGTACGGTCCCTACAGCCCCTGGTGGGGCCCGTGGTACGGCCCGGGTTACGGCTGGGGCTACTGGGGCGGTGGCGCGGCCGCGTGGAATGTCTATGGGCATTGGGGCAACGCGGCCGTCCGCGGTACCGCTGCTGCATGGGCCGATCCGTGGACCGGCAATGTCGGTCGCGCTGGTCGCGGTGGTTACTACAACGAGGCCACCGGTGGTCGCGGCGTCGGCCGTGCCGGCGTCAACACCAACATCTACACCGGCACCACGCGCGCCGGCGCGCAGGGCATCCGCTACAACCCGCAGACCGGTCGCGTCGTCGCCGGTAGCGGCGGCGTGGCGGTCAATCCGTATACCGGCCAAGCGGCGGCAGGCGGCAGTCGCACCACGGTGAACACCAACACGGGCCGGGTGACGCAGAGCGCCGGTGGCGCCGTGGCCGGCCCCAATGGCGCAGCCGGTGGCGGTGCGTTCAACAGCCAGGGCGATCGCGTCGATGCCAAGGGCGCGGGCGGTTTCCACTACAACTCCAACACCGGCGAGCTCAGTCGTGGCGGCGTGGTCAACGTCAACGACAACGTCTACGCCGGCAAGGACGGCAACGTCTACAAGCACGACGAGAACGGCTGGAGCCAGGTCACGCGTCCGGATTCGTCGAGGAACCCGGGAGGCGAGACGCGCCAGCTGGACAGCGAACGCATGGCGCGCGACCGCGGCAACGAGCGCATTACCGGCGGCAGCTACGGCGGGCGCCCGTCGAACATGGGTTCTGGTGGCGGCTACAACCGGCCCGCTGGCGGCTACAACCGACCGGCCGGTGGTTACAACCGGCCGGTGGGCGGCTTCCGTCCCAGCATGGGTGGCGGTCGCATGGGCGGCGGCGGATTCAGGCGGCGGTGATCTAGCGACGGAAATCCGGCGACGCTGACAACAACGGCCGGGGGGCCTGAATGAACAAAACGATTCGTGGATCCATCCTTGCAGCGGCCATCAGCGCCGCTGCCATTCTCAGCCCGGCGCGCGCCACAGAAGGCGCGGTCGGCCGCCCGATCACCGGCCTGCAAGCGGCCTCGTATTCGGGCCTGATTCCGCCCACGCCGGGCTGGAACATGCAGATCGGCTACGCCTACTACTCCGGCGACATCGGCGGCGAGCGCGAGATTCCGATCGGCGGTGTCAGTTCGCTCGGCCTGACCGGCACGTTCGACCTGCTCACCGTCACCGGTCTGTACATCTGGGACACCGGCGAAGGTCGCTGGAACTTCGCCTCGATGGCGACGATCCCCTTCGTCTATGTCGAAGCCGATGCCGACGTGCGCCTGGGCCCGATCACCGGCACCCGCGGCGACAGCGACAGCGGCCTGTTCGATGCGTTCTTCGCGCCGGTGATCGCCAGCTACCACATCGACCAGCTGCGCCACGTCTCGCTGTCGCTGTACATCTACGCACCGACCGGCGACTACGAAGTCGGGCGCCTGGCCAATCCCAGCCTCAACAACTGGACCTTCTCGCCGACGGTTGGTTATACCCAGCTGTTCCAGAAGGGCACGCTGGAGTGGAGCACCACGACCGCGGTCGACATCTACACGGAGAACGAAGCCACCGATTACCAGAACGGCGCGGTGTTCCGCGTCGACTCACTGCTGGTCAAGCGCTTCACCAACGGCTGGGGCATCGGCGGCGTCGGTGGCTGGATCGAGCAGATCGAAGACGACGACAGTGCGATCGCCGACCGCCTGGACGGCTTCAAGGGCCACTCGCTCGCGCTGGGACCGATCGCCACCTACGCGAAGAAGTGGGACGGCGGCCAGGTCGAATTCTCGGCGCGCTGGCTGAAGGAGTTCGATGTCGAGAACCGCCTCAAGGGCGATCCGTTCATGCTTTCGGCCAGCATCACGTTCTGAGCTGACTTCCCGCAAACAACCTGGGACACCGGATGAAGCCACTGCTGGCAACGATCACTCTCACTTTGTTCGCACCTGCACTCGCACTCGCCCAGCAGGCCGCCGGCGGCGAGTCCGCCGACGAGATCGCGCGCAAGCTCAACGACCCAGGCGCACCGATGGTGTCGGTGCCGCTCCAGTACAACTACATGGGCGACGCGGGACCGGGCAACTGCTGTCACAACCAGAACCTCAAGATCCAGCCGGTGATCCCGTTCATCGGCGAGAACGGCAAGTTCCTGCTGCGTCCGATCCTGCCGCTGGTGTCCAACGAGTTTCCACAGGACAAGAGCGGTGTCGGCGATCTGTTCGTCCAGGGCTACTACATTCCCAACACCACCGGCACGACCGAGTTGGGCTTCGGGCCGGCGGCACTGCTCGATACAGCCAGCGATGACAGCCTCGGCACGGGCAAGTGGTCGCTGGGTCCGGCGTTCGTGCTGATACACAAGACCGCTGACAGGAAGTGGACGATCGGCGCACTCGCCAATCATGTCTGGTCGATCGCCGGCGACAGCGATCGCGACGATGTCAGCCTCACCAATCTCCAACCGTTCTTCACGCGCAACCTGCAAGACGGATGGTCGGTGTCGTTCACCTCCGAGACCTCGTACAACTGGAAGGGATCGTCGGGCAACGAATGGACGGTTCCGATCGGCGGCACCGTGGCCAAGGTCGTCCGCTTCGGCCACATCCCCGTCAGTTTCGGGCTCGGCGGCTTCTACAACGTCGACCGGCCCGAGTTCGTCAATCGTTGGACGGCGCGGTTCTCGATCACGCTGGCGTTTCCGAAGTAGCGCCGCATGCGGATACAAGCGGTGGTCCTGACGCTGTCTTTGGCGCTCCTGGCGTCGCCACCGTCGGTTGCCGCTGACGCGGCGGCGCCAGAGGCACCGGCGAAGGAGGGATTTCGCGAACTCCTTCACGACCCCGCCGACGGCAAATTCGACATGTCGCGCTGGCTGCTCGAGCACAAGGGGTTCCTGCCCGTGCCGATCATCATCACCGACCCCGCCGTCGGCACGGGCGGTGGCATCGCCCTGACCTTCTTCCACAAGCCAGCAGGCGCAACCGCGCGCACCGGTGAGGACGGACGCAAGAGGATGGTTACGCCCGACATCTACGGCTTCGGTGCCATGCGCACGTCCAACGGCAGCCAGGCCTACGGTGCCGGTGCCATCGTGCACTTCGACGACGACCGCTGGCGTTACCGCGGCGGCGTCGCCAAGACCGATATCAACCTGGACTTCTACACGCCCGGGCAGTTCCTGCCACCGCAGCAGATCGGTTACAACATGGACGGCATCATGTCGTTGCAGCAGGTGTTCAAGCGCCTGGGGAAGCAGGACCTGTTCCTGGGGCTGGCGTGGATCTACATGGACCTGGACATCGGATTCGACGTCGAGTCCGACAGCGAGCGGTTCAGCCCGAAGGAACTCAGTGAACGCAGCTCCGGCCTGGGCCTGTCGCTGGAGTTCGACAACCGCGACAACACGTTCACGCCCAACAGCGGCTGGCTGGGGATGATCGAAGGCAACTTCTACGATGATCTGATCGGCAGCGACAACGACTTCCAGAGCTATCGCGGCCATGCCTTTGGCTATCTGCCCTTCGGCCATGCGCACTCGGGCGGCAATCGCTTCGTTCTGGGAGGCCGCGCCGACGTGCGCTGGGCCAACGGCGACATCCCGTTCTACCGGCTGCCCTATATCGACCTGCGTGGTATCGGCTCGGCCCGCTACCAGGACACACGAGCGGCGACGCTGGAGACCGAGCTGCGCTGGAACATGACACCGCGCTGGGCGCTGATTGCGTTCGCCGGTGCCGGTCGCACCTGGGGCCGGCACAACAGCTTTGGTGATGGCCGCAGCGAAGTCGCCAAAGGCACCGGCGTGCGCTACCTGATCGCGCGCCAGCTCGGTCTCTACACGGGCATCGATTATGCATGGGGCCCGGAGGACGAAACGTTCTACATCCAGGTCGGCAGCGCCTGGCACTGATCTCTTCACTGCATCGCAACGCGCGCGCACATGGAAGCAGCGCTGTCCTCACGTCGCATTAGCGTCGCGTCCGTATCGTCCGACGAGACCCTTTTCGCCACGGAGCACGCGATGTCCGGCCCCCAGGATAGGAAGGATCCGCCCATTCATCGCTCCCGCAAATCCGACACCTCCCGCCCGGACGACAAGGGCGCTGGCGAGCGGGCGCGACGCAAGCGCCACGAGAGTGACAACCTCGATGAGGCGCTGAATGAAACCTTTCCCGCCAGCGATCCGGTATCGCCGTTCGTGCCGGCAAAGCCGAGGCATTGATTGGACATGGCCGGCGCGATCGATCGCGCACAACGCAGCAACGGTCGGGTGCTGGACCTGGTCCTCACCCGCAAGCGCGGCATCCACGAAAAAGCCACGCGGCAGTGGGCCGCGCAGCAACTGGCGACGGTTCTGGGTTGTGCCTTCGACGGCGAGTACGTCGCCGGCAGCGAGCAGGACGGGCCCGTCTATTTCGTCCCCGATCGCACGCTGCTGACTGCCGAGGCCGAACGCGTCGGCATCGGCAGCCCGGAGGATCTGTTTGGCGGCGTGGTGCCCTACCCGTTCGTGGCGACCAAATCGATCACCCATCCAGCGCCGGACGGCGCGCGCGATCTCCCCGAAGGCTGGTCGCATGCGCTCGGCGATGCACTGGCGCCGTTCGTGCTTCCTGGCGTGACCGTGTTCAACCTGGACGATGCCCGTCGCGCAGGACGCACTCTGCTGGCCGCCGGGATGCCCATCCGCAGCAAGCCCGGCCACGGCATCGGCGGCTCCGGCCAACGCGTCGTCGCTACGGAGCAGGAGCTCGACGCGGCAATCGACAGCCTCGATGCCACTGCCATCGGCCAAGCCGGCCTGGTGCTCGAACTGAACCTGGCGACGGCAACCACCTACAGCGTTGGCGTGCTGATGGTCGGCCCGATTGCCCTGGCCTACAGCGGCACGCAACGGACCACGCGCAACCACGCCGGGCACGAGGTCTATGGCGGCTCGACGCTGCGTTGCCGGCGCGGGAGCCTCGTCGACCTGTTGCGTGCCGCCGCCGATGAGGACGAGCGCCGCGCCGTCACGGCCTCGATTGGCTATGACCGCGAGGTCGGGCGTGCCTATCCGCAGTTCTACGCGTCGCGTCGCAACTACGACATCGTCCACGGCAGGGACGGCGCCGGCGAAGTGCGCTGCGGCGTGCTGGAGCAGTCGTGGCGATTCGGCGGGGCATCGCCGGCCGAGGTGCTGGCGTTGCGCGCATTCAACGAGGATCCCGCACTGGCGCGGATCTGCGTGTCCTCCTGCGAGGTCTACGACCTGGTGGACGTCCCGGTCGGGGCCGAAGTTTCCTTCCGTGGCGAGGACCCCGTGGTCGGATCGATCACCAAGTACGCCATCGTCGAAGCCTACGATGCGCCGGCATGCGCACCCTCGGGCGGCGAAGTGCGCGACAGTGAGCGTCATGGACATCCGGCTTGAGACCGTCGAGCTTGACGTCGAGGACGAGCGCATCTGCGGCACTGTCCTGTCCCCGGCCGCGCGCCTGCCCGGAGTGTTGTTCGTGCACGGCTGGGGCGGCAGCCAGGAACACGACCTGGTGCGCGCGCGCGAGGCGGCCGGCATCGGCTGCGTCTGCCTGACGTTCGACCTGCGCGGGCACGAGCGCACCGCGCGTCATTGGGAGAACGTCAATCGCCCGCAGAACCTCGCCGACCTGCTCGCCGCCTACGACTGGCTGGTGCGGCGCCCCAATGTCGACCCGACCGCAATCGCGGTGGTCGGCATCAGCTACGGCGGCTACCTGGCTGCGCTGCTGACGGCGTTGCGCCCGGTGCACTGGCTGACGCTGCGTTCGCCGGCGCTGTACAAGGACGAAGGCTGGGACCTGCCGAAGCTGCGCCTGCACGTCGACACGGACCTGCGCGCGTACCGCCGCAGCACGCTGCGCTGGGACCAGAACCGTGCCCTGCGCGCCTGCGCCGACTATCGCGGCCACGCGTTGCTGGTCGCCGCCGAACACGACGAGATCGTGCCCGAGGCGGTGATCGACAACTACGCCGAAGCCTTCCGGCATGCCCACTCGCTGACCCGGCGTACGGTCGACGGGGCCGATCATGCCTTCACCGAGAAGCCTGCCCAGAAGGCTTACACCGCGATCCTGATCAAGTGGTTGAGCGAGATGATCATGGGCGCGCGCGAGGAGGCCGCCGGGCTGCGCATGCGCGAACGGGTCAAGTTGGTCGAGCCGCCGCGCAGCTGAGCGTCAGCCGCGCGGTCCGCCCATCACCGGCAGGATCACGCCGTTGACATAGGACGCGCACACCGGCGAAGCGAGGAAGACGAACGCCGGCGATATTTCCTCCGGCTGTGCCGGCCGGCCCATGTCGCTTTGCTTGCCGAACTCCTGGACTTCCTTGGCGGAGCGATCGGCAGGGTTGAGCGGCGTCCACACCGGGCCCGGCGCCACCGCATTGACGCGGATGCCTCGCTCGAGCAGGTTGCTCGCCAGCGACTTGGTGAAGGCGTGGATCGCACCCTTGGTCGCCGAGTAGTCGAGCAGGTGCTTGCTTCCGAAGATGCCGGTCTCCGAACCGCAGTTGATGATGCTGCCACCGCGCTTGATGTGCGGCACGGCAGCACGCGCCATGTGGAAGTAGCCGGCGATGTTGGTCTGCAGGGTTTCCTGCAGGTGCTCGTTGGTCAGGCTCTCCAGTGAATCGCTGTGCTGCTGGAAGGCAGCATTGTTGACCAGGATGTCGAGGCGGTCGAAGGCCTGCACCACGGCCGCGACCGCGGCGTTGCAGAACTTGGGATCCTTGACGTCACCCGGGATCAGCAGACAACGCTGGCCCTCCCTTTCGATCTGCTTGCAGGTCGCCTCGGCGTCTTCGTGCTCGTTCAGATAGACGATCGCGACGTCGGCGCCCTCGCGCGCGAAAAGCACAGCGACTGCGCGGCCAATGCCGGAATCGCCACCGGTGACCAGCGCGACCATGCCGTCGAGCTTGCCGCTGCCGCGGTAGTCGGGCGCCAGGTAGCGTGGCTTTGGCGTGAGTTCGTGTTCGTTGCCGGGCTTGACCAGATGCTGGGCAGGCATCGGATTCTGCGGCTGGGTGCGCTCGCCGGCCTGCACGGGCTTCTTCTCTTCCGGCGCCTTGGCCTTGGGCTTGCCCTTGTCGCGCGCATCGACCTGCTTCTGGATCTTCCGCTGCGTGGCGACGGTCGCGGCTGTGTTCGACGCGACCGACTTCTTCACTGGTGCCTTCTTCGCGACTGCCTTTTTCGCGGATGCCCTGACGGCCATGCCCACCTCCAGATGAAGCAAAAACAAAACCCCTCTCCCACGCAGCGCGGGAGAGGGGCGGCGTCGCGGTTGCCTGTTACTTCTTGGCGACCGTCAACGCGGACGCATCGACGCTCTTGACGCCCTTGATCTTCTTGGCGACGGCGACGGCCTTGTCGGCGCTCGCCTTGTTGTCGACGGTACCGGCGAGCTTGACGGTGCCATTGACGGTCTCCACGTCGATCGTCGTGCCCGGCACGTCGGCCGTGGCCATCAGGTCGGTCTTGACCTTGGTGGTGATCCACGTATCGCTGGCAGGCTGCGAAGAATCGGCTTCTTCGGCTTCCATTGACTGGGCCTTGTCCTGGGCAAGCAGCTGCATCGGCATGGCCAGCGCAACAAGTAGCGATGCGCCTGCGATCATGGAAAATTTCGTCTTCATGCTCATGTATTGCTCCGGTTCGATGTGCGGCCAGTGTGCGTATCGGCGCCTGTACCGCTGCGTGAAGACGCCGATAACCGCGCGTTGATGCTGGGGTGGGGTTCATCGATGCGAGGTCCACGTGTACAGCCCTGTACGCGACACCGTGTTGCACCAGCGGCGCTGCCGACGTGACCAATGCCATGGTCGGCCGCCGCCAATGCACGCCAAGATGGCGCAGACCCCAGCGAGTGCGACCACGATGACGTTGACCCGTATTGGCATTGCCGCATTTCTGTACTCCACCGCACTGACCGCAACCGCGGCCGACGCATGCCTCGCGCAGGCGCTGCCTCCGCTCGATGCCAGTGCCCTGAAAGGACAGATCGTCGTGTCCACGCTCGCGCCCGATGGCGCCCGCGACACGCGCGTGTTGGCAACCCCTTCGGCGACACCGTTGAAAGGCGACGAAGGTTTCCGCATCGCCAGCGTGACCAAGACTTACGTCGCCGCCACTGCGCTGCGGCTGCACGAAGCCGGCAAGCTCGACCTGCAATCGACAATCGACCAGTACCTGCCTGCGCAATGGATCGATCTGCTCAGGCGCGATGGCTACAACCCCGGCGAGATCACCGTGCGCCAGCTGCTGAGCCATACCTCGGGCTTGGCCGACCATGCGCAGGCACCGCAGTTCATCGCCACGGTCAAGGCCAACCCCGCGACGAAGTGGACCCCGTCGGAGGATGTCGAGCATCTGGTCGAATGGACGCAGCCGGTCGGCAAGCCCGGCGAGAAGTATTCGTACTCCGATACCGGCTACATCCTGCTCGGCACGATCATCGAGCGCGTCAGTGGCCAGCCGCTGCCGAAGGCGGTTCGCACGCAGCTGGCGCTCAGCGGCCGCGGCCTGCCCGATACCTACTGGGAACGCGCCGAACCGGCACGCGGCCGCACGCGCGCGCACCAGTTCTTCGAGGGCGAAGACACCTACGACTGGGATCCGTCGATGGACCTGTACGGCGGCGGCGGCATCGTCGCCACGCCCGCCGACATGGCGACGTTCTTCGACGCGTTGCTGGCCGGGCGGATCTTCCGCAACGGCGCCACGCTGGCGCTGATGCAGTCCCCGGTCGGCCTGCCCGCCGACAGCCCCTACCGCCTTGGCCTGCTCACCTATTCGTTCGACGGTGTCGCCGCGACCGGCCATTCCGGCTTCTGGGGGACGCTGGTGGTTCGCGAGCCGGTGTCGGGCCGGACCATCGCCGGCGCGGTCACGCGCCGCGAGGAGTTCGACCAGCTCAAGGCCCTGGTCGGCCGCTACGTCGGCGCCGCCAATGCCGCCGCCCGGGCCGGTGGCAAGGGCGGATGCGGGTCGCCGCCACGCCCGGAGTAAACTGGGCGGCATGAAGATCTTCAAGGCATTCACCCTGGAGGCAGCGCACCGCCTGCCGAACGTCCCCCCGGGGCACAAGTGCGCTCGCCTGCACGGGCACAGTTTCCGCATCGAGATCCACGTCGAGGGCGAGATCGATGCGCACCTGGGCTGGGTCATGGACTTCAGCGACCTCAAGGCCGCCTTCCAGCCGCTGTACGACCGCCTCGACCACCACTACCTCAACGACATCGACGGCCTCGACAACCCGACCAGCGAACGCCTGGCGGTGTGGATCTGGGACAACCTCAAACCGGCACTGCCGCTGTTGTCGGAAGTGGTGGTGCACGAGACCTGCACCTCCGGCTGCCATTACCGCGGCAGCTGAGCGTTCGCTATTTGACGGTCGGACGCAGCAGCGAGCCGAAGGTCAGGTACCACGAGCTCTCGCCATCGTCGTTGCCGCCGTAGGCCAGGAACATCGGCCCCAGCGGCGTGCTGAAGCCGATGAAGAGGCTGCCGGCGAGGATCAGGTCGTCGGCATCCACCAGGTCCTTGCTGAACCATGCGTTGCCTGTCTCCAGGCTGGCGCCGACGTACATCGGCAACGAGAACAGGCGACTGGTATTGCCGGTGCGCCGATACAGCACCGCGCGCGCCAGCGCGGTCTGGTTGCCGAACAGCGCGCGCTCGTCGAAGCCGGACAGGTTGAGGAACCCGCCGAGGAAGCCCTGGGTCTGGAAGAAATTGTCGTCTTCCAGCGCGCTGCTGAAACGCGCGCCCAGCAGCAGGTGGTAGCGGCCCCACGCGCGTGCCCAGTCGGCGGTGAGGCGGGCGACGTTGCCTTCGACATCCGCGCCCATCACGTCGTAGTAGGTTTCCAGGTCGACACTGACGCGCGTGCCCTTGGTCGGGAAGTTGATGTTGTCCAGCGTGTCCCAGGTGGCGTTGTAGTCGACGCCGGCGTAACCCTCCTTGCCGCCGCTGAAATCATTGGGATTGCCGATCAGCAGGTCGGCACGGTCACGGCCGCGCATCAACTGGGCGGATACACGCCATTCCGGCTCCGGGGTGTAGCCAGCTTCCAGCGCGACCTCGCGGCGATTGATGCGGAACTCCGCCAGCTGGTTGCCATTCGCCCACAGTGGCAGTGATTCGTTGCGCAGCTCCAGCGATGGTTTCAGGTAGAACGCGCCGGTCTCGCCGAAGGGTTGGTAGAACTCCGACAACAGGCCGGTGATGCGGCCCAGTCGACCGACGTTGCGCCACTCGGCGCCGAGGCTGTTGATGTTGTTGAACGTCAGCTCGGCCGAAACCATGTAGCTGTTGCGGCCGTTGAAGTTGTCGTCGAGCTGGAAACCAAGCTTGCCGAAGGCGCGCCACGGTTTGTCGACCGGAATGATCTCCAGCCCCATCTCGCCGTTGCGTTCGCTCAGCCGGTAGTCGATCTGCTGGAAGCGGCCATCGCCGTAAGCGGTGCCCAGGTCCTTCTCGATCTCGTCGACATCGAACGGCTTGTCGAGATTCTCGGCCACGGCGCGTTCGACCTGGCGGTTGGCCGAGGGCGAGTCGACCTTGATGACGTCGAGGAACTGCACCAGCCCGGGGTCGAAGCTGCGTTGCCGCTGGCTCTCGCGGTACGAGGCGTAGGTGGCTTCGTCGACGGCCATCGCGCGCAACTGCGGCAATGCGGCCTCGGCGGCCTTCTCGCCGATCGCGATCGCTTCGGCGCCGCGATTGAACTCCGAGGCGGTGATGTCGCCCAGCTCGGGGCGGATCAGCACGTCCTGGTCACCCAGCGTGGCCAGTTGCGCTCGCACCTTCTCGGCCATCAGCGCGCTGATCATCTGGTCCATGATCGCCAGCGGGTTGGTCAGTGTCGCCTCGGTGTGCAGCGGCGAGCCAACGTCGACCACGATCAGCCGCTGCGCGCCCATCTTGCGCACGACGTCGACCGGCACGTTGTCGGCCATGCCACCGTCGACCAGCAGGCGGTTGTCGATGCGCACCGGCGCGAATGCGCCGGGCACCGACATGCTCGAGCGGATCGCCAGTGCGAGGTCGCCATCCTCGAATACGACCTTGTCGCCGGTGATGATGTCGGCGGCGACGGCGCGGAATGGGATCGGCAACTGGTCGAAGTCCTTCACGTTCCACGTCGACAAGGTCAACCGGCGCAAAAGCAGCAACAGCTTCTGTCCCTGCACGATGCCGACCGGCAGCACCACGCGGCCGTCGGCGTAGCCGATCTCCAGGTCGAGCAGGTAACGGAAGTCGGCATCCTTGCGCCGCATCGGCTGGCCAGCGCGCGGCGGGTCGTCGACGAACATGTCGGCCCAGTCGATGGTCTCGATCAGCGTTTCCATTTCGGCCGGTGTGTAGCCGGTGGCGTACAGGCCACCAACAATCGAGCCCATGCTGGTGCCGGCGACCCGGCACACCGGGATGCGTTCGCGCTCGAGCACCTTCAGGACGCCGACGTGGGCCGAACCGCGGGCACCGCCGCCGCCCAGGACCAGGCCCACGCACGGGGGTTGGGCCGCGCCCTGGGCCACGGCCGAGGCGACCGGCAGCAGGGCCAAGAGAGCGGCCAGGGCGGCCAGCCGGCCCAGGCCGTGCCGCGATGCGGCGCGCAGGAGGCGGGAACAGGCTCGGAAAGTGGCGGGCACGAGGTCTCGCATCATCTTCTGGTCATCCTGGAAGGCCATCATCCCTGCTGCGGCGCATTCAGACCGTGACACGGAGTCACGTGGCGACCGCGTGACGCCATTGTGCCAGCCGGCCCCGTCGGCCAGACCCGACCCACCGCTGAACCTGCCCCTCCGGGCATGTTGCACTGCAACACAAACGGGGTTATGCTGCACCGCACAATCCGAACTCCCCCCGGATTGCCCCCAGATCGAACCACCTATCGGAGTCCACCATGTACCAGCCGTTCAACGAGCAATTCGCCGCCGCGACGCGCCAGTTCGCGGAGACCGCCGCGCAGGTGAACCGTCTCGCCCTCGCCAATGCCGAGGCCGTCTTCGGCCTGCAGCTGGCCGCGATCGAAGACCGCGTCAACGCCACGTTCGCCTTCCTCGGCGAAGCCGCCGAAGTGCGTGACTTCGAAGCCGCCAAGTCGCTGCTGCCCAAGGGCGTGCAGGTGGCTCGCGAGAACCTCGAGCGCAGCGTGAGCACCGGTCAGGAAGTTTTCGGCCGCACGCTCAAGACCCACGGCGCGATCACCGAGCTGGCCAAGGCCCAGTTCGAGACCTCGGCCAAGGAAGTGCAGACGAGCGTCGACAACACCATCAAGGCCGCCAACAAGGCTGCCAAGTAAGCATCAAGCGAACAAGTATTCAGATACGCGAAACAGCCGCCTCTCTCCAGGGTTACTGATTTCCTTTATCTCTCCCCGCCAACCCCTCCCGGCGGTGGATTTGAAACCCGGCAGCGAAAGCTGTCGGGTTTTTTCTTTGGCGCTGACGAACGGCTGGCCGACCGCGCGTCGCATCCGCGTTGCCTTTTTGTGGAGCCCGACCCGCGTGGTCGGTGCAGTCACTGCCAGTGAAAGCCAGGGAGCGGCGCCATGTCCGACGTCTCCGATCATCTCAAAGCGGGATTCCACGGGCTGTCGCTCGACGAAGCCCTGCAGTTGCCCACGTCCGCCCTGCTCGGCGTCAGCGACGCCGCGACGCTCGCGCTCAAGCGCATCGGCGTGCAGACGCTGTTCGACCTGGGCGCGTCGTGGTTGTTCGCCAACGCCAGCACCGCCATGGCGAACGCCACCGCCGAGCCCGGAACCTCCGATGCGCATCTGCTGGAGCCGCCGGCGCCGGAGGATCCACGGGATCCAGGACTGCGCCCGCTGCAGGCATTGCGCGGGATCTCCGATGAGGATGCGGCGCAGATCACCCAGGCACTGGGCATCGAGACCATCCGCGAGTTCGCGCTGTGGCCGCCGCGCGTGGTCGCGCACGCACTGATGAGCCAGGCCAGCGGCGCCGGCATCGATGGCGAGGATGTCCATGCCGAAGCGCTACGTCCGCGCCTGGGCGAATACCCCACCGAGCGCGTGTACTACGACTCGCTGGTAATGCTTGGGATGGCCGCCGGTTCCGGCCAGGAACCGTTGACGGGCACCATCTCGCTGCAACCGGTCGTCGACGACCCGGCCGGCTTCGGCCAGCCGGCAGTGGGCGCGCTGGTGACGCTGTCGCAGTCCTGGTATGCCAAGGGCATCACCCTGGGCCACATGCTGCATTCGCTTGCCCTCGCACCGGGCGAAGCAACGCGGATCGCGGTGATCGACTGGTCGCGGCGCACGCGCGCCAGCGTCTCGGAGAGCATCGAGGAAGCCGAGGCCCTCGACAGCGCCAGCGAGCATTCGCGCGCGATCAGCGAAGTCCAGAATGCGGTCGCCAACGAGATGCAATCCGGCGGCTCGATGAGTTCGGGCTGGGCCAAGTCGACCAGCAAGGGCAAGTCGGGCGGCTTCAGCATCGGCGGCGGCGTCGCCGGCGCCGTCAGCGGCGTGACCGGCGCCCTGGGCTTCGGCGGTGGCAGCGCCAGCTCCTCGCAGTCCTCGGAAACCAACAGCGAAGCCAGCAGCAGTTCGTGGTCGATCGGCAACCGCTCGGTGATGGCAGAGATGTCGCAGCGCGTGAACGACCGCACCGAGCAGCACTCGACGTCGGTGCGCAACCGCCGCGCCTCGGCGGTGCGCGAGGTGTCGCAATCGGAGCACGAGGAAGTCAGCACGCGCGTGGTCGCCAACTATAACCACATGCATGCGCTGACGATCCAGTACTACGAGGTGGTGCAGGTCTACCGCGTGCTGGTGCAGGTGCATTCGGTGCAGCGGGTGCTGTTCCTGCCGTTCCAGTTGCTGGACTTCAGCACCGACGGCGCCGCCGACGTGGTCTCGAGATTCCGCGGGCAGTTGCTCGGTGCCGCGCTGAACCAGCGCGTGGTCTCGCTGCTGCTCGACGACCGCGGCGCGGTCGAGATCCGCTCGGCCATCCGCGTGCAGTTGCCGCCGATCTTCAGCGATGTCGTGCTGGCCGGCGGCGGAACCGCCACCACGCTGATGGCGCGATCGGTTGCGGGCACTGAAAGCACGCCCCCCGCGCCCGCGCCAAATCCACCGACGCCACCGACCACGACCGGCGGCGGCGTGCTGACCGCGCCCGGGTCGTTGACCCTGCCGGTACGTCGCATCACCAGCCCCGGCCCCGTGCTCGACACTGTCGCCGGCGACGTCGAACTGGTGGCGGTTTCCTTCGATGGCGTCCGCGTCGACCGCGTGCGACTGGACCAGGCCGGCGTGCCCGCCGACGCCACCACTTTCGCCGTACCCAACACCACGTTCCAGGTCGACTTTCCCGGCGGCATGCCGCTGCGCAATGTCACCGCGATCCACGTCAGCAAGATCGACGCCGACGCCGATTCCGGCACCATGACGCTGCATTACCGCACCGCCACCCAGCAGCTGGCGTTGCCGGTTCCGCTGGACCTGCCGGCGGGCACGGCGATGCAGAAGGTCGCCTTCCTCGCTGCCGACCCTGCCAATCGCAAGAACGAACTGATGGCGCACCTGCAGGCCAACCGTTCCTATTACACGCAGGCCGTGCTGGCGAACATCGACACCGCGACGCTGGTGATGCTGTTGTCGCGTTTTACCTGGAAGGGCAAGCCGCTGGTCGATCAGGTCGAGCCAAAACCATTGGCGATGACCGGCAACTACCTGGTGCTGCGTGCACCGGTCGAGGACGACGAACCCTCGGGCATCGACGACACCGCCTGGGGCACGCTGCTGAGCGAACGCTCGCTGACGCTGGCGCAGCGCGACGACCGCCTGGTCCCGATCCCGACCGGCGGCGTGTTCGCCGAGGCCGTACTGGGTCGATCGAACTCCGCCGAGAAGCTCGACATCACCCGCTTCTGGAACTGGCAGGATTCGCCAATCCCGCTGCAGCCGACAGAGATCGCGCCGATCAGTACCGGCAGCCGCGGCAGCACTGAAGACCTGCGACCGGGCCAGCTTGGCGCGCCCGTGCTCAACGTCCTCAATCCCACTTCCCTCCCCGACCCCGCAGGCCTGAGCGCGGCCATTACCGCGCTGGCCAACGGCAGCATGTTCCGCGACATGAGCGGACTGGCGGGCACGCAGGCGCTGGCCCAGGCCGCCTCGTCGGGCACGCTCGATGCCGCAACCGAAGCCGGACGCATCGCGAGCACCAACCTCAAGACGGTCACCGACCAGGCCGTGGCCATGGGCCAGGCGGCAGCGGACATGTGGAAGACGGCACAAGCGAACAAGCCTGGTGGCGGCGGCGGCGGCGGTGGTGGCGGCGGTGGCGGAACCGGATCGAGTGTTTCCGCCGACGGCGCACGCATCAACCACGGCCGCGACATGGACCAGCGCGGCGTTCCTGGCGCTGCGGGCAGTACTTCAGGCGGCGCAGCCGGCAGTGGCTTCAAGGTCACCGAACAGCAAAGCGAGTTCCAGGCAGCCGGCGGCGGCGGCAGTGGCTCTGGCTTTGTCGCGCCGATTTCGCGCGAGCTGGCATTCGCCGACACCGCGGCCACCGGCGTGTCGCCGAGCCTGCTGGCGGGAACGACGCAGGCGCTCAACTCCGCATCCACCACCGCCCTGGCATCGATGGGCGCGATTGGCTTGCCGCTGGTCGCGGCGAAGGTCCTGGACCTGGTGCTGCTGAAAGTGTTCAAGGACGACGTGAACGCATCGGGCATGTCGTTGCAGGGCGTCACCTTGCGTCCCATGCGGGAACACAAGCACGGTGCGGCGTACAGCGGCATCGGCTTCATGGCCTGGACCAACAGCGCCACCGACGTCTACGTCGATGTGGAGGCCTATATCGCGCTGGTGAACACCGCAGAAAGCAACGGCAGGACCACCGCCGATGCCGAGCTGCTCTCGCGCGCCATGATGGTCGCGGTGCTGCGCCACGAAGCGATCCACGTCGCCCAGTTCAAGCAGTCCGGGCGTCCGCAGAACTTCAAGGCGATGCTCGACTTCGAGCGCTCGGCCTACGGCTGCACGCCACCGGCGCCGCATCCCAACAACACCCAAGGCTGGCTGGCCGACACCACCGCTGCGGGAGCCAGGCACTTCTACGTCAACGTGATGAAGCTGTCCGACGCCGACGCCACGATAGTGATCACGAGGTTGAAGGCCTCGTTCGACCCGACCTGCGCCTCGCTGGACGCCATCAATACCGACACCGCGACGGCCCCGAACCCGACCGCGCTCAGCCAGGCGATCAAAGACGGAATGATCAGCGAGCAGCTGCTGCCGGAGAGCCTGGACCAGCAGACCGTGAAGCCCTACACGATCACGGAGATGTACAAGGCCAAGTAGGAGCCCGACGTTCCTGGGTTCCCGCCTTCGCGGGAACCACAGGCAGAGCCCGATCAGAAGCTGGCGCGCACGCCCAGCGAGTAGGTTTCGGTGGCATCGCTCAGCGCCGCGCCGGCATGCAGGCGCCAGGTCTTGTCGAATGCGTACACCGCGCCGAAGTCCGCGAAGGCATGGCCGTCGTAGCCGCGGTTGTAGTCCGTGTAGCCAAGATAGGCATTGGCCGTCAGCTTGTCGGTGACGCGGCCCATCACACCGGTGGTGACGTAACCGCCGTCCATGTGCTCGCGATCGCTCATTCCGGACATCGAGGTCTTCAGGGTGTGGCGATCGTATGCGACCCTCGTCACCCAGTCGGCTCGGCTGCCGATCGACGCATTGAAGCCGGCGCCGAGCGACCAGTGACTGTCCTTGGCGTCGACGTTGGCGGTGCGCTCGCCCTTCACTTCGCCGTATTCGCCGAACATGAAGAAGTTGTCGGTGAGGGCGTACGACCCGCTGAGCTTGCCGCCGTCCATGTCGAAACCGTCGCCGTCGGCGTAGACGTAATCCAGCTGAGTGTAGTTGTAGCCGATGCCATTGGCCTCGCTGGCCTGCGCCGCGATCGGAGCGGCGATGACGACAAGCGCCATGGCCATCAGGGTCTTCCTCATCTGTTGTGTTCCTTGCGTGGGGGATTTGCGGCGCGTAGCGTCCGCGATCGCCCACGGCGAACGCCATGGGACAATCTCGCAGGGATGCATGGCTTGGATTCGTCTTGCGTTGATGCGTGAGACGAATCCCATTGACGGCGAGGTCTGGATGGATCCCGGCATTCGCCGGGATGACGTGAGATTGCTGATGGGTCACGGGCCTGGATCCCGGCGTTCGCCGGGATGACGGATGGCTCCCACAAACAAACAGCCCGCCGATTGGCGGGCTGTTTGCATTCGCAACGCTTCAGGCGATCAGGTCGCCGGGCGCGTCAGCGGTTCCTCTTCGTCGTCGTGGACCAGCACCGGCTTCTCGTCGAGCTTGTCGCCGAGCACGCGGCGCACCGCCACGTAGAACACCGGGATCAGCAGCAGGCCCAGGAAGGTGGCGAAGATCATGCCGCCGATCACGCCCGTGCCGATCGCATGACGCGAGTTGGCGCCGGCGCCGCTGGAGATGGCCAGCGGGAACACGCCCATGATGAACGCGAACGAGGTCATCAGGATCGGACGGAAGCGCAGGTGCGCCGCCTCGATCGTCGCCTCGCGCAGCGTCTTGCCGTGCTGGCGCTGCTCGATCGCGAACTCGACGATCAGGATCGCGTTCTTCGCCGCCAGGCCAATCACCGTGATCAGGCCGATCTTGAAGTAGATGTCGTTGGGCAGGCCGCGCAGCAGCGAGAACAGCACCGCACCCAGCGCACCCAGCGGCACCACCAGCAGCACCGCCACCGGCACCGACCAGCTCTCGTACAACGCCGCCAGGCACAGGAACACCACCAGGATCGACAACGCCAGCAGCGCCGGCGCCTGGTTGCCCGAGAGGATTTCCTGGTACGACTGGCCCGTCCAGTCGTAGCCGAAGCCTTCCGGCAGATCCTCCTCGACGATCTTCTGCATCTCGTTCATCGCCTCGCCCGAGCTGTGGCCCGGTGCCTGCGAACCGACGATTTCCACCGCCGAGTAACCGTTGTAACGGGTCAGCGACGGCGATGCGGTGATCCAGTGGCTCTTGACCACGTTCGACAACGGAATCATCGCGCCGTTGGGATCGGTGTCGTCGGGATCGCCATCGGGACTGGGCGTGTAGAAGTTGGCCAGCGAACCCGGACCGGTGCGGTACGGTGCGTCGGCCTGCATCGTCACGCGCTTGACGCGACCGGAGTCGACGAAGTCGTTGACGTACACCGGCGCCAGCATCAGCTGGATCGAGTTGTAGATGTCCGACACCGACAGGCCCATCGACTGCGCCTGCACGCGGTCGACGTCGAGCTTGAGCTGCGGCGCCTCCTCAAGCTGGTTCGGGCGCACCGCGGTCAGCGCCGGGTTCTGGTTGGCCTTGCCCAGCAGCGTGTTGCGCGCCTCTGCAAGCGCGTCACGGCCCTTGCCGCCACGGTCCTGCAGGTACATGTCGAAACCGCCGAACTGACCCAGGCCGCTGACCGTGGGCAGGTTGATCACGAAGATCTGCGCGTCGCGGATGCCATACAGCGCCATGTTGGCGTTCTGGATGAACTCGCTGGCCGTGACCTTGCGCTCTTCCCACGGCTTGAGGCGGATGAAGGCGATGCCGACGTTCTCGCCCTGGCCGACGAAGCTGAAGCCGGAGACCTGGAAGATGCCGTCGAAGCCTTCCTGCTTCTGCATGGTCGAGCGGACCTGGTCGAGCACGGCGTTGGTGCGCGTGATCGACGCGCCCGGCGGGAGGCCGATCAGGGCGATCGCATAGCCCTGGTCTTCCTCGGGCAGGAAGCTGCCCGGCATGCGCGTGAACAGGAAGCCGCACAGCACCACCAGCAGGCCGAACACCATCATCCAGCGCGGCGTGTGCTTGATCGCGCCGCCGATGTGGCCGATGTAGGTGCCGCTGACCTTGTCGTACAACTTGTTGAAGTTGCGGAAGACGAAGTTGTCGCGGTGGTGGTCGGCGGTCGGCTTGAGCAGCGTCGCGCACAGCGCCGGGGTGAAGCCCAGCGCGAGGAACGCCGAGAAGAACATCGCCATGGCAATGGTGATGGCGAACTGCTTGTAGATCTCGCCGGCCGAACCGCCCTGGAACGCCGACGGGATGAACACCGCCGCCAGCACCACGGTGATCGCAACGACCGCGCCGCTGATCTGGCTCATCGACTTGCGCGTGGCCGCCTTGGGCGACAGGCCCTCCTCGGTCATGATGCGTTCGACGTTCTCGATCACGACGATCGCGTCGTCGACCACGATGCCGATCGCCAGCACCATGCCGAACAGACTGAGCTGGTTGATGGTGAAGCCGATGAAGTACATGCCCAGGAACGTGCCGAGCAATGCGATCGGGATGACCAGGGTCGGGATCAGCGTAGCGCGCAGGTTCTGCAGGAAGATCAGCATCACCAGGAAGACCAGCACGATCGCTTCGAACAGGGTCTTGATCACTTCCTTGATCGAGACCGAGACGAAGGTCGAGCTGTCGTACGGCGAGAACCAGGTCACGCCCGGCGGGAAGGTGCTCTGCAGCTCCTCCATGCGCTGGTACACGGCCTCGGCCACGCCCAGTGCATTGGCGCCGGGTGCGAGCTGGATGGCGAAGCCGGCGGCCGGCTGGCCGTCCCAGCGGCTGTCGAAGCCGTAGGAGGTCGCCCCCAGGCCAATCCGTGCCACGTCACGCAGGCGCACGCTGGTGCCGTCGGTGTTGGTGCGCAGGATGATGTTGCCGAACTGCTCGGGCGTGCTGAAGCGGCCCTCGGCCGACACCGTCGCGGTGAACGCCTGCCCGGCCGGTGCCGGATCGGCGCCGATCTTGCCGGCGGCGAACTGCACGTTCTGGCCACGCACCGCGGTCAGCACCTGGGTCGCCGACAGGCCAAAGCCGCGCAGCTTGTCCGGGTTCAGCCAGATGTTCATGGCGTATTCGCTGCCGAACTGCTGGGTGCTGCCCACGCCCGGCACGCGCGCGATCTGGTCGAGCACGCGCGAACCGATGATGTCGCTGAGGCTGTCGCGGTCGAAGCGTTCGCTGTCGGCGCGCAGTGCCACCACCATCAGGAAGCCGGCGTTGGCCTTGGCCACCACCACGCCCTGCTGGGTCACTTCGGTCGGCAGTCGCGGCGTTGCCAGCGCGACCTTGTTCTGCACCTGCACCTGGGCGATGTCCGGGTCGGTGCCCGGTGCGAACGTCAGGGTGATGTTGGAACCGCCGCTCGAACTCGACGAGGAGTTGAAGTAGACGAGGTTGTCGATGCCGGTGAGCTGCTGCTCGATCACCTGGGTGACCGCGCCTTCAGCCGTCTCGGCGCTCGCGCCCGGGTACGACGCCGACACGGTGACCTGCGGCGGGGCGATGCTCGGGTACGACTCGACACCGAGGTTGAAGATCGCCAGCACGCCGCACAGCGATATCAGGATCGCGATGACCCAGGCGAAGACCGGGTGGTTGATGAAGAATCTGGACATGGCGGGGGGTCAGTCCTTGTTTGCCTGCGCCTCGGCGGCAGGCTTGGCGGCAGGCTTGGCGTCCTGGGCAGGCTTGCCTTCACCGGCAGCGGCAACGGGTGCTGCCTTCGCCGGCTGGCCCGGCGTTGCACGCTGGATGCCCGAGACGATGACCTGGTCGCCGGCGGCCAGGCCGCTGCTCACGACCCAGCTGTCGCCCTGCAGGCGATCGGTGACGACGTCCTTGCGCGCGACCTTGCCGTCGGCACCGACCACCAGCACGTACGGGCTCTTGGCATCGCGCAGCAGGCCGACCTGCGGCACGAGGTAGGCATTGGCCTGCTCGCCGAGCGTCGCCTTCAGCGTCACGTAGGTGCCCGGCAACAGGTTCTTGTCCGGGTTGGGGATGCGCGCGCGCATCGCGATCGCACCCGTTGCCGGATCGACCACGTCGCCGGAGAAGTCCATGGTGCCGGTGCGCTGGTAGACGCTGCCGTCGGGCAGCACCACCTGCACTTGGCCCTCGCCGGTGCCGGCGCCGGTGCGGGCGCGACGGATCTGCTCGAGCTCGGTGACGCTGACCGAGAAATTCACGTACAGCGGATCGATCTGGTCGACGGTGGTCAGCAGCGTCGCCGTGTCCTGGCCGACCAGTGCGCCTTCGGTGACCTGCTGCTTGCCGGCGCGACCGCTGATCGGCGCGCGCACGGTGGCGTAGCCCAGGTTGATGCGTGCATCGGTCAACGCGGCCTGGGCCTGCTTGACCGCGGCGCTGGCGCTGCGTTCGGCGGCAAGGGCGTTGTCGAGGTCGGACTGCGAGACGAACTTCTGCGGTGCCAGGCGACGGGCGCGGTCTGCGGCCGACTTGGCGTTTGCGTATGTCGCTTCAGCCGCCGCGAGCGCGGCCTGGGACTGGCCCGTCGACGCCTTCAGCTGGTCGGGATCGATCTGGAACAGCACCTGGCCCGCCTTCACGTCGGTGCCTTCGTCGTACAGGCGCTGCTTGAGCACGCCCGGCACGCGGGCGCGCACGTCGGCGCTACGGAATGCGGCCAGACGGCCGACGAGGTCCTTCTGCAGCGGCACGTTGCCGGGTTGCAGTTTGACCACGCCGACTTCCGGAGGAGGCATGCCGCCCCCCTGTGCCTGATCCTTACCGCCACAGGCGGTGAGTGCGAGGGCCAACGCGGCGGCCATTGCCACCGAGCGCGGGTTCTTGACCATGGGGGAGGACTCCGATTCCGTCATGTACGAGCGATGATGCTCAGATTGGTTTAATTCCTATACCGCCCAGTCTAGCATTCTGAGTTTTCCGCCCACCCCCCAGAAGTCACACGCGGGGTAATCACGCCGGATCAGGCACAAGAAGGCCCGCGGAGCGTTTCAAGCGCTGGTCGGCGCAAGCAGGTGCGCCAGTGCGGCGGGATCGGGCCGATCGCGGAACGGCAGGCGTCCCCAGCAAGGTATCGGCAAACGGTGGCGTAGCAGCGTGAAGTTGTCGTCGGCGCGCGCCATGTGCGGATCGATGTCGTTGGCGATCCAGCCAGCCAGGCGCAATCCATCGGCAGCAATCGCGCGCGCGGTCAGACGTGCGTGGTTGATGCAACCCAGGCGCAGGCCGACCACCATCACCACCGGCACATCCAGCGCGCGTACCAGGTCGGCCTGGTCGAGATCGGTCGACAGCGGTGCGGCCCAGCCGCCGACGCCCTCCACCACGACCGCATCGGCCATCGCCGACAAGCGTGCATGCGCATCCAGGATCGGCTGCAGCTGCACCGTCACGCCGGCATCGGCCGCGGCAAGTTCCGGTGCCAGCGGCTGCAGCAGCGCATAGGGATTGACGTCGTCATAGGCCGGGCGTGGCTCGCTGGCCGCCTGCAGCAACAGTGCATCTTCATTGCGCAGACCGTCTGCGGTGACCTCGCAGCCGCTGGCGAGCGGCTTCATGCCGACCACACGCAGGCCGCGCGCGCGCAGCGCGTGCAGCAGGGTCGCACTGGCCAGTGATTTACCGATGCCGGTATCGGTGCCGGTGACGAACCAGCCGACATGGCCCTGGGGCCTGTTCATCGCCGGATCGTCCCTCGCAAGCTCAGGGGCCGCACGCTGGTAGACTGCGGGAAAGAGGCATTTATGTTCACCAGCGAAAGTCTAAGCGGGCCCAAGCCCGAACAGTACGCACAGTTGCTCGAGCAGGCGCGGGCGCTGGTGCACGGCGAACGCGACCGTGTGGCCAACGCCGCCAATCTCTCGGCCCTGGTGTACCACTCCCTGCCCGGCCTGAACTGGGTCGGTTTCTACCTGTTCGACGGCACCGAACTGGTGGTCGGACCGTTCCAGGGACTGCCGGCCTGCATCCGGATTCCGCTCGACAAGGGCGTCTGCGGGGCCGCCGCGACCACCCGCCAGACCCAGCGGATCGCCGATGTCCACGCCTTCCCTGGCCACATTGCGTGCGATTCTGCGTCTAACTCAGAACTGGTCGTGCCACTTGTGGGGGGGGATGGCCAGCTGATCGGCGTGTTCGATCTGGACAGCCCGCACTTCGACCGCTTCGACGCCGACGACCAGCGCGGCCTGGAGGCGATTGCGCAGGCCTTCGTGGAGTCGCTGGCATGAGTATCGGGAAGAACGGGGAAAAGGGCGGCGACAAGCTGCGCAACATCGGTCCCAAGTCGGCGGCCTGGCTGCGCCAGGTGGGCCTGCGCTCGCGCGAGGACCTGACCGCGGTCGGGACCGTCGAGGCGTTCATGCGCGTCAAGCGCGCCGGCTTCAAGCCGACGTTGAACCTGCTGTACGCCATCGAAGGCGCGCTGCAGGACTGCCATTGGCAGGAGATCTCCGACGAGCGTCGCGCCGAACTGATCGCCGCCACCGAAGCGGCGATCGCCCTGCTGCCGCCGCCGCGCTACCGCCCGCCGGCAGGCCCGGTGACGACGACCCAGGTTGCCGAGGAAACGATGGCGATGCCGTCGCTGCTGGATGAGCCGGCGGATCGGGACTGAGCAACGTCCTTGGATCCCCGCCTTCGCGGGGATGACGGTGAGGCGGGGAAAAATCGCGTAGACTGCGCCCCGCTTCGAGGTGACCCGGCGGCGTCCTGCCGGCGGGTTGAAACGGGAAGCCGGTGACGTCCCTCCGCTCAAGATGGGTGGGATCATTCCGGCACTGCCCCCGCAACGGTAAGCGAGTACAAGCGCTGCATCCGCCACTGTGCATGTCACGGGAAGGCGCGGCGCCGGAGAGCACAGCCCTCCACTCGCGAGTCCGGAGACCGGCCTGGAAGCAGGGTCACGCCTGCACATGACTGTGCGGCCGTGCCCACCCCTGGTTGCGATGCGGAGGGCATCGCGGCGGCGACGTTGGCGCCGTGCGCCCACACCGCAGCCCCGTGCACTCTCCTTTCGCGACTGTCCCAGTTGCCCGTCACGGCCCGAGCCGTGCGTTGGAGATTCCTCGATGCAATTGCGTAATCTGTCCCTTGCCGTCGCGTGCCTGCTGGCCGCACCCGCGCTCGCCCATGCGCAGGACGGCACTGCCCCGACCAACCTTGACCAGGTCATCGTCACCGCCAACCGCACTGCGATCAGCGTCAACGACGCGCTGGCACCGGTCGAGGTCATCGACGCCGAACAGATCCGCCACAGCCAGGCGCGCTCGCTGCCCGACCTGCTGCGCGGCCGCGCCGGCATCTCGATGTCCAACCAGGGCGGCAGCGGCAAGCTGACCACGCTGTTCCTGCGCGGCGCCGAATCCGACCACGTGCTGGTGCTGGTCGACGGCATCCGCGTCGGCTCGGCGACTTCGGGCCTGACCGCGTTCCAGGACCTGCCGATCGAAATGATCGACCGCGTCGAGATCGTCCGTGGCCCGCGTTCGAGCCTGTACGGCGCCGACGCCATCGGCGGCGTGATCCAGGTGTTCACCCGCCGCGACAAGCAGGCCTTCGCACCGCGCGTGCGCTTCGACGGCGGCAGCAACGACACCCTCGGTTACGGCGTCGGTTTCGGCGGCAGCAATGACCGCGGCTGGTTCGGTGCCGACTACCAGCACACCCGCACCAGCGGCATCAACGCCTGCAACGGCTTCTTCGACCCGGCGACCTTCGACGGCGCCGGTTGCTTCATCGCCATGGATTCGCAGCCCGACCGCGACGGCTACGAGAAGGATGCGCTGTCGCTGCGCGGCGGCATCAACCTGACCGAGCAGTGGAGCGTGGAAGGCCACGCGCTGCGCAACGAAGGCGACAACGAATTCGACGGCGACTTCACCGACCGTGCCGAAACCGTGCAGCAGGTCATCGGCGGCAAAGTGCGCTGGCATCCGTCCGACCGCGTCGACGTGCACCTGACCGCCGGCCGCAACGTCGACTCGTCCGACAACTTCCTCGGCGACACCTACCTCGACTTCTTCAGCACCAACCGCGACAGCGCGACGCTGCAGGGCGACTTCGGCATCGCCGCCGGCCAGCTGGTCAGCGTTGGCCTGGACTGGCTCAACGACAGCGTCGAGAGCACCACGCCGTACGACGAGGACGAGCGCGACAACAAGGCCGCGTTCGTGCAGTACCAAGGCAAGTTCGGCGCGCAGTCGATCGAAGCCAGCGTGCGCCGCGACGACAACGAGCAGTTCGGCGGCCACACCACCGGCGGTGCCGCCTGGGGCCTGGTGTTCGCCGACAACTGGCGCGTCACCGCCGGCTACGGCAGCGCATTCAAGGCACCGACCTTCAACGAGCTGTACTTCCCGTTCTTCGGCAACCCGAACCTGCGCCCGGAAGACTCCGAGACCTGGGAGCTGGGCCTGGCCTTCCTGGGTGACGGTTTCAACGTCCACCTCGACACCTTCAGCACCGACGTCGACGACCTGATCGCGTTCGATGCGGCGATCAACCTGCCCAACAACGTCGAGAAGGCGCGCATGCAGGGCGCCGAGCTGTCGGCCGACACCACGATCGCCGACTGGACCATCAACGGTGCGATCAGCTACCTCGACACCGAGAACCGCCGCGGTTTCTACGAGGGCAATGACTTGGCCCGCCGTGCGAAGAACAGTGCCCGCCTCGACGTCGACCGCGCCTTCGGTGCGTTCCGCTTCGGCCTGACCGCGGTCGGCGAAGGATCGCGCTTCGATGACGTCGCCAACACTCGCCGCCTCGGCGGCTACGGCACGCTCGACCTGCGCGCCGAGTACGCCATCACCCAGGACCTGACGTTGCAGGCGCGCGTGGCGAACGTGTTCGACCGCGATTACGAGACGGTGGCGTTCTACAACCAGCCAGGGCGTGAGTGGTTCCTGACGCTGCGCTACGCGCCGGTGAACTGAGGCGTCGGCTCGACCCAGGAAAAGGCCCGGCAATGCCGGGCCTTTTCTTGCGTGGGTGGCTGGCTGGTGGAGGAGGTGGGGTGTATTCCGCGAACCTCCGCTTCGCTCCGTTTATTGTTCGCGAAATACACCCCACCCCCTCCTTGCGGAAGCTGTCGTTGTTTTGTTGACTTCGACTGTTAGCGAGAGCGCATTGCGCGCGTAAAGGTGGTGCACGGGTCGGACTCGGCCTGCCACGGCCCTGGACGGTGTCCGTGCCCTCGCTCATTCGCACGTCTGCTCGGTGAGCTCGGTCCCGGACGCCCGCGAAAGGAATTGGTTGTTCCAAACCCACTCGCGCTGTTGAGGCCCTCTCCCCTTGTGGGAGAGGAGTTGGGGAGAGGGGGCGCCGGAGACCGTGAAATGCACGCTCGATCAACGCATCCGATCGAACGAATACAAGGCCGCGAGCGGATGCCGCCGCCGCTTGATGGCAGCTCGGATCAGATCGCGCCCAACCATCGAGTACGTGATGCCGTTGCCGCCGTAGGCCATGGCGAACAGCACGCGCGGGCCCCACTGCCGGTTCGCACCCATGAACGGCAGTCCGTCCTTTGTCTCGGCGAAGGTGCCTGCCCACGAGAACGCGGGTATCAATGGCTTCAGCTGCGGGAACAGGCCCGACAGCTTCTCCATCAGCTTGCGCGACTTCTTTCCGACGCGGCCATCGCGTCGTGCCGGGATGTCCACCGCATCGTCCTCGCCGCCGACGATCACGCGGCAGTCGGGCGTGGTGCGCAGGTAGAGGTATGGCCTCGCGGTCTCCCACATCACCGTGCGCCGCATTGATGCCAGGACCCCAGGGTCCAACGGATCGGAAATGAATGCATAGCTGCTGCGATTGCTGGCGAAGCGCCGGTCGAGCCACTGCTGCGACGCATAGCCCGCCGCAACCACTACATGCCCGGCGCGGATGCGCAGGCCATCGCCCGTGACCAGATCCACCTTGCGCGCCGACGGCTCGATGCGCTCGACGCAGGTGCGGTCGAACACCTGCGCACCCTGCCCCTGCAGTGCGCGGAACAGCCGGTAAGTCAACCGGTACGGGTCGATGCTGGCCGCCGGCGTACTCACAATCGCCGCCGGCGCGCGGAACCCGAAGCGCTCCAGCAGTTCCTCCGGCTCCAGCCATTCGACATCGAAACCGTGCTCCGCGCGCAGGTCGAACTCGCTGCGGAGCTTGCGCCGATGCCAGGCGCGGCTGGCGTAGTACACGCTCTGCACACGCTCGAAGCCGACATCGCGCAGGCGACGCGACAGCGTCTCCAGCTCACCGATGGTTTCTGCAGAGGCGCGGTACGACTTCAGTGCCTCTGAAATGCCGTACTGCTTGGCCAGATCGCCCAGCGTCACGTCGCTCTCGTACTGCAGCAGCGCGGTGCTCGCCGCGGTGCTCCCCCAGCCGATGTCGCGCTGCTCCAGCACAACGACCTCGTGGCCGTCCTCGACCAGCGCGTCGGCGATCAGGGCGGCAGTCACGCCGCCGCCGATGATCGCCACGTCACAGCGGACGTCCGCTTCAAGCCGCGGAAAGGCGTACATCAGGCCGTTGCTGACGGCCCAGTACGGGTAACCGCTCTTGAGGTCCAGGCTCTTGAGCCCCAATCAGTGCTTCTTCGGCATCGATTCGCGCGCCTTCTCGGCACGTGCCGCGCCGATCGCGGTTTCGACCTGCTTGACCTCCTCCGGCGGCGGCAGCACCGCGGGGATGCCCAGCGACTGCAACCACAGCTCCCGGCTCCAGCCGCGCGTGTGGTAGAGGTGATGGTCTTCGTCCTTCTCCACCGCGTCGTGCGCCTGCTTGAGCACCTTCGCCAGGTCACCGGTGGTGTGCTCGGCAATCTGGCCGATCAGCTCCCAGTTGTGGTGGTCCTTGGTTTCGGCCAGCACCACGCATTCGGTGGCCACCAGCTCGGCTCCGGTCGGGTCGCCACTCTTGCGCGCCATGTTCATGGCCTCGACCAGCGACGCGCCGATGTGGCCAACGACCTCGCGTCCCGGCGTCTTCGTTTCGGGATCCAGCCCCAGCTGCTCGAACACGGTGAGCAGGACCTTGCGATGCGTCTTCGTCTCGGACAGGTACTCCTGCCACTCCTCGCGCAGGTCTTCATTGACGGCGCAACCGATCGCGGTCTCGTAGATCTTGATGCCCCCCATTTCGGTTTCCAGCGCCTGATACAGCAGTTCGTTGACCTGATCCTGTTCGATCGATGCTTTCCTGGCCATTGCCGGGACTCCAGTGGACTGATTTGCGAGCTCCACATGTAGCCACCGCGGTGTTAACCGGACGTGGAAAATTCGCTGGGTGCCGTGGACATCCGAGCAACCGGCGAAGTGAATGTCCTGCTCACGAAAGCGACTGGACGCGTTCGCCGTGCGCACGGACGACTGCCATTGACACCGTCGCCGGGCGCGGGAAAGTATGTCGACGGGGAAGCAGTCCGGGGCCGGATCGGCCCGCGCACCGGGGGAGGCGAATGAATTCTTCATCTGTATCTGATCTGCTGGGCCAGTACGATCCGACATTGCCATTGGCAGAAGCCTCGACCATTCCTGCCTCCTGGTACGTCGACGAGCGCATCGGCGAGCGCGAGAAGCGCACGACGTTCTCGCGTTCATGGCAGATGGCCGGGCGCCTGGACCAGCTACGCGAGCCCGGGCAATACGTCACCTGCGAGATCGCTGGCGAGCCCATCCTGGTGGTGCGCGGCAGCGACGGCGAGCTGCGTGGGTTCTTCAACGTCTGCCGCCACCACGCCGCGGCGGTGATGACCGAGCCGTCGGGCTGCGCGCAGAACCTGCGCTGCCCGTACCACGGCTGGACCTACACGCTGGAAGGCGCGCTCAAGGGCACGCCGAGCTTCAACAGCGAATGCCACTTCGACCGTTCGCAGCACGGGCTGGCCCCGGTGGCGACCGCGGTCTGGGAGAACTGGGTATTCGTGCGCCTGGATGCTCAGGGTCCGAGCCTGGAGGAGTTCCTCGGCACCGACCTGATCGAGCAGATCCGCCCGCTGCAGCTGTCCAGGCTGCACTTCTTCGAACGCCGCCATTACCTGTTCGACTGCAACTGGAAGGTGTTCGTCGACAACTACCTCGACGGCGGCTACCACGTCCCGCACCTGCACAAGGGCCTGGACAGCGTCCTGGACTACAAGAATTACACCATCGAGAACGGCGGCCGCTTCTGCCTGCAGTCGAGCCCGCTGACCACGGCCAAGGCGCAGGAGGATTACGCCGCGGTGCGCACCGGCGATCGTGCGCTGTACTACTGGATGCACCCGAACCTGATGATCAACTGGTACGAGGGCATGATGGACACCAACCTCGTGCTGCCGCTGGGCGTCAACCAGACCGAGGTGATCTTCGACTTCTGGTTCGAGGATGTGTCGGAGGCGGCCTATGCGCGCAACCGCGCCAGCGTCGATGTCGGGCAGCAGATCCAGGACGAGGACATGGCGATCTGCAAGTCGGTGCAGCGCGGGTTGCATTCACGCGCGTATTCGACCGGACGGCTGTCGGTGCGGCGCGAGGCGGGGGAGCATCTGTTCCACCGGTTGCTGCATGAGGATCTGAGCGCGGGCGGTTGAGGCCATCGCAAGGCAACGTCCTTGGATTCCCGCCTTCGCGGGAATGACGATCTAGTCTGGTGCTGGCGGCGTATCCGGCACCGGCTGCAACCGCACCAGCTGCTCATGCCGCAACCACCACGCGGCAATCCCCAGCCAGAGCAGGATCATCGAGATCACTGTCTTCTGTCGCAGGCCCTCGGGCATGCCGTGCCAGTACGCGTAGATCCACAGGGCGATGAAGCTGGCCACGGCCAAGGGCAACGCCAATGCCACGTGCACGCGCCAGATCGCGTCGTAGTGGAAGCGCCAGGATTGCAGCATCATCGCCAGCGTCACGCTCAGGAACGTGGTCAGCGCGGCAAGCCGGTGCAGCTGGTTTTCCTGGTCATGGTCCAGCAGCGGCAGGTCGGTTTCGGAGATCGCGGTCAGCGCCAGCGCGACCCCGGCCAGGGCCAGCAGCAGCGCGGGAACGGCGCTGCGCGCCCGCGGCTGCAGCGCGCGGTACAGGCCCGCGCCCAGCAGGATCAGCGCCATGCTCAGCGAGTAATAAGCCAGCCGCAGCCAGCCACCGTAAGGACCTTTGAGGTAGGCACTGAGCGGATCCTGCCGCCAGTCCAGGTCGGTGCGCAGCCACTGCAGCACGATGCAGGTCGACAGGAAGGCGAGCACTGCCACCAGGCAGATCAGCCCTGAGCGGTGCCGCACTATGCCGTCGAGGAAGCTGCGTGGCTTCCCTTGCACTGCCGCATCGACGGATGCCGTCGCCTTCATGTTGGTGCCAACGAGGCGGCCGCGATTTCGCGGCCACCTCCGACTTTACGCGCCTTGTCCGGCTTTCAAAACCGCCTGGGCGGCATTGCGTCCGGGCGCGCCGCTGATGCCGCCGCCGCCATGGCTGCCGCTGCCGCACAGGTAGAGGCCATCGACCGGCGTGGCGTGGTTGGACCAGCCCGGCAGCGGGCGCATGAAGAACATCTGGTCGAGGATCAGCTGTCCGTGGTTCGGGTCGCCTTCGGTCAGGCCGTACTCGCGCTCCAGGTCGATCGGCGTCAGTGTGCGCACTTCATGCACGGACGCTTCGAGCGCAGGGAACTGCTCGGCCAGGCTGGCGATGACGGTGCGTTCGATCGTCGCCCTCGCCTCGTCCCAGTCCATGCCACGCAGCTTGTACGGCGCCGACTGCATGTGGACGGAGACGACGTTGCCGGCGGTGGTGATTTCCAGATAGGGCTTTGCCGCCAGCTCGCCGTACTTGGCCGCATCAAAGGCGCGCTCGAGGTACTTCAGCGCAGGTGCGATCGCCAGCGTTCCCGCCGGCAGGCCGTGGTTGCCGTTGGTCAGCAGATGCACCTTGGCGACGGCGCCGCGCATCTTGATCGACTGCACCTGCCAGACGAAGTCCGGCGGCAGCTCCGGCGCGCCGACCAGGCCCAGCAGGGTGCGGCGTGGATCGGCGCCCGACAGCACCGTCGTGGCGGCGATCTCCTCGCCGCTTTGCAGGCGCACGCCCGACACGCGCAGCGAGTCGACCAGGATGCGTTCGACGCCGGCGCCCGTGCGCAGTTCGCCACCGGCGGCCTTGAACGCGGCCACCAGAGCCTCGGCGATCTTGCCGTTGCCGCCCGCGACCGGCCGCTGGGCGAGGCCACCGCGGTTGAGCCAGTTGTGCATCAGCGTGTAACCCGTGCCGGCCGACATCGAGCCGAGCGTATGGCCGTGGATGCCGACGGCCGCCACCGCGGCCTTCACCTGCTCCGACTCGAACCACTCCTCGGTGAACTCCACCGTCGACATCGACATGGCGCGGATCACCCGGAACATGTCGCGACCGCCGAGGCGGCGCAGCGTCCACGCCAGCTTCGCCAGCGGCCAGCCCTCGGCCAGGCCGACATGCGGCAGGCGCGGCATCGGCGTGCGGTAGGCCGCGTCGAGGAAAGCGGCGGCGCGATCCATGAAGGCGACGAACTCGGGCCAGCGCGCGGCGTCTGCCGCGGAGAACTGGCGGATCGATTCGAGCGTGGCGGCATCGCCGGGCGTGGTCGACAGATGAAGGCGCTTGCCGTCGGGCTGCAATGACACGTACGGCGTCGCGGCCTCGTACGCCAGGCCATGCCTGGCCAGGCCGAGGTCGGCGACGATGTCCGGGCGCAGCTGCGCGCCGGCGTGCAGCGGGTCGAAGCTGCTGTCGCCGAGGGTGTCGGTGGCGAGCTGTCCGCCGGCGCGGTCGCGCTGCTCGAGCACCAGCACCTTCTTGCCGGCCTTGGCGAGATAAGTCGCCGCGACCAGGCCGTTGTGGCCGGCGCCGACGACGAGGATGTCGTATCGCGTGTTCGTCATGATCACTTCCAGTCCTTCAGAACTTCCTGCGCGGCCATCTTGCCGGCCGCGCCCATCACGCCACCGCCGGGGTGCGCGCCCGAAGCGCCGAAGTAATAGCCCGGCAATGGCGTACGGAAGTCCGCCCACTGCGGCGCGGGCCGCAGGAAGAACAGCTGGTGCAACAGCAGTTCGCCGTGGAAGATGTTGCCGCCGGTGATGCCGGCGATCTGCTCGATGTCCTTGGGCGTGATGACCTGCTTGCCGACGATCTTGCTGCGGATGTCCGGGGCGTAGCGCTCGAGCGTGGAGATCACCGTCTCGCCGAACGCATCGCGCTTGGCATCGTCCCAGCCGCCCTCGATGTCGTATGGCGCGTACTGCACGAAGCACGACGCCACGTGATGGCCTGGCGGGGCCATGTCGCGGTCGATCATCGACGGGAAGATCATGTCGATGTACGGCTGCTTGGCGAACTGGCCGTACTTGGCCTCGTCGTAGGCGCGCTCGATGTACTCCATGCTCGGGCTGATCGAGACGGCGCCGCGGTGCAGCGGGCCTTCGCCGGGCAGGCAGGTGAAGTCCGGCAGTCCGCTGAAGGCGATGTTGACCTTGCCGGAGGAACCTCGCACGCGGAAGTTCCTGATCTGCTGCACGAACTCGTCGGGCAGGTGCTTGCCTTCGACGAACTGCAGGAAGCTGCGCTTGGGATCCGCCGCCGAAATGACAACCTTGGCGCGCAGCTCGTCTCCATTGGCGAGCGCGACACCCGAGGCACGGCCACCGCGGACGATGACCTGCTCGACCGCGGCATTGGTGCGGATCTCCACGCCGAGTGCGCGCGCCGAACTGGCGATCGCCTGGGTGACGCCGCCGTTGCCGTTCTTGCAGAAGCCCCAGGCGCGGAAGGCGCCGTCGATCTCGCCCATGTAGTGGTGCAACAGCACGTAGGCGGTGCCGGGCGAATGCGGACCGAGGAACGTGCCGATGATGCCGCTGGCCGACTTGGTGCCCTTGAGCGGATCGAACTCGAACCAGTCGTTGAGCAGGTCGGCGGCCGACTGCGTGAGCAGCTTGGCGATCTGGTAGAGCTCTTTTTCCGACAGGCTCTTGCCGTACTGGCCGAGCTTGAGCAGGCCCTTGAGGTCGCGCAGGCTCAGCGACGACGGGTCCGGCGGCACCAGGCCGATGATCGGCTTGATCGCCTTGGCCGCGCGCGCCATCACCCGGCCGTATTCGTCGGACGCTTCGGCATCGCGTGGCGAATGGCGGTAGAGCTCCTGGCGGGTGAGGTCGTGATCGTCCCACGCGGCCAGGTAGTCGCCGTTGTCCATCGGCGTGACGGTGCTGGGCAGCGGCAGGATCTTCAGGCCGTGCCTGGGCAGTTCCAGGTCGCGGATGATCTCCGGCCGCAGCAGGCTGACGACGTAGGAGAACTGGCTGAAGCGATAGCCGGGGAACGGTTCGGCGGTGACCGCCGCGCCGCCGACGACTTCGCGGCGTTCGAGAACAGCCACCTTCTTGCCCGCGCGCGCCAGGTAGGCGGCGGCGATGAGGCCGTTGTGGCCGGCGCCGATGACGATGGCGTCGTACTGGTTGGTCATCACTTCTTCTTCCACTCCGGCTCGTAGAACGGCAGCTTCACCACCTTGCCCGGCGCCTGCAGGCGCTTGTGCTCGACGGTGACTTCCATGGTCAGTGCCGTTCCCGGCTCGTAGTACGGGCGCTGCAGGTGCACCAGCGCGATGTATTTCTTCAGCACCGGCGACCAGGTGCTGGTGGACGCGTAACCTACCTGCTTGTCGCCCTGCATCATCGGCAGGCTCTCGCGCACCGCCATGCCGGGGATCTGCGGCGGCAGGCCGACGCGGGCGAACAGCGGCTCCATCTTTTCCCAGTCGACCTCGAAGCCGACCAGCTTCCACGCCGAACCTTCGCGCTTCTCTTTCTCCAGTGCGCGGCGGCCGACGAAGTAGCCGGGCTTGTCGAGTTGCACCGCCCAGTCCAGGCCCATCTCCAGCGGCGTCGACTTCTGCCCTTCGATCCAGGCGTGGTTGGCGGCGGTGTAGTCGACGTCGATCATGAACAGGCCCGCTTCCACGCGTGCCATGTCCATCGCCAGGATGCCGCACGGGACGATGCCGTAATCGCCGCCGGCTTCCATCAGTGCATCCCAGACGTGCAGCGCGTCGGCCTTGTCGATCCAGATCTCGTAACCGAGGTCGCCGGTGTAGCCGGTGCGCGAAATCGTGACCGGCTTGCCGGCCAGCGTGTTCGCCATCACCTTGAAGTACTTGAGCTTGTCGAGGGTCTTGGCGCAGCAGCGGTTGAGTACCGCGCGCGACTTCGGGCCCTGCAGGCTCAGCGCGGCGACATCCTCGGTGACCTCGGTGATCGTCACGTCCATGCCGACGGCATTCATCGACAGCCAGCGCAGCGACGGCTCGGCCGAGGTCAGGCGGAAGGTGTCTTCGGCCAGGCGCGAGATTGTGCCGTCGTCGAGCAGCTTGCCTTCTTCATCGCACCAGCCGGTGTAACCGACCTGCCCGACCGCCATCTTCTGCACGTCGCGCGGGGTCAGCTTGTGCAGCAGGCGCGCGGCGTCGGGGCCGGTGATGATGTACTTCATCAGCGGCGAGACGTCGATCGCGGCGACGCCGTCGCGGATCGCCCAGTACTCGCGGTCCAGGTGCAGGTCGTAGGAGCCGGCCACGATGTGCCCGGCCCAGCGCCGCCAGTTCTGCGGCAGGCACAGGCGCGAGGTGCGCTCGTGGAAGGGCGTGCGTTTTAGTTCCAGCATGGGAGTCCTGCGTGCGTGCGGTACTGCGGGTCGATCGGATGGCGGGTGGAACCGAAGGCGAGTGGTCAGGGTTTCGCGGCCGGCGGCAGCAGCGGGCTGGTGCGGCCGTTGCGCATGCGCAGCAGCGCGTACACGGGCAGACCGGCGGCCGCCAGTACGATAGCCCAGCCGAACGGCTCGCTGCCGAGGCCGATGAAAGCAAAAGTCGCATACGCCAGGCCCGGGATCGCGATCACCAGCATGTCGCTGTTGGCCGGCCGCTGGCCGCGGCGCCACAGCACCAGCAGCGCCAGTGCGCAGCACAGGTATAGCGGCAGGTTGGCGGCGGTCACCACGGTGGTGATGAAGGTGAAGCCCTGCACCAGCGACTTGCTGTAGTTCATCAGGATCATCGCGCTGGCGAGCACGCCGGTCGCGACCAGGGCCAGCGCCGGCGCACCGAAGCGGTTGCTGCGCGAGAACGACGCCGGCAGGCCGCCGTTGCAGGCAATGGTGCGGGTCAGTTCACCGACCAGCAGCACCCAGCCGTTCAACGCACCCAGGCCGCTGATGACCACGAACAGCGACAGTGCGCGGCCGTAGCCGCCACCGACCAGGCGGTCGAGCAGGTCGGAGAACGGCGCCTTCGACTGCGCCAGTTCGGCTGCCGGGATCAGCAGCAGCGGCACGGACGAGACCACCAGGTAGATCACGGCCGTGATCATCGTGCCGACCATGGTCGCGCGCGGAATGGTCCGACCCGGGTCGCGCACGCGGTCGGCCGGCACGGCCGCCGATTCGAAACCGAGCATCGCGAACAGTGCAATCGTCGAAGCCGCCATCAGCGGCGCCAGGCTGACCGGCTGCGTCGGCAGGTTTTCGGTGTAGCTCGACGGATGGGTCAGCAGCAGCCAGATGCCGAGCCCGGCCACCGTCAGCATCGGCAGCAGCTTCAGCACGGTGGTCACGATCTGCACGCGCCCGCCGGCGCGCACGCCCAGCAGGTTCACCAGCACGAACATCCACAGCAAGGTCACTGCCTGCAGCGAGGCTGGTACTTCGCGCAGCGCCGGGAACAGGGTGTCGAGGTAGCCGACCACGCCAATGGCGATGGCGGCATTGGTGATCCAGGTCGCGATCCAGTACGACCACATCGCGACGAAGGCCGGGATCTCGCCGAGCGTGCCGCGGATGTAGCCGTAGGGGCCGTCGGAGGAGGGCATGTCGCGCGCGAGGCGGGCGAACACCCGCGCCATCGCCAGGCAGCCGACCACGGTGATGACCCAGCCCAGCATCGCGCTGTAGCCATACGGCGCCAGCGACGCCGGCAACAGGAAGATGCCGATGCCGATGGTGTTGCCCACCACCAGCGCGGTGCACATCCAGAACCCGAGCTTGCGCTCCGGACGGGTGTCGCAGTGTTGGGTCGTGCCAGCCTCGTTGACGCGCGGGTCCTGCATGCCTTGCCACCCCTGTTCAGTCGTTACTGCGGTGCGCGTCCTGCGGATTGTGTCGCCAGATGACCGTCTATTTAGTCGATCGCCATCATGGACTTCAACGGGATCCGCTGCAGCGGTCCTCCGGAGCCGCGCAGACCACCCTGCCCTGGGCGATCACCGCCTCGACCCGGCGCAGCACCTCGACATCCGCCAGCGGGTCGCCCTGGACGGCGATCAGGTCGGCCGACTTGCCCGCGGCCACGGATCCGAACTGCGCGTCGCGGCCCAGCGACTTCGCCGCACTGATCGTGGCCGAGCTGATCGCCTGCATCGGCGTCTGCCCGTTGCGCACCATGTAGGCGAACTGGCGCGCGTTCTGCCCGTGCGGGTAGACGCCGCTGTCGGTGCCGAAGCCGATGCGCACGCCGGCCTTGACCGCCTTGGCGAAGCCGTCGCGCTGGGTCTGCGTGGTTTCCTTGTTCTTGCGCAGGATCTCCTCGGGCCAGCCGTCGCGGCGGCCGATCTCCTCGATGTAGTCGCCGTTGTAGACGTCGGCGACCAGCCAGGTGCCGTGCTTCTTCATCAGCGCGACGCCTTCGTCGTCGAGGTAGGAGCCGTGCTCGATCGAGCGCACGCCGGCGCGGACGGCGCGTTTGATGCCTTCGGCGCCGTGGGCATGGGCGACGACGAAGGTGCCGTGCAGCGCCGCTTCCTCGACCGCGGCGCGGATCTCGGCCTCGCTGTACTCCGGCGCGCCCGGCTCGGTGCCGCTGGCGAGCACCGCGCCGGTGGCGATCAGCTTGATGAAGTCGGCACCGCCGGCGATCAGCTCGCGCACGCGCTGGCGGATCTCCGCCTCGGAGTTGGCCACGCCGCGGCGCATGTCGGCGGGAACCTGCACGTCCGGCGCCAGTCCGGTGACTTCGCCACCACCGCCGCTGACGGTTACGTAGGTGCCGGCCACGAACATGCGCGGGCCTTCGACGATCCCCTCGTTGATGGCGTTGCGCAGGGCGACATCGGTGAAGGCGCGATAGGTGCCGACATCGCGGACGGTGGTGAAACCGGCGCGCAGGGTGTCGCGGGCGTTGCGCACCCCGACCAGGGCGTCGCGCGCGGAGGTGCTCATCAGCGGCGCGGCGACGTTGTCGGACTGGATGTCGCCGACCAGGTGGGTGTGCAGGTCGATCAGGCCCGGCAGGACCGTGTAGCCCGACCAGTCGAGGACGCGGGCATCGCCGGCGGCCGTGGCCGACCAGGGTTCCACGCGGGTGATGCGCTCGCCTTCGATGCGGATCGCCTGGTCGTTGAGGACGCGGCCGTGGTCGACGTCGACCAGGTGGCCGGCGCGCACGACGACGATGTCGGGAGTAGCGGCAACGCTGGCGCCGGCCAGGGTGAGCGCAAGCGCAGCGGCCAGCGCCTTGATCGTGAGATGGGTCATCGGGTCAGCCAAGAAGGGGGTTCATATTGGATTGGGGCGCGGATTCACTTCGGCGCCTGGTAGCGGCCGTAGCGCTTGAGCAGTTTCACCAGCGGTGCGTGCGGGATGGCGTTGGCGTAGCGGCCGCCTTCGCCGCGCATGTCGCGCGCAGCGACCATGGCATTCACGATGGCCTCCTCGGTCGCCTGCACCGTCGCCTCGAACAGACCGTCGACGTTGTCGTTGCCGAGGAACTGCGCCTGATGCAGCGCGCCGGGGCCCTGGGCTGGCGCATTGGCCGTGGAGAAGGCGAGGAACAGGTCACCCGAGCCGTTGCCGGCGTAGCTGCCCATGCGCGCCAGGCCCATGCCGGCGCGCTTTGCAATCCGCTTGAGCTGGTGCGGCAGCAGCGGCGCGTCGGTGGCCACCACTATCACGATCGAACCGGTGTCGCCGGTGATCGCGGCATCGGTATAGACGCGGTCGTCGCGCAGGAACTGCCCGACCGGCACACCGGCAATGCGCAGCGGGTCGCGCACGCCGTAGTTGGCCTGCACCAGCACGCCGACGGTGTAGTCGTGGCCGTCGCTGTTGATGCGTCGCGAGGCAGTGCCGATGCCGCACTTGAACTCGTGGCAGATCATGCCGGTGCCGCCGCCGACGTTGCCTTCGGCGACCGGGCCGTCGCGCGCATCGCGCAACGCCTGCGCGACGTGCCCGGGCTTCACGTGGAAGCCGTTGATGTCGTTGAGGTGGCCGTCCCAGGTCTCGGCGACGATCGGCAGCGACCACCAGTAGCCGCTGGCGTCGGCACCACCGGCCTTCACCCGCTCGGCAATCACGGCATCGCGGACGACGCCGACGCTGTGGGTGTTGGTCAGCATCACCGGGCCTTCGACCTGGCCGGACTCGTCGATCCAGGCGGTGCCGGTCATCTCGCCGTTGCCGTTGAGCGCGAACCAGCCGCCGAACACCGGTGTATCAAGACTGGCCTTGCCGCGCGGCAGGATCGCGGTAACGCCGGTGCGCACCTTGTGGCCGTCGGCGAGGTCCTCGATCAGCGTGACCTGGCCGACGGTGACGCCGGCGACGTCGGTGATCGCGTTGAGCGTGCCGGGCGTGCCTTCGAACGGGATGCCCAGGTCGCGGGCGCGTGGCTCGGCCGCGTGTGCGGTGGTGATCGCCAGCAACGCAAGCAGCGTGGGAGCGAGCTTGCTCGCGAAAGGCTTGCGGCGGCGTTGTTCGCGAGCAAGCTCGCTCCTACCGGTGCAGGGTCGGGTCACGGTGCGTCCTTCAGGTAGCGGTCGTACCACGCAAGGTTGCGCGTCAGGCGGTCGCTCAGGTAGCTGGGAACGGTCAGCTGATGGTTCTGCCCGGGGTAGACGACCAGTTGCGTCGAAACGTTCTGCGCGCGCAAGGCCTGATACATCTGTTCGGCGCCCAGGCACGGCACGTTGAAGTCGTCCTGCGCGCACTGGAACATCGTCGGCGTGGTGATGCGGTCGGCATGCAGGAACGGATAGCTGGCGCGGTCGTACTGCTCGCGGTCCTTCCACGGCGTGCCCAGTTCGAGTGCGTACTCGCGCACGTACTGGTCATGGCCGTACATCGCGTACATGTTCGACGCGCCGGCACCGCTGATGGCGGCCTTGAAGCGGGTGTCGCGGGCGATCACGGCGTTGGTGAGGATGCCACCGTAGCTCCAGCCGCCGAGGCCGAGGCGCTGCGGATCGGCGATGCCCATCCCGACCACATGCTCGACGCCGGCGACCACATCCTTCACGTCGACATTGCCCCAGTCGGCATAGATCGCGCGGGCGAAGTCGAAGCCGCGGCCGGAACTACCGCGCGGATTGACCGCGACGACCGCATAGCCCTGCGCCGCATACACCTGCCAGTCGGCCATGAACTCATGGCTGAACTGGTAGACCGGTCCGCCGTGGATGCGCAGGATGGTTGGGTAGCGTTGGCCGGGCTGGTACCCGACCGGCTTGACCAGCAGCCCTTCGACATCGATGCCATCGCTCTTGAAGGCGATCGGCTCGACTGCCGCCAGCGTGCGCTGGCTCAGGAAGGCATTGTGGTCGGTGAGTGCGCGCAGGCCCTGCGGTTCGACCGCAGAGATTTCGTAGGGATGCGTGTCGTCACCGCCGAGCACGACCACGCGGTCGTTACCTGAAACCGCCAGGTCATAGTCGAACCGGTTGCCGTGGGTGAGCTCGGTTATCTCGCCGCTGTCGGCGTCGACCTTCTCCATACGGGTGACCCGGCTGCGCTCGACCAGCGCGTAGAGGTGGCGGCCATCAGGCGACCAGTGCGGCTTGGTGACGCAGCGGTCGATCGGCGCGACCAGGCGCGCCTTGCCGCCGGCGACGTCGACCACCGCCAGCTGCCACGGTGCGTAGTAGATCCATTTGTCCTCGCCGCTTTGCAGGTAGGCGATGCGGCTGCTGTCCGGACTCCACGACGGTCGCGTTTCCCAGTACGGATCCAGGTCGGAACCGGGGAACGTGGTGAGCTGGCGTTCGGTCGCGCCGGCACGCGGCTCGACCACGTAGATGTCGTAGTTGAGATGGCGATCCGGGTCGACACCGCGCTTGCTGACGTACGCGATCAGCTTGCCGTCGGGCGACCAGGCCGGAAGCAGTTCGTCGTGGTCGCCGGAGGTGATCTGCTCGGCGCGACCGGTGTCGATGTCGACGACGTACAGATGGGTGCGGTGACCGTCGAGGTAGCCGGTGCCGTCTTCCTTGAACTGGTAGCGGGTGGTGACGATCGGCGGCGGGTTCTTCGGTTCCGGCACGCCGGCCGGACGCTCCGGATCGCGCACGATGACCGCCACGCGCTTGCCGTCGGGCGACCAGACGAAATCGTCGACACCGCTGGCGAACGAGGTCACGCGGCGGGCGGCGCCACCGGCGGCGGGCATCAGCCAGACCTGGCTGATTTCCTCTTCTTCCTCTTCGTCGCCGCCCTCGCCTTCCTTGCCAGCCTCGGGCTTGCGCGGCGGCGGAGCGTCCGACAGGTAGGCGATCGACTTCCCATCGGGCGACCACAGCGGCCGCGACTCGCTGCTCTTGGGCGTGCTGGTCAGCTGCTTGCGGGCGCTGCCGTCGTAGCCGACGCGCCACAGGTCGGTCTGGGTGAGGTCCTCGGCGCGGTTGACGGTCGACACGCTGTAGACGAGCGCGGCACCGTCGGCGGACAGGTCCGGTTCGGCGACGTCGGCCAGCCGGTCAAGATCGGCGATGCCGAAACGCGTGGGCGGCGGCGGCGTTGCGGCCTGCGCCGCCAGCGAGGTCGCGGCCAGGCACAGTACTATCCAGCGTCGTCGCATCGGCATCAGCTCACTTCCCCCTCGCCTTGCCTTGGTAGATGGCCTGCGCCGCGCGCAGGTAATCGAGCGTCGCACGTTTCTCTTCGGCGTCGTTGTAGTCGTCGCGGGCGTCGGCGGCTTCGATCACGCGGCCGAGCCAGGCGGCGAAGTAGGCGGCGTCCTCTCGCGCCGGCGGTGCACCACCGGGGACGTCGAGCCAGACCGGATTGGTGGTCGCATACGGGTACAGGTCGAGCAGCTGCGGGTCGGCGCCATCGTTCCAGGCGCGCAGCAGCAACCAGCCGCCCTGCCCCACGTCAACGTCACCCTCGCCATCGAAGCTGCGACGGTCGCCGCCGAGCTCGAACTGCTTCACCACGCGGCCGTTGTGGACCAGCTCGAGGTGATCGACGGCCACCGGCGAGCGCAGCGCGATCTTGTATTTCGTCGGGCCCGGCGCAGCCAACGCCAGCGTGTCGCCAGGCTTCCGGTCGGACACCAGCAGACCCAGCAGCGGGCCATTGCTGACGAAGCTGTGGCCCTGCTTCAGCGATGCCAGCATGTCCTCGCCACCACGCTGCTCGAGGAACACGCGATTCATGCCGACCGGTCCGCGCAACGAGGCGTAATTGGCCATGGCATCGGTGCCGGCCCCGGCCGCAAGCCGGTAGCCGAGGTTCAGCAGCCGGTACCAGACAGCGGCGGTGGCCTTGTGGTCGCTGAAGCCGACCACTTCGAGGTAATCGACCTTGCCGTTGGCGACGTCGGCTGGCAGCTGGTGGCTCAGTACCGGATCCTTCGCCGGGTCGGGCACGGTGTCGAACGGATGCACGTAGCCGACCACGCCCTGCTGCGCATGCGCCAGATCGGCGATCACGCCGTTGTGCGGGTATGGGCTGGCCATCGCGGTGTGACGATAGGCGGAGAAGTCCGGCGTGAGGTAGTGGTCGCGCAGGTTCAGCAGGCCCAGGTGGCCCCAGAAGCTGGTGTGGAACTCCTGCGCATTGGCGATGCGCACCGGACCGGTATCCACCGACTCGCCGAAGTGGCCGATGTCGGGGATGCGCTGTTCCTTGTTGACGATCAGGTTCTCGACGACGTCGAGGTCCTCCGCGCGGGCCTGCAAGGCCAGGTGCGTGGGCGAGTTGAAGTAGTGCCCGCCGTAGTTCATGTGCACGTGCAGGTCGGCGCTGAGCCACTTGCCGAACGCGGCCGGCAGCGCCTGTGCCTGCAGGTCCGCGCGCAGCGTGGTCGCGCTGCCCGCGGCCAGGTCGAGCCTGCGCGTCCACGGCACGTGGGCGAAGCCGTGCTGCACGGTGACCGAAGTGCTCCCGGCCGGCACGTCGAGTACGCACGGCGACGCGCAGTGGAAGTAGTGGCTCTCGGTCGCCTGCACCGCGCGGTCGAAGCCATCGTCGGCATGCATCCAGGCATCGGCCGGTCCGTAGGCGCGGGCGTCGTTGCCCTGCACGCTCACACGCGCGGGCACGTCGCGGCCGCGACCGTCGCGTGCCTGGATCTGCAGGCGTGCGGTCGGGGCAAGCGTGCGTCGCTGTTTCGCCACCACCGCCTGCGTCGCACCGCCGATCACGTCCATCACCGACAAGGCGGTGTTGCCGTTCGCGTCCTGGCCGATGAAGGCGATGCGGCGGCCATCGGGCGACCAGCGCGCGTTGCGGCGATCGCCTTCGCCGAAGGTCAGCGGCAACGGCGGCGCGCCATCGATCGTGCTCAGCCACAGCTGGTGGGTCTGGCGACCGTGGTAGCCGGCGTACAGCAGGCGGCGGCCGTCGGGCGCCAGTTCCGGGCGCGCGCTCCAGCTGGTTTCCTCGCGCAGGATGCGAACCGGGGCGCGGGTGTTGAGGCTGACCGACCAGATATCGCCGCTGCCCCAGGCGATCTCGGCGTTGCCGACGAAGACGATCCGCTTGCCATCGGGCGACCACGACGGATTGATCGCATGGTCGACCGCCGAGTAGTAGTAGCGATCGAGCGTGCTGCGGCGCTCGCCCAGCAACGGCCTGGCGTTGTGCAGGCCGTTGCCGTCGATCTCCGCGATGAACAGGTTGAAATGGCCGGTGCCCTGCGTCGACACCCACGCGAGTCGCTTGCCGTCGGGCGAAAGACGCGGCTCCACATTGACCGCGCCACCGCTGGTCAGCGCCTGCGCGCGGCCGCTGGCGAGGTCGAGCCGCCACAGTTCCATGGCGGCGCCGTCGTAGCGGGTGAACACCACGCTGCGTCCGTCGCGGGCGACGTCGGGCTGGTAGTCGTAGGCGCCCTGCGCGTGGGTGAGCTCGACCGCTTCGGTCTCGCCGATGCGCTGGCGCCAGAGCGAGCCAGCCATGCTGTACACCAGCGATTGGCCGTCGGGCAGGAAACTCGCCGACGACGGGCCGGTGGTCAGCTGCGGCAGGTAGAGTTCGCGCCAGTAGTAGCTGTGCGGCAGGTCGACCTGCTTGAGCACGGGCTCGCGACCGGCCGCGGCGACGTTGCCCATGCCAGCAAGCGCGACCGCCAGCAACAATGCGGTCGCGGCGAACGAGCGGCGGCTGCGCATCCGGCTCAGCCCCGCGTTCCGGCCAGCGCTTCGTCGAGGCTGATCCGCAGCAGCGCGATCGCCTCGTCGATCTCGGCGCGCTCCACGTTCAGCGGCGGCATGAAGCGCACGGTGCTGGTGCCGCACGACAGCAGCAACAGGCCATTGTGGAACGCGCGGGTGATGACCGCATCGCACAGCGCGCGTGCCGGCGTGCGCGCCGGATCGGATTCGACCAGTTCCATGCCGATCATCAGGCCGCGCCCACGCACTTCGCCGATGCAGGCGTAATCGCGCATCAGCTCGCGCAGCTTGGAGGTGAAGTAGCCACCGGCCTGGTCGGCATTGTCGGCGAAGCCGCCGGCGACCAGGTCGATGGTGGCATTGGCCGCCGCGCAGGCGAGCGGATTGCCGCCGTAGGTGTTGCCGTGCGCGCCGCGCTTCCACTGCGACATCAGGCTGGCCGAGGCGACCATCGCGCCGATCGGCAGGCCCGAGCCCAGGCCCTTGGCCAGGGTCATGATGTCGGGCTTCACGCCCCAGTGCTGGCTGGCGAACATGCGGCCGCTGCGACCGATGCCCGACTGCACCTCGTCGAAGATCAGCAGGATGCCGTGCTCGTCGCACAGCTCGCGCAGCCCGGCGAGGAAGCTCTCTGGCGGGACGACATAGCCGCCCTCGCCCTGGATCGGCTCGACCAGGATGCCGGCGACTTCGGCCGCCGGCACGCTGCGTTCGAACAGCATGCGGATGTAGTCGAGCACGGCCACGCCCTGGTCGGTGCCGGCGAACAGCGGCCGGTACGGATTCGGGTACGGCACGTGGGTGACGCCCGGCATCGTGGCGAAGAAGCCCTTCTGCTGGGTGTACTTGCTGGAGGTGAAAGCCAGCGAGCCCATCGAGCGGCCGTGGAAGCCGCCGAGGAAGCCGATGAAACGCGGCCGGCCGGTGACGTAGCGCGCCAGCTTGATCGCCGCTTCCACCGACTCGGTGCCGGACTGGCACAGGAAGCTCATCGCTTCCCCGCCTTTCATCGGTGCGATCTTTGCCAGGCGCTCGCCGAGCCCGGTCATCTGCTCGTGCCAGTAATCGCTGGAGATATGCAGGAACTGGTCGGCCGCGTCCTTCACCGCCTGCACCACCTGCGGATGGGCGTGGCCGGTGCTGCACACGGCGATGCCGGCGGCGAAATCGAGGAAGCGGTTGCCATCGACGTCCCAGACCTGCGTGCCGCGGCCGTGCGACATCACGAACGGGTAATCGCGCGGGTACGACGGCGAGATCACCCGCGCGTCGCGCTCGATCATCGCGCGCGCCTTCGGGCCAGGCAGTTCGGTATGGATGTGGTCGTTGCGCATGGTGTGCTCTTGGATGGTGTGCACGTGTCAGGCCAGGAGGGACGGCAGCACTACCGGCCGCGAATGCGCCTCGCGCGTGCGCGCATGCAGTGCGCGCAGGATCGCCAGCTCCGACTCGCTCGGCGCGGCAATGGTCTCCACCGTCTCGGCCAGCAGCAGCGGCCAGGCCACCGCCGCGCGAGCCTCATCGACGGTCGCGCCGGCGTAGAGCGCGCTCAACCGCAGCTCGTCGCTGCGCGGGTGCGGCGTGAGGATGCCGAAGTCGGTGATCACCGCACGCGGGCCGTCGCCGGTCGCGCCGGTCCTGGCGCGCGCGCCGTGGCCGTCGAGATAGCCGGCGGAGGTGCGGAAATCCAGCTGCTCCACCAGGCTGCGCGGCGAGGCCTTGAGCATGACGAAGGTCTGGCGCGCGTGCGCGGCGATCTCCGGCGCACCACCGGCGCCCGGCAGGCGCGTGGTCGGTGCCTCGTAGGGTCCGATCACGGTGCTGTTGAGGTTGCCGTAGCGGTCCACCTGGGCCGCGCCGAGGAAACCGACATCGACCCGACCGGCCTGCAGGTAGTGGCTGAACACTTCCGGCAGCGGCACCACGAACGATGCGGTCTGCGCCAGCTCACCGTCACCGATCGACAGCGGCAGCACGTCCGGTCGCGTGCCGATCGTGCCCGACTCGTAGATCAGGACGATGTCGGGCGCATGGGTGAAGCGCGCCAGGTTGCAGGCCGCGCTCGGCAGGCCGATGCCGACGAAGCAGACGCAGCGGTTCCACAGCATGCGCGCGGCCGCCACGGTCATCCATTCATCGCGGGTGGCCGCGCTCATGCCGCCTCCGCCCGCAGGCTGGTCAGGAAGCCGGCGTGGTCGTTGGTTTCCAGCACGTGTTCGCGCATCCAGTCGTTGAAGGTGTCGCGGTCGCGCGAGATCTCGTCCCAGCGCTGGTAGAAGCTGTTGTCGCGCGAGTAGTGGCCATGCGCGTAGGACGGATAGGCGCCACCCGGGCAATGCACCACCGCGTCGACCGTCCAGTGTGGCAGGACGATGCCGTTCATCGCCGGTGCCAGATGGTCGACGATCTCCTCGACCGTGATCACCAGCGCACCGGCCGCCAGCGCCGCTTCGCGCTGCGCGCCGATGATGCCCTGGATGGCGACGTTGCCTTCGCGGTCGGCGCACTGCGCGTGCAGGATGGTGACGTCGGGATTGATCGCCGGCACCGCGGCCAGGCGCTCGCCGGTGAACGGGCACTCGATGCGGCCGATGCGCGGATTGACCTTGTCGAGGTCGTTGTCGAGATAGCCGCGCAGCATGCCGAACGGCAGCCGCGCCGCGCCGGCGCAGAACGCCGCCGCCATGCCGGCATGGCTGTGCTCATCAAGTTCCAGCGGCCGCGGCCAGCCGTGCTCGACCGCATCGCGCAGCCGGTGCAGCGAGCCGATGCCCGGATTGCCGCCCCATGAGAACGTCAGCCGCTTCGCGCAGCCCATGCCGATCAGCTGGTCGTAGATCAGGTCCGGCGTCATCCGCACCAGGTGCAGGTTGCGCCGGCCCTGGCGGATCAGCTCGTGGCCGGCGGCGAACGGAATCAGGTGGGTGAAACCTTCCAGTGCCACGCAGTCGCCGTCGGCGACATGGGCGGCGAGTGCTTCGCGCAACGACATCAATCGCATCGAGCGCTTACTCCACGACCGTGCGCGACTGTTCGCGCAGGTACTGCTGCAGGTAATAGAACGAGGCGATCGCCTTGCCGGTCGAGCCCGAGCCCTTCCAGCCGCCGAACGGCTGGTAGCCCGGCCAGGCGCCGGTGGTCGCGCCTTGCGGACGGTTGGCGTAGGTCACGCCGGCCTCGATGCGGTCCTGGAACCACGGCACTTCGTCGCTGCCACCATAGAAGCCGGCGGTGAGGCCCATGTCGGTGTCGTTGGCCAGGCGCATCGCGTGTTCGCGGTCGCGGTAGCGGTGCAGCATCACGATCGGCAGGAACATCTCCTGCTTCCACAACGGGTGCGCCAGGTCGGCCTCGGCCAGCACCGGCTCGACGAAGTAGCCACGCGCCAGGTCGCCATCGCGCAGCTGGCGCCCGCCGGCGACCACGGTCGCACCGTCGGACTGCAGCTGCTGCATGTAACTGGCGTAGTTGCCGTAGGCGCTTTCATTGATCACCGGCCCGAGCCAGTTCTCGCGGCTGCGTGCATCGCCAATGCGAATCGCCTCGATCTTGCCGCGCAGCAGTTCGATCAACGAGTCGGCGACGCTGTCGTGCACGTACAGCCGCGACAGCGCCGAGCACTTCTGCCCGCCCATGCCGAACGCCGAACGAACGATGCCGGTGGCGGCGCGCTCGAGGTCGGCGTTCTCGGTGACGATGCAGGGATTCTTGCCGCCCATCTCGGCGATGCATGGTCGCGGATAAGCGCCACCGGCCATCTGCCGCAGCAGTTGCATGCCCACGCCGACCGAACCGGTGAATGTGATCCCGGCGGTGAGCGGATGCTGCGCCAGCGCCTCGCCGACCTCGCGGCCCGAGCCGGACACGTAGTTGAAGACGCCCGGCGGCAAGCCGGCATCGCGGATGCAGTCGGCCAGCAGGCGGCCGGACCACGGCGTGTCGCTGGCCGCCTTGACCACCACCGTGTTGCCGGTGACCAGCGCGGCGGCGACTGGTCCGCCGGCAAGCGCGAACGGGAAATTGAACGGCGCGATCACCACCCACACGCCGTGCGGGCGCATCACGCTGCGATTGCGCGAGACGGTGCCCTCGAGCGGGTCGTTCGGCAGCGGCCGGTCGTAGCCGGCGTTCTGCTCGTAGTCGTCGGCGTAGTAGTGGAAGAAGTCGACCGTCTCCTGCGCCTCGCCCAGCGCCTCCATGCGGTTCTTGCCGACCTCCAGCGTCAGCGCCGCAGCGATGTCGTAGACGCGCTCCTCCATCAGGTCGCCGACCTTGCGCATCAGGCGTGCGCGCTCGGCCACGGGCAATGCGCGCCAGGCCGGGAACGCGGCATGCGCGGCCCGCATCGCAGTGTCGACATCGCCGGCACTGGCCAGCGCGAACTCGCCCAGCACCAGCGTGCTGTCGATCGGGCTGCGCCGCTGCGCATGGTTCGCCGCCGGCCGGTCCTCGCCGTTGATGAACAGTTCGTGCCGCCGCCCGAGGTCGGCACTGACCCGGGCCATCGCGGCCTCGAAGCGCTCGTGCATCGCCTCGGGCGGGTTGAACATCGTGGCGTAGGTCAGGCGGAAGCTCATGGCGGCCTCGCTGCGGTCAGGACGATCGCTGGATTGACGATCGCGGATTGGATGAAGGTGTTTCTTTCTGGATCATTTGGCGAAGAACTGCGTCAGCAGGCGATCGAGCAGCGATACCGCGTCTGCCAGTTCGGCCTCGCTGACCACCAGTGGCGGCGCCAGCACGATCAGGTTTCCGCGCGTGGCGAACGAGACGCCCTGCGCCATCGCGGTATCGACCAGCGACTTCAGCGCCGGCGGCGTCTGTGGCCACGGCGCCAGCGGCGCGCGGCTGTCGCGGTCGGCGACCAGCTCGATCACCGCGAACAGGCCATGACCGCCGCGCACGTCACCGATGACGCGATGGCGCGACTGCAAGTGCTGCAACTGCGCCAGCAACTGCGCGCCCAGCGCGCGCGATCGCGCGATCAGGCCTTCTTCCTCATAGGCCTGCAACGCCGCCACGCCGGCGGCGCAGGCCAGCGGGTGGCCGCAGTAGGTCAGGCCGGAGTACAGCATCTCGTGCTCCAGCGTCGCCGCGACCTGCGCGCTGAGCACCACCGCGCCCAGCGGCAGCGCGGCGCCGGTCAGGCCCTTGGCCAGTGTCATCAGGTCGGGACGGCCGGCCTCGCCATGGCGCTGCCAGGCGAACCATTCGCCGCAGCGACCGAATGCGCTCATCACCTCGTCGGCGATCAGCCAGACGCCGCGGTCGGCGGTGTGCTTGCGCAGCGCCGGCCAGTAGTTGTCGGGGGCGACGATGCCGTTGGTGCCGGCATCGGGTTCCATGATCACGGCGGCGACCTTGTCGACACCCAGGTCGTCGATGCGATCGGCCACGGCCGCGGCGGCGCGATCGCCGCATTGCACTTCGTCGCGACCACCGAACGGGCAGCGATAGCCGTACGGCGGCGGCACGTGGTGCACGCCCAGTGCGCGCGGATCGATGCCAAGCGAATGCGCGCGGCTGTCGCCGGACAGCGCCATCGCCAGTTGCGTAGCACCGTGGTACGAGCGCTCGCGGGCGATGATCGCGCCACCGGGCTTGCGCGCAGCCTGGCGTGCGATCCGCACTGCGTGTTCGTTGGCGTCGGCACCGCCGAGGGTGAAGAAGACCCGCCCGCCCCCGAACCCGGAACGCTCCAGCAGCGCCTGTGCCAGTTCGGCGCGCGGCGTGGCACCCCAGGCGTTGGTGACGAAGCACAGGCGCTCGGCCTGGGAGCGGATCGCTTCGACCAGGCGCGGATGCTGGTGGCCGAGATTGCTGCATTCGGCCAGGCTGCTCATGTCGAGGATTTCGCGACCATCGGCCAGGCGCAGGCGCGCGCCGCGTCCACCCACCACGGTCGGTGCGTCCCAGTCGGCCTGCACCGACCAGCTGTGCAGGACACTGTCGCGCTCAGCGATCACCATCGACTGACCCCATCGACTGCCTGCCTCCCCAGCAACAGATTTTGTGCGCTATGCGCACTGATGTGCGTATTGCGCACCACTCTACGGAAGCCCTAATCTCGTCGTCAATCCGGTCCGCGCCGATCTGCGCGACGACCGCAATGCGTCACGGCGATGGAGCAAAGGAACCCGGCATGCCGAGGAAAGCAGAGGGCTCGGACCAGTTCGAGGATGGCGGCGACTATGTGCAGTCGCTGGCACGCGGGCTGTCGGTACTGTCGGCCTTCGGACGCGATCGCAACCGCCTGGGGCTGGCCGACATCGCCACGCGCACCGGGTTGTCGCGCGCGGCGGCACGGCGACTGGTCCTGACCCTGCAGCACCTTGGATACGTCCGCGCCGTCGGCCGCGAGTTCATGCTCGGACCGCGCGTGCTCGAACTGGGGTTTGGCTACCTGGGTTCGCTCAACCTCACCGACCTGGCCCAGCCGCTGATGGAAGACCTGGCGCGCAAGGTGCGCCAGAGCAGTTCGATGGCGGTGCTCGACGGGCAATCGATCGTCTACATACTGCGCGTGCCCGGCCAGCGCGTGATGAGCGTGAGCCTGGGCGTCGGCGCACGGCTGCCGGCGTTCTGCGCGGCGATGGGCCGCGTGCTGCTGTCGGGCCTGGACGATGCCGAGCTCGATACCTGGCTGGCGCAGTGCAAGCCGACCCGGCTGACACCGCACACGCAGACCGACCTGCGCCGCCTGCGCCGGATCATCTCCGACGTGCGCATGCAGGGCTACGCCTACGTCGAGCAGGAACTGGAACTGGGCCTGTGCTCGATCGCGGTGCCGCTGCGCAATGCGCAGGGCAGGATCGCCACGGCCATCAACGTGTCCATGCCCTACCACCCCGACGCCTCGCGCCACGCGCTCGAGAACGTGCTGCCGCAACTTGAACAGACCGCGCAGGCGATCGAGGGTTGCGTGCCGGCGAACCGGCTGCAGGCGGTGACTGCATGAGGGACGTCGGCTGATGCACGGCATGCGCCCCGTCTATCTCTGCGACGGCGTGCGCACGCCGTTCGGCCGTTATCGCGGCGGGCTGTCGATGGTGCGGGCCGACGACCTGGCGGCACTGCCGATCCGGCAGCTGATGCAGCGCAATGCCGGCCTCGATCCGGCGGCGATCGATGAGGTCATCCTCGGCTGCGCCAACCAGTCCGGCGAAGACAACCGCAACGTCGCACGCATGGCGCTGCTGCTGGCCGGCCTGCCGATGTCGGTACCGGGCGTCACCGTGAACCGCCTGTGCGCCTCGGGGCTGGAGGCCGTCGGCCAGGCCGCGCGCGCGATTGCGCTGGGCGAGGCGGATCTGGCGATCGCCGGCGGCGTGGAGAGCATGTCGCGCGCCCCCTACGTGATGGGCAAGGCCGAGGGCGCGTTCGACCGCGACCAGGCCCTGCAGGACACCACCCTGGGCTGGCGCTTCGTCAACCCGAGGTTCGAGGCACTGCACGGCGTCGACCCGATGATGCGCACCGCGCAGAACCTCGCCGACGAACACGGCATCGCCCGCGCCGACCAGGACGCGTTCGCCCTGCGCTCGCAGCAGCGCGCGGCGCGGGCCATTGCCAGCGGCCGCCTCGCGCTGGAGATCTTTACTGCGGGCAAGCTCGACAGCGACGAGCAGCCGCGCACCGACACCACGCTGGAAAAGCTTTCGACACTGGCCCCGGCCCTCGGCGCCGGCACCAGCATCACCGCAGGCAACGCCTCGGGCATCAACGACGGCGCCTGCGCGCTGCTGCTCGCCAGCGAGGACGCGATCGCGCGCCATGGCCTGACGCCGCGCGCCCGCGTGCTCGGCATGGCCAGCGCCGGCGTCGCGCCGCGGACGATGGGAATCGGGCCGGTGCCGGCAATCGGCCGGCTGTTGCCGCGGCTGGGGCTGACCCTGGACGACTTCGCCACGATCGAGATCAACGAAGCCTTTGCCGCCCAGGTACTGGCGGTCACGCGCGCGCTCGGCCTGGCCGACGACAGCCCGCGGGTCAACCCGAATGGCGGCGCGATCGCGCTCGGCCATCCGCTCGCGGCCAGCGGCGCCCGGCTCGCCCTGACAGCGATGCATGAAATGGACACCCTTGCCCAGGGAAGCATGGGCCAGCAACGGGCGTTGCTGTCGATGTGCGTCGGCGTCGGACAGGGTGTCGCCCTGGCCCTGGAGCGCGTTTCGTGAACCAGTCACTGAACCGCTCAGAGCGCTTACTGTTAAAAATTGGTGATTCTTGCAGCCTGATTCGGCATAGTCAGGTGGCGTCACCGCACTGCCAGCCCCCGCCGTCCTGTCACGCGTGAGACCCCGCATGAGCGCCGCACCCGAGCCCACTGCCACCCTCGAGATCGCACTGGCCCATGCCGTGCGGCTTCTGGACGAGCAACCGGCGCTGGCCGCGGAACAGGCCGCGGAGATCCTCCAGCATTTGCCCGGCCACCCGACCGCGCTGCTGGTGCTGGGCGCTTCGCGCACGGCCTGTGGCGACCATGCCGGCGCACTGGCCGTGCTCGAACCGCTGGCCCTGGCGCAACCGGGCTCGGCACGCACGCAACTGGAACTGGGCATCGCGCTGGGGCGCAACGGACGCGGTGACGAAGCACTGCAGGCCCTGCAGCGCGCAGTCGCGCTCAAGCCCGACCTGCCCACCGCCTGGCTGGCCCTGGGCGAACACCTCCATGCAACCGGCGACAGCGTTGCCGCGCAAGCCGCCTACAACCAGCACGTTCGCTTTTCGAGCCGCGACCCGGCACTGTTGCGCGCGGGTGCAGCCCTGGCCGAGAACCGCATTCCCGAAGCCGAAGCACTGCTGCACGCACACCTGGCCAGGTCGCCCAACGACGTGGCCGCACTGCGCATGTCCGCCGAACTGGCCGCGCGCCTGGACCGCGGCAGCGATGCCGAGGTCCTGTTGGCGCGCTGCCTCGAGCTGGCCCCGGACTTCCACGCCGCGCGCCAGCACTACGCGCTGGTCCTGCACCGCGGCAACAAGTCGGAACAGGCGCTGGTGCAGATCGACACGCTGCTCGCCACCGCGCCGGACAACCCCGGCTATCGCAACCTCAAGGCGGCCGTGCTGTGCCGCATCGGCGATTACGCCACGGCGATCGACCTCTACGAGGGCATCCTGCGTGCGTATCCGCGCCAGACACGCGCATGGATGAGCTACGGCCACGCGCTCAAGACCGCCGGCCGCCAGGACGAGTCGATCGCCGCCTACCGCCGCTGCATCGCGCTTGAACCGTCGCTGGGCGAAGCCTGGTGGAGCCTGGCCAACCTGAAGACCCTGCGTTTCACCGCCCAGGACATCGAGGTGATGCGCGCGCAGCTGGCGCAGCCGCGGCTGTCCGACGACAACCGCCTGCACCTGGACTTCGCACTGGGCAAGGCGCTCGAGGACAGCGCCGACTACGAAGCCTCGTTCGGGCACTACGCACGCGCCAATGCCCTGCGCCACGATCAGATCGACTACAACGCCGGCGCCACCACGGCCAAGGTCGAACACGTCCGCCAGCTGTACACGCGCGAGTTCTTCGCGCGCCGGGCCGGCAGCGGCGAGCAGGCCCGTGATCCGATATTCGTCGTCGGCCTGCCGAGGTCGGGATCGACGCTGCTCGAGCAGATCCTGTCCAGCCACAGCCTGGTCGAAGGCACGATGGAGCTGTCGGAAGTCACCACCATCAGCCGCGAACTGCGCTCGCGCGCCGCGCCCGATGCCGCCGGCCCGGGCCGTTACCACGACGTGCTGGCCACGCTCGACGGCGATGAACTGCGTGCGCTCGGCCGCCGCTACCTCGACCGCACCCGCATCCACCGCCACACCGACGCGCCGTTGTTCATCGACAAGATGCCCAACAACTTCATGCACGTCGGACTGATCCACCTGATGCTGCCCAACGCACGCATCATCGACGCGCGCCGGCATCCGCTGGCGTGCTGCTTCTCCAACTTCAAGCAGCACTTCGCCCGCGGCCAGGGCTTCAGCTACAGCCTCGACGACATCGGCCGCTTCTACCGCGACTACGTATCGCTGATGTCGCACTTCGACGCCGTGCTGCCCGGCCGTGTGCACCGGGTGATCTACGAGCGCATGGTCGACGACACCGAGACCGAAGTCCGCCGCCTGCTCGACGCCTGCGGCCTGCCCTTCGAGGAACAGTGCCTGCGCTTCTTCGAGAACGAACGGCCGGTGCGCACCGCCAGCTCCGAACAGGTGCGCAAGCCGATCTTCCGCGAAGGCCTCGATCAGTGGCGCCATTACGAACCTTGGCTCGAGCCGCTCAAGGCGGCACTGGGCCCGGTGCTCGACGCCTACCCCGAGCCACCCGGGGAACATTGAAAGCAAGCAGTTCGGTTTCCGCGCTATTTCGTCCGTCTGGGGAGAGAAGAACGATGCAGAAGTCCGGCAGTAGATCACGTACACACGTCGCACCCGCGCGACTCAAGCGCTTTCCGCTGACGGCAGCCATCTGCCTGGCGTTCGCCTCACCGGCGTTCGCACAGGATGCCGCCACGCAGCCAGCGCAACCGGCCCAGCCCACGCAGACCACCGCCGGCCAGCGCGAGGCACTCGTCCTCGACACGGTCACGGTGACCTCGCAGAAGCGCTCGGAAAACCTGCAGAAGGTGCCGATCAGCATCGAGGTGCTCGGCGAGCAGAAGCTCGACGAACTCAACGTCACCGATTTCGAGGACTACGTGAAGTTCCTGCCGAGCGTCTCCTACCAGACCTTCGGCCCGGGCTTCTCGCAGATCTACATGCGCGGCGTCGCCAGCGGCGGCGACGGCAACCACTCCGGCTCGCTGCCGAGCGTGGGCGTGTACCTCGACGAACAGCCGATCACCACCATCCAGGGCCCGCTCGACCTGCACATCTACGACGTCGCCCGCGTCGAGGCGTTGTCCGGCCCGCAGGGCACGCTGTACGGTGCCAGCGCCCAGGCCGGTGCGCTGCGCATCATCACCAACAAGCCCGACGCCAGCGGCTTTTCCGCCGGCTACGACCTCGAGCTCAACAGCGTCAGTGACGGCGGCATCGGTCACATCGAGGAAGGCTTCGTCAACGTCCCGCTCAACGACTCGGCGGCGATCCGCCTGGTCGGCTGGAACCAGCACGACGCCGGCTACATCGACAACAAGCCGCAGGACCGCCAGTTCCCGATCCGCGTCGACGACGGCGGCACGCCGGGCGACACCAGCGACGACGTCCGCGGCAGCTGGGGTGGCGTGCTGACCAACCGCGACTGCACCAGCAACGACCTGCTGGTCTGCACCGGCCGCGCCGAGGACGACTACAACGACGTCGACACCACCGGCGCACGCATGGCCCTGCGTTGGGACATCAACGAAGACTGGGCGATCACGCCGATGATCATGGGCCAGAAGGCCGTGGCCAATGGCGCCTTCTTCACCGACCGCGAAGTGGGCGACCTGGCGATCAGCCACTTCTACAAGGAGAGGTCGGACGACCGCTGGTGGCAGGCCGCCATGACGGTGGAAGGCAAGATCGGCAACTTCGACCTGACCTATGCCTACGGCCATCTCAAGCGCGACGTCGACGTCGATTCCGACTACAACGACTACGGCTTCTGGTACGACACGCTGGCCTCCTACAGCGCCTACGACGACAACGACAACTTCATCAACCCGTCCCAGTACATCCAGGGCAAGGACCGCTACAAGAAGGACAGCCACGAGCTGCGCCTGAGCTCGCCGAGCGAAGACCGCTTCCGCCTCACCGCCGGCCTGTTCTACCAGGACCAGAAGCACGACATCGAACAGCGCTACAAGATCGACGGCTTCGGTTCGCAGTACTCCATCACCGGCTGGCCCGACACCATCTGGCTGACCAAGCAGGACCGCGAAGACAAGGACGAGGCCGTGTTCGGCGAGTTCTCGTATGACTTCATCCCGGAGGTGCTGATCGGCACCATCGGCGGCCGCCACTTCCGCTCGGAGAACAGCCTCAAGGGCTTCTTCGGCTTCAGTGACGGCTGGTCGTCGGGTTCCTCGTACGGCGAGTCCATCTGTATCGAGCAGTTCGGTCCGGACCCGGCCAACTGGCCCTCGTTCAACGGCGCTCCGTGCCAGATCTTCGACAAGACGGTCAAGGAAAGCGGCAACCTGGGCAAGGCCAACCTGACCTGGCAGATCAACCCGAGCAAGATGATCTACGCCACCTGGTCCGAAGGCTATCGTCCGGGCGGCATCAACCGCCGCGGCACGTTGCCGCCGTACCTGTCGGACTACCTGACCAACTACGAGTTGGGCTGGAAGACCAGCTGGGCGGACAACCGCTTCACCTTCAACGGCTCGGTGTTCCACCAGGAGTGGGAGGACTTCCAGTTCGCCATCCTCGGCGCCAACGGCCTGACCGAGATCAAGAACGCCAACCAGGCCAGCATCGACGGCCTGGAAATGGACTTCAACTGGGCAGCCACCTACAACCTGCAGATCGGCGCCGGCGTGGCCTTCTACGACGCCCAGCTGACCGAGAACTACTGCGGCTTCACCGACGATGCCGGCAACCCGGTCACCGACTGCGCCGACCCGGAAGCGCCGGACGGCACGCGCCTGCCGGTCACGCCGGAGTTCAAGGGCAACATCATCGCCCGCTACAACTTCACGCTCGGCACGATGGATGCCTTCGTGCAGGGCGACGTGGTGCACGTGGGCTCGCGCACGTCGGACCTGCGCATCCTCGAGCGCGGGATCCTGGGCGAGCTTGCTTCGTACACCGTGGCGGATTTCTCGGTGGGCGTCGCCCGCAACAACTGGTCGTTGAGCATGTACATCAACAACATCTTCGACGAGCGTGCGGACATCTACCGGTTCGCCAGCTGCGCGGAGACCGTGTGCGGTGCATCGGGCGTGGTGCCGGAGTATCCGAACGGCCAGATCTACACCGTGACGAACCAGCCGCGGACGATCGGCATCCGGTTCGGGCAGAAGTTCTAAGGGAAAGTGCGACAAGAGGTACGAGGTGAGGGAAGCCGGCGGCAATCGGGGGGTTGCCGCCGGCTTGTTTTTTTCGACACCGCGGCCGCGGCTTAACCCAGGCGTCAGACCTGCTGTTCCGGGCCAGGACACTGTCGGGTGCCGTTGGAGTCCTGCATTCCAAGGTGGCGCTAGTGAGGTCAATTGACCTGTTACGTACCCTTCTGAAATACGCGATGCCGGCCTGCCTCGTGCTGGTTCGCGTCCTCGTCGGGTACAGGCTGGCGGTCCAACCGAGCCTAAGCCGCTTGGCGGCTCGGCGTAACAGATCGCCGGGATGACGGTTCATACGGAGATTCGCACATGGGACCACCGGATATTCTTGGAGTTGCCTCGGCGCTGGCCCTGCTCACCGTTGTGTCAGGGTGCTGGCGACTTATGCGCACGGTGCGTTCCAGGTCGAGCAGATTGCTCTTCGCCTCGGTCGTGACGCTTGTCCTGTGGGCGTTGCTCTCAGACACGATCTACCGGGCCGTGCTCTACCACTCCGACCTCTCTCATCCAGCGGGATGGGAGAACTGGTTCTATCTGTCATTGGAAACGTTCGTACCGGCGCTGTTGATCCTGTTGGCGTCGGTCGCCTTCTGGTTCGTCGCACGGTCGCTGCCGCGGGCTGACAAGGCATCAGGTACCGAATGAAGGTCGCTGGCCTCTTTGGTTTGTTCCTCCTTACTTCGACGCTCCCGGCCACGGGAGCTGATGTCGCTGCGAGCGAGGCATTGGTGGCTGCCCGGGCAAAATGGACCGCTTCGGCGATCAACAGCTATGAGATCCGGTTCCGGGACGAGGCCTGCTTCTGCCTGTTCGGGCCGTACCATGGGCCGATCCGTAACGTGGTACGCCGAGGAAAACTGCACGTCTCCTACTACGAGGGCGAGCGCAGGGATGGCTACTCGCATGGCCGCAGGGTCCATATCGCCAGCAACTTGCGAGCGACTGTCGAGGATGTGTTTTCCATGGTTGAAAGCCTGCTGGCCACAGCTCCCGAAGGCGCCTATCGCGTGGAGTACGACCCGACGTATGGCTTCCCTGTGCTTGTTGATTTCGATGACCCGGCCATGGATGACGAGCAGTGGCGGCTGGTTGCGGATGGTTTCAGGCCGATGAGCGCAAGACGCTAGGCGCCTGCGCATGCTGCCTGGCGACAACCCGACGCATCCACTTCGCGTGGCCGCGCCAATTCATTCCACCCGAAGCCGCTTCGCGGCTCGACTTGGCTCAGGCGTGAGGTGCCAATGACAAAGTCATTCCCGGTCCTGGTTCTCTTGCAGCTCTGTGCTCCGGCACTGCTCTATCTGCTTGTCGGGGTGTTCAACGGACGAACCACTGGCATCCAGTACCTGCTGCCAAACTATTTGTTCATGGCCGCTCCGCATCTGCTGGTGGCCATTCTGGCCATTTGGCCCCGTGCCCGTAGGGCCGCACTTCTTTGGGTCTTGGCCGGTCTGAACGCCCTGCTCGTCGCGTTCCAGCTGTGGGTGCTGTTTGCCGTGCCCGTTCGGGAGTCTGGTCTGGCCTGGGTCTTGTACATCCCACTTTGGGGGCTGGCCCTTTCTGTCTGTGCCGTTGCGTGGGTCGTAGTGAAGCTCCGCGGTCCCAATTCGCAACGCGTGGCACGCTCCTGGCGCGCGACTCGATGAGAACACTGGTACTGGGTGGTTATGGAAACTTCGGCGCGCGCATCTGCCGCGTTCTTGCCGGCGACCCGACCATCGATCTGCTGGTGGCCGGTCGCAACCGCGACCAGGCGCAACAACTCGCCGATGCACTGGGCGGAACCGCCAGCGCGGTGCCCGTCGACTTCACCGCTTCGGACTTCGCGCATACGCTAAGGCAACTGGATGTCGGGCTGGTCGTGCACGCGGCCGGGCCTTTCCAGCAGCAGTCGTATGCGGTGGCCCATGCCGCTGCCGAGGCCGGCGCGCACTACATCGACCTGGCCGATGGCCGGCGCTTCGTCTGCGATTTTCCGGCGGCGCTGCGGGAGCGGTTCGAGGTGGCGGGGCGTGTCGGCATCACCGGCGCGAGCACGGTTCCGGCCCTGTCGTCGGCGGTGGTCGAGCATCTGTGCGCGGGATGGGCTGCGATCGATTCGATCGACATCTGCATCGCGCCGGCGCAGACCGCGCCGCGCGGGAAGGCAACGCTCGCGGCTGTGCTCAGTTACTGCGGCGAGCCGATCCGGATCTGGCGCGATGGCGGTTGGGCGCAGGCGCCTGGCTGGGCCAATCCGGAGCGCGTCGACTTCCTGCGCATGCGCCCGCGCATCGGCGCGCTGTGCGACGTCCCTGACCTGGAACTCTTTCCCACGCACTACGCCGTGCGCGAACGGGTCATGTTCCGGGCTGCGCTCGAAGTCGGCTTCACCCAGCGCGCGTTCGCTGCGTTGGCATGGCTTCGTTCACGCGGCCTGCTGCGGCGGCCCGAGCGTCTGGCCGGACTGTTGAATCGCACCGCAGTCGCATTCGACTTCCTGGGCACGGCGCTGGGTGGGATGGTTGTCCGCGTCGAAGGCGTGGATGGCCACGGGCGCCCCGCCCGTCGCGCCTGGCACATCGCCGCCGACAACGATCATGGCCCGGAGATTCCGTGCATGCCGGCTATCCTGCTGGCGCGACAGCTGGCCGCTGGCGCGGCCATGCCGGCGGGTGCTTTCACCGCCACTGGCCTGTTGACGCTGGCGCAGTTCCAGGGCGAGTTCGCACGCTGGGGCATGGTGACCGGCATCGTCGATGAAGCTGGCGTGCCAGACCGCGAACCCATCCCGGACGCAGCTGCCGCATGACCACCTACCTGCTGGTGAAGTGGATCCACATCCTGTCGAGCGTGGTGCTGGTCGGAACGGGATTCGGCACGGCGTTCTACCTGTTCTTCGGCAATCGCAGCGGAAACGTGCAGGCGCAGGCGGTGGTCGCCAGGCTGGTGGTGCGGGCCGACTGGTGGTTCACCACGCCTGCTGTCCTGATCCAGCCTGCAAGTGGTTTCCTCATGGCGCACCTGGCCGGCTGGCCGCTGGCGACGCCGTGGCTGTCGCTGTCGATCGCTCTCTACCTCATCACCGGATCCCTCTGGTTGCCGGTGGTATGGCTGCAGGTGCGGATGGCGGCCATGGCCACGGTGGCGGCGGAAAGCGGCAACGAGCTGCCGGCCCGGTACTGGCGATACGCGAAATGGTGGGAGGCGTTGGGCTACCCTGCGTTCGCCGCGATGCTGGCGGTGTTCTACCTGATGGTGGCCAAGCCCGCGACGTGGTCGCAGCTGCTGCCCTGAACCCTCGCCCACCTGCGCAGAGACCCGCATGAAGAAGCCGATCCCGCTGATTGCCGCCTTGATTGCCGTTGCCGCTGCGGGGGCGTCGTTCGCTTCCGGGCCCGCTGGCACGAAGGCAGCCGCGGACCCGTTGTTCGACAGCATCTCGGCACTGGATACCGAGGTTTTTTCTGCGTTCAACACCTGCGGCGAACCGGGGCAACTGCAGAAGCACGCCAGCTACTTCGCTCCGGACGTCGAGTTCTACCACGACACCGGAGGCGTCACCTGGTCGCGGCAGGAGATGCTGGCCAGCACCGAGAAGTACGTGTGCGGCCATTTCCGACGCGAACTGGTGCCGGGCACGCTCAAGGTCTATCCGATCAAGGACTTCGGCGCCATCGAGGAAGGCTCGCATCGCTTCTGCCAGTTCGACAGCGGCAAATGCGAGGGCCTGGCTGACTTCCTGATCGTGTGGAACAACAACAACGGCAAGTGGCAGATCACCCGCGTGCTCAGTTACGGGCATCGCCCCAACAAGTAGCGGCGTGAACATGGGCTTCAACCGCCGGGGGTGACAATCCACCCCCCATGCTTTCGGAGACACCAGGATGACGTACGAGGGAAGCTGCCATTGCGGCCGCGTCGCGTTCGAGGTGGAAGGCACCATCGACAGCGGGCTGTCCTGCAATTGCTCGATGTGTGGCCGCAAGGGGTCGCTGCTGTGGTTCGTCCCGCGCGACCAGATGCGGTTGAAGACGCCCGAGGACGCGGCGAGCACGTACCTTTTCAACAAGCACGTGATCAAGCACCGTTTCTGCCCGGTGTGCGGCATCCATCCTTACGGCGAAGGCACCGACCCGAAGGGCAACCCCGTCGCCGCGATCAACCTGCGTTGCCTCGATGGCATCGACCTGGCCGCCATCCCGGTGCACGAGTACGACGGCAAATCAAAATAGCGAAAACGGGGTCAGAGTGCCTTTCCGCGCCGCTCGGACCGGCCCCGAGAAGTCAGTACTGCCTGAGGAAAAAGGTACTCTGACCCCGTTTTTACTTCATGCGGGGCGGCCCAAGCGTGAGCGTTCCAGCCACCACAGGGCGGCGCTCGCCAGCAGCCATGCCAGCCACCACGGCCAACGCTCGCCGGGGTGACCCGGCACTGTTCCCGCTGCCATCGACGCAGCGGCAGAGCTTGCAGCCAGTCGCGAGGTCGCTTCGCGGGTCTCACCTGCTTGCAGGCCCGGCGCGACCGCCGGTGCGCGAACGAAGAACGACAACGTCTGCTCGCCAGAGCGCAGCTGGTGCCAGCCGGCCTGGCGCGGCCAGAACGCGGCGCAGTTGCGCGGACCGGTAGCGGGGTCGCGCAGCAGCGCGACGGTGTCGCCGGCCGGCGTCCGCACGTTTGCCGCAGCGCCGAGCGTGCACAAGGCGATTCGCTCGTACTGGCGTGCCTCGCCTTCGATGGCCAACCCGTTGCGGGACTGCGCGCGGCCGATCGTGGCCAGCGCGTTGCTCCACATTTCCCCGTGCAGGTCGTCGCGGCCGGCGAGCACCAGGCGGTAGCTATCGGTCAACGTCCACAGCGCGATGCGTCCGCGACCTTGCGCGCGCCATGCGCTCATCCAGGTCCCAGCATCGTCGCGCAACAGCGGCACGGCATCACCTGGCTGGAGGCGCAGGTCGCGGCGCGTCAGGGTGGGAATGTCCGGCAATGCCGCGTCGTGCGACCTGGGTGCATCCGGCGTGCCGGGGCCGAGACGGGCGCGGGTGGCGTCCTCGTCGCGTGCGGTCGGGGCGAGCTTCACCGTCGCCGAATCGCTGCCGCCGATAACTGCGAAACCAAGAGACTGCAGGCGGCGGCGTTCGATCGGCGACGGCGCGGCGGTGACGCGCAGCAGGACGCCGAGGCCGTTGTTGATCGCATCATTTAGCGTGGCGCGCTGGCTGTCGCCGAGTGCGGACCAGGCGCGTTCGTCCAGGATCACCAGGTCGAAGCGGCCGAGGTTGGCAGCGTTGATCGCAACCGGCGCGTCGCCCAGTTGCATGCCGCCACCCACGGAGATCTGCGTCTGCAGCGTGATCCCGGCATCGCGCGCCCAGCGGCGCAGGTACTTCACTTCGGGGCCGGGTGCGCCGGCCATCAACAGCACGCGTGGCGGGGTTGCGGCGGTCGCCTGCAGGGGCAGCTCTACGTCTTCGACGATGGCTTGCTTCGCGTCGCGCAGGCGGACGTTGAAGCTGGCCGTCCCTGCGACGCGCGGGCTTGCGGTCAGCGTGAAGCGGCCGTCAGCCGGCAGTGCGACGCGATCGACGCGACGGCGGCCCGGGTCGATCAGTTCGGCCGAGCCGCCAGGCAAATCGTTTGCGCGCCCGGCGACCACGAAGTCCGCACCCGCGACCACCTGGCGTGGTGCCTGCAATTCGACCAGTCCGCGCGGCAGCGGGTTGGCGTTGAAATCGACGGCCATGCCTCGCACGGCATCGCGGTCGCGGGCCAGGAGGCCTGCGCCGACGATGCGTACGCGGCGGGTGCCGGGGTGTTGGCGCAGTGCCGTCGCCAGATCGGGAACGCGCTCGACATCAGCCAGCGACGGGGCCTCCGGCAAGGCGACAAACGCATCGCCACCGCGGCCCGCACCCAGTTGCGCTGCCGTCGATCCGGCAGTGGCGACGACCAGCGTGCCGGCTTCACCCGGCAGCGAAGGCGGCACCAGCGCGAAGTACAGCAGCGTCGCGCACACCGGTTGTGCCAGCAGCAACAGGGCAAGACGCCAGCCGCGTGAGCGTTGCGCCGGTTGCGCGCGCCATTGGCGGTGCAGCAATCGCGCTGACGCGACCACCACTGCGACCGCGAGCAGCGCGGCCACGATGACAGGAAGGTTGAACGCGGGCGCGGTCACTGGCGTGCCTCCTGGCGCAGCGCTTCCAGGTAACGACGACCGGCAGCGTCGCCGGCGTCGCGGCGTGGCACGGCCGTGGCCGGGCGCGGCAGCAGTGGCCACAACAATGCACGCAGGTCGGCACGACAGGTCGCGCAATCCGGATCAGCGCGCAGCGCTTCGATCGCAGCAACGAACGCGAGCGGGTCGGCCAGTCGCGATTCGTGCTCGCGCAGCCAGCGCTCCAGCGCGGTGAAGTCGATCGGCGCGGCAGGCACCTGCGCTGCGTCCAGCGACGACCACAGCGCCGCCAGCGTCGGGTCAGCGATGTCGACCGCCACCAGCGCGTCGTCGCGATTCGCCAGGCCCGCACGATCGCCGCTCATGCGGCGGCTCTCGTCGATCGGCGGCAACTCCGGGCCGACGCGTGCCAGGTAGATGCGCGTGGCCTGCTGCACCTGCTTGATGAAACGCAGCGCGCGGTAGGCATACGGCAGTGCGAGTTCGGGATGGCCCTGGCGCAGATGGCCTTCGGATTGCCACATTTCATCGAGGGCCGACTTGAGGATCTTGCGCGTGTCCGGATCGAGCAGCGTGGCCGCTTCGGCGTGGTCGTGGGTGTGGCCGTACTCTTCGAGCACCGCACCTTCCTCGCCGAACTTCCCTGCCGCGCCCGCGTCGGCGTGGGCGTGCTCGTCGGCCGGTGCCGCGGCCGTGTCGGCGGCGCCATGTGTGTCGTCGGCGTCGTTGGTCGGCGGCGGCTTGGGTTCGCCCTCGGCTTCTTCGCCGAGGAACTGGCCGTAGCGCATTCGCAGGATGCGCTGGTCGACGCCGATCGCGTCGCTGCGCTTCACGTAGCTGTCTGCCTCGAGCTTGCGCTTCTCCTTCAGCAGCGCCTCGGCGTCGATGATGATCTGGCGCTGGCTGCGGAAGTACGCCGGCAGTACCTTCTTGACCATGCCTTCCAGGCCGGTGGTCTCGGTGCCCAGGTCGGACGGCCAGCGCAGGATCAGGCTGGCGCTGCGTGCGGTCTGCGCGGTCGGCGTGCGGTTGTCGTTGACGCTCAGCTGCACGATCAGGTCGTCGCCGGCGGCGAGGCCGAGCGCGGCCAGGTCGAGGCGATGGGCGTAGCGCTTGACCGTCGCGCTGCCACTGCCGCCGATGGTCATCGTCTGTTCGCGGAAGGTGATGTTCTCGCCGCTGCCCTGCGCCAGGGTGATGCGCAGCGTGGCGCTGGAAGCGACGCCGTAGTCGTCGCTGCCTTCGAACGCGAGCGCCCAGCTGCGTTGCCCCTGTGTCATCAGGCTCAGGCTGCGGTCGGGTTCGAGCACGCGCAGTTGCGGGGCGCGGTCGGGGATGGCATCGAGGCGATGCAGCGTCGCCGGCTGCAGCGGCGGAGCGCCGTCCACGACGATGCGGTACAGCGCCGAGCGGGCGAGCACGTCATTGCCGCGCCAGTCGTCGCCGTCGCGGGTGAGCTTCAAGCGGCGGCCGTCGTGGAAGACCAGTTCCGCCGAAGTTGGCTGCGGCGCGAAGCGGATCGTCCATTGCAGGCGCGTGCCCTGCGGCGCCTTGGCGTCGAGGGTGGCGTCGTCGCGTGCGGGCTGGCGCGTGTAGCCGGGCGGCGTGATCTGCAGGCGTTGCTGGACGATGCTGGTCTGCGTCGGCGCGGCGGGCGTGACGCCGACACTGGACAGCACGTCGTCGAAGGTCGCGCCCGGGCGCGCAGGCCACAGCAGGATCGCCGCGATCACGACGGCGCCGACGCCGGTGCCGATGGCATGCGCGCGCGCCGACCAGTGCGGGCGCAGGTCCGGCGGCGGCGCGTTCTCGATGCGCTGTTGCAGGCGACCCAGTTGCAGACGCTCCAGGCCGGTCATGGTGGCGGCCGGTGCGAACAGCAGGTCGGTGCTGTCGTCCATGTCGGCACGGCGGGCATCGAGCTCGCGAACCAGCCAGCGCGTGTCTAGTTTGCGTGCGCGGTGGAAGGCAAACGCCGCGGTTGCTGCGGCCGCAATCACCAGCACGGTCAGCGCAACTGCGATACCACCCAGGCGCCATGCCAGTGCGACAGCGACCAGCAGCCACGGCAGGCACCGCCATGCCGCATCGAGGCCGTGACGCCAGCGCGCCTGCTGCAGCGCGCGTAGCAGCACGGTCATCGCGCTCATGGCGCCACCGCCCGGCGTGCGCCGGTGGCCAGCCAGCGTTCGACCAGGAACAGGATTGCGATCAGCAACACCAGCCACGGCTGCAGGTCACGCGGTGATTGCGGGAATACCAGGCTGCCGGTCAGCGGCTGGTGTGTGGCTGCGAGCACGCGCGTCGGTGCCGCCCTCGGCGGATCGAACAAGGCACGCACGCGCTGCGGGAAGTCGGGCTCCAGCAGTGCCGGCATGGCCTGCGGTGCAAGCTCGCGGGTGAAGCGCATTACCCGGCCCTTGCCATGGGCGGTGCCTTCTACCAGCGAAGCGCCCGCGGCATCACGCCACAACACCGTCGTGGCCGGCAGGTTGGCAAGGGTGCTGTCGTGGCCGAGCAGTGCGTTGCCGCCTTCGCGTATCCACGCGTCAATTGCGGCGGGCAACGGCCCAGGCGCCAGCCAGATCAGCTGGCGTGCGCTGGCGGGCACGGGTTGTGTATTGGGTGCGGTGTCGGAAGCAACTGCATTCGCACCATCACCCTTCCACGCGGCCTGTGCGGCGCGCAGGTAACGCATTGCCGCTTCGTGCTGCGGCGCGTAGCGGATGCTGGGCGCAAATGCGGTGGCTACCGGCGCAGCTGCAGCCGGCATCGAGCCGGGCAACACACGCCATTGAATGTTGTGACTCAAGGCTGGCAGTTGCGCGTCGACACCGGTCAGTTGCTCCGGCACCAGCACGGTCAGCGTCGCGTCGGCAGGCAATCCCGCATCGAGTTCGCGCAACAGGCTGGTCACCGACGCGGACGACGCGGGCGCGGCCTCGTCCAGCGACGGGAAGCCCGGTGCCAGCCAATGCCACCGGGTGTTTTCTGGCGTCTGTACCGCACGGGCCTGTGTGAGGTCGACGCCCGGCACCACTGCAATCCACGGCGCTTCGCTGGCGCCGCCGACCAGCACCGGCCGCGCCAGCAGCAGCGCCAGTGCGACCAGCAGCAACAGCCGCAGCGCCAGCAGCAGCCATTCGTCGAAGCGGATGCGATGACGCGGCTTGGGCTTCTGCCGCAACCAGCGCAGTGCGGCGAACTGGATCGGCCGCTGCTCGCTGCGTCGCGCCAGGTGGATCAGCAGCGGCAGCAGCAGTGCCGCGAGCGCGGCCAGGCCGGCGGGCAACAGGAACGCCAGGCTCATGCGTACTCCGCAGCGTCACGGGAGCCGAACAGGCGCCGCAGCGGCAAGTCCAGCGCCTGGTCGAGCACGTAGCGCGCATGGCGGATGCCGCTGGCATCCAGGCGCGCGTCGAGTTCGCGGCGTGCCGTCTCGAATCGACGCAGGAATTCGTCGCGCATGGCAACGCCGTCGCCACGCAGTTCTTCGCCGGTTTCAGGGTCGCGGAACAAGTGGCCGCCGCGGAACGGGAAGTCGCGCTCCTCGGCGGTCAGGATCTGGATGGCGGCGACTTCGCGGCGTGCGGCCGCCAGGCGCGTCACCACTTCCAGCGCGCCTTCGTCGAAGGCGTCGCTGAGAAGCACGACCAGGTCGCCGGCGCCGATGCGTTCCCACAACGGACGCAGGCGTTCGGCGGACGGCCAACTGCCGCCCGCTTCAACACGTTGCAACTCGAGCATGAAGCGGTCGCGCTGACGCAGGCCGCTGCCGGGTGCGAGCACGCGCACGCCCTCGCCGTGCAGGACGGCCAGGCCGAAGCGGTCGCCCTGGCGCAGCGCCAGTTCGGCCACGCAGGCGGCCAGGCCCTTCGCCGCCGACAGGCGCGACCAGCCGGGGCGGGCCGCGTCTTCCTGCGCCATCGAAGCGGTGGCGTCGACCAGCAGCCACACCGCGAGCGGGCTTTCGCGCTCGGCCTCGCGGACGAAGAAGCGGTCGGAGCGTGCGTAGAGTTTCCAGTCGACCTGGCGCAGTTCGTCGCCGGGTTCGTAGGCGCGGTACTGGGCGAATTCCAGTCCGGCGCCGCGGCTGCGGCTGTGGTGCAGGCCGATGCCCTGCAGGCCGACCGCGCGTCGCGAGGTCAGGCGCAGGTCTTTCAACCGCGCGCGCACCTGCGGCGGGATGAAGTCGACGAAGCTGGAACCGGCACTGGCCACGCGCGTCCTGCGATCAGCCCGCGAACGGCACGCTGCGCAGCAGCGCGGCGATCACGTCGTCGGCGCTCTTCTGCTCGGCCTCGGCGGCGAACGACAGCAGCAAGCGGTGGCGCATCACCGGCGCAGCGAGCGCGACGATGTCTTCGCGCGTCGCGGCCAGGCGGCCGTGCAGCAGCGCGCGCGCCTTGGCCGCGAGCACCAGCGACTGACCGGCACGCGGGCCGGCGCCCCACTTCACCCACTGCTTCACTTCCGCCGGCGCCGATTCGTTTGGGCGGCTGGCGCGCACCAGGCGGGTGATCCAGGCGAGCAGGTCGTCGCCCAGGTGCACTTCGCGCACGCGCGCCTGCAGCGCCAGCACTTCTTCGCCGTGCATCACCTGCGGGACTTCGGAATGACGAGTGCCGGTGGTCTGGGCAAGGATGTCGCGCTCTTCGGTTTCACTCGGATAATCGACGCGGATGTGCAGCAGGAAGCGATCGAGCTGCGCTTCCGGCAACGGGTACGTACCGGCCTGCTCCAGCGGGTTCTGCGTGGCCAGCACGAAGAACGGCGCCGGCAGCTGATGGGTCACGCCGGCGTAGCTGACGGTGCGTTCCTGCATCGCCTCCAGCAGCGCCGCCTGGGTCTTGGGCGGGGTGCGGTTGAGCTCGTCGGCGAGCAGCAGGTTGGTGAAGATCGGGCCCGGCTGGAAGCGGAAATGGCGATGGCCCGTACCGTGGTCTTCTTCCAGCAGCTCGGTGCCGAGGATGTCGCTGGGCATCAGGTCGGGCGTGAACTGCACGCGCCGGAACTGCAGCTCCAGCGCCTGGCCCAGCGAGCGCACCAGCAGCGTCTTGCCCAGCCCGGGCACGCCTTCGAGCAGGCAGTGTCCGCCGGCCAGCAGGCCGATCAGCAACTGCTCGACGACCGCTTCCTGGCCGACGATGGCCTGGGCGATGGCGGTGCGCAGGGTGCCGAGCCTGGCGAGCTGGGCCTGGATGTCGGCTTCGGTAGGGGTGGTGGTCATCTTCAGTTCCCGGTTGATCTGTAACCCGTCATTCCCGCGAAGGCGGGAACCCAGTGTCTTTGCTCTTTCACGCCGGCCGCCTCGCGCGTCAATGCGAAGTCGCTGGGTTCCCGCCTTCGCGGGAATGACGGGTTGCGGGTGCGTGGCGTAGTCATCAGCTGTTCAACGCATACATCACGATGTTGACCGCGAACCTGGTGTTGTCCTCGGCGAGGAAACGCTTGTTGCGCCAGTCGTAGTCCCACTCGCAACCGTAATCCTTGTTGCTGTAGAGGACGCCGAGCCGGCCGTCGATCTCGATGCCCTGCAGGTAGTCATGCACCAGGTCGTCGCCCCAGCCGTTGAGCTCGAAGCCCGTGGCCGGCGGACCGTCCTTGAAGGTGAAGAAGCTGCGGTACAGCGCATGCGTGTTGGGCAACTTGCGCAGCGCCTTCGGCCCGAAGATCGACGACATCTGCGCTTCGAATGAACGTGCGAACAAACCGTCGATATCGTGGTTGCAGTCGTCGACGAAGACGAAGCCGCCATTGCGCACATAGCGCTCGAAGTTGCGCCGCTCGTCCGGATTGAACTCGACCAGCTTGTGCCCGGCCAGGTAGCAGAACGGCGCGGTGAGCATCTTCGGATCGGCCAGCGCCAGCACGTGTTCCTTCGGGTCCACGCGCAGGTTGGTGTAGTCGATCAGCGAGGTGATCAGGTTGGCCGGCATGCGCTGGTCGACGTCCCAGTCCCCCGAGTCGTACTTCAGGCGGGTCAGCCAGAAGTCGTACTCGACGCTGGCGGCGCGCGCGAGCGGTGACAGCACCGCCCCTGCCGCGCCCGCCAGCATCAGGCGGAGGAACTGCGCGCGGTTCATATCGACCGCGCGGTATTGATGACGTTGATGCCGTTGAAGCGCGTGGTGCTCGATCCGTGCGATACCGCCGAGACCTGGCTCGGCTGGCCCTTGCCGTCGAAGAACGAACCGCCGAGGCGGAAGTCGCGCTCGTCGCAGATCGCGCTGCACGCGTTCCAGAACTCCGGCGTGCGGATCTGGTAAGCGGCGTCCTCGACCAGGCCGGTGACCTTGCCCTGCTTGATCTCGTAGAACAGCTGGCCGCCGAACTGCGCGTTGTAACGCTGCTGGTCGATCGAGTACGAGCCGCGGCCGTGGATGTACAGGCCGTTCTCGACGTCCTTGACCATGTCGGCGACGCTCAGCGGCGTCTTGCCCGGCATCAGCGAGACGTTGGCCATGCGCTGGAACTGCACGCTCGACCACGAATCGGCGTAGCTGCAGCCGTGCGATTCCTTGTGGCCGAGGATGTGCGCTTCGTCGCGCGTGGCCTGGTAGTCGACGAGGATACCGTCGCGCACCAGGTCCCACTGCTTCGTCTTGACGCCCTCGTCGTCGTAACCGACCGCGCCCAGGCTGCCCTGGCGGGTCTTGTCGGCGACGAAGTTGACGATGTCGCTGCCCCAGCGGTAACCCTCGTCGCGCTTGTCGAGCGTGGCGAAACTGGTGCCGGCGTAGTTGGCCTCGTAGCCGAGCACGCGGTCGAGCTCGAGCGGGTGGCCGACGTTCTCGTGGATGGTCAGGAACAGGTTGGACGGGTCGATCACCAGGTCGTACTTGCCCGGCTTCACCGACGGCGCCTTGAGCTTGGCGCGGGCGTCGCGGGCACTGGCGATGGCGTCTTCCATCACGTCGTAGCTGCGGCCGTAGGCGGTGATGCCGCCGGGCAGGTTGAACTTGCCGGCCGGATCGGCGTCGAGGTACTCGTAGCCCATGCCCATCGGCGCCGACAGGCCATTGCGCGTGCGGAACTTGCCGCTGGCCTTGTCCACCGCCGTGGCGGTGATCGGCAGCCAGATGCGGTGGACGTCCTGGTCGATGTAGCTGCCGTCGGTGGAGGCGAAGTACTTCTGCTCGTTGATCAGGAACAGCGTCGAGTTGAAGAAGTCGGCGCCGGCCTTCATTGCCGCGGCATTGACGCCGAGCAGCAGGTCCACCTTCTCCTTGATCGGCACCGCCATCGCGTTCTTGCGGATCGGTGTGGCCCAGCTGATCTCGCCGACGCCGGGCGTGGGTGCCAGCTCGACCCGCTTGGTCTGGTGGCGCGAGTTGGCCTTTGCTATGGCGGCCGCCTGGCGCGCCACGGCCGCCACCGCATCGGTGGTCTGCACGTTGGTCGCCGCGAAGCCCCAGGCGCCATCGACCAGCACGCGCACGCCGATGCCGGAGGACTCGCCGTTGACGATGTTCTCCACCCGCGCCTCGCGGGTGATCACCGACTGGCGCAGGTAGCGCCCGATGCGCACGTCGCAGTACTGCGCGCCCGCCGCGCGGGCGGCCGTCAGCGCGGCGTCGGCGAGGAGCCGGCGGCGCGCGCCATCAACCGGTTCGAGCAGCGCCTCGGCGGCGATGCTGCGGCCGAATGGCAGCGCCATCGCGGCGAGGGAGAGACCGGTGAGATTGAGGAAGTCGCGGCGTTGCATTTGCGTGGTTACTCAAAAAGCCAAACAACCGTCATCCCCGCGAAGGCGGGGACCCAGCGACTTTGCACCTTGCGACAGAGCCACGTCGCTGGGTTCCCGCCTTCGCGGGAATGACGGGGTAAAGAGGGTTCTGGTCAGACCGCATCCGACAGTGAAGTGAAGGTGAAATCGCGCAGCTTCATCGGCGGGATCATCATCACGAACGAGGACTCGTCACCGGCCACGCGCACCGGCTTGCCGAGCTCTTCGATGTTGTTGAGCATGATCACCGGCGACTCGTTGAAGCGGAAATTCTTCACCGGGTGCTTGATCTGGCCGTTCTCGATGTAGAACGTGCCGTCGCGGGTCAGGCCGGTCAGCAGCACGGTCTGCGGATCGACCATGCGGATGTACCAGGTGCGGGTGACCAGGATGCCCTTCTGGGTGCTGGCCACCAGCTGCGCGGTGGTCTTGTCGCCACCGGCGACCAGCAGGTTGCCCGGCTCGCCGACGGCGCGCTTGCCCTGCTTCTTGGCCCAGTAGCGCGAGTACTGCATCGCCACGACCTTGCCGTTCTCGACGATCGCCATCTTCTCGCGCGGCAGGCCTTCGCCGTCCCACGGCAGCACCGGCGCGCGCTCGTCCCACGGGTCGGCGCTGATGTTCACGCGCGGGTCGTAGACCTGCTCGCCGAGTTTGTTGCCGCCACCCTTCTTCGACAGGAAGCTGCGGCCTTCGTCGGCCTGGCGCGCGTCGAAGAAATTCATCATGAACGAGATCAGGCCCGCGGCTGCCGCCGGCTCCAGGATCACCGTGTACTTGCCCGGCTCCAGCGCCTTGGCTTCGGCCGATTCGGTGGCCTTGCGCATGGCGGTGCGGATGTCCTGGTCGGCCTTGAAGTCGTCGGAGTCCTTGAGGTTGCGGCCGACCCAGCCCGAACCGCGGCCGTCTTCGGTGCGCACGGTGCAGGTGTAGTCGAAGCGCGTGGCCTTCTGGTAGCCGAAGTTGCCCTTGGAGTTGGCGAACGCGACGAAGCTCTGGCCGTCCTCGAGGAAGCCGGCGGCAATCAGCTTTTCAGCCTTGCACGGGGCGATCGAGTTGGCCGCGACCTGGGCGCGGTACTCCGGGGTGATGGCGGCGGTGGCCGGGCTGAAGGTCGGGCTGGCCTTGTAGGCCTGCTTCTCGATCGCCGGCATGAACTCCGGGTTTTCCGGGGCCAGGCGGGCGAGGTCTTCGGCACGGCGCACCACGCGCTCGAGCGCGGCGTCGTCGAACTCGTTGATGGTGGCGGTGCCGACGCGGCTGCCGAAGGCCACTTCGACGGCCAGCTCGGTGTTGTCGACGATGCCACTGGTGGAGATGTTGTTCAGGGCGAAGCGGATGTTGCCGTCGATCGAACCCTCAAGCTGCGCCGTGCACTGGTCGGCCTTGGACAGCTTGATGACCTTGTCGAGGATCGCCTTGGCCTGTTCTTCGGTGAAGATGCTCATTGTCTATGTCTCCAGGCTCAGCTCAGCCGAGGTTGCGGGCGGTGTTGATGACGTTGATGCCGTTGAAGCGCGCCGTGCTCGAGCCGTGCGAGACCGCCGACACCTGGCCGGGTTGTCCCTTGCCGTCGAAGAAGGAGCCGCCGAGGCGGTAATCGCTGTCGTCGCAGACGGCGACGCAGGCGTTCCAGAACTCCGGCGTGCGGATCTGGTAGGCCACGTCCTCGATCTGCTGGGTGATCTGGCCGTTCTTGATCTCGTAGAACAGCTGGCCGCCGAACTGGGCGTTGTAGCGCTGCTGGTCGATCGAGAACGAACCGTCGCCGATGATGTAGATGCCGTTCTCGACGTCCTTGATCATGTCGGCGACGCTGAGCTTGTTCTTGCCCGGCGCCAGCGACACGTTGGCCATGCGCTGGAACTGCACGCTCGACCACGAGTCGGCATAGCAGCAACCGTCGGACTCGGTCTTGCCCAGGATGTGGGCCTGGTCGCGGATGGTCTGGTAGTCGACCAGCGTGCCGTCCTTGATCAGGTTCCACTTCTTGGTCTTGACGCCTTCGTCGTCAAAACCGACCACGCCGAGGCTGCCGAGCTGGGTCTTGTCGGCGAACACGGTGACGTTGTCGGAGCCGTACCTGAACTTGTTCTTGAGCTTGTCGACCGTGGCGAAGCTGGTGCCGGCGTAGTTGGCTTCGTAGCCGAGCACGCGGTCGAGCTCGAGCGGGTGGCCGATCGACTCATGGATCGTCAGCCAGGTGTGCGACGGGTCGAGCACCAGGTCGTACTTGCCAGGCTTGACCGACGGTGCGGTCAGCTTGGCCTTGGCCTGCTTGGCCGAGGCGATGGCGTCTTCCATCATGTCGTACGACAGGCCGTAGTTGACCACGCCGTTGGGCGAGACGACCTTGCCGGCGGCAGCGCCGTCGAGGTACTCGAAGCCCATGCCCATCGGCGAGGACAGACCGTCGCGGGTGCGGAACTTGCCGGTGGTCTTGTCGATCGCGGTGACCGTCATCGGCGCCCAGATGCGGTGCACGTCCTGGTCGATGTAGCTGCCGTCGGTCGAGGCGAAGTACTTCTGCTCGTTGACCAGGAACAGCATCGAGTTGACGAAGCTGCCACCGGCGTTGATCGCCGCGGCATTCACGCCCAGCAGCAGGTCGACCTTTTCCTTCAGCGGCACTTCCATCGAATTCTTGCGGATCGGCGTCTTCCAGGAGACTTCGCCGACGCCCGGCGCCTTGGCCAGCTGCACCGGCGTGGTCTGGTGCTTGGAGTTGGCGCGCGCGATCGCGGCGGCCTGCTGGGCGGCCTTGACCACGCCCTGGGTGCCCAGTTCGTTGGTGGCGGCAAAGCCCCAGGCGCCGTTGACCAGCACGCGGATGCCGATGCCGGTCGACTCGGTGTTCACCACGTTCTGGACCTTGTCCTCGCGCGTGATCACGAACTGGCGCAGGTAGCGGCCGATGCGCACGTCGCAGTACGACGCGCCGGCGGCGGTCGCAGCGCCCATGGCGGCGTCGGCCAGTGCCTTCTTCTTGGCCACGTCGATCGTCTCGACCAGCTGCTCGGCGGCAATGGCACGGCCGAAGGGCAGCATCAGCCCGGCCACACCAACGCCGGTCATCGACAGGAATGAGCGTCTATCCACTTGTGTAACTCCCCGGAAAGGCCGGCACGGCAGCGGCTGCCGCACCAGGCAAAAGACGAAGGCAAAGGCCCCCCGCGACTGTGCTCAGGGGGCCAGCAGCCCGTCAAGTGACGTTCGGGCTATATGACCGGGGCTCTGGCTGCCCGATACGCCGAAGTGTGGACTGCGTCGGCGCCCATCGGCGCGCCCGGGGGAAGCGGCCGGAGGCGGGCCGCCACAATCGGCATGGTCGATGCATTTTCGGCGATTGCCGCCGTGTGGCCGATGCCCGGCCCCCAAAGCGTTGGAACCGGTGCCGCAGTCACGATCCACTCGCAACCCACGCCAGTGCTCCGATCCCTCCGCCCCTTCTCCCGCGCCCTGCGCACCAGTTTCCTGGTGTTGCTGCTGCTCGGGCTGGTGGCGCGGCCGGCGCCGGGGCTGGGATGCGAGCTGCTCGCCATGGAGCACGGCACCGCCGTGACGTCGGCGTCCGACCAGGGGCACGCCCACTCCGATCCCTGTGCCAAGGATTGCGACCACGCGCATGCAAAGAGTGCCCACACGCTGATGCAGCCCTGCTTTGCCGGCGCATCGGTCGATGCCTCGGCCACGCCATTCGTGCTGGCCGGCATGCGGGCGTCGCCCGTGCCCACTCCCGACTGCGTGCCGGTTCCCCGGCCGCAACTCGCGGTGCCCTTGAGGCCGCCCATTGCCTGAGACCGGCGGCCGTCCCGCGACGGCCTGACTTCCGTTGACCTGCAAGGCAGCGCTCCGTTCGGTCGCGCCGGCCAGTCACCTGGCGGCCGGCACGAATCGCACGCCACTGCGCTCGCGGTCGAATCGAATGATTGATGACTACCGACGTTCGCGGCGGCGCACGACCCTTGGCGGTCCGGTGCGGCCGCAGCGCGTGGGAGTCCAGGGGCCCCCAGATGAGCAGGTTGTTGGCACTGATACTCGAACCGTTCGTCCCGTTCATCCGTTACGCCTGGCGACGCCTGCCGGCCGCGCTGCGCGGGACACGGCCCGCCCGCAGCATCGGGATGTTCTTCTACGAACACTACGTCCGCGATACCGACCGCAACCAGACGCACCACACCTGGTTCCTGCGCAACATCGTGCAGTTGCACCTGCTCAGCGAGGTCGTGTCCGCGCATCCGCGTGGACAGCCGCTGCGCATCGCATCGATCGGATGCAGCGTCGGCGCAGAGCTCTACTCCACGCTTTGGCTGCTGCGCCGTCATCACCCATGGCTGAAGGTGGTCGCCCACGGAGTCGACACATCGGCGAACGTGATCGATGTGGCGCGCAAGGGCGTCTACCGGCTCAGGACACCCTCGACCCTGGGCGGCACGCTCGAACTCAATTGTTCGAAGGTACTCACGACCGTTCCGGACGCGCTGAGAGAAATCATGGACGTCACGCCCGAGGGCGACTTCCGCATCAGGGACTGGATCCGCGAGGGCGTCACCTGGACCGTCGCCGATGCGAGGGATCCCGCACTTGGCGCGACGATCGGATCGCAGGACGTACTGATGGTGTGCAACGTGCTCGGGCCCATGAACGATGCCATCGCCGAGGAATGCCTGAGGAACGTGGTGAGGCTGCTCGTTCCAGGCGGCACGCTTGTGCTGGACGGGCTCGACATGGACCTCAAGGCGCGCGTCACGCAATCACTCGGGCTCACGCCGGTGACCCGCTACCTGGAGGAGATCCACACCGCCGACCCGACCAAGGGCGACTGGCCGTGGACACGCTGGTCGCACGAACCGATCGATCACGAGCGCGCCGATTGGCAATACCGGTACGCGACCGTGTTCGGTGTCGCACAGGTTCCTGAACGCACGCAGGACAGCGCGCTCGATCAGCCAGCGGCGGCGAAGAGCGCGACGGATATGACCGCGGCTGGCAGATCGGGACGGTGACGGCGCGCGAAAAATTCGTACATCGCCATGATCGACGAACGCCTATCCTTGACGTATCGCGCATTTGTATTGGCCGATCAACCCCCTGCCGATCGCCGAGCGATCGGGCACGCCGCTCGCCCCCGGTTCTGCATCCCATGCCGCTTCGCATCATCATCGCCGACGACCACCCCATTGTTCGTTCCGGCATTCGCGAGCTGCTCGAGAGCAGCGGCGAATTCGGTCCCTTCGTCGAGGTCGGCTCGTCCGACGCCTTGGTGGAGGCGCTGGAGCAAGGTCGCTTTGACCTGATCCTGACCGACTTCAACATGCCAGGCGGGCAGGTCACCGACGGGCTTAACCTGCTCGAGCTGATCCGCCAGCGCTGGCCGTGGACGCCGGTGGTGGTGCTGACCATGGTGAGCAACATCGGCCTGTTGCGCGCGGTGCTGGACACCGGCGTGCGTGGCCTGCTCAACAAGGCCGACGCGCTCGACGAACTGCAGCAGGCAGTCCGCGCGGTGGCGCAGGGCCAGACCTACATCAGTGCCGATCTGCGCTCGATGATCAGCGCCGCCCAGGCAGCCGCCCCGGGCGGCCGCGAAACGCGCCTGTCGCGGCGCGAGTCGGAGGTAATGCGCTTGTTCGCCTCGGGACTTACCGTGTCGCAGATTGCCGCGCAGCTCGAGCGCAGCGCCAAGACCATCAGCCGCCAGAAGATGGACGCGATGGCCAAGCTGGGCCTGCGCAATGATCGCGAGATCTACAACTACGCGCGCGAGAAAGGGCTGCTGGTCTAGCCCGGCGTCCGGCTGATTCACACCGTCACCTTTCCCCGTCATCCCCGCGAAGGCGGGGACCCAGCGTCGTGCCCGTTCGAAGTCGCTCGGTTCCAGCCTTCGCGGGAATGACGGGCCCAAAAAAACCCGCCCCGTTTCCGGGGCGGGTCCGCCAACAACGGCGACTCCTCAACTGAATCAGCGCGCGATCACCTCGATGCGAACGCGACGGTTCGGCATCAGGCAGTCGATCAACGCACTGCGATTGCGGTCATTGCACTGCACTACCGGGTCGGTACTGCCACGGCCTTCGGTCTGGATGGCCTCGCCCGGCACGCCCTTCTCCACCAGGTATGCCTTCACCGACTCGGCACGACGCCTGGAAAGGTCCAGGTTGTAACCGGCGCTGCCCAGGCGGTCGGCGTAGCCGATCAGGCGCAGCGTCTCGACGCGTTCGGCGCCTTCGAGCACCTTCAGTACCTGATGATCGATCGCCTCCGGGGCATCGACCGCCAGACGGGCGCTGTCGAAATCGAACAGCGTGTCGGTCGAAATTTCCGCGGACGCCGCAACGTGCGGTTCCTGCGGTTCCACCGGCTCAGTCGCCTGGCCACCGGCCAGCGCCGCGCAGGATTCCGGATTCCACCAGGTCTGCGTCAGCAGCATGTTGTCGTTGAACAGCAGCTTGTACTGGCAGTCGACGTCCTTGCCCGGCTCGCCCGACGGCAGCTTGAACAGGTAGTCCCATTCGTGCACGCCGAGCATGCCTTCGCGGTACATCGGGTGGCCTGTGCTTCCTTGGAAGTGCTGGGGCCGAACTTGGAGTACTGCGTATTGGGCTGAAGTGCGTCGATCGACTTGCTGAAGCCGGCAACGGTGGTATCGAGCTGGCCCTTGTTGACGGCATCACCTGCTTCGGTGCCGGTGGCAACGTTGGTGATCTTGACCGCCGCGCCGCCCTTGTTGAGCGTCACCAGACCCTTGGTGGCATCGTCATACGCAACAGCCAGCGCATTGCCGGTGCCCGGGCCGCTCTTGGCAACCGCATCAATGGCCGAGGCCACGTTGTCGTAGGTGGTCCCACCGACGGTGATCGTCGGCTTCTTCACGGTGCCGTCGGTGTTGAGGTCAGCACCGACCGCCGTGGCCACGCCCTTGAGCTGCGCGACGTTGACCGCGTCGGTGCTGGCCGTGCCCTTGGCCACGTTGATGATCTGGCGCTGCACGGTGGCGCTGCCCACCGAGACGCTGTTGTCGCGATCGGCCAACGCGCTGTTGCCCAGAGCGACGCTGTTGGCGCCCGAGGCCTTGGAGTTGGTGCCGATGGAGACGCCCCACTTGCCCTCGGAGTCGGCGTTGCCACCGATCGCGATGGAGTCGTCGCCCTTCGTGACCGAATCGCCCAGCGTGGTGTTGGTGTGGAAGTACTTGGCCCCGCCGCCGTTGGTGATGTTGTTCACCGTGTTGGTGACGTTGGTGACGCGGCCGTCGATGTTGGAGACAGCATCGCCGATGCTGTGCACCGTGGAGCCGCCGACGACATAGTCCGGTGCCTTGATGGTGCCGTCCGTATTGACCGTCGCACCGCCGCCAAGGCCATTGGCCATCGACTGCGCGGTGGCGAACAGCTGGCCGCCGTTGATCGCATCGGCGCTGGTGGCACTGACGGCGCCCTTCTTGACGTTCCCCAGCGTGACCGCGGCGCCGCCCTTGTTGAGCGTGGCCGAAGCCTTGGTGGCATCGTCGTACGTCACAGCCAGGGCGCTGTTGCCGCCGCCGCTTCCGATCTTGGCGTCTACCGCATTGATGGCCGCGGTCAGGGAGTTGGAAGTGCCCTTGAGCTGCGACACGTTGACCGCGTCGGTATCGGCCGTGCCCGGAGCCACGTAGATGATCTGACGCTGGTTGCCTGCGTGGCCCACCGAAACTGCGTTGGCGCGATCGGCAAGCGAGCTGTTGCCCAGAGCGACGCTGTTGGCACCCGATGCCTTGGAGTTGGTGCCGATGGAGGTGCCCCACTTGCCCTCGGAGGTGGCATTGCCACCGATCGCGATGGAGTCCTCGCCCTGCGTGACCGAATCGCCCAGCGCGGTGTTGGTGTGGAAGTACTTGTTGCTGCCCCCAGCGGCACCGCCCTTGGCAACCGCATCGATCGCCGCCGACACGTTGTCGTAGGTGTTGCCACCGACGGTGATCGTCGGCTTCTTCACGGTGCCATCGCTGTTGAGGTCAGCACCGACCGCCGTGGCCACGCCCTTGAGCTGGTCGACGTTGACCGCGTCGGTGCCCAGGGTGCCGCGGCCGACATTGACGATCTGCCGGGTAGCGGTCGACGAGCCTACCGAGACCGTGCCCGCGCGATCGGCAACCGAATCGCTGCCCAGGGCGACAACGCCAGCGACGCTGGCCTTGGCGCCAGCGCCCAGTGCGACGCTCTTCACTCCCACGGCGCTTGCACCGGTATAACGATCCTTACCACCGCCGATGGCAACGGACTGCTCGCCAGAACTGGTAGCGGAGGTACCCAGCGCCGTGGAGAAGGCACCGGAGGCCTGGCTCTCGAAGCCCGTCGCAGATGAGTACCCGCCCGTTGCGGTCGCATGCGCGCCAAGCGCTGTATTGTCGGCCGTCGTGCCTGCATCTGCCTGGTCGCCAACAGCCACTCCGTTGCCACCGGCCGACTTCGCGCGAGCGCCGATTACGACGGAGTCGACACCCGTTGCCGACGCGTCAGGGCCGGTCGAGTTGACGTAGAAGTACTTGCCCGGGCTGGACATGGGGCTGATCGTCGAGGCGGCGATGGCGCTCTTGAGCTGCTTGACGTTGACCGCATCGGTGTCCTGCGTGCCTGCGGCCACGAACGTCAGCTGGCGCGTAAGCCCGTTGCCATTGCCGAACGAGACACTATTGTCGCGGTCGGTGTAGGACGAATCGCCGAGGGCCACACTGCCCGTGTGCGTAGCCCTGGACTCGTGACCCAAAGCGGTGGCGCGAAGGCCCTGCGCCAAGGCAAAGGAACCAAATGCCGAGGCAGCGGTGGCCTGGCCATTGACGGTGCCGCTGGCATACGCGCCGTAACCGACAGCGGTGGCTCGCAGACCCAGCGCCTGGCTGGAGGGGCCGATCGCGAGCGCTCCTGTCCCGTTGGCAACCGCCGCGACTTTGCTGGTAGCGGCATCGTCTGCCGCCACGTAGCCGCTGGTGGCGCCGACCGTGACTGCCATCGCCGCAGTGGGAATCAACATGGCACCGGCGCCCAGGCCGGTAGTCGTGACGAGCATCGCCGTCGTTGCGACCGAGGCCGCCTTCGACTTCTTCTTCCGGCCCTTGGCCATTTCCGACGCAACGACCCAGGTGCCGGTCGTTGAGTTCCAAACAACGTTGTAAATCGTATTCATGCGGTTTATTGCTCCGAGGTCCAGATGGAAAAAACGACGCGACCCGTTGCCCACGTTGGTGGGGGCACAGTGCGGCGCGCATTGTCATGACGCCGCTTCGACCGCACCATCAGAACCGCCTCAAGGGCCGCTGATTTCCGCCATTTCTCAGAATCCGTCTGCTCGCTGCACGCACCGCATCGGCGCATGAAGACGTAATGAACTCTTCCTCGCGAATGGAACGACGCAGCACCTGACAACGACCGTCGACGCAAGTCCTTTCGCGCAAGCGGTTGAGCCGTCGACGTTTTCAGCGCGGCAGTCGCCTCTACGCCGACGAACCGTTGCAGTCACTCGCCAACAAAAATGCGACGACGCCCGGTCGTGCCCGCCGGGAAAACTAAGAAACGTCTGATTGTGTGCCCCATTCCGGGCTCTTACAGTCACTTCGCTGGCAGTTAAGCGGCATGCACTCTGCGTTGCACGACGCGCATGGCGTCCTCAGGCAGCCGCCCCCGTGAAGACACAACCTGGCAGCCCTCCCTTTGAAGCCGAAAAATCACCCCGGTTCCCCGCAGGCATGCTCCACACGGGCACGCGCCGAAACTGCATGTCGCACCGTGGCATGCAATCGGCCGACGCTTGTGACACATGATTCACAAACGCCGCGGCGCGCGCGTGCCGTGCTGGCGCTGGGCGTGACGGTTCTTTTCATTGGTTGCAGCTTCAACGGCGGGCAGCGCACCGGCCTGTTGCCGAAAATGGATACCGGCGCCAGCGGCATCGCCGAGCTGGTCCGCCGCCTACCGCCGACTGGCGCGGTGGATGGCGCGACTGATGGACAAGCCGCAGCCGCGCCTGTCGAAACTCCGCGCGAAGCGGCACGCAAGCCGCCGCCGCCTCCTCGGCCGCGCATCGTGCTGTCGGACCGGCGCGTGCGCGAGCGGATTCCGGTCGCGGCAACGGTGGCCTCCATCGTGCCGGCCGATACGCTGGATTCGGTGCAGCCCCGTCCGGCTGGCCCGGCTGACCTGGAAGGCAGGGTCGCGGATGACGCCCCCGTGGCATTGCCTGCTGCCGATGTGGCGCAAGTGGGCGCTTCGCCGGCGGTGCCCGCCATGGCGACCACATCCTTGCCGGCATTGCGCAAAGCCGCTGCGCCATCGAGTGCGATCGCGCTGCCGTGGAACGGCTCATGGTCGCGATGGTTGCCATCGCACGCTTCGCTGTTGAGCTGGTGGCCGTGGATCGTCGCCCTCGCGCTGCTGCTGTTGCTCCTGGCCTGGCGCAGGCGCCGCAAGGCCGAACGCGAGCGCCGCGCCGCTGCCGAACAACCGCGCGCCGTCACCTGGGCGCAGGTAAAAGCGCCAGACGCCCAGCTTGCGCAGGACAGCAACGAACTTTCCTACGCCGACCTGCCGCTGCCATCGGTGGCCGTTGCAATGCACATGATGGCACCGCGGCCATCGCCCATATCGCCCACCAGCGCGCTGGTGCGACACGACGCGACACGCTCGACCGATGCGCGCCTGCGCGCGATCGATGCCAGCGTCGATGCACCGCTGGTGCTGACCGGTGCGCTGCCGTCGTGTGTGTCACTGATGAGCTACGAACACATGCTGTCGCCGCAACCGGCCTGGGCAGCACCGGACCAGCTCGACACCGTCGAACCCGAGGACAAGGCCGTCGTCCCCACGATCGAGAACCCGCCGATGAACGAAGACGTGCGCGTGGCGTCGGTCGCGGAAACATCAGCCCCGGGCCCGGTGCCGGTCGAGGGCGAATTGCCTGCCATCGCTGCCGTTCGGCACACCGCACAGGAACCGTCACCCGTGCCCAGCGCCGGCACGCCGACGGCGCCGACCATGATCACCGCACCGGCACCGACCTCGTCGATGGACGTGTCCGAACGCGTGGGCCAGGCCAAGCACTGGTTGACCGCGGACCGGCCGGAGCAGGCGTTGGCGGCACTGGCACCGCTGCTCTATGGCGACAAGGCCAGCGGCGAAGCGTGGACGGTGGCGGGCTGGTGCTGGTGGCGCATCGCGCGTGACCGACCGGGCCAACGGCTGGAGGCCGCCGGGCATGCGGCGTCGGCATTCCGCAATGCGCGCCGGGTCGAGCCCGACCGCGCCAATCTGTTGTCGCGGATGATTGCGCGCTGCCACCAGATGCAGGCCGCCCAGCAGACCGGTGCCGATCGGCTGGCCAGCCTGGACGAGGCGATTGCCGTCTACGACCGCTATCTGCTGGGGCAAACGCGCGACGACGCGGTGCTGCTCGAATGGGCCGGGACGCTGTACGAGCGCGCGCTCGAATCGCCACGTGGCGAACGCACGCCCTGGCTCGATCGCAGCGAAGCGGTGGTCGAGCAGCGCTGGGGCACGACCATGGCCGACGCCGGTGAGCCGGTGCAGTGGCTGTGCATCAACCTGTTGCTGGCGCGCGCGGAACTGGTGGACGTGCGCTCGGCCGCAGCGCTGCATGCGCGTGCCACCGGCCTGCTCCGGACCGGCCTGCCGCGCGTGGACGAAGCACAGCGCGACGTCTGGCTGACGCGCCTGATCGAAGCCGAGCGCGCCTACGCGCAACGTCTCAGTGGCGCCGCCCGCATCAGCCGCCTGCAGGCGACACAGGCCGGCATCGAGGGCTGGCTCGACTCGGCACACACCGTCAACCCGCTGCTGGCATGGATTGGCCTGCTCGGCGACTGGGCCGCCAGCCTGCATGGCGCCGCGGCGCAGGCTAGGCTCAACCAGGCCGAGGCCCTGTTCGCACGCATCGAGGCGATCTCGCCCGAGGACAGCGCGCAGACGCGATTCGCACGCGCCTATTACCTGCGCCTGCGGGCCCGTCGCGAGTTCGGCCTCACCCGCTGGCACACGCTCGACCAGGCGCGCGCGCTGATGACCGGCATCGCAACCGGCGACCTGCCACAGGCGCTGGTGGATCTGCAAACCGCGGAGATCCATCTCGAACAGGCGCGGCTTACCGAAGGCGTGCCGCAACAGGCGCACTATGCCGCGGCGGCGCGACTGGCCGAGGCGGCTGCGCAGGCACCGGAGAACGAAGCGCGTGCACTGCTGTGCGCACTGACGGCGCTTGTTGCCATCGCGCAGTCGTCCGATCACGCCCCGGCCGGTGCGCAGCCGCGAATGAACGCGATCGCCCAGCGCTTGCTGGAACTGTCGCCCAACGACGCCGACGCGTTGCGTGTCGTCGCCAGCGTGCACCTGGCCAACGATGAAGCGCAGACGGCCTGCGAGTTGTGCGCCGCAGCCTGGGAGGCTGGCGCTGCCCGTGCCGAACTGCTGCCGATCTGGCGCGAAGCCGATGCGTGCTGGTCCAGAACTCTCGATCCGGGCCGGCAGCACCCGCACTGGAAACGTCTGCACCAGGCCATGCGCATGGCCAGCAGCACGCCTTGATCCCACCACCGCTCCACCGCCCCACCCCCCAAACACCAGGACGACCCCATGGACACCCCCGCTCTTTCCCTTGATGGCGTTCAGCGCCTTTGGAAATCCCGATACGGAATCACCGCTTCGGTCTCCCTCGACAGTCTCGCCGCGCGCTCGCTGCACAACTACGGCGAGTGGGTCGAACAGGAACTCGACCTGCTCAGCGGCCTGGTCCATGAAGGGCACAGTGTGCTCGAGTTCGGCGGCGACTACGGCGCGCACGCGCTGTGGCTGTCGCGCACGGTCGGCGAGAAGGGCCAGGTGCACGTGGCCGAACCGCGCCGCCTGGACTTCCAGCAGCTGTGCGCCAACATCGCGCTCAACGGCCTGGTCAACGTGCACACTCACTCGGTATGGCTGGGACGAGAGAACGCAACCTTGCGCATGCTCGATGCCCGCCCGAACCGCACCGACGGCGAGCGCGTGCGCTGCGCCAGCGTCGACAGCCTCGGCCTGGATGCGTTGAACCTGATCAAGGTCAACCTGCCCGGCACGCTGGTGGCATTGCTGCAGGGCGCCGACGAATCGGTGCGACGTTTCCGCCCGACCATCTACGTGCGCCTGGGCGGCATCGACCAGGCCGCGGCCGAGGTCAAAGCCCTCAAGGACGCCGGCTACCGCTGCTGGTCGCACCTGCCGTACCTGTACAGCGCCGACAACCACGCTGGCAACGCTGACAACCTGTTCCCGGGCATGGTCCACCAGAACGTCATCGCCGCCCCGATCGAAGCGCGCCTGGAGTTCGATCGCCTGCGCGAGATCTGATCGCGCGTCGCCGGCAGCGGTCGTGCGGACGCTGCCGGCGCTGCCCGTGCGGACGACTACTTCGCCCGGAACAGCATGTTGTATTGAAACTTTCGTCCGGTCGCGGCGGTAATGTTCGCTGTGTCGGGATGCTGAGCGTTGATAAGCACGATGCTCACCTCCGGAATGATCGCGGAAGGGAATTCTGCGATTGCATGGACGCCTGCGCTGTACCAGGCTGAACCGATTTCGATCGATACGCGCCCGTGCGGGATCGCGTCCCAGCCGCCTTCCAACGCATCGACGGCCATGACTGCACGCTTGTTCCAGATGGTGTCTGGAACATCGATCTCGATGATGTACTTGTTCAGCGGCAAACCGCCATCGTCGATGTGGGCGTCAGTTTCAAGGACTGCCGTGGGCAACAACGGCGCCGCATAGATCACCAGTTCTCCTGGCTTGTTCCAGCGTCCAGGCGAAGAGGCGGCAGCGGCCCCAGTCAGATCGTTCGGGGCCCAGCTGGGTCCCGTAGAGCCGATTCGCCACAGCTTCATTGATAGGCGCCACTTTGGATGGCCCCCAGCACCCGCATCACCGACTCCCGACCAGAGGGTGTGTCCAACAATTCGGAAGGCGCCAAGCCGCCTAAAGCCTTCTGCGGCCGCTGGATCCAATGACCCACCCATGCCGCCACATCGAAGCCTTGAGCATCCGGGTTGTCTGGTTCGGCCGCGAGCATGTCTTCGACCTGGTTGATGAGGTCCATCAGTCCCACCACGGACTGCCCCGACGTGCCGGAAAACAACCCCTTCTCCTTGATCTTTTTTTTGTACGTCGCCGCGGGAATGCCCACAACAAGCTGGAATGCCGTGGTGCTGATACCGAACTCGTCGATCATCTCCTCCACGACCTGGGACGGAACGCCCTCGCGCTCGATGCGGACCCGTTGCGGCAACTGCGCAGTCTTGAGGTAGAGAAGATAAGGTCGAAGGTGCGTGGGCAGCCCTTCATGCTGTGCATGGACGGGCTTCCGGGAACCGCGGCCCTCAGCAACGGAGGCTCCGCCCGGCATGCGCTTCTTGCGCAATGGCCGCTTGGCCGACCTGGCCGGGGTGTCTGACATGACTCCGCCTCCTTGGTTAGATATAGCCATCGTGTAGGCTATATATGTCCGACTCAAGCAGGAACGGACTTTGAAGCAACGTCACTGGCTCGGGCCCCTCCCGGGGTCGAGCGTGGCGATCACCGTCTCCAGATTGCCGATCCGCGTCAGCAGCACCGACCGTCTCACCTCGTGGTCCAGCTGCGATATCGGCTCGCGATCGCCTTCGGCCAGCAGCAATAGGGCACCATCGATGCGGTGCAGGATGTCGCGCTGCAGCTCCTTGTCTCCGCTCTCGAAAGCGGCGTCGAGCTCCAGCATGTCGCGACGGCTCGAATCCAGCAGCCCCACCAGCACTTCGCGCAGGGACGCCTCTCCGCCGAACAACTCCGTCAACCGGCTCAGCTTGCGACTGGTGCGCGGCGAGATCGCCGTCACTTCAGGCAGCGGCGTCGGCAGCGTGTGTTGCAGATGGGTTGCCAGCTTCCTGTCGAGATCGAGCAACTGCACCGGCTTGGCCAGGAAATCGTCCATGCCCGCGTCATGGCAGCGGCGCACCTCCTCGGGCAACGCACTGGCCGACAGCGCGACGATGGGCAGATGGCGATCGGTGCCGGCTTCCTGCTCGCGGATCCGCCGCGTCAGCGCGAACCCGTTGAGCACCGGCATGTGGCAATCGCTGATGAGCAGGTCGTAGTGCTGCAGCGACAGCGCCTCCAGAGCCTGCTCGCCATCCTCGACCAGCGTGTGCGCGTAGCCAAGGCGTTCGAGCTGGCGAGCGATGACCGCGCGGTTGGTCATGTGGTCCTCGGCGACCAGGATGCGTGCCGCACGCGGCGCATGGACTCCAGGCAGCGGCGATGCCGTCCGGGGTGGTTCCAGGCCCAGCGCGGCACAGCACGCTTCGGCAGCCGCAACCGTCAGCAGCGGGCTGCCGCTCAACGACACTTCGCCGCCTTCGACCTGGAAGCCGCGCACGTCGACCGATTCGACCAGGCACAGGTAGCGCGCGCCCGCGGGAAGACGGCCTTCGCGCACCAGCTCGACGTCGACCACGAACAGATCGGCGTCGTTGGCGGCGGCCTCGCTCAATTCCTCCGGACCGAACTCCATCAAGTTGAAGCCGAGCGTTGACAGCGTGTTGGCAAGTTCCCGCTCGAACATCGGATCGCGCGTGCACAACAGCGCCGTCTTGCCGGCGATCTGCTCGTGCGGCTCTACCTCGCTGACTACCGGCAGCGGCAACTCGAGCGTCGAAGTCGTGCCCTGCCCGCGCGTGCTGCTGACGCGCACCTCGCCGCCCATCATCTGCGCCAGGCGCTGGCAGATCGACAGGCCCAGGCCGGTGCCGCCGAAGCGCCGGCTGATCGAATCCTCCGCCTGCACGAACGGCTGGAACAACCGCGCCAGTTGCCGCGGCTCGATACCGATGCCGGTGTCGTTGATGTTGATGCGGATGCGCTGGATGCCGTGCTCCTCACCGGCCAGCTCGATGCGCAGTTCGACGTGGCCGGCCTCGGTGAACTTGAGCGCGTTGCTGACCAGGTTGGTGATCACCTGGCGGATGCGCACGGCATCGCCCTGGTGCGTGCCGGCCAGCCGCCAGTCGATGGTTGCGTACAGGCGCACGCCCTTCTCGTGGGCTCGCGCCGAGAACAGGCCCATGACGTTGTCGGCGACCGCGCGCAGGTCGAACGCGCGCAGGTCCAGGTCCAGGCGCCCGGACTCGATGCGCGAGAAGTCGAGCACGTCGTCGAGGATCTGCAACAGCGATCCGGCCGAGTCCTGGACCATGCCGAGCATGCGCGCCTGCTCGCGGTCCATCGGCGTGTTCGCCATCAGCTCGACCAGGCCCAGCACGCCGGCCATCGGCGTGCGGATCTCGTGGCTCATCATCGCCAGGAAACTGCTGCGCGCCGACACCGCTGCGCGCGCCGCCGTCGTGGCCTCGACCAGCGCCTGCGCCTGCTGCTTCTCGTCGGTGATGTCGGCGAAGTAGATGCACCACACCACGCTGCCGTCGGCCTCTCGCCGCGGCGTGCCGCTGGAGGCGCGTGTCCAGCGCATCTCGCCCTGCACGGGCACGCAGAACTCGACCTCGTGTCGGGTGCCGCTGGCAACGATCCGGTGGATGGCGGCGAGCACGGGGTCGGACGCGTCCTGGCCAGGATCGTGCTCGTCGGGATCGTGCTCGTCGGGACCGGCTTCACCCGCGGTAACCGCGTGCAGGCGTCGTCCGGAGCGGAACAGTTCCGAACGCGAGCGGCCGAACAGCGCCTGGGTCTGGCCGGCAACGTAGTCGTATACGATCCTGCCGCCGGACTGCACGCTGATGCGCACGATCACGCCCGGCAGGCGATCGTTGGTGTCGATCAGGCGCTGCTCGGAGGCACGCGCGCGCGCCTCGGCCTCGCGGATGTCGCTGACATCGACGAACGTTCCCAGCAGTCCGCCGACCTGGTCCGGAGCGACGTTGAAGCGATGCAGCCACAGGATGACGTCGCGTGGCTTGCCCTGCGGTTGCAGCGGTGGCAGCCGCATCTCCAGCCGCCGCCTGCGGCCGCTGACCAGGACGCCGATATCGAGCCGGTGCGCTTCCTCCTCGTCGGCCGGCTGCAGATGGTTCGTCTGCGCGAGCGTGCGATTGAGCAGTTGCGAGCGCGGCACGGCGAACATCGCCTCGTAGGCCTGGTTGACTGCCTGGTAGCGACCCTCGACGTCCTTGAAGAACACCGGGTGGGGAATGGTCTCGAGCAAGCTCTGCTGGAAACGAAGCTGCGCGGCCAGGTCCGATTCCGCCTTGGCCTGCGCACGCCATGCGCTGCGCAGCCGCACATACGCCACCGCGCCGATCAGCAGGAGCGCAATCGCCGTCACCAGACCGGCCACCACCCACGCCCATGGCACGCCATAGCGGTACTCGGTGGTCAGCCAGCGGCTGCGAATGGACTGGTGCTCTGCCTCGGTCACCTTCGCCAGAACGCGGTTCACCAGCGGCAGCAACCTGGCGTTCTCGGGCGTGATGCCGATGGCGAACTCCTGCTCGACACCGGCCGGACCTGCTATGCGCAGCTTTGCCGCGTAGCGATCGCGCAGCAATGCGTCGATGGCCGGCAGCGTGCCCACGTAGGCGTCGACGTCGCCGTCATTGACCAGGTCCAGCCCGGCTTCGTTGCTGCTGACCGGGACCAGGCGCGAGCGCGGCAGCGCGACCGTGAGTCCATTGATCACGCCTGCTTCCTGGCGCACGGCGACTGTCCGCCCGACCAGGTCTTCGGGGCCGACGATCGCCGTCCCGTGCGCGCGCGTGACGATGACGCCGGGGAAATGCGCGTATGGCCGACTGACCAGAAGGTCGCGGCTGTCGAAATCCTGCGGCAGCGTGGCCGCCACGATGTCGATCTGGCGTGCGCGCACCATCTCCTGCAGGCTGGCCCAGTCCTGCGCCGGCACCATTTCCAGTCGCAGCCCGAGTTCGCGGCCAAGCAGGTCGATGTAGTCGGCGGCGACACCGTCGAAACGGCCGTCGCCGTCGGCGTAGGAGTACGGGGCGCGATCGATTTCGAAGCCCACGCGCAGCGGTCGCAGCGCTTTCAGCCAGTCGCGCTCGTGGGGGTTAAGTCCGGGCGCCCGCGGCGGTTCCGCGGGCGCCTCCTGCATCAGGCCCCAGCGCTTGCGCAATCGTTCGACATCGCTGGCGCCAAGGCTGGCTTCGGCCTTGCGCAGGATGGCCAGGAGCATCGGCCGGTCGTTCGGCACGGCCAGGCTGACCGGAGAGCGCGGGATGTCGACTTCGCGGAGCATCACCAGGTCATCGGCATTGCGCTGTTGCATCAGCATGCGCGTACGCACCGAGGTGGCGCCGATGTAGGCATCGGCCTGGCCTGCGGCCACCATTTCCATGGCGGCGCGGCCATCGTCGCTGTACAACAGTTTCGCGCTCGGGAATCGTTCGGCCAGCCGCGTCGCCAGGCCGCGGAACCTGCGCTCTATCACCAGGCGCGCGGCAACGAGGTTCTGTCCGCTGGCCATGCGCGTGTCGTCGCGCCTGGCGACCAGCATGAATCGACCGGCGTCGTAGGGCGCGAGAAACCCGAACCGGTCCGGCTCGTCGGCGTGGGACGACTGTCCCAGCAACAGGTCGTATGGCAGGTGCTCGCCGCGCAGGCCGCGGGTCACCTGTTCCCAATCGACATAGGGCCGGAAGTCGGCCTGCATCCCGGCGCGAGCAACCAGCAAGCGGGCGTAATCTACGCCGAACCCTTCCGCCCGCCCGGCCGCCCAGGTCTCTATGGGCAGGTGGTCGCCGGCGAACACGCCCACGCGCACGGTGCGATGAGAATCGCGCCATGCGGCCTCCTCACCGCTCAACTGCACCGGCAGCTGCTGTGCCAATGCGGCCACCGACACGGTGAGCAGGACCAGGACCAAGGTCGCATGCGTCAGTCGTCGCAGCCATCCAAGCTTGCCATCGCCGACGCTGGAAGGTGGGGCGGCAGGTGCCGCCGGCTTGGTCATGTGAGTAATGGGGAAAAGTAGCAACGCGGCGCGCAGGTTAGTCGCCGCGTGCTGCCCCCACCATCAGACTCGTCTGATTACCCTGGCTTGCATGTACGCCGTGTTCACGCGATGCGCGCCAGTTCGCCGCATCAGCGTTGCGGCGGCGGCGGCGAGGTCTCCAGCCACTGCTCGAAACGGATCGAACCGAGCATCGGGCTCTCGCCCGGCGTGAGCGAGTTGTCGTCGATCGGTCCACCGAAGTATTCGGCCTTCGCATCGGCGATGACCTCGCGCGATTCCTTGTAGAACTTCAGGTAATCGCGGACGAAGTCCACCATCGGCCGGCGATCGGGGCCGGCCACTTCCACCACGCCATTCCTCGGCTCGGCTACGGTCACCTTGGTCAGCGCCGCGGCCACGTCGGTCGCCGCCAGCGGCTGGAATGCCGCGGTGGAGATGTGGACCGCCTGGTCCCTGGCGCCGTCGTGGGCAATGGCGTTGAGGAATTCGAAGAACTGCGTGGCGCGCAGGATCGAGTACGGCATTCCCGATTCGCGGATCAGCTTTTCCTGCGCCAGCTTGGCGCGGAAGTAGGCGTTGCCCGGCTTGCGGTCACTGCCGACCACCGACAGCGCGACGTGATGCTTGACGCCCGCCGCCGCCTCGGCCGCGAGCAGGTTGCGGCCGGAGGTTTCGAAGAACTCCAGCACCGCCTTCTCTTCGAACGACGGCGAGTTGGCCACGTCGACGACGACGTCGGCGCCCTGCAGCACCTCTTTCAGGCCTTCGCCGGTGATGGTGTTGACGCCGGTGTTGGGCGCCGCGGCGATGGCTTCATGGCCGAGCTCGCGCAGGTTGTTGCACAGCTTGGTGCCGATCAGGCCGGTGCCGCCTATGACTACGATCTTCATGTCTGTCTCCAGTGGGGTGTGACTCGAATGTCTTTCGGGCGGGCGCTGCCTGCGCCGCTACGTCAGGCGCTCCGGCAGCGGACGGGTGCGCTCGAAGCCGAACCGGGTGTACACCCAGGTGAATGCAAAGAAGCCGAAGTAGATGGCCACCAGCACGCGTCCGATCCAGTTCTCGATGGCGTTGACGTCAAGGCCGTCGCCAAGCAGGCGCGGCAGCAGTTGCGCCATCCCGCCGATGCCGATGACGCCCAGCACCACGAAGGCGACGGCGAACAGCCCCAGCGCGACCTTGTAGGCGCCACCGCGGTAGCGGATCGAGCGGACCTTGCCGCGATCCAGCCACGGCAGCAGGAACAGCACGAAAATCGCCAGACCCATCACGACCACGCCGCTGAGCTTGTGCGGGATGACGCGCAACATCGCGTAGTACGGAGTGAAGTACCACACCGGCTTGATGTGCTCGGGCGTGACCAGCGGGTTGGCTTCGCTGAAGTTGTCGTGTTCCAGGAACAGGCCGCCGACAGTCGGCACGAAGAAGATCAGGAATGCCGCGACCAGGATGAACACCACCGTGCTGAGCAGGTCCTCGACCGTGTAGTACGGATGGAACGGGATGCCGTCCAGCGGCGTTCCGTCCGGGCCGATCCTGTCGTGGATGTCGATGCCGTCGGGATTGTTGGACCCGACCTCATGCAACGCCAGGATATGCACGGTGACCAGCAGCAGCAGGATGATCGGCAGGGCGACCACGTGCAGCGAGAAGAAGCGGTTGAGCGTGGCGTCGGCAGGAACGTAATCGCCCATCACCCACTGCTGAAGGCTTTCGCCGACCACCGGGATCGCGCCGAACAGCGAGATGATCACCTTGGCGCCCCAGAACGACATCTGTCCCCACGGCAGCACGTAGCCCATGAAGGCCTCGGCCATCAGCACCACGTAGATCAGCATGCCCAGCACCCACACCAGTTCGCGCGGCCGTTTGTACGATCCGTACAGCAGCGCGCGGAACATGTGCAGGTAGACCACCACGAAGAACAGCGAGGCGCCGGTGGAGTGCATGTAGCGGATCAGCCAGCCCCACTCCACGTCGCGCATGATGTACTCGACCGACGAGAACGCCTCGGCCGCCGACGGCTTGAAGTGCATCGCCAGGAAGATGCCCGTGACCAGCTGGTTGACCAGCGTCACCGCCGCCAGCCCGCCGAACAGGTACCAGATGTTGAAGTTCCACGGCGCCTGGTAGCGGCTGGTGTGTGCGGCGACGAACGAAATGACCGGCAAGCGGTCCTCGACCCAGGCCAGCAGCGGGTTCTTCGGATGGATGCGGACGATCTTCAATGCCATGGACGTGCCTTCCCCCGCGTGGCGGTCAGTCGGCGTCGCCGGTGCGCGGCGACTCGTTTTCACAAGCAAGCGCCACGACGTGATCGATGCCATCCCTGAACATCTTTGCGTAGGGGCAGATGCGTTCGGCGTTGCGGACCAGCTCTGCGGCAAGCGCGCGTTCGACACCGGGCAGGGCGACGCGGATTTCCGCCGACAGCAGGAACAGCCCGTCCACCGGATCGCGTGCGAACGTCACCGCCGTGTCGACCGTTGCGTCGGTGAGCTCCACGCCCGCCCGCGTTGCCAGCAGCTTGAGCACGCCGTGGAAGCAGGCGCCGTAGCCGGCTGCCAGCAGTTGCTCCGGGTTGGTGCCGCCACCGGGACCATCAAGCTCCGCCGGCAGGCGCAGGCTGGCCTGCAGGGCACCGTCGTCGGAACAGACCACGCCCGACGCGCGGCCATGCGCCGCCTCGCCACCGGTGACTCGTACGCGTCCTGTGTAGATGGTCTGCGCGTCTTCTCCGTAGTACTTGTCTAGCAGGCTTACCGGCGGTGGCTTGAGCTGGCTCATGGGATGCGCGTGTCCCTGTCGTTGTCGTCATGCACGAAGCAGATCCGTCGTCCGTGCCTCGTCCCTGCGTGGGCAACCGCTCTGGCCGGCGCCGCCTTGCCTCCGCTGCCGGCAGGCATGCCCGCCGCGCAGAGATCCGTTGTGAGTTGCGATGCTAGGAGGGCGACCCGGTCGGCAGTAGCCCTGCGACCGGATGCACGATGTTTCCCCGAGCGCACCAATCGCGCCGGCTCAGGCGCGGGCGACGGCGACGTTGTCGCGATGCGTGTCGCCAGGTGCCGCGCGTTCCGCAGGTGCAAGGTCATCATGCGAACCGCCGGCATGTAGCCGCGGTACGGCGGTGGCACAGTCCAGGTCCAGCGCGCGTACCTGGGTGGTGATGAAGTCGATGAAGGCACGGATGCGCTTGGGCAGCTGGCGCCGGCTCAGGTAGCACAGGTAGTGGCCGCGATCGTCCGGCGCGTACTGCGCCAGGCAGGTCACCAGCGTGCCCTTGCGCAGCTCGTCGCGGACCTCGAAGGCGGGCAGCTGTGCCAGACCCTGGCCGCTGAGCAGCGCGTGCAACATCAGGTCATCGTCGTTGAGCACGATGTCGGCCTGCGGCGTGACGCTGCGCGGATGACCGTCGACCTTGAAATCCCAGCTGCGCAGGCGTCCGTTCGGCATGCGCCGGTTGATGCATGCGTGTGCGTCCAGTTCCTCGACGGTGGTCGGCAGGCCATGCCTGCGCGCGTAGTCGGGCGAGGCGCATACGAGCATCTGCATCGGGATGAGCTGCTTGGCGATGACCTGGCTGTCGTCCAGGCGCCCCTCGCGGAAGGCGACGTCGACCCGGTCCACGGCAAGGTCCGGAGTCTTCTCGTCCAGCAGCAGTTCGATGCCGATGCCGGGATAGCGCATGTGGAACTCGCTCATCAGCGGCGCGATGACTTTGCGGCCGAACCCGTGCGTGGCACTGATCCGCAGCTGCCCGCGCGGCGGTCCGTCTCGCAGGTCGCGCATCTCTTCCAGCGCCTGCATGATGCGGTCGACGCCCGGACGGCAGTTCTCGTAGAACAGCTCGCCTTCGGCGGTGAGCGTGGTCGAGCGCGTCGTGCGCGAGAACAGGCGCGCGCCCAGCTGTCCTTCCAGCTTCTGCACGCTGCGGCTGACGGCCGAGCGCCCCACGCCGAGGCGATCGGCCGCGCGAGCGAAGCTGCCTTCGGTGGCGACGGTGATGAAGGCCACCACCCCGGCGTAGCTCGCCGAGAAGGTGGACGACAACGGGTCTGGCCTGTTGTCCTGTTTGTCCTGCTTGTCTGGGGTCGTCGGCGTGGCGATCCGCGGAACTGCGTTCATTTGGGTGGCGCCTCTTTTTCGGTCAATGGCTGCATGTGCGCCAGCGCGTGTTCGCGGGCGCACTCGACATGGGCACGGCAGAGGTCTGCCGGCTCTCCGATCAGCCATGCGATCTCCTCGTAGCTGGCCTCGAATACTTCGTGCAGCAGGTACGCGGCGCGGATATCCGGCGCCATCGCATCCAGCGCGACCATGAATTCGGACCAGACCCGATCAGCCTTGGTAGGCATGGATTGGGTTCCTTGTGGCTGTCGTCATGCATCTAGGTCGTGCCAGCGGGCACGTCTGTGACAGAGCGCCTGGCGAAGGCCCATCGTTGCGGGCGCTTCGCGGTTTGTGACAGCCCATTGGTGCGCCGCGCTCAACACTGCGCGTCCGGCCGGCGATCTACCGGCGCGCCGCCGCGATGCCTAGATTGGCGTCCAAGCAGGACGGCAGCCGCCGGTCCTCCCCTGATCCACTACGGAGACTCCGCCGTGAGCCAACGCCTCGACTACCAGAAGCAATCCCCCGAACTGTTCAAGAAGTTCGTCGAATTCAGCATGCTGACCTCCAAATCGACGATCGAGCAGTCGATCCACGACCTGGTCAACATCCGCGCCTCGCAGCTCAACGGCTGCGCCTTCTGCCTCGACATGCACATCAAGGAGGCCATCATCCATGGCGAGCGCCCGCTGCGTTTGCATCACGTGGCCACCTGGCGTGAGTCGCAATTGTTTGCTCCGCGTGAACGCGCCGCACTGGCCTGGACCGAAGCCGTGACCCAGCTGTCGCCGCTGGGCGTTCCCGACGACATCTACGAGCGCGTGCGCACGCAGTACTCGGAGAAGGAAATCGTCGACCTGACCTACGACGTCATGGCCATCAACGCCTGGAACCGGATCAACGTCGCCTTCCGCGTCGAGCCGGGCACCGCCGACAAGGCCTTCGGCCTCGACAAGGCCGGGCTGTCGTGAAGCGTGCATTGCTGAGCGCGAGATCCCCTGAGAGGAGAACCATGATGCGCATTCACCATTCCCTGGCGCTGACCGCGCTGCTGCTGTCGGGCGCGGCTCTTTCGAGCGCGGCCCTGGCCCAGGACAAGCACGCCGGCCACGCTGCGCCGGCCCCGGTGGTCAAGCCGATCATGACCAAGGCCCTGCCCGAGTATCCGGGCAAGGAAGGGCTGATCCTCACGGTCGACTATCCCCCCGGTGGCTCCTCGCCGCTCCACCACCACGATGCCCACGCGTTCGTCTACGTGATCGAAGGCTCCGTGGTGATGGCCGTGCAGGGCGGGAAAGAGGTCACCTTGACGGCCGGACAGAGCTGGAGCGAATCGCCCGGCGACATCCATACGGTCAGCCGCAATGCGAGCAACGACAAGCCCGCGAAGTTCGTCGTGTTCATGCTCAAGGACGCCGGCAAGCCGGCGGTGATCCCCGGTTCCTGAGCGGCCCGAAGCGCTCGAACGCACTACACATCAGGAGTCATGCGATGCGCATCCCCCAATGTCTGAGCGTGGCCGCACTGCTGTTCTCGGGCAGTGTCGGGGCCCATGGCCTGCAAGGTAACGACGCTCCTCCCCCCGTCGTCACGCCGGTCATGACCCAGGCGCTGCCCGAGTACCCCGGCAAGGAAATGCTGATGATCACCGTGGAGTACCCGCCTGGTGGTGCCGACCCGGTCCATCGCCACGATGCACACGGATTCGTCTACGTGCTCGAAGGCTCGATCGTGATGGGCGTGAAGGGCGGCAAGGAAGTCACGCTGATGCCGGGCCAGGCCTTCCACGAGGGGCCAACGGACGTGCACACGGTCGGCCGCAATGCCAGCAAGGACAAGCCCGCCAAGTTCGTGGTGTTCCTGCTCAAGGATGCGGGCAAGCCCGCGCTGATTCCGCTCCCATGACCGTCGGCCGGCCTCGACCGGCCGGCCTTTGCTTGCCCTGTCGGCTGCCGTTGGCAGCGGCCCGGCCTGCACGCTCGACGAACGTTTCTGCCGCCACAATCGCGTCTTCTGCCGCGCTCAGGGCCGCATGCAAGACGCAACCGACACCTTCACCCGATTGCGGCCCCGCTTGCTGGGCGTGGCCTATCGCATGCTCGGCTCGCTGGCCGAAGCCGAAGACATCGTCCAGGACGTGTGGCTGGGCTGGAATGACGCCGACCCTGCCGAGGTCAGCGACCCCGACGCCTGGCTGATCACCACCACGACGCGACGCTCGATCGACCGCCTGCGCAAGGCGCGCACCGAGCGCGAGCACTACTCCGGCATCTGGCTGCCCGAACCGGTACTCCTCGAAGGTCCGACCACTCCGGAAGAGATCCAGGAAGCCTCGAGCGACCTGTCGATTGCCTTCTTGACGGTGTTGGAGCGACTCTCGCCGGAAGCGCGCGCCGCGTTCCTCCTGCGCGAGGTGCTCGATGCCGACTACAGCGACATCGCCGCCACGCTCGACAAGAGCGAGGCCGCAGTGCGCCAGATCGTGCACCGCGCCAAGACGCAGCTGCGCGAGGAGCGCCCGCGTTACATGGTCTCGGCCGAAGCCCACCAGCGCCTGATGCGCCGCTTCGCCGAAGCCTGGAGCAATGCCGACTTTCAGGGCATGAAGGAAATGATGGCCGAGTCGGCCACCCTGGTCGGCGACGGTGGCGGCATCGTCACCACCTTCCCCGAACCGGTGGTCGGCGGACAACGCATCGCGCAGCTGCTGTTCGCCGCGTCGGTACGCGGCAAGGATGCGCTGGAAATCCGCCTCACCACGATCAATGGCCGGCTTGGCGTGCTGCGCTATATCGATGGCAAGCTGGAGTCGGCGCAGTCGTACGACACCGATGGCGAGCACATCACCCAGGTATTCGTGCAGCGCAATCCGGAGAAGCTCCGACGGATCGCCGCCAACCAGCCATCGAAGCTGAGCTAGCGGCGACTACTCTACGAACGGAGCATCCTGCAGCGCGTCGACCATCGACGGCGCACGATAGCCGGGTACGAAGCGCTCGCCGAAATCGCGGGCGAAGTTGTCGTAGGTCGTTTCCGGGTGTCGCTCACAGATGCCGCAGACGGCCTGGGTGAAGCGCTGCTTCATCTGCAGGCGCGGGAACTCCGCGACGATCCGGGCGATCTGTTCTGCCGGGAGGCTGTCGAATCCCCAGCCGCCCCAGTCCAGTGCGACGCCGAGCACGCACAGGGCAGCTTCGGCCTCCTTGTGCAGGCAGATGGACGGCGTGGAGTTGAGCGCGATGCTGTCCCAGACAAGCTGGGATCGGCGCTCGTCGACACCGAACTCGCGAACGAAGGCCCGCGCCGTGTTCGCCCCTTCCACTTCGAAGCGAAGTGCGCCGCTGGCCAGCGCCGTCAGGCCGATGTCGTGCAACAGTGCCGACACCGCCAGGACTTCGGCGTCGTACGCCTCGCCTTTGCTTTCCGCGATGCAGGTGGCGAACAGCCACGAGCGCATGACGTGGTTGAACAGGTAGGGATCGCAATGCGCGCGGGCGAACTCGATGGCGCGCGCGACCAGCGGCGTGTCCGGCACCGGCACGCCCGCGACCAGGCGTGTTGGCGGCGGTGAGGTCGCGGTCGCGGGTGCAGTGGTTTCGTTCAACGTCGTCATGGCTTCAATCCGGCGGTTGGCCCTGGCGTCAAGCTACGCGCGAGCCGCGAGTGTCGGTAGCGCCGGCACCGGCCTCACCGTGTTGCCTGCGCGGAACCAATCGTTGCCCCTCACGGGCAAGGGACATTGGTGCGCCGCGGACAACATCGTGCACCCGCACGCGTGCCTACCGCCCGAACCGCCTGGTTTCCATCATGTCGTGGGCAGCCCCCATCGCGCTGCCGCCACCCCCCACGAGGTACCACGACATGCAATCGATCACCACGAAAGACGGCACCGAGATCGCCTACAAGGACTGGGGCACCGGTCAACCGATCGTCTTCCATCACGGCTGGCCGTTGTGCGGCGACGACTGGGACGCACAGATGCTGTTCTTCCTCGACCAGGGCTATCGCGTCATCGCCCACGACCGTCGTGGCCACGGCCGCTCGAGCCAGACGGCGACCGGCAACGACATGGACACCTATGCCGCCGATGTCGCCGAACTGGTCGCGCACCTGGACCTGCGCGACGCCATCCATGTCGGCCATTCCACCGGCGGCGGCGAGGCCACGCGCTACGTCGCACGGCACGGCGCAGGTCGCGTCGCCAAGCTGGTCCTGATCGGCGCGGTGCCACCGATCATGGTCAAGACCGACGCCAATCCGGACGGCCTGCCGCGCGAGGTGCTCGATGGCATCCGCAAGGACATGGCCGCCAATCGCGCCGGCTACTACTGGGACTTCCCGGTGCCGTTCTACGGCTACAACCGCCCGGGCACCCCGCTCTCCGAACCGGTCCGCGCCAACTGGTGGCGCCAGGCCATGATGGGCGGCGCCAAGGCGCAGTACGACTGCATCGCGGCCTTCTCCGAAACCGACTTCACCGACGACCTCAAGAGCATCGAGGTACCGACGCTGGTGATGCACGGCGACGACGACCAGATCGTTCCGATCGCCGACTCGGCGCTGCTGTCATCGAAGCTGCTGCGCAATGCCACGCTGAAGGTCTACAAGGGGTATCCGCACGGCATGTGCACGACCCACGGCGAAGTGATCAACCGCGACCTGCTGGAGTTCTTCCGCAGCTGAGCTGCATTGGCGTGCCGGTGATGCGTCACCGGCACGCTGGCGAGCGCATCACCACTCGCAGTCATCCCACTGGCACAGGTAGTGCGTCTCCAGGCCGATGCGGCTCTGGTTCAAGGCATCGCGCGGCAACCGGATCCGAAGCAGGCGGATCGCGGCACGGTGACCGTCGAACGTCGCCGGCACCCGCACCCGGCACGAGCCCTCGCCGTGGAGCACGATCTCCCCGCGCGGAAACGACACTGCCCTGACGTCCGACCAGTGCAGGCGCCGCGACTTTCCAAGAATGTTCAGCGCGGTGACGCCACCGATACCGACGCGGACACGCTGGCCGACTCCGTCCATCCAGGCGATGCCGAGATAGATCGCGACGATCGCGGCGAGGACCGCGGGGGCCCTCGAACCCAGGGCACAGATCGTGATGATCACGACAGCACCCATCGCGGCCAACCGCCAGGCGCATCGCTTGCCCATGCGCAGCGTCAGCACTTCGCCCTCCAGCAAACTGCTGTCCAGTTCCGGCCGTAATGCGTCACTGACAGCCCGCGTCGACCGGCCATGGATATCGACAACGTGGCCGTCGAAACCAAAGCCGCGTGCCATCGGTTCGGCGCAGGCGACCGATGAGCTTCGCGCCTTTAGCAACGCTTCCCCTTCGGGGGGCACGAGCGATACCACCTGAGCGCCGGGAGCACCGGTACGGGAATCGCGACCGACGTGCAGTTGGCTGATGGAGCCAGCGGGATTTCTCATTCAGGCGGTCCTGGTCATGCCAGCATTCAGCGCATTCCAGGGACCGCGATCGCAGGGTCCTTGCGCCTTGCCGAGGTAGGAACCGATTCCGTCGTTCCGGTAACGCATTTGTAGCGTGGGTGCAGCGATCCACATATGGGAATCGTCCGAAAATGCTGTGATTGGGAATGCACGTCTGAATGCGCGTGCCATGACCAGGGATTGCGTTTGGCGCTTCGGAACTCCCGCTTCGAATGGGCGGATTCCCATGGCGCACACAGCGCCGCTCTGCCACTGTCTCTGCAGTCTGAACGCGAGGACGTTCATGCCTGTGTTACCGGCGGGGAATCGCTCCCCTCCTTGCCGAGACTTCCGTTGTCATCATCCAGACGTACCGTTGCTGCTGGTCGTCCGGCTTACCACCCGATTTTGCATGTCCCTCTCAGAGTCCGACCACGTTCGCATCACGCGAGCCATTCCCGCCAGTCGCGTCCACCGCTGCCGCGCGCGTGCCTACACCCAACCGGAAGCCGGAGAGCTTGCGGTGGTTGTCTTCAAGTACGCGGTCACCGGCATCGATCCACCGTTGCTGATGGTCGAGTGCACGCAACCCGATGGCACGCGCCGTTGGCTGGCGGACGTATACGCCGACGAGCTTGAACCCGCACCGGCCGACGACGCGATGGCCGCGTAGGCGGCCTGGTTTCAGGCAGGGGTTGCCCAGTCGCGACACTCGAGGTGATTGCCGACGAAGCGCCAGACGCCATCCTCGTCGAGCCTGAAGGACACCACTTCACGGCCCGTGCGGTCGCCATCGAATGTGACCTCAAACTCGGAGCAGGCGTAGATTCCAGCGGGCAGTTCGTCGCTGCCCGTTCCGGTGCTGACGGTACGGCTGACCACGTACCAGTCCCGGCGCCGCACCTTTCCCATGGCCTGCCGGCGTTCGGCAACGGCGCGCGCGAAGTCCTCGCAGCTCAGCTGGTCCTTGACCGCCGCCGATGCACCTCGCCATACCTGCTGCCCGTGGCCGGCATCGAGGGCCAGTGCCATGCGCAGGCTGGCATCGCGGAGTGCGCTGGGTTCGATGTTGTTGTCTGCATCGAGCGAAGCATGGGTGGTCTGCGTCATCGTGGTTTCCTGTGGCGGTCCGATGCCTGATGCACCGGACCGTGCCCGATGCCAGACAGCTGCGTTGTAACCATTCCACGGTGCCCGACCCATGGGACGAATCCCAAAGCCTTCCGCAACCGGCGAAGGCCCGCCACCGGATCGGTGGCAGGTTCGCGTGACATTCGAGTGACCAGTGCGCTCAGCGCGCGCGGCCGCGCGTAAGCAGGTTGATGATCAACAACAGTACTGCCGCGCCAATGAAGGCGGTGACCAGGAAACCCAGCCAACCGCCGCCGAATCCCAGGCCGAGCTTGGGCAGGAACCAGCCGCCGAGGAATCCACCCAGGATGCCGACGACGATGTTGAGGAAGATGCCTTGCGATGCGTCACGCCGCATCACGATGCTGGCCAGCCAGCCAGCAATGCCACCAACGATGAGATAGATCAGGAAATTCATGGGAACGGGGTCCTCCTTGAGAATCCGAACCACGATAGGACCCGCTCGCGAGCATCGCCATGGGCGAACTTCTCAGTCGTTGTTTACAAGCGCGCGCGGAACAGCAACCCGGCGCTTTGATTTTCGACAGGGCCATGGCTTTCCATGTCGAAGACAAGCTGGATCGCCCAGTTGTCGGCGCGACGACCTCGCAAGCTGGCGCGCTGCAGCGCGGGCGATCCGAGTTCACACGCGCGGTTGCGCAACGCGGCAAGACAAGCCGCCGGGAAGCTGGCTATATTCGCCGAGTGATAGCGCTATCACTCCTGGCCAACCAAGCCCCGAATCCCCCCGCAACCCGGCGCTGGAGAATTGATGAGAGTCGCATTGATCCGTCTTGTCCTGCTTGCATGCGCTGCGCACTCATTCAGCGCTTTCGCATGTTCGGCACCGGCATCGATCTGCGACCGGGCCAGCGCCGGCAGCTTCTCCCTTGTCGAGCAGTCGCGGCCCGCCGCAGTTCTGGTCGAGCCCGGCGCCGATCCGGCGGTGCGCCACGCGGCCGACGGATTCGCCGCTGACCTGGAGCGCGTCAGCGGGCACATGCCTGCGCGCCTGCAGGACGCGGGCAGCGTTCGTGGCCCGGTAGTCGTCGCCGGCGTCCTGGGCCAGAGCGCGAGCATCGATGCGCTGGTGCAGGCAGGCAAGCTGGACGTCACGGGTCTTGCCGGGCAATGGGAAGCCTACCGGCAAGTCGTGCTCGACCGGCCCTGGCCCGGTGTGGAGCGCGCCCTGGTGGTGATCGGCTCGGACCGCCGCGGCGTCGTGTTCGGCCTGTACGACCTCTCGGAGAAGATCGGCGTATCGCCGTGGTACTGGTGGGCGGACGTTCCCGTGCAGCGCAAGCGCTCGCTGCATGTCACCGCTGGCGCGCGCGCCGACCAGCCTGCGGTGAAGTACCGCGGCTTCTTCATCAACGACGAGGACCCGGCCTTCGGCACCTGGGCACGCAAGCGCTTCGGCGGCATCAACGCCGACATGTACGCGCACGTTTTCGAACTGTTGCTGCGCCTGAAGGGCAACTACCTGTGGCCGGCCATGTGGCCGCCCAAGGCGTTCAACGACGACGACCCCCGCAACATGGTGCTCGCCGACGCGATGGGCGTGGTGATGGGCACGACCCACCACGAACCGATGATGCGCGCGCACGACGAATGGCACCGCAACACCGGCAACGGCGTCACCGGCGGCCGCTGGGACTACGGTAGCAACCGCGACAACCTGCGCGCGTTCTGGCGCGGCGGGATCGAGCGGATGATGTCGCGCGGTGACGGGCGACCCTACGAGAGCATCGTCAGCCTCGGCATGCGTGGCGACGGCGACGAAGCCATGACCGAAGGCACCGCCAGCAAGCTTCTGCAATCCATCGTCGCCGACCAGCGCCGGATCATCGCCGAGGTCACCGGCAAGCCGGCCGCGCGGACTCCGCAGGTCTGGGCGCTGTACAAGGAAGTGCAGGACTACTACGACCACGGCATGGACGTGCCCGACGACGTGATCCTGCTGTTCGCCGACGACAACTGGGGCCAGAACCGGCGCCTGCCGACTCGCGATTTCGATCGCGCGGGTGGATTCGGCGTGTACTACCACTTCGACTACGTCGGCGCGCCGCGCAACTACAAGTGGCTCAATACCAACCAGATCGAGAAGACCTGGCAGCAGATGGACCTGGCCTACCAGCGCGGCGCCCGGGCGTTGTGGATCGTCAACGTCGGCGACATCAAGCCGATGGAGTACCCGCTGGACTTCTTCATGAAGCAGGCCTGGAATCCGCAAGCGATGACGGTGGAGGCGCTGCAGCGTTTCCCGCTGGAATGGGCGGGCGCGAACTTCGGTGAGCAGCACGCCGAAGGCATCGCCGGACTGGTGACACGCTTCAGTCAGTACTCGGCGCGACGCAAGCCGGAGCTGGTCGACGCCGACAGCTTCCCGCTTGGCGGTGGAATCGCCGATGACCTGGACGGCGGAGAGTTTGGTGCCATGGTGGCGCAGTGGGATGCACTGGAACGGGAGGCTCTGCGAGTGCGGGCGGCGCTGCCGGCCAGCCAGCACGACGCCTACTTCCAGCTGGTCGAGCACCCGATCATCGCCATGGCGAACCTGTATCGCCTCTATTACTCCGTGGCCTGGAACCGGCGCCTTGCCGCTGCCGGCGACACGCGGGCGAACCTGTTCGCCGAACGCGCCGAAGCCGCATTCGCTCGTGATGATGCAATCAGCGCCCGCTACCACGCGCTCAACGGCGGCAAGTGGGACGGCATGATGCTGCAGACCCACATCGGCTACAGCAGCTGGCAGCAACCGGACAAGCAGGTGATGCCAGCGGTCGTGCGCCTGCCGGCGACCCGTCCGCCCAAGGCATTGCGCTTCAGGGCCGCGGCGTTCCCGACATCAGCCGACGCCATCGCGATCGAGGCACCCAACTACTCGCGCAAGGTCGATGGCGCGCAATTGCAGTGGCACGTGATACCGAACCTGGGCCGCACACTGGGCGCAATGGCTGCCCTGCCCCAGGGCCGGCCGGCCACGACCGTCGAGGACGGAGTTCGCCTCGAGTACGACGTCGACATCGCGCGCGAGGGCGACCTCGACGTTCACCTGTATCTCGTCCCTACGCTGGACGTCAGCGGCGGCAACCGCGTGCGCATCGGTGTATCGATCGACGATGGCCCGGTGCAGGTCCTGACCGACAGCCTGATCCCGGCGCCGACCGAAACCACCCTCACGGAACAGCGCGACTGGAACAAGGCGGTCGAAGACAACGCGCGGATCATCCACGCCCGCTTCCCCAGCGTAGGCCGCGGTCGCCATGTGGTCAGGATCTGGCGCCTGGACGACAACGTACCGCTGCAGAAACTCGTGATTGCAAGCGCACCGCTGCCGGTCACCTACCTGGGACCGGCGCCCTCCGGCTTCCCATGAACTCTCGACGATTCAACCGTGCCGCATCTTCAGCACGAGGATCACGAACGACAGCGAGCACGTCACGGCGTTGGACAGAATGACCGGCCACGAACCGATCGCGAGGCCGTAGGCGAGCCAGCAACCGGCTCCCGTCGTGAACAGTGCATACATCGCCAGCGAAATTCCGGCCGTATCGCGGGTGCGCAGCGTTCGGACGGCCTGGGGGACGAAGGCAACGGTCGTCAGCGTTGCCGCGATGTAACCAATCAGATCCGGCATCAGCCTTCCTCTTCGACGAACTCGGTGCGCGCGCCCTGCTGCTCGAAGGTGAGGTTCACCGTGCGGCCGATCGCCCGTGTGCGATGCACGGTGCCGGCGGGCACGACGATGAACTGCCACGGCGTCAGTTCGACCGTCTCGCGCCCGGCGAAGTCGATCTGCAACCGGCCTTCGACGACGAGAAACAGTTCGTCGGAATCAGGATGGTGGTGCCAGCGATACTCGCCTTCGAACACCGACATGCGCATGCAGTCGCCGTTGACGTTGGCCAGCACGTCGTTGCGGTACGCCTCGGTGACGGCCGATTGCAACGCGCCGATGTCCACGACCTTCAGCCCGACGAAGCGGGCCGTCTGTGCGGAGTACGCATCGGAGGAAGGGAACTGCGACTTCATGCAGGTACTCCCGGTTCGGTTGGACCCTGGCGAATGACCATGTGCCCGCATCCTGCGAACGGACGTCCATCCGGCCTCGAGCGGCACTCACAGTTCGATGATGCCCCGCCGCGCCGCTACCGTGACTGCGTGCGTCCGGTCGGCGACGCCCAGTTTGGCGAACACACTCTTCAGGTGGCCCTTGACCGTCTCCTCGGACAAGCCAAGCTCGGAAGCGACCTGCTTGTTTGCCTTGCCGATGGATACCAGCCGCAGGATTGCCACCTCCCGCCCGGTCAGCGACTCATCGACGACATGGACGGCGATCTCGTCGGCGACGTCGCGATTGACGTGACGCTGACCGCGATGGACATCGCGGATCGCATCAACCAGCTCGGTGCGCAGTCCGCTCTTGAGCAGGTACCCGACTGCACCGGCCTTCAATGCGCGAACGGCCTGCGCGTCACCGGCGTAAGTAGTCAGGACGATGATCTTGGCGCCCGGGTCGGCGGAGCGGATCTCGGTGATGGCATCGACTCCGTTCATGCCCGGCATCTGCAGGTCCATCAGCGTCACATCGGGCCGCAGCGACCGGAAGCTGTCGACAGCTTCAAGCCCGTCCCGGGCCTCGCCGGCCATCATCATGTCGCTCTGGTTTCCCACAATGGCGGCGACACCATCGCGCAGCACGGGATGATCGTCGACGACAAGAATTCGGATCTTCGGATCATTCATCACCCGGACTCCCCTCCAAGGAGGCGCTGCCACCATGCCCACCCGCCGGCCTTGCGCCTGGCGAATGCCAGCTTTGCCGGCACGGCGAGTGTAACTTCGCATCCGCCTTCGGAACCACTGGCGATGGTGATCGAACCTCCCATCTTCTCGGCACGCTCGCGCATTCCGATCATGCCGAAATGGCCGTCCTTGCGGCCACGCGCCAGAACCTCTCCCGGAATGCCGACGCCGTTGTCGCGCATGCGGATGGCAAGGTGCCTGGCCTCGAAACCAATCGCTATCTCGGCCCAGGTTGCGTGTGCGTGATAGGCGATGTTGAGCAGGGCCTCACGCACGATCCTGGTGATCTCCGCGGCGACCAGTGGATGCAGCGGACGCGGCCTTCCTTCGACGACGACACGCACCGGGAGCGGCTGATCGAAAGGAGTCTCCACCACGAGGTTCTCGACGATCGCGCAAAGATCGTCCGTGTCGTCGCCGACACGCAGGTCGCGCACACGGTTGCGGGCGTCGACCACGACATGCTCGGCCGCGACCAGCGCCGCCTCCAGCTCGTCCCTGGACTTCTCCTCGCCGGCCAGGCGGTCGGCGACAACCTGGAAGCGCAGGATCAATCCCTGGACGCCCTGCAGCAAGGTGTCATGCAGTTCGCGCGCAATGCGTTCACGCTCGGCCACGCGCTCCTCGAGCCGGTTGCGGATCCGCGCTGCGACCTGCGCCACGCGCAATCGATACAGGGCCCACAGCGACAGCATCGCCGCGACGGAACACAGGACCAGGAACCACACCGACTGGACGAAGCTCGGTGGAATCTCGAATTCCAGCGCGCCTCCCCTCTGGTTCCACACGCCATCGCTGTTGGCGGCCACGACCCGGAATCTGTATTTGCCTGGGGGAAGATTGGTGTAGAACGCCTGGCGTCTCGTGCCCGGATCGATCCAGTTCCGATCGAAGCCTTCGAGCATGTAGCGCGCCTGAACCCGGCCGGGGTCGGCAAAACTCAGCACGGCGAAGTCGATCTCGATGTTGGCTGTCGATTTCGCAAGCCGTACCGTCGCCGGATCCCGGAACACGCGCCCATCGCCATTGATGGCCCGGATCGCAGCATCCGGCGGCACGAGATTTCGAACCAGGCGTGCAGGATCCATCCATAGCGTTCCCGTCTCGGTGGCCACCCACAGTCGGCCGTCGCCACCGCGGACGACGGATCGCTGCGAGTGCGAATGCGGTTGGCTCACCAGCCCATCGCCGGGCCCGAGTCCCACCGCCGGCACCGAAAGCGACTTGTTGGAGAAGGCGCGCTCCAGTTCGTTCGGCCGCAGCCGAACCAGGGATTTCGGATAGGCCAGCCAGGTGTCGCCGTCGGGTGTGCGCACGATCCCGTTGATGCGGCTGCCTTTGGAAATGTCGGCGGCCCATGCCGTATCGGCATGCCCCGGGCGATTGCGCGAAAGCCCGATGTTGCCGGCGGCAAGCACCCAGTCTCCCACGGTGTGGAGAGTCAGTACCGAGATTGAGCTTCCACCAAAATCCAGCGGAGTGACCGCGCGCGCGGAGCCCTGGAACCAGTTCAGTCTGTCCCCGGTCTGCACAACCACGCCGCCCTGCGGCGAACGCACCATGGTGGTGGGGTAGAAGTCGGCCTGGTTGCCCGGTTCCAGGAGCGTTTCCCAGTTCCCGCGCCGGTAGCGGTGCAGCCCGCTGCCCGCCGCGGATATCCAGTAGTCACCCTGAGCATCGAAGGCGCAGTCGTAGATGATGTTGTGATTGGCGTCCTTGTCGGGGCGCTCGATCGTCTGGCGGACGCTGCCGTTGGCCCAGACCAGAATCTGGTTCTCGAAGCCCATCCAGATCGCGCCGTCTGGTGCTTCGCACAGACTCTCCGGCTCGACCACGTCGCGCAGTATCGCCTCGGGCATGCCACCGGGCCTTACGCGATAGATGGCTCGTGCCTGCCCGATGTAGACACTGCCATCGGAGGCATCCAGGAGCTTGTCGCCGAACTCGGCGGGTGAATCCAGCAAGGGCTCGGCGATCAGGGTAGCGGGCCGGAACCGGTCCAGTCCGGTTTCGGTAGCGACCCAGATGTTGCCTTCCCGGTCCTGCATCACCTGGTTGGTGACATCCGACGACAGTCCATCGCGGCTTGTGAATGACTCGGTCGCGGTACTGCTGGCAGCGGCCGCGCTCGCGTCGGTGCGAAGTCGCTTGACGCCTTTGTAACGCGTCGCGATCCACAGGTTGCCTTCGCGATCGAACAACGGGCCGAGCTGGATCTGCTCGGCACCGGTGCGATACGGAGTGCGCATGGAAGGCGGCTGGCCACGACCGCCTGGCCCGGTGAGGGGATAACTGCCACTGTCGTCGGAGAGCCAGATGCGACCTTGCGAATCCTGCGACAGCGCGCCTCGCGGCGTCAGACCCACGGTCTGGAACCTCGCTGCACCCGGTGCAAGCCGTACGACCGCACTGGTGCACGCAACCCAGATCGCACCGTCGGCAGCCACGAGCATGTTGGTTACGTTGCTCGGTGGAAGCCCGTCGGCGGCATTGAACGTGCGCCACTGGCCGTCATGGAAACGGAGCAGCTCGGCGTCGTAGTTGGCCGTGCGCGCCCATATCGATCCGTCCGGCCCCTCCACCATTTCACTGATCCGGCTGGGCGCGGCGACACCATCGACGATGCGCAGCGTGCCCTTGCGGTAGAGGGCGAAGCGGTGCGATGTCTCGAAGTTGGTCCAGACATCGCCGCTGCGAGTCACCAGCAGCGCGCTGGGAAGACCGTGCTTGCCGCCGCCCCGCTCGACTTCAATCTGCTCGAACCGTATTCCGTCAAATCGGAAAAGGCCGTCACCGGTCGCAAGCCAAAGGTAACCATCGCGTCCCTGCGCCATCGCGAGCACCGGCACCGGTGCCTCGCTTCCTATCCAGCGCTGGTGGACGTAGTGCGCAAAGCGCCGGGACTCCCCTGCCGATACCGCAAAGGGCAAGGCCAGGACGGCGAACAGAAGGACCCTGGGTAGCCACATGCTGCCGATCCTCTTGTCTTCGCCCAGCCAACCCGGCCGGTAGTTATGACGGCTCAAGCCCGAACATCTTACCCTCGAACGAGGGGGCTCCACGCACCCCGATCAGGGTCTACCGCGCGCGCTGCAGGCATATATCGTCTGCGCATGACCAACTATGTATGCCGGTATCCCGACGGCGCCGCAGGGCTCGGATTGCTGCTCATTCGAATCTGCCACGCGCCCGCCGCCTGCGGCATTGCCGTATCGGCAGATGCGTTCGATCCCTACGTCCGCTACCCGGCTGCGGGACTGATGGCGCTGTTGCTGGCGATCGGTTTTGCGACGCGGTCGACGGCACTGCTCCTGGGCATTCTCACCGTCGTGGCCGTGCCCGGTTCGGATCCGGTCGAACTGTGGTTGCTCGCCGGCCATCTCGGCGCCTGCGCCGGGCTCGTGCTGCTCGGAGCCGGGGCGTACTCGGTCGATGCGAGGCTTCACGGCCGACGCGTCATTCACCTTCACGCCACGACCCCCGATCGAGGCGTTGACGACTGACCTGCCTTGGGATGCCGTTCGCGCGGCGACGCTGTCAGCCTCACTCGGCCGTACCCACGTCACGAGGGCACCATGTCGATCATCCCGTCATCCCAAGGTTCGTCGGACCACCGAGACTCGCTGGCCTCCGGCCTCGCGGCCAGTTACAGCGGCCTGGTTGCATTCATCGCGGTAGCCAACGAGGGAAACTTCGCGCGTGCTGCAGACCGGTTGGGCATCGGCCGCTCGGCAGTCAGCCGCAGCGTGCAGAGGCTGGAAAGCCAGGTGGGAGCGCGCCTGTTCTCGCGCACCACCCGCAGCACGACCATCACGCGCGAAGGAGAGCAGTTCTACGACAACTGCCGCCCTGGTCTGGAAAGGTTGCTGCAGGCACTGGAAGACATGCGCGATCTTCGCGACGGACCACCCCGTGGACCGTTGAAGGTCACCGCGCCGACGGGTTTCGGTCGCAAGGTGGTCGCACCCCTGCTCGCCGAGTTCCGACGGCAGTTCCCGGAGGTCACCCTGGAGCTGCTGCTGGACGATCGCGTCGTCGACCTTGGCGCGGAGCGGGTCGACATCGCCTTTCGCGACGGCCGTCTGGAGGACAGCCGGGTGATCGCCAAGAAGCTGGTACCGATGCGCGCGCTGGTTTGTGCATCCCCGGACTATGTCCGCCGGCATGGCCTGCCGACATCGATCGACGAGCTGGCCACGCATCCGTGCATCAACCAGCGCCTGGCAAATGGCCGACTGCAGTCCTGGGACTTCAAGGTCGACGGTCTGGCTCGCGCCTTCACACCCAACGGCATCTTCGTTGTCAACGATCCTTCCCTGGCGGCACGAGCCGTGCTCGACGGCCAGGGCATTGCCCAGCTGCCTGCCTATCAGGTTTGCGATGCGCTGCGCGAAGGCCTGCTTGTGACGTGCCTGGAATCCATCGCACCGGACGATCGCGGGCACTTCCTGTGCTATCTGAGCCGCCATCAGTTGCCCAAGCGCGTGCGGGCGTTCATCGACTTCATGACCACCAGGATCCGCGCACTCGATCTGGAAGGTCCCATCCTTGGCACTGGCACCGAACCGGCCAGGCAGGTCGCGCAAACGACCATGGGAATTGAAGTCGCCGCTTGAGCTGCAGCGGCATTGATGCTGCGTGTGAGACAGCGTGGTTCCGCGAGGTTGTCTACTGCTGCCAGAACTCGTCTTCCAGACTGCATGCCATCGATGTGGAAGGAGACTGGCATGCAGGGTTCAGGCGGAACCGTCGTCGGCAAACTGACCTCGCGCGGCGGACGAGGTGCTCCGTGCAGCACGGAGTGAGGATCGACCCGGCCAGGTCAGTGCACCTTGGCGCGATGACCTGGGCCGCCATCGTTGAATCGCTGCCGCGCCACATGCGGTCGCGTGCCAGCAAGCAGGGCGCCGACTATCAGGGATTCGTGGAAGCGGTGATCTGGGTGGCCTGGGTCGACGTGCACTGGTCGGAGCTGCCGCCGGAACACGGCGCCTGGCGATCGGTGCACGCGCGGTTCCTGCGCTGGAATCGCCGCCGCCTGTGGGAAGCCATCGCACTGCACATCGGCGCAGAGGCCGCGACCCACCTGCTGCGGCGGGCAAGCCAGGCCGGGCAGGCATCGTTGCCTTCTGCTCACGAGTGAAGTGCCTGTCGAAGGACTGTTGTTGATGCGATCGGACCCTATAAAAGACCCACCAGACATAACTTTCCAGGTGTTGGATGAATCGTCTACAAGGCAAGGTCGCGCTCGTTACCGGCGGCAACAGTGGCATCGGGTTGGCAGCGGCCAAACTGTTCGCGGCGGAGGGAGCCACGCTGATCATCACCGGGCGGCGACAGGACGCACTGGACGACGCCGTGCGCCAGATCGGTCACGGCGCCATCGGTATCCAGGGCGATGTTGCCGACATCGAGCATCACGCCGCCGTCGCGCAATCGGTGCGCGATCGATTCGGTGCGCTTGACGTGTACATGGCGAACGCCGGCGTCATCTCGATCGCACACTCGGCCACGGTGACTGCCGAGGAGTACGACAACCAGTTCAACGTCAACACGCGCGGCGTCTTCTTCGGGGTGCAGTCCATTGCGCCGGTCATGCGGGACCATGGAAGCATCATCCTCACCAGCTCGCTGGCAGCGAGCAAGGTCCTCCAGGGCCACGCCGTGTATGCCGGAACGAAGGCCGCCATCGCGGCTTTCGCCCGCAGCTGGGCGCTTGAGCTGCGCGAGCGTCAGATCCGGGTCAACGTGCTCAGTCCGGGGCCGGTGGACACCTCGATCCTCTCCAAGCTTGGCATTCCGGAGGCCGATCGCCCCGCGTTCCTCAAGGCCACGACCGACCTGATTCCTGCAGGACGCATGGGCGAACCGGACGAACTGGCCCGGGTCGCACTCTTCCTCGCCAGCGCCGACAGCTCGTTCGTCAACGGCATCGAACTCAGCGTCGACGGCGGCATGTCGCTGACCTGATTGGACCAAGGCCGTGCGAGTGCTTACTCCACCGTGACCGACTTGGCCAGGTTGCGCGGCTTGTCGACATCCGTGCCACGCGCCAGTGCCGCGTGATACGCCAGCAGCTGCACCGGGATCGCATGCACCACCGGTGACAGCACGCCGACGTGGCGCGGCGCGCGAATCACGTGCACGCCGTCGGACGGACCGAACTGGCTGTCCTCGTCGGTGAACACGAACAGCTCGCCGCCGCGCGCGCGCACTTCCTGCATGTTCGACTTGACCTTCTCGAGCAGGCTGTCGTTGGGCGCGATCACCACCACCGGCATGGTCGCGTCGACCAGGGCCAGCGGGCCGTGCTTGAGCTCGCCGGCCGGATAGGCCTCGGCGTGGATGTAGGAGATTTCCTTGAGCTTGAGCGCGCCTTCCAGTGCGATCGGATAGTGCACGCCGCGACCCAGGAACAGCGCGTGCTGGCGCGGCGCGAAACGCTCGGCCCAGCTGACGATCTGCGGCTCGAGGTTGAGCGCGTGCTGGACGCTGCCCGGCAGGTGGCGCAGAGCTTCCAGGTATTCCGATTCCTTCTCCGGCGACAGGCGACCCTGCAGCTTGGCCAGCGTTGCAGCGAGGGTGAACAGCGCCACCAGCTGGGTGGTGAAGGCCTTGGTCGATGCAACACCGATTTCGGCACCGGCGCGGGTGTAATAGACCAGCTTGCTGGCGCGCGGGATCGCGCTCTCGGGCACGTTGCAGATCGACAGGCTCTTGTCGTGGCCCAGCGACTTGGCGTACTTGAGCGCTTCCATCGTGTCGAGCGTTTCGCCCGATTGCGAGATCGTCACGAAAAGGTGATTCGGGTTCGCCACCGCCTTGCGGTAGCGATACTCGCTGGCGATCTCGACCGAGCACGGGATGCCGGCGATCGCTTCGATCCAGTAGCGCGCGGTCATGCCGGCGTAGTAGCTGGTGCCGCAGGCAAGGATCTGCACGCCATCGCACGCGCCGAGAACTTCGGCGGCATTGGCACCGAACAGCGCCGGCGAGAACCCGGTTCCGTCCATCACGGCTTCGATGGTGTCGGCGATCGCGCGCGGCTGCTCGTGGATCTCCTTCTGCATGAAGTGGCGGTACGGGCCCAGCTCCAGCGAGGCCAGCGACACGTCGGAGACGTGCACTTCGCGCTCGATCGGCTCGCCGTTGATGTCAAACACGCTGACGCCTTCGCGGCGGACATCGGCGGTGTCGCCTTCCTCCAGGAAGATCACGCGACGCGTCGACTGGATGATCGCCGAGACGTCGCTGGCGATGAAGTTCTCGCCCTCGCCCAGGCCGACCAGCAGCGGGCAACCCATGCGCGCGGCAATCATCCGTCCCGGCTCGTGCTTGCTGACCACGGCGATTGCATAGGCGCCGGTGAGTTCGCGCACGGCAAAGCGCACGGCCACGAGCAGGTCGCGGCCCTGCGACTGGTAGTAATGGATCAGGTGGGCGATGACTTCGGTGTCGGTCTGCGACTCGAACGTGTAGCCAAGGCCACGCAGGCGCTCGCGCTGCTCTTCGTGGTTCTCGATGATGCCGTTGTGGACCACGGCCAGCTCGCCGAAGCTGATGTGCGGGTGCGCGTTGGCTTCGGTGACGCCGCCATGGGTGGCCCAGCGGGTGTGGCCGATGCCGAGGCTGGCGTGGAAGTCTTCGGCGTGCGCGGCCGCTTCCATCTCGGAGACCCGGCCGGTGCGGCGGACGCGGCGCATGTCCTGGCCGTCGAACACGGCAATGCCTGCCGAATCGTAGCCCCGGTACTCCAGGCGCTTGAGGCCCTCGATCAGGACCGGCACCACGTCGCGATCGGCGATCGCACCAACAATTCCACACATTCGGCGGCACTCCTCAGATGTCTGGTTAGTTTAGCCGGGGCCGGGCTACCGCCGCTGTACGGCGGACACCCCGGTGTCCGCGCGGACACCGCGGACACCCTTCGCGTCGGCCAAGCCCCTGATTTCAATGGATCAAGCGGTGGCACGGTTCGTGCGTTGTTTAAACGCATTCCTATTCCCGTGCACCCAACCACCGCATGATCCGCGATACCTCTGGACAGGACCGTATTCTCGCCCCGGCGCCGGCCAACCCGCGCCGCAAGCAGCTGTTGATCGGCGGTGGCATCGCCGCAGTGCTGCTGCTGGCGCTGACCGTACCCACGCTGGGCCGCTGGCTCGGCTCCGGACAATCGGTCAGCGGCGAGCGCCTGCGCGTGGCCGAAGTACGCCGCGGCACCCTCATCCGCGACGTCGCGGTGCAGGGCCGCATGGTCGCCGCAGTCAGCCCCACCCTGTATGCCCCGGCGGCCGGCACCGTGACGCTGCGGGTGCAGGCCGGCGATGTCATCAAGCAGGGCCAGACCCTGGCGGTGATCGACAGCCCCGAGCTTCGCAGCCGCCTGGTCCAGGAGCAGTCGACGCTGGCCAGCCTGGAGGCCGAGGCGCGCCGGGCCGCACTCGATGCCCAGCTCGCCCGCTCCACCGCGCGCAAGTTGCTCGACCAGGCCGAGATCGACCGCACCGCGGCGATGCGCGACCTGGAGCGCGGCCAGCGCGGCTTCGAGGGCGGCGCGGTGTCGCAGGTCGAAGTGGCGCGCGCGCAGGACGCGGTGAAGAAGGCCGACATCGGCCTGACCCACGCCAAGCACGACTACAGCCTGCAGGACCAGGGCGTGAGCCTGGACACGCGCAACAAGCACCTGCTCGCGCAGCGCCAGGAGGCGATCGTCACCGAGCTGCAGCGCCAGGTCGACCAGCTCAACATCCGCTCGCCGGTCGAAGGCGTCGTCGGCACTGTGGCCATCACCGATCGCACCGTCGTGCCAGCCAACCAGGCGTTGCTGGTCGTGGTCGACCTGCGCGAACTGGAAGTCGAACTGCCGGTGCCGGAAAGCTTCGCCGACGACCTGCGCCTGGGCATGGCAGCCGAAATCAGCTATGGCGGCCACAAGTACGCCGGCAAGCTGCGCTCGGTGTCGCCGGAGGTGGTCAACGGCCAGGTCATGGCGCGCGTGCGCTTTGCCGACGACAAGGCGGCGGAAGGCCGTCCGTCGGGCCTGCGCCAGAACCAGCGCGTCAGCACCCGCGTGCTGATCGAGGAGAAGCCGAACGTGCTGATGGTGCAGCGCGGCCCGTTCCTCGATACCGGTGGCGGCCGCATCGCCTACGTCCTTGACGGCGACACCGCGGTCAAGCGCCCGATCACCGTCGGCGCCAGCAGCCTGTCCGACGTGGAAGTGCTCACCGGCCTGGAGCCGGGTGAGCGCGTGGTCATTTCCGACATCACCCCTTTCAACGGCGCCGACCAGGTGCTGGTCAACAACTGATCACACAGATCCCAGGAGTACGAACATGTTGAAGATGACCCACCTGAGCAAGGTCTACCGCACCCATATGATCGAGACGCACGCCTTGCGCGGCTTCGACATCCACGTGCGCGAGGGCGAGTTCGTCGCCGTCACCGGGCCGTCCGGTTCGGGCAAGACCACCTTCCTCAACATCGCCGGCCTGCTGGAGGAGTTCAGCGACGGCGAGTACCTGCTCGACGGCGTCGCAGTCAAAGGCCTCAACGACAACGCCCGTTCGCGCCTGCGCAACGAGAAGATCGGCTTCATCTTCCAGGGCTTCAACCTGATCCCCGACCTGAACCTGTTCGACAACGTCGACGTGCCGCTGCGCTACCGCGGCATGAACGCCGCCGAGCGCAAGGAGCGCATCGAGCATGCGCTCGGCCGCGTCGGCCTGATGTCGCGCATGAAGCACTACCCGTCCGAACTCTCCGGCGGCCAGCAGCAGCGCGTGGCAATCGCCCGCGCCTTGGCCGGTTCGCCGCGCCTGCTGCTCGCCGACGAACCGACCGGCAACCTCGACTCGCTGATGGCGCGCGGGGTGATGGAGCTGCTCGAGGAGATCCATGCCCAGGGAACGACGATAGTCATGGTGACCCACGATCCGGAACTGGCCGCACGCGCGCAGCGCAACGTCCACATCATCGACGGCCAGGTCACCGACCTGGACGACTCGCCGCGCCTGGGCGGTGAAGTCGCCGCCGCGACCGCCACCGCGGCCGCGACCGTGCCGGCCAACTGAGGACACCGCCATGATCGGCTATTACCTCCGTCTGGCACTCATCTCCCTCAAGCGAAACCGCATCCTCACCGCGCTGATGGTCGCCGCCATCGCGCTGGGCATCGGCATGTCGATGACCTCGATGACCGTGCTGCACATGATGTCGGCCAATCCGCTGTCGCATAAGGACGAACAGGTCCGTCGCGTCCAGCTCGACAACTGGGACGCCAACGATCCCTGGGACGAGGACGACCCGTCCGAAGCGCCGGACCTGATGACCTACCAGGACGTCCGCAACCTGGTTGCCGCGCACAAGGCCGAGCACGAGGCCGGCTTCTTCCCCAACGTGCTGTCGGTGGAACCGCCGCAGCGGGAGATCAAGCCGTACATGGTCGAAGCGCTGTTCACCACGCACGGCTTCTTCCCGATCTTCGAACCGCCGTTCAAGTACGGCGGCGGCTGGAGCCAGGCCGAGGACGACAATGCCGCGCGCGTGGCCGTGATCGACCAGGAAACCAACGAGAAGATCTTCGGCGGTGAGAACAGCGTCGGCCGCAAGATCCGCCTCAGCGGCGAGGACTACACCGTGGTCGGCGTGCTCGAGAAGTGGCACCCGACGCCGCTGGTCTATCACATCGCCGCCGGCGCCTTCAACGACCCGCAGGCGATCTTCGTGCCGATGAGCATCGGCATCGAGAAGGAGCTCGTCAGCGGTTCCAACAACAGCTGCTTTGAAGACCGTTCCGACCCGGGCTACCAGGGCCTGCTGGGCTCGGAGTGCATCTGGATCGACTTGTGGGTGCAGGTGAAGGACGACGCCGACGCGCAGCGCTACCTGAGCTTCCTCAACAACTACGTCGGCGACCAGAAGAAGAACGGCCGCTTCCCGCGTCCGCTCAACAACAAGCTGCGCAGCGTCTCGGAGTGGCTGGTCGCGCAGAAAGTGGTCAGCCGCGATGCACGCACGCAGGTGTGGCTGGCATTCGCCTTCTTCGCCGTGTGCCTGATCAACACCGTTGGCCTGCTGCTGGCCAAGTTCATGGGCAAGTCCTCGGAGATCGGCCTGCGCCGCGCCGTGGGCGCCAGCAAGCCGGCGGTGTTCGCGCAGTACCTGACCGAGTCCGGCCTCGTCGGCCTGGCCGGTGGCGTGATCGGCCTGGTCTTCACCGGCCTGGGCCTGCTCGCGCTGCGCAAACTCTACGCCGGCACTTCGATCGAGAAACTGGCGCAGCTGGACTGGACCATGGTCGGCCTGTCACTGCTGATCGCACTGGTGGCCAGCCTGATCGCCGGGCTCTACCCGACGTGGCGCGCCTGCCAGGTGCAGCCGGCCACGCAACTGAAGACGCAGTAACGGAGCAAGCCATGGAATTCCGTCCAGTACTAAACGCGCTCATGCGCAACAAGACCGGCCTGCTGCTGATCGTGCTGCAGGTCGCCATCACCCTGGCCATCGTCTGCAACAGCGTCTTCATCATCCTGCAGCGCATCGAGAAGGTGAACCGGCCCAGCGGCATGCAGGAAGCCGGGCTGTTCACCGTCAACAGCCTCGGCTTCGCGCCGGACTTCGACCTGGCCGGCAGCCTGCGCCAGGACCTCGATGCACTGCGCTCGATCCCGGGCGTCATCGACGCGACCACCATCAACTCGGTGCCGCTGTCGCAGGGTGGCTGGAGCGAGGGTCTCTCCGACCAGCCCGACAGCGTGCCGCAGGAGAAGCGCATCCGTGAAAGCTCGGCCGTCTACATGGTCGACGAACACGGGCTCAACACGCTCGGCGTGAAGCTCATCGCCGGCCGCGACTTCAATGCCGGTGACATCAGCCCGCGCACCAAGGACGACAAGGGCACGCTGCACTCGGTGATCATCACCCAGGCCCTGGCCGAGAAGCTGTTCCCGGGCGGATCCGCGGTCGGCAAGACGATCTACAGCAGCCTGCCCGGCAAGAACGGTCCGGTGACGGTGGTCGGCGTGGTCGAGCGCCTGCAGGCACCGTGGGTGGGCTGGGACAAGGTCGAGCAGACCACCATCGTGCCGCAGTACAGCCTCGGCGAGTTCGACGCCAACAGCTCGCGCTACCTGATCCGTGCCGAGCCCGGTCGTCGCGACGAAGTCATGAAGGAAGCCGAACGCAAGCTCGGCGAGATCAACACCGGCCGTATCGTCCGTGGCCTGCGTTCGATCGAGGAAGTGCGCGGCGACAGCTATCGCCAGGACCGCGCGATGACCATGGTGCTGACCACGGTGATCTTCGCCCTGCTCGCCGTGACCGGTCTTGGCATCGTCGGCATGGTCAGCTTCTGGGTCACGCGCCGCATCAAGCAGATCGGCACGCGCCGCGCCCTGGGCGCACGCCGCTTCGACATCCGTCGCTACTTCATGATCGAGAACCTGATCGTGGTCGGCATCGGCGTGGCGGTCGGACTGGTGCTGACCTACGGCTTCAACATGTGGCTGATGAAGCACTACGAGCTGCCGCGCCTGGCCTGGTACTACGCGCCATTGGGCGCGCTGACCGTGCTGCTGCTGGGCCAGCTGGCCGTGTTCGGCCCGGCCACGCGCGCGACCCGGGTATCGCCGGCGGTCGCCACGCGCACCGTCTAGGCCATCGTGCCGCTTGTGCCGGGGGTGGGAATCATCCCCGGCACATTGCGGCAACGTGGTCCGCTGCTAGGCTAGTGCGATGCGTACGATCCTGGTCATCGACGACAACCATGCCGTGCACGTCGCGCTCGACGTGCTGTTCTCGCTGGCCGACCTGCGCGTGCTGAGCGCGGAATCGCCGGACGAAGGACTGGACCTGCTCGATCGTGAAGTCATCGACCTGGTCATCCAGGACATGAACTTCACCGCCGACACGACCTCCGGCGAGGAAGGCATCGCGTTGTTCCGCACCATCCGCGACCGCTTCCCCGACCTGCCGATCATCCTGCTGACCGCGTGGACGCGGCTGGAGTCCGCGGTCGCGCTGGTCAAGGCCGGTGCCGCCGACTACCTCGGCAAGCCGTGGGACGACCACAAGCTGATGACCGCGGTGACCAACCTGCTCGAACTGGGCGAAGCCAACCGCGCCCTGGCCGAGCACCGCGCGGAGGAACGTCGACGCCGCCGCGAACTGGAACGCGACTACGACCTGCGCGGCGTGATCTTCGACGATCCCGCCAGCGAGCGCCTGATCAGCCTGGCCTGCCATGTCGCCCGCGCCAACGTGCCGGTGCTGATCAGCGGTCCGAACGGCGCCGGCAAGGAACGCATCGCCGAAATCATCCAGGCCAACTCGTCGGTGCGCACCGGCCCGTTCGTGACGCTCAACTGCGGCGCCTTGCCGTCGGAACTGATCGAGGCCGAACTGTTCGGCGCCGATGCCGGTGCCTACACCGGCGCCAACAAGTCGCGCGAGGGCAAGTTCGAAGCCGCCGACGGTGGCACCCTGCTGCTCGACGAGATCGGCAACCTGCCGCCGGCCGGGCAGATGAAACTGCTGCGCGTGCTCGAGACCGGCCGCTTCCAGCGCCTGGGCTCCAACCGCGAGCGCCAGGTCGACGTGCGCGTGATCGCCGCCACCAACGCCGACCTGCCGGCGATGATCCGCGCCGGCACGTTCCGCGAGGATCTCTACTACCGGCTCAACGTGATCGAGCTGCGCGTGCCGCCGCTGGCGGAACGGCGCGGCGACATCCTGCCACTCGCCGAACATTTCCTCGAAGGCCGCCGCCAGCTCGGCGAAGCCGCGCGCGCGGCGCTGCTGCGCCATGCCTGGCCCGGCAACGTGCGCGAGATGAAGAACGCGATCCAGCGCGCCTTGCTGCTCGGGCAATCCGAGCGCATCGAGCCCGAGCAACTCGGGCTGCCGGCGGCAGCGCCCATGCCGCGACCGCACGGCGATGACGAGGTCGGCCGCGATGCGATCGAAGCGGCGATGCGCCGTGCCGGCGGCGTGCTGAGCCAGGCCGCCGCCGAACTGGGACTCAGCCGCCAGGCGCTGTACCGGCGCCTGGAAAAGCTGGGCATTCCGCGCTGACGTCATGCGCCCGGCGTCGCACCGCTTCTCCCTCACCGGCAAGCTGGCCTTGCTGCTGTTCGTGTTCGCGCTGGTCGCGACCGGCGCCACCGCGCTGCTGCATTACCTGCTCGACAACCTGGTCCTGGCCGCCAGCCTCGCCGCCCTGTTGTGCGCACTGCTCGCGCCATGGCTCGCGCACCGCTACCTGGCGCGGCAGCTGAGCCTGTTCCGTGCCCTCTCCGGCTCGGTCGCCAGCTTCCGCGATGGCGACTTCAGTTTCAGCCTGGCGCGTCGATCGAAGGACGAACTCGATGACCTGATCGAGGCCCACAACGAGCTTGGCAACGTCCTGCGGCAGGAACGGCAGTCGCTGTTCCAGCGCGAACTGCTGCTGGACACGGTGGTGCAGAACACGCCCACCGCACTGGTGCTGACCGAGCCAGGCGGCGCGATCGTCTACGGCAACCTGGCCGCGCGGCAGTTGTTCAACGACGGCCGCAAGATCGAAGGCGTGCGCTTCGCCCAGCTGGTCGAGCGTACGCCGGCGCCGCTGCGCGAAGCATTGGGCGAAGGCCGCGACCGCCTCTTCACCTTCGAGTACGGCGGACAGGAAGAGACCTACCACCTCGCCCGCCGCGAGTTCCATCTCAACGGCCGCGTACACACGCTGTTCCTGTTCAAGCGCCTGACCGCCGAGCTCAACCGCCAGGAAGTGGCTACCTGGAAGAAGGTCATCCGCGTGATCAGCCACGAGCTCAACAACTCGCTGGCGCCGATCACCTCGCTCGCCCACTCCGGCGCCGAGCTTCTGCGCCGCGAGGACTACAGCAAGCTGGACCGCATCTTCGACACCATCGAGGAGCGTGCGCGCCACCTGCATGGCTTCCTGCGCGCCTACTCCAGCGTCGCCAAACTGCCGGTGCCGGAGCTGGAGACGATCCAGTGGTCACCGTTCCTGATGCGCCTGCAGCAGCACTATGCGTTCCAGCTGGACGGCAATCCGCCGGAGACCACGGTGCGGTTCGACCCGGCGCAGATCGAGCAGGCCTTGATCAACGTCCTCAAGAACGCGCACGAATCGGGCTCGTCGCCGGAACTGGTCACGCTGGCCGTACGCCAGATCGGCCGCATGGTGCGCATGGAAGTGGGCGACCGCGGGCCGGGCATGTCGGAAACGGTGCTGGCCAATGCGCTGGTGCCGTTCTACTCGACCAAGCGCACCGGCAGCGGCCTGGGCCTGGCGCTGGCACGCGAGATCGCCGAAGCGCATGGCGGACGGATCGCACTGGCCAACCGCAACGGCGGCGGACTGACGGTGAGCCTGACGCTGCCGGTGGAATAACCCGTCGTCCCGGCGAACGCCGGGACCCAGGCCCGCAACCTTCCAGCCCCTAGTGCTTCGGCAGCTTCTTCGGCCGCTGCCACCCTTCCACCGACGTCTGCCGCGCACGCGCCACCGAAAGCTGGCCTTCCGGCGCATTGCGCGTGATCACCGATCCGGCGGCAATCGTCGCATCCTTGCCGATCGTCACCGGCGCCACCAGCGACGAGTTCGAGCCGATGAAGGCACCGTCCTCGATGATCGTCGTCGACTTGTTCACGCCGTCGTAGTTGCAGGTGATCGTACCGGCACCGACGTTGACGCCGCTGCCGATGACGGCATCACCGATGTAGCTCAGGTGGTTGGCCTTGCTGGTCACGCCGATGCGCGCGTTCTTGGTCTCGACGAAGTTGCCGATGTGCACGCCGTCGGCAAGCACGGTGCCCGGACGCAGGCGCGAGTACGGACCGATCTGCGCCGCGCCTTCGACGACGACGCCGTCCATGTCGCAATGGGCGCGCACTTCTGTTCCCGGTCCCAGGCGCACGTCCTTGAGGCGGCAGAACGGGCCGATGCGCACACCGTCGCCGAGTTCGACGCGGCCTTCCAGCACCACGTCGACATCGATCTCGACGTCATGGCCCACGGTCACTTCACCGCGCTGATCGAATCGCGCCGGATCGATCAGTCGCGCGCCCTGCAGGCACAACGCACGCGCTGCGCGGCGCTGGAAAGCGCGCTCGAGCTGCGCCAGCTGCCAAGGGTCATTGGCACCTTCGACCTCGAGCGGGTCCTGCACGTGCACCATCTCGGCAGCATTGAATTCCGACGCCGCCGATGCGAACACGTCGGTGAGGTAGTACTCGCCCTGGGCATTGTCGTTGCCCAGGTGCTGCAGCCAGCCGCGCAGCGCCTCGCCATCGGCGACCAGGATGCCGGTGTTGACGGTGCGGATGGCGCGCAACTCGTCGTCGGCGTCCTTGTGCTCGACGATGCGGCCGACACGGCCTTGCGGGTCGCGCACGATGCGCCCGTAGCCGGTGGGATCCTCGAGATCGGCCACCAGCACCGCGATGCGACCGGGCGCTGCCAGCAGATGCTTCAGGGTCTCGTCGGTGATCAGCGGCACGTCGCCGTACAGCACCAGCACGCGGGCGTCCTGCGGCACGGCCGGCATGGCCTGCTGCAATGCGTGCCCCGTGCCCAGGCGCTGCTCCTGCTCGGTCCAGTGCAGGTCGGTCTGGTCGGCGAAGGCGGCCCGCACCTGCTCGCCGCCGTGGCCGTACACGACATGGATGCCGTCCGCGCCCAGGCGCCTGGCGGTGTCGATGACATGGGCCAGCATCGGCCGTCCGGCGATCTTCTGGAGCACCTTGGCCGTGGCGGACTTCATCCGCTTGCCCTCGCCCGCGGCGAGGATGACGACGTGCAACTGGCTCATGCGGGTTCCTGTGCGATTGCTGCGCCGGCTGCGGCGCCAGGTGCCAATCTTAGCAATCCCCGTCGTCGCGACGCCGTCCAGGCCGCGGGCGGCGCTTTGTCTACAATCTCCCCATGCGAAAACTCCTCCCCGACTCGACACTGCTGCGCCAGGGCGGCAGCTACTTCGTCATCGGGCTGGTGCAGTTGCTCGTCGACTGGGCGACATTCGTTGCGTTCAGTGCACTGGGAATGGCGGTCGAGCCGGCCAACATCCTTGGCCGCATCGGCGGAGCGCTGCTCGGCTTCTGGCTCAATGGTCGCTTCACCTTCGCCGGCGCCGACACCGCCGTCGGTCGCCGCCAGCTCATTCGCTTCTTCACCATGTGGATCGTGACGACGATCATCAGCACCTGGGGCGTGGCGCATGTCGACCGGGTCGTTGGACTTCACTGGGCCTGGCTGGCCAAGCCCGTCATCGACCTGGGGCTGGCCGCGGTGCAGTTCGTGCTGTCGCGGCACTGGGTCTACAAGCGCTGACGCAACCCCAAACGAAAAACGCTGGCACGAGGCCGGCGTTTTCGCGAAACATCTGGTCGCCTGGGCGATCAGTGCTTCATGTTCTTGCGCAGGCGCTCGAGCGCGCTGAGCTGGGCGATGCTCATGGCCAGCTGGCTCTGGGCTTCTTCCATGCTCATCTTCGGATCCTTCTTCGACAGGATCCGCTCGGCTTCTTCCTTGGCGGCGCGGACAGCGGCTTCGTCGATGTCCTGGGCGCGCACGGCGGTGTCGGCCAGCACGGTCACGACGGTCGGCTGCACTTCGAGGATGCCGCCGGAGATGGCGAAGTCCAGGTGCTCGCCGCCCGGCAGGATCACCACGACCTTGCCCGGCTTGAGGCGGGTGATCAGCGGCGCGTGCTTGGGCGCGATGCCCAGCTCGCCCATTTCACCGGTGGCGACCACGAGCTCGGCTTCGCCGTGGAAGATCTCCTGCTCGGCACTGACGATGTCGCAACGGATGGTGGATGCCATGGGTCTCTCCGATCAGCCTGCGATCTTCTTGGCCTTCTCGACCGCTTCCTCGATGCCGCCGACCATGTAGAACGCCTGCTCCGGCAGGTGGTCGTACTCGCCTTCGACGATGCCCTTGAAGCCGCGGATCGTGTCCTTCAGCGCGACGTACTTGCCCGGCGAACCGGTGAAGACTTCGGCGACGTGGAACGGCTGGCTGAAGAAGCGCTCGATCTTGCGCGCGCGCGACACGGCCTGCTTGTCTTCTTCCGACAGCTCGTCCATGCCGAGGATCGCGATGATGTCCTTCAGTTCCTTGTACTTCTGCAGGGTCGACTGGACCTTGCGCGCGACTTCGTAGTGCTCAAGACCAATCACGTTCGGATCGAGCTGGCGCGAGGTCGAGTCGAGCGGGTCGACGGCCGGGTAGATACCCAGCGAAGCGATGTTTCGCGACAGCACGACGGTGGCGTCGAGGTGGGCGAAGGTGGTCGCCGGCGACGGGTCGGTCAGGTCGTCCGCGGGAACGTACACGGCCTGGATCGAGGTGATCGAACCGGTCTTGGTCGAGGTGATGCGCTCCTGCAGGACGCCCATTTCCTCGGCCAGCGTCGGCTGGTAACCCACGGCCGACGGCATGCGGCCCAGCAGTGCCGACACTTCGGTACCGGCCAGCGTGTAGCGGTAGATGTTGTCGACGAACAGCAGCACGTCGCGGCCCTTGCCCGAAGCGTCCTTCTCGTCGCGGAAGTACTCGGCCATGGTCAGGCCGGTCAGCGCGACGCGCAGGCGGTTGCCCGGCGGCTCGTTCATCTGGCCGTACACCATCGCCACCTTGTCGAGGACGTTGGAGTCCTTCATCTCGTGGTAGAAGTCGTTGCCCTCACGGGTACGCTCGCCCACGCCGGCGAACACGGACAGACCCGAGTGCGCCTTGGCGATGTTGTTGATCAGTTCCATCATGTTGACGGTCTTGCCGACGCCGGCGCCGCCGAACAGGCCGACCTTGCCGCCCTTTGCGAACGGGCACATCAGGTCGATGACCTTGATGCCGGTTTCGAGCAGGTCGTTGCCCGAGGACTGGTCCTCGTACGACGGGGCGGCGCGGTGGATTTCCCAATGCGCCGAAGCGGTGACTTCACCGGCCTCGTCGATCGGGCGACCCAGCACGTCCATGATGCGGCCCAGGGTGCCGGCGCCGACCGGCACCGAGATGCCCTTGCCGGTGTTGTTGGCCACCAGGTTGCGCTTGAGGCCGTCGGTCGAGCCGAGCGCGATGGTGCGCACGACGCCGTCGCCAAGCTGCTGCTGCACTTCGAGCGTGATCTCGGTGTTGTCGACCTTCAGCGCGTCGTACACCTTCGGCACGGACTCGCGCGGGAACTCGACGTCGACGACCGCGCCGATGATCTGAACGATCTTGCCCTGACTCATGGTGGTTTCCTCGTAACTTTAAAGCTGGTGTGCGGTCGCGACGATCGCGCCCACGTGATTGGTGATGGCTGCGCCGGCGCGGTCAGACCGCGGCGGCGCCGCTGACGATTTCCGAGATTTCCTGGGTGATCGCCGCCTGGCGGGCCTTGTTGTAGACCAGGTTCAGCGTGCCGATCAGCTTGGTGGCGTTGTCGGAGGCGGCCTTCATCGCGACCATGCGCGCGGCATGCTCGGACGCGACGTTCTCCAGCACCGCCTGGTACACCAGCGACTCGACGTAGCGGGTCAGCACGTGCTCCAGCACGCTGGCCGCGTCGGGCTCGTAGATGTAGTCCCAGTCGTGGTGCGCGACCTTCGTGTCCGACTCGGGCAGCGGCAGCAGCTGGTCGAACGCCGCGCGCTGGGTCATCGTGTTGACGAAGTCGTTGTAGCAGATGAAGACGCGGTCGACGTTGCCGCTGCTGTAGCCGTCCAGCATGACCTTGATCACGCCGACCAGCTGCTCGAGCTTGGGCTGGTCGCCCAGATGAGTGACCGAGCCGACCATGTTGACGTTGATGCGACGGAAGAACACCGAGGCCTTCTGGCCGATGGTGACCACGTCGATCTCGACGCCCTGCTCCTGCCACTTGCGGAACTCGCCCAGCAGCTTGCGGAACAGGTTGTTGTTGAGGCCGCCGGCCAGGCCACGGTCCGAGGACACGATGATGTAGCCGACGCGCTTCACTTCCTGGCGCTCGACCAGGTAGGGATGCTGGTAGTCGGAGTTGGCCTGGGCCAGGTGACCGATCACCTGCTTCATCACGCGCGCATACGGACGCGAGACCTTCATCCGGTCCTGCGCCTTGCGGATCTTGGATGCCGAGACCATTTCGAGCGCGCGCGTCACCTTGCGGGTGTTCTGCACGCTCTTGATCTTGGTTTTGATTTCGCGGCCGCCTGCCATTTGTCGCTCGCTGTGTTTGTTGCTGAATGCCGAAGGGCGGGATGAGAAGCGGGAGTGGGGAGTGGGGAACGTGAGGCTCAGGCGACGTTGAGTCGGCCGTGACTACCTTTCGTTCCCAATTCCCTATTCCCTATTCCCGCTCACCAGGTACCCGTCTGCTTGAACTCGGCGATGCCCTGCTTGAAGGTCGCCTCGATCTCGTCGTTCCAGCCGCCGGTGGCGTTGATCTTGTTGACCAGCTCGCCCTGGGTGTTGACGAAGTGGGCGTGCAGGCCCTCTTCGAACGCCAAGATCTTGCTGACCGGCACGTCGTCGATGTAACCCTCGTTGACGGCGTAGATCGACAGTGCCTGCAGCGCGATCGACATCGGCGCGTACTGCTTCTGCTTCATCAGCTCGGTGACGCGCTGGCCGCGCTCGAGCTGCTTGCGGGTGGCTTCGTCCAGGTCGGAGGCGAACTGCGCGAACGCAGCCAGCTCACGGTACTGGGCGAGGGCGATACGGATGCCGCCCGACAGCTTCTTGATGATCTTGGTCTGGGCCGCACCACCGACGCGCGACACCGAGATACCGGCGTTCACGGCCGGGCGGATGCCGGCGTTGAACAGGTCAGTCTCGAGGAAGATCTGGCCGTCGGTGATCGAGATCACGTTGGTCGGAACGAACGCCGAGACGTCACCGGCCTGCGTTTCGATGATCGGCAGCGCGGTCAGCGAACCGGTCTTGCCGGTGACCTTGCCTTCGGTGAACTTCTCGACGTAGTCCTCGGACACGCGGGCTGCGCGCTCGAGCAGGCGGCTGTGCAGGTAGAACACGTCGCCCGGGTAGGCTTCGCGACCCGGCGGGCGCTTGAGCAGCAGCGAGATCTGGCGGTAGGCCACGGCCTGCTTGGACAGGTCGTCGTACACGATCAGCGCATCTTCGCCGCGGTCGAGGAAGTACTCGCCCATGGTGCAGCCGGAGTAGGCGCTGATGTACTGCATCGCAGCCGACTCGGAAGCGGTGGCGGCAACGACGATCGTGTGTGCCAGGGCGCCGTTCTCTTCGAGCTTGCGCACGACGTTGGCGACGGACGAGGCCTTCTGGCCGATCGCCACGTACACGCACTTAATGCCGGTGCCCTTCTGGTTGATGATCGCGTCGATCGCCAGGGCGGTCTTGCCGGTCTGGCGGTCGCCGATGATCAGCTCGCGCTGGCCACGGCCGATCGGGATCATCGCGTCGACGGTCTTGTAACCGGTCTGCACCGGCTGGTCGACCGACTTGCGCCAGATCACGCCCGGGGCGACGCGCTCGACCGGAGCGGTCAGCGACGCGGTGATCGGGCCCTTGCCGTCGATCGGCTCGCCCAGCGCGTTGACGACGCGGCCGAGCAGTTCCGGACCGACCGGCACTTCGAGGATGCGGCCGGTGGTCTTGGCCACGTCGCCTTCGCGCAGGTGCTCGTAGTCACCCAGGACCACGGCGCCGACCGAGTCGCGCTCCAGGTTCAGCGCGAGTGCGTAGGTCTCGTTCGGCAGCTCGATCATTTCGCCCTGCATCACGTCGGCCAGACCGTAGATGCGCACGATGCCGTCGGACACCGAGGTGACGGTGCCTTCGTTGCGCGCTTCGGCGGTCAGCTTGACCTTCTCGATGCGGGTCTTGATCAGTTCACTGATTTCGGACGGGTTGAGCTGGGTGGTAGCCATGGGTTTAGGTCCCTTGATCCGGCATGAACCGGAAAATGCAAATTGAAAGCGGGCAGATGAATTCGATTATTGCGCCAGCGAGGACTGCAGGCGCGCGAGCTTGCCCTTGAGCGAGCCGTCGATGACCACTTCGCCAGCGTCGATCACGGCGCCGCCGATCAGCGAGGCGTCGACCGCGGTCTCGATCTCGACGTCGCGGCCAAAGCGCTTGACCAGCGCGGCCTTGATGGCGTCGAGCTCGGCGGCCGGCAGTTCGCTGGCGGCAGTGACCTTGGCCTTGACGATGCGCTCGGCATCGGCGCGCAGCTCCTCGAACAGGCCGGTGATTTCCGGCAGCAGGGCGAGGCGGCGGTTGTCGGCGAGCAGGCCGAGGAAGCGGGTGAAGCTGTCCTCGGCACCGTCCATCGCCAACAGGCCGACGGCGTCGACCGGGTTGATCAGCGGATGGCCGAGCAGCGCCTGCGCCTGCGGATCGGCCGCCACACGGGCGGCGAACGCGAGCGCCTGCGACCATGCGGCAGTGCGGCCGCTTTCACGCGACAGCGCGAAGGCGGCACGGGCGTACGGACGGGCGAGGGTCAGTGCCTGGGTCATCGCTCAGCTCAGATTTCTGCGGCCAGCTCGTCGAGCAGCGCCTTGTGGGCGTTGGCATCGATTTCGCGCTTGAGCAGCTTTTCGGCACCGGACACGGCCAGCGTGGAGACCTGCTTGCGCAGCTCCTCGCGGGCGCGGTTGGCGCTCGCTGCGATCTCGGCGTCAGCCGCCGCCTTCTGGCGGTTGGCCTCTGCGATCGCGTCGTTCTTGGCCTGGTCGATGATCTGATTGGCGCGCTGGTGCGCCTGCTCGATGATCTCGTTGGCCTTGGTACGGGCGGTGCGCAGCTCGGCGTCGACGCTCTGCTGTGCCTGCGCGAGGTTCTTCTGGCTCTGCTCTGCAGCGGCCAGACCCTCGGCAATCTTGTGTTGACGTTCTTCGATCGCCTTGTTGAGGGGCGGCCAAATGAACTTCATCGTGAACCAGATGAGGATCGCGAACGTGATCATCTGGCCGAAGAAGGTCATGTTGAGATTCATGACAGCTCCGATAGGACGCTGCGGGCGGTTATGCCCGGGAGAGCCGTCCGCGGTGCGGACGGCTCCGGTGCTTCTACAACTACGAACTGATTAATGCGCGGCGCCGGCGGTGGCGGCAGCAGCATTCTTCACTTCGCCCAGCAGCGGGTTGCCGAAGGCGAACAGCAGGCCGACGGCCAGCGCGATGATGAACGCCGCGTCGATCAGGCCGGCCAGCAGGAACATGCGGCCCTGCAGCATCGGCACCAGCTCCGGCTGACGGGCAGCCGACTCAAGGAACTTCGAGCCCATCAGCGCGATGCCGAGGCAAGCGCCGATAGCGCCGAGGCCGACCATCATGCCGATCGCGATAGCGGTCAGGCCCTGCACACTGGCGATGAATTCCATGGTTTTCTCCTACTGAAACGTTTTGGTTGGATAGATGAAGCGCGGAAGGGTGAAGCGAAAACGAAAACGACTTAGTGACTCTCGTACGCGCCGGCGATGTAGACGACGGTGAGGATCATGAAGATGAAGGCCTGCAGCAGCACGATCAGGATGTGGAACAGCGCCCAGGCAGCGTTGAACAGCACGCCCGGAACAAACATCAGCAGGCTGCCGCCGAGCAGGCCGGCGATGAGCATGAACACCAGCTCGCCGCCGTACATGTTGCCGAACAGTCGCATGGCGAGGCTGACCGGCTTGACCAGGTACTCGATGACGTTGAGGCCGAGGTTGGCCGGTGCCAGCGCGATCTTGGTGCCGGTGCCGTGCGCGTGGAACGGCGCGGTCAGCAGCTCCTTGCCGAAGCCGAAGCCGCCCTTGGCCTTCACCGAATGCCACAGGATCAGGAAGAACACGACGACCGACATGGCCAGCGTGGTGTTGAGGTCCGCGGTCGGGACCCAACGGAAATAGGTGTGGTGCGCGACATCGGCGCCGGCGGCCAGCTTGATCGCCGTGTACGGCGCGTCGAGCGGCAGCAGGTCCATGCAGTTCATCAGCACGACCCACATGAAGATGGTCAGCGCCAGCGGGGTCAGCGAACGGCGGTCGCCGTGGAAGCTGTCCTTCACCTGGCCGTCGATGAACTCCAGGATCAGTTCGACGAAGGCCTGGCCCTTGCCCGGCACGCCGGAAGTGGCCTTGCGCGCGAACCAGCCAAACCAGGTGATGAAGATCAGGCCCAGCACCAGCGACACCGCCCAGGTGTCGATGTGGAACGCACCGCCGAAGAACTCGATCGAGTTCTGCTGGAGGTGGTGCTGAATGTATTCGTTCAGGCCGCCCGAACCGGTCTGTTCACTCACGAAAAGACACCTATCGTTTCAAAAGGTTGGCCAGGACGAATGCCAGCGTTCCCGCAAGCACTCCCACCAGCATTGGCAACGGCGGCAGCTTGAACCCGGCGAGGCCGAGCGTTAAAACTGCAAACACCACCACCCACTTCAACATCACCCCGGCCAGAAGCCGCCCCACCGCCATCCCGGCCGGCTGGATACCGCCCCCGAGGGCCATCAGGGCCGCCACGACACTGCCCGCGACGATCGCGCCACCGCCGACCGCCGCCGCCAGCGCCGAAGGCGCCCCGAAGGGGAGGAAGGCCAGCGCGACCAGCGCTGCCGCGCCGGCCTGCCAGGCAGTCGCGCGCGACGCCAGCCGGCGACCTGCGGACAATGGATCGTGCACGCGGGACTCGTCGGTCTGGGGCAGGCGCAAAGCGCCCGGTAGAGCCGCAAAAGTATAGAGGTCGCGGGCGTTCCCGGCAACCGGCGCCAGTCACGTTTGCACGGGCGTTCGGCCCGTTCAGGAACCTGCGGAAGGCATCTGGCGGCTTCATGGCGGCCAGCGTGCCGCCGCCGTCGTGCCCACTCAATTACCTGAAAGGTAAGGGCCGCATGGGGCTCCGGCAGATGATAGCGCTACCCTATCGAAGCCAGCGCAACTTTCAATTTGACGCCAGGCCGCCAGCATGCAGAATCGAGAATCATTCTCATCTGGTGGGTGTGTCATGACCAAGACCCTGAGCTTCGCGGCCGTCCACTTCACGGTCGCATTCATGGTTGGCTATCTGATGACGGGCAGCGTCTGGGTCGGCGGCGCGCTCGCCCTGGTCGAGCCGGCCTGCAACACCGTCGCCTTCCACTTCCACGAGAAGATCTGGAAGCGCATCGAGCAGCGCCGGAGCCGTGATCGGCGCGACGCCGCCGCGGCCGTGAGCGTCTGAGGCCGCAGTCAGATTGCGAGCCGGCTCAGGCGGCACATCTTCGGCGGAACCTTTTGCGATTCCACCGGTCCCATCTACCGATCGCCCGCCCAGTCTCTACTCCTCGTCAAAGCAAGCTACGGCGGGCACTCCGAAGCCCCGGTCTCCCTACCGGGGCTTCGCCTTTTCCGGAGCACCGCCGGAGCGTTACTTCTTCTTCGGGATGTACAGGTCGGTGATCGTGCCTTCGTACACTTCCGCCGCCATGCCGACCGATTCGCTCAAGGTCGGATGCGGATGGATCGTGTTGCCGATGTCGGCTGCTTCCGCGCCCATCTCGATCGCCAGCGCCACCTCGGTGATCAGGTCGCCGGCATGCACGCCGACGATGCCGCCGCCGATGATGCGGTGGGTCTTCTCGTCGAAGATCAGCTTGGTGAAACCTTCGCCACGACCGATGCCGACCGCACGCGCAGATGCGGCCCACGGGAACTTGCCGATGCCTATCTCCAGGCCCTTGGCCTTGGCTTCGGTCTCGGTGACGCCGACCCAGGCGATTTCCGGATCGGTGTAGGCCACCGACGGAACCACGCGTGCCACCCACTCGCGCTTCTCGCCCGCGGCCACTTCCGCCGCCAGCTTGCCTTCGTGCGTGGCCTTGTGCGCCAGCATCGGCTGGCCGACGAGGTCGCCGATGGCGAAGATGTGAGGGACGTTGGTGCGCATCTGCCGGTCGACCGGGATGAAACCGCGGTCGGTGACCTGCACGCCAGCCTTGTCGGCGTCGATCTTGCCACCGTTGGGCGAGCGACCGACCGCCACGAGCACGCGGTCGAACGTCATCGGCGCCGGCGCGGCGTCGCCTTCGAACGACACGGTGATGCCCTGCTTGGAGGCTTCGACCGTCGTCGCCTTGGCCTTGAGGTGGATGGCCACGCCCTGCTTCTTCATGCGATCGGCCAGCGGCTTGACCAGGTCCTTGTCGGTGCCCGGCATCAGCTGCTCCATGAACTCGACCACGGTCACTTCACTGCCGAGCGCCTTGTACACCGTGGCCATTTCCAGGCCGATGATGCCGCCGCCGACGACCAGCAGCTTCTTCGGCACGTCGACCAGTTCCAGCGCGTCGGTGGAGTCCATCACGCGCGGGTCGTCCCACGGGAAGTTCGGCAGCTTCACCGCCTGCGAACCGGCGGCGATGATGCACTGCTCGAAGCGCAGCAACTGTGTCTTGCCGTCGTCGCCTGTGATCTCGATCTCGTTCGCCGAAACGAACTTGCCGTAGCCCTGCACCGTGCGCACCTTGCGCTGCTTGGCCATGCCGGCCAGGCCCTTGGTGAACTGGGTGACGACCTTGTTCTGCTTGAAGTCGCGCAGCTTGTCGATGTCGATCTTCGGCTTGCCGAAGTCGATGCCGATGTCGGCCGAATGCGCGGCTTCCTCGATCAGCGCGGCGGCATGCAGGAGCGCCTTCGACGGGATGCAGCCGACGTTGAGGCAGACGCCGCCGAGCGAGGGATAGCGCTCGATCAGCACTGTGTCGAGTCCGAGGTCGGCGGCGCGGAACGCAGCGGTGTAACCGCCGGGGCCGGAACCGAGCACGACGATGCGGCATTCGATGTCAGCCTTGCGGCCGCTGCCGGAGGCTGCCTTCGGTGCCGGGGCGGCGCTGACCGGCGCAGGTGCCGGTGCCGCAGCAGGTGCTGCAGCCGGTGCCGGCGCGGCGGCCGGCGCGGATGTCGCAGGAGCCTTTTCCTCGACCGCGCCAGCGCTCTCGAGGATCGCGATCACCGCGCCCTCGGCCACCTTGTCGCCCACCTTGACCTTGATCTCCTTGACCACGCCGTCAGCCGACGACGGCACTTCCATCGTCGCCTTGTCCGACTCCAGCGTAAGCAGGCCCTGGTCCTTCTTCACCGTATCGCCGACCGCGACCAGCAACTCGATCACCGGCACGCCGTCGTAATCGCCGATGTCCGGCACCTTGACTTCAATGGTCGCCATGCAGTTCTCCTGCGCTCAACCGGTGGCGCCGGTGAGCGATTGTTCCAGTTCGTCAAGCTTCTCTTCGAGCTTGCGCCAGCGCTTGATGCGCTTTTCGTCGCTGTCGTCGGTGGCCTCGATCAGCAGGCCGACCTGTTCCATCAGTTGGCTGGCAGGCCCGCAAGCGGGCTGCAGACCGCTGATGCGCAGGTCGTCGACGACGAAGAGCAGCACTTCGTCGTCGTGGAATTGCGCGGTGCGGTCCGCCGGCACCTGCGTGCTCAGCGCACGCTGCCAGTCGGCGACCATGCGTCGCGCCAGGGCGGCCGGCATCGGCACCTGCTGCACGGCGGGCTGCTGGCCCACGCGCAGTTCGCGCTTGCCGTCGCTCCAGACCTGGACGCGTTCGTCGGCCTGGCTGTAACGCAAGGTCCAGTCGCCATCGCCTTGGCCGGCGAACAGCTGCACGCCGCTCTCGACACTGCGCGCCGGCAGGCGGGTCATGCTCAGCGTCGGCTTGACGCCGGCAGCGAACAGGCCCTCGACGGCCGAGCCGTAGTTCTCGGTCGCCGGCGGCCAGCCACGGCCGAGGTCGAGGTTGCACACCTCGTCGTCGGCGCGGGCAGTGGCCGCGACCTGCACGGCCAGCAGGCTCGCCGCCAGGCACAGCGCGCGCAGGCTCACCGCAGAATGGCTCACAGCAGCACGCGCCGCATGTCGGCCAGCAACTGCGCCAGGTGCGCGGTGAAGCGCGCGGCCAGGGCGCCGTCGATGACGCGATGGTCGTAGCTCAGCGACAGCGGCAGGATCAGGCGCGGCGCGAACTGCTTGCCGTCCCACACCGGGCGGATCGCAGACTTGGACACACCGAGGATGGCCACTTCCGGAGCATTCACGATCGGGGTGAACTTGGTGCCGCCAATGCCGCCGAGGGAGCTGATCGAGAAGCAGCCGCCGCTCATGTCGGCCGGGCCAAGCTTGCCGTCGCGGGCCTTCTTGGCAAGCTCGGAGGTTTCCTGGGCGATCTGGATCACGCCCTTCTTGTCGACATCGCGCACGACCGGGACGACAAGGCCGTTGGGCGTGTCGGCGGCGAAGCCGATGTGGAAGTACTTCTTCAGCACCAGGTTCTCGCCGGTCGCATCGAGCGAAGCGTTGAAGGCCGGATACTTCTGCATCGCCGACACCGAGGCCTTCATCAGGAAGGCGAGCATGGTCAGCTTGATGCCGGCCTTCTCGTTCTCCTTGTTGAGCGCGACACGCAGCTCTTCCAGGTCGGTGATGTCGGCGTCGTCGTGCTGGGTGACGTGCGGGATCATTGCCCAGTTGCGCGACAGGTTCGCACCCGACAGCTTCTGGATGCGCGACAGCGGCTTGGTCTCGGTCTCGCCGAACTTGCTGAAATCGATCTTCGGCCACGGCAGCAGGTTGAGGCCGCCGCCCAGTGCGACCGGCGCTCCGGCTGCTGCCGGTGCGGCGCCGCCTTCCATCACGCCCTTCACGAACTTCGAAACGTCGTCCTTGCTGATGCGTCCACCGCGCTCGCTGCCAGCCACGTGCGACAGGTCGACGCCGAGCTCGCGTGCGTACAGGCGCACCGCCGGGCTGGCATAGGGGACCTTGTCGGGCATCAGCTCGTCGGCACCGAAGGTCACCGGCGGCGTGCGTGGCGGCATCGCTTCCGGGTCAGTGCCCGGGCGCTGCGCGTCGATCGATGCCTGGGCAATGCGGTCCGCCTGCGCCGGCACGACGACAGGTTCGACCTTGGCGCCGGTCTCGGCGGTCTTGACCTGCTGCGACGGCGCGGCCGGTTCGGCGCGCGGCGGCTCGGCGGGCTTGGCCGGCTCTGCCGGTGCGGCTGCGGCGGCGCCCGCTTCGGACGGTTCGATCAGTGCAACGACGCTGCCCTCGGACAGTTCGTCGCCGATCTTGACCTTGAGTTCGCGCACGACACCGGCAAAGGGCGCCGGGACTTCCAGCGTCGCCTTGTCGGACTCAAGCGTGACCAGTCCCTGGTCCACTTTCACTGTGTCGCCGACGGCAACCAGCAGTTCGATCACGGGCACGCCGTCGTAGTCCCCGATGTCGGGAACGCGCGCTTCTTTGAGGTCAGCCATGTGTGGGGGTCCGGCAGTACGCGAAAACCCTATTGTGCGTCCTGCAAGCGACTGCGCCAACAGCAGCCGACATACGTCACGGTATCGGCCCGGGACGCCGGCGGGTCAACGCGCCCGGGCCTGGGCGGCCTCGGCCGCGGCGTCCCTTTCGGGGCTGGCATCATCCTTGTCGGGGCGCGGTTGGCGGTGGGCTTCCATCAGGTTCAGCGGCTGTCCGTTGGCCAGGCGGAACTCGAGGGCGTCGTCGATCCGGTCGAGTTCGACCATCCGCCGGCACAGGCCGTCGGCGCGCTGCTCCAGTGCCTTGGCCCTTGGCTCGACGCGCGCCTCGATCTGCGCGTCCAGGTTTTCCAGTCGCTTGAGGCGGCTGGCGTCACCACTGAAGGCGGCGCCGAGGGCACCGCTGACGATGTCGCCGATCATGCTCGGGATCACCTCGGCCACGGCCTCGCCGATGCCTTGGCCCAGGTCGTCACCGTTGAAGCGCGTGGCCGTCACCGAACGTGCCAACCGCGTGTCTATCTTCGCCCGCGCCCGCTCGACCTTGGCCTGCGCCGCCTTGGGGTCGCTGCTGAAACCGGCCGAGACCTCGCCGAGCACGGTGAAGGCGATGTCGGCCGCCTCGCGCCCAATGGCTTGTGCCTCGGGCATCGCCGCCCTCGCCCCTTTCTCGAAATCGGCGATGCGTTGCGAATCGGCACTGCTCAGGGTTACCCAGCGGTCATCGACGAACAGCTTGCCCTGGCGCATCACGATCGCCTTGGGCACGCCGCTGTCGCGCGTGAGGATGACGCTGCGCTCGTCGATCGTCAGGTCGTAGTCACTGTCCATGTTGCAGGACATGTCGACATCCACGTCGGCGGCTTGCGCGCACGCGACCGGCAACGACAGCGCAATGAGCATGCCGGGCAAAGACAAGTTGCGCATGGCCGACCCCCGTGATTGCTGGAGCCCATATCTTGCAGCTTTCGCGCGGGGATGTCCCCTATCGCATTCCGCGCGCGCGGCACCGGAATCGGCAATCACCGACGCCCCGTCACCGGAAGTTCATGCGCACCGTGTTTACGCGCGCACGCCAGTGAACCCGAAGCCTCTCGCGAAAGTTCCGCACTTCGCGAGCGCGGCGCAACAACGGTTCATGCATCGCTGGCTAGGGTAGTCGCGCCTTCCCCCCAAAGGCGGCCTGAAAAGGCTCAGATCGTTCTCAATAATGAGGAGTCCTCTCCATGATGCATTTTCGTCATTTGACCCTGGCCGTCGTGGCCACTCTCGCCATCGCCCCGGCCGCTTTCGCCCAGGACACGACCACCGATACCAGCGGCAAGCGCTTCGCCGTCGTTGGCGGCTACGCATTGGCCGAGCCGACCAGCAATCCGCAGATCGCCGGCACGCGCACCAACGTCGATGGTGACGGCGCCGCCACGCTGAGTGCCAGCTGGTACGCCACCGACAACATCGCCATCGAGGCGTGGGGCTCGGCCGACAAGTTCGGCAATCGCGTGCGCACGCCCAACGGCAAGGTCGCCAGCATCGACAGCCAGCCGTACGCACTGAGCGGCCAGTACCACTTCGGTACGTCCGCCAGCACCGTCCGCCCGTTCGTCGGCCTGGGCTACTTCGAAGCCAACACCGACGGCGAGAAGGCCGAGCCGACCGGCGCACTGGCCGGCCAGCGCATCGGCGTGGATACCGCCAAGGGCGCGATGGCCACCGCCGGCGTCGACGTCAACATCACCCCGACCTGGTTCGCACGCGCCGACGTGCGCTACATGCAGGACACGACCGGCCAGCCGGACGTGACCGTCGACGGCGCCAAGGTGGGCAAGGCCGAGCTGAATCCGGTCGTGCTCGGCGTGGGCGTGGGCGCACGCTTCTAAGCCTCACGCATCCAGGCGCCACCATTTGCTGCAATGGCAACGGGCCTCGCGGGGCCCGTTGTTCTTCACGCGCCAACGACACCGCGGCAAGCCGCCGCAGCGCGTGTCCACAGGCGTTCACACCGCAATCACCGCCCACAGTTAGGGTCGCGGTGTTTCCTAAAGGCAGGAGTCACGCATGACGACCAAGCTCGACAAACCGCTGCGTCGCGAAATCCAGATCGAAGAACGCCCCTACACGCTGACCATCGACGCCGATGGCCTCAAGCTGGTCGAGAAGGGACGCCGCAACGGCCATGAAGTGCGCTGGGCCGACCTGGTCGGCGGCAATACCGCCCTGGCCGCGGCGCTCAACGCCAGCACCGAGAACTGACCGCCGCCTCATCGGCGGCCCATCCGGATCGAAGGCGCGGCCGCTTCGCCGCGCCATCATCCCTGACCGCCCTCGGGACGGCTCAGGGATGCTCGGCTTCAGCGTGCACGCGCTCGCGGCGCAGCAGGTAGAGGCCGCTGGCGATGATGATCCCGGCACCAAGCCAGGTGATCGCATCGGGCAGGACGCCCCACAGAGTGAGATCGAGCAGCACGCCCCAGACCAGGGCCGTGTACTCCAGCGGTGCGATCAGCGACGCCTCGCCCATGCGGAAGGCCTCGGTGATCGCGTACTGGCCAAGCGCGCCAGCCACGCCGATCCCTGCGATCAGCCACAGGTCATCGCCGCGGATCGGCACCCACTGCGGCCAGGCGAGCACGCCTGCGCCGACGGCGATCATCGCCATCAGCCAGACCATCATCGACTGTGTGCTGTCGGTGCGCGCGAGGATGCGCACGGTGATCGCGCTGACCGAGTACATCAGCGCCGCCACCAGCACCGCCAACGCAGCCAGGCTCACCAGCCCCTCGCCCGTCGGTCGCAGCAGCACCAGCACGCCAATCAGGCCGACGGCGATCGCCGTCCAGCGCCGCGGACCGACTTTCTCGCCCAGGAACGGCACCGACATCGCGGTAATGATCAGCGGCGCGACGAAGAAGATCGAGTACGTGGTCGACAGCGGCATCCGCGCCACCGCGTAGACGAAGGCGGCCATCATCGCCACGCCGAGCACGCCGCGCAGCAGGTGCAGCGACCAGCGCACGCGGATCAGCGGGCCCACGCCGACCGTGGCCAGCGCCCACACCAGCACCAGCGGCAACGAGGCCGCACCGCGCAGCGAGGCGACCTGGAACGGCGGGTAGGTCACCGACAACTGCTTGAGGCCGGCATCCATCATCGCGAACAGCGCCACGGCGACCAGCATGGTCAGCATGGCGCGCGTCTGGCGCGCGTGGGCCTGGCGGGCGCCGGTGGGCACGGTCAATCGCCCTGCGACGCCCAGCGGCCGATGTCGATCACGAAGCGGTAGCGCACGTCGGCCTTGAGCATCCGCTCGTAGGCTTCGTTGACCTGGTCGATGCCGATCAGCTCGATGTCGGAGGCGACGCCATGCTCGGCGCAGAAATCCAGCATCTCCTGCGTTTCGGCGATACCGCCGATCATCGAACCGGCCAGGCGCCGGCGCCGGCGGATCAGCGTTCCGGCCGCCACCGCCTGCGGTGCATCCGGGATACCGAGCAGGACCATGGTGCCGTCGAGCTTCAGCAGCTCCAGGTAGGCGTTGTAGTCGTGCGCGGCCGAGACCGTGTCGAGGATGTAGTCGAACTGCTGCGCGAGCGTCTTGAAGACAGTCCCGTCGCGGGTGGCGGCGAAATCCTTCGCGCCCAGCGCGAGCGCATCGGCGCGCTTGGATTCCGACGTGCTCAGCACCGTGACCTCGGCGCCCAGGGCCACTGCCAGCTTGACGCCCATGTGCCCCAGCCCGCCCAGTCCGACCACGGCGACCTTGTCACCGGCCTTGACGCCGAAGTGCTTGAGCGGCGACCAGGTGGTGATGCCGGCGCACAGCAGTGGCGCGGCGCGGTCGAGCGGGATAGCCGACGGAATGCGCAGCACGTACGCCTCGTTGACCGTGATGCGCGTGGAGTAGCCGCCGTAGGTCGGCCGCGACTTGTCGAAGCGGTGGCCGACCGGGTCGCGCTCGAAGCTGTTGTAGGTGCCGCTCATGCCCTGGTCGCAGAACTGCTCCTCGCCCGCCTTGCAATTGGCGCAGCTGCGGCACGAGTCGACGAACACGCCCACGCCGACGTGGTCGCCGACCTTGAACTTGCCCGCCTGCGTACCGACGCCGGCGACCCGGCCGACGATCTCGTGCCCGGGCACCATCGGGAAACTCGAACTGCCCCACTCGTCGCGGGCCTGGTGGATGTCGGAGTGGCAGACGCCGCAGTAGAGGATGTCGATCAGGACCTCGGTCGGGCCGGGTTCGCGCCGCTCGATGGTGAAGGGGGCGAGCGGCGAACGGGCATCGAGCGCAGCGTAGGCGGGCGTCTTGAGCATGGTGCGTCCAGGCATCTTTCGGGCACGAGTGGGCCGCCAGTCTAGCCCCCGCCGACGTCGCGCCGCGCGTGCGCGGGCGCAACGCAGCGTGCCGTGGCTGCGCGACGACGCGGCCTGCGCTACCCTTTGCGCCCCCGAATTTGCGTTCCGCTGGAGCCGGCCATGCCTTCTTTTGACGTCGTTTCCGAAGTCGACACCCACGAGTTGACCAATGCCGTCGACCAGGCCAACCGCGAGCTGGGCACGCGCTTCGACTTCAAGGGCGTCGATGCCAAGTTCGAGCTGGACGACCAGGTGATCAGCCAGTCGGCTCCGAGCGACTTCCAGCTCAAGCAGATGAACGACATCCTGCGTGCACGCCTGATCGCGCGCGGCATCGATGCGCGCTGCCTGGAGTTCGGCGACGTCGAAACCAACCTGGCCGGCGCGCGGCAGAAGATCACCGTCAAGCAGGGCATCGAGCGCGAGCTGGCCAAGAAGATCCAGGGCGCCCTCAAGGACGCCAAGATCAAGGTCGACAGCCAGATCAACGGCGACAAGCTGCGCGTCAATGGCAAGAAGCGCGATGACCTGCAGGCGGCCATCGCCCTGCTCAAGGCCGCCGAGTACGAGCGCCCGCTGCAGTTCGACAACTTCCGCGACTGAGGTGGCGATGAGCGGCGATGACCACGAGGCGATCGCCGCGACGCGGCGCTGGCTGGAACGCGCGGTGATCGGGTTGAACCTGTGCCCGTTCGCCAAGGCGGTGTACGTCAAGCAGCAGGTGCGGTTCGTGCTGAGCGAGGCGACCACACCCGAAGCGCTGCGCGAGGAGCTTGCCTCCGAACTGGCGCTTCTGGCGGCGACCGATGCGGAGGAGACCGACACGACGCTGTTGATCCATCCGCAGGTTCTCGGCGATTTCCTCGACTACAACGACTTCCTCGACCAGGCCGACTCGGTGATCGCGTTCCTGGGGCTGGAGGGGCACATCCAGGTCGCCAGCTTCCACCCGGACTACCAGTTCGCCGGCACTGACGCCGACGACGTCGGCAACTGCAGCAACCGTTCGCCCTACCCGATGCTGCACCTGCTGCGCGAGGCCAGTGTCGAGCGCGCCGTCGCGGCGTTCCCGGATCCGGAAGTGATCGTGGAGCGCAACATCGCGACGCTTGAGAAGCTGGGGATCGAGGGTTACAGGCGGTTGATGGAGCCGTAAGGCCCCGTCATCCCGGCGAACGCCGGGATCCACCTTGCTCGTCATCCCGGCGAACGCC